>NC_007712.1:2085573-2780764 GCF_000010085.1 Sodalis glossinidius str. 'morsitans'
GCGATGCTCGTACTTGCCGGTCTTGCGGATTGAGGGAAGGACTTCACTCGTCACCCATTTGCGAAAGCGATGGGGCAGGGTGTCTTGCTTCACAGCGTAACGGCAGCGTAATACCAAGGTGAACATGCCGGACTCGGATATGATGTTCGCATCTCCCTGACGCCCTAACTTAAAGTTAGACCGTTCATTGCTATCCAGTATTTTCAAGGCTTTAGAGGGGTTTTGAATATCAAGGGCGCTGTATACATCTACAGCAAAGAACCACGGCTCATCGTTAATGACGACGGTGCGCACCAGGTGATCTTCAAAAGTGAATGGTGTGATAGATAATGCGGTCATAATGACCTCCAGTGGTTTATAGCGGTACTCGCTATAAACCCGAGGTGACAATCTCATTGGTGGTAGCCCAGACAGGGTTGTCACAACCGGATAAACCAACCGGCGAACCTTTCGGTTCCCCCACCTGAGCCACCATTGATATGTGACTTGGCTGGGGCCAATAAAAAAACACGCTCGCGGCGTGTCTATTGGCGCGGTTTATTCATCGGGGTGACAATCCCAGCACCTGAATTTGCATATGCAGAGCGACTATAGCGCATGGGATTTCCTTCGTCAAATGTGGGGCTGAAGTGGCCTAAAGTGTTAGCGTATTTGCTTCGAGGTTTGACGCAATCGGCTGAAATAAATGAAGATTTTTAAGTTTGTTACGCTACGAAAACAAACTATCTTTTTGATTTTATTTGTAATTTTTGTCGGTCTGTGCGATCGGGGATTTTTTTATTCGCTCGTTGTGGTCAATTATTCACTTCGTTAACGGTAAAATCGCGAATATCGAGTTCAAATGCCTCTGCCAGCGCGCCGAAAGTGGTGTATTGCTTGCCCTGTACGGTCACCATGTACGCCTCTTTGTTATCCGCGTGTTCTTGCACTGTTTCGCCGGTCAGATCGGCGACGGCATTGAGTAATGACTCTACATCAATGCTTATTTCACGCTTCATGTGTTCGTTATATTCTTTGGGGCTTTGTTGAATAAATATAACTTTTAGGTGATTGTCTGCTCAGATCACTACCGTCATTTTAACATCTGTACTCCATGGCAAAGCAAAAGTTTAAAATAACCAACTGGTCCACTTACAACAAAGCTCTCAAGCAGCGCGAGGCTCTGACGATATAGCTGGATGAGTCGGCAATTGTTGCATGGACGGAAAAAACAACACCTGAACGGCGTGGCCGACCGCTTCACTACGCAGATATGGCTATCACCACTGTTCTGATTGATGCTGCCGCTAAGATGCCCAGACTACTCGCTGATCAGCAAGCGAGCAAAGACAGTTAAGATCAGCATAAAAACGCCGACCCATGGTGAAATCTCACCTCTAGTCATTGACGGAACCGGCCTGAAGGTCTTTGGCGAAGGCGAATGGAAAGTCCGACAGCATGGTGCCGACAGACGGAGGGTGTGGCGTAAGCTGCATATGGCCGCATACAGTGTAATGCATGAGATTATCTGTGCTGACTTATCGCTCAGCGGTACGACGGATGCTCAGGCCCTACCCGCTCTGATAAACCAGACCCAGCGGAAAATCAGGGAAGCGTCGGCTGATGGCGCTTACGATACCCGCTACTGTCATGATGCTCTGCTGAGGAAGAAAATAAGGCCTCTTATTCCTCCACGAGGTGGGGCGCAATATTGGCCAGACCGATACCATGAGCGTAACTACGCCGTTGCGAATCAGCGTCTAAGCGGCAGTAACGATGTATGGAAAAAGCAAGTGGGCTATCATCGACGCTCAGTGGCTGAAACAGCGATATTCCGGTTCAAAACGCTTATGGGCGATCATCTAAGTCTGCGTGACTATGATGCGCAGGTAGGTGAGGCAATGGCGATGGTCAAAGTGCTTAACAAAATGACGCTGTTAGGAATGCCGGACAGCATCCGGATCGCATAACAATCGATCTGCTAGGGGGGGGGCGTAGTCACAAGTTCTGATTTATTCAACAAAGCCATTCTTTGGCGAAAGCTATGATTGTCTCCCCAGAAGAGTGTGAAAAAGACCCTAATAGTATAGTGGATAAAACGGTTGCCCGAGCAAAGGTGTGACCGGTACCGGTGCTGCTGAAGTTCGCCTTGAGGGCAAAAAGCACTCTGGAGAACCTGCTTTAATGGGTAGGCAGGCTGCGAAAGCGGGACCTGCCATCCACGAAGGAATGCTTTATTACGATCCTGCTGGCAGCTCAGGGAAAAGTGCATTTATACTACCCCTAAATGAGTCGTAATGAGGACAGACATGAAACTGCATAATCGTGTAACAGTTAAAACGGACGGCGGGCCACGTCGGGAAGGCACTATTCTGGCGGTAGAAGAGTTCAGCGAGGGGGTCATGTATCTGGTTTCGCTTGACGATTATCCGACCGGTATTTGGTTTTTCAATGAACTCAGTTCACCCGATGGAATATTTGTCGAGCCGGTTGTGGGCGAAACGCAAGCGAAATAACCCATTGTATCCGATAGTAAAACAGCGCAGTCGGCAGGAACACCACCATTATCAACGTGGTGCCGTGCCGGCGATAAGTAACTTAAGCAGCCATTTCAACGCGCATTGACAAAAATGCCCGAGGTAACGGTTTCGGTCAGGCGGACCACATGATAAATCACCTGCTTATTATGGGTTTTGATCTTACGTTTGATGTTGCCTTTATGCGACGAAACCGTCTTGGCTTTAATCTGCATACTATCAGAAATCTGGATCGTATCTTGACCCGACATCCACATGCGTAACATATGAGATTCAGTTTGGCTCAGACGGACCGGGTTAAGGTCAAGACCCGTTAAATGCGCGTGCTCGGTCATGCGGTTTTTGCAGCATCCCGCAATCAGAGAATTAAGTATGGCAGGCTTAATTGATTTTGAAGTAATAATGAGATTTTTGCGCACGAACAAGTAGTCTTCAAAATGGATATTGGTCATTGCCATAAAAATGAAAAAAAGCGTTTCGGGATGAGCCGTAATAACGCGTTTTATTCTACCGGTGGCATCAGGTTCATTTATAAAGCATTCTTCATTGATAAACACCACAGCCGGCTTTAGCTTATCGCATCGCGCCTGGAGTTGTGCAATGTCATTTACCGTATTGATATTACGGCTCTTTACCCCTGTGTCGGTCAAAAAGCCAGTCAGCCCTAGGCGGGTATAACTGCATGAGTCCATAATAATCGTTGCCATAGCGTACCCTCACCTGATTCGTTTATCCGTTTTACTCAACGATAAAATGCCCAAAAGCCTCACATCACTTCTGTACTTCTGAATTATTTTTTTGTGTCCATAGCAAATGTTTTAACCACAATGTGTGATATTAATCAACGATATTTTTTCGAACAACTCTTAAGGTGCTTTATCAATCACCATTTCTTAACAAATCGGCAAAGCCTGCATGCCGCCATCCATGTGAGAACCGTCGGGATTTTCCCGCGTCGGTACGGGGAAGATCCTCATCAAATGTTAAATGTAGAAATCAATTAGTATATTTATAATTTTAATAATAAATCATATTTTACTAACTATACATAAGAAAAATTCATTAATTTTCCCAGGCATTTTTTGACCTGACTGTAAGTATGGAAATGATTTGTAACGCTTTTTTATTAAATTTTTTAATTATTTTTCATATAGTTAACCACAATTAGGTTAAAGAATAAGCGGGATTGACTTGGTTCTGCGTTTTTTTGCGCTACCGGTGCCGGTGCGCTTGTTGGCGGAGATTTGTAAACTTGCCATCGGACAAGGCAGGTTTTTGGCTTAAGATTAATTGACATGACATCGCGTCATATCACCCGTGCATCCGGCCGTAAGCGGGTCAAAAAGACGACTGTCATACCGTTGGTCCTGTTGCCCTGATTAGCTAATAATGTCAATGTCAATGTCAATGTCAATGTCAATGTCAATGTCAATGTCAATGTCAATGTCAGTGCAGGAAGACCGTTGTACCGCCATTCGCTTGCAAGATAAATTTAAGCTTGTCCGGGATAAAAGTGTGATCCGTTAGTTGTTTTTATGTTAAAAATAACCGGGTGTACGTGGAATAGGGCGCCGGTCCCGGTTATGACAGAGTAGGTTTTCCTGACTATACTTATTCTGCTATCACCGCCGCCTGACTCAGGCGGTTCCAGAACCAGACTAAGGAGACCACCATTTCTCTGGTCGCTGGTCCCGGGACAAAGAAAGCTGGGTGCTGGTAAAGCACATCTAAAGGAGCATTACGAAAACCGGGATTCACTTCATATTCTTGCACTCCTTAGAAATCCGCTTTCACGATGGTATGTCAGGGCAGCCCGACGTCGGCATAGCAACGAAATTTTGGACGATGCGCTGTGAAGAGCGCGCGTGAGCGGGACAGAATGAGGATAAGAAGGTATGACACTAAGTGATTCAATACCGCCGATAATGTTAGCGGATACCGCCTGGTTTTTTGATGTGGACGGAACGCTCGCCGGCATTGAAACACGACCAGAATGGGTCACCATACCTGCCAATATCAAAGAGGCGTTGTGCAAGCTTTCCGACGCCGCTAACGGCGCGCTGGCATTGGTATCAGGTCGGCCTATCGCAGAGCTGGATACGCTGAGCGCACCCTTGCGCGGACCTGCCGCCGGGGTGCACGGTGCCAAGCGCCGAGACGCCCGCGGGGATTTACATCGTGTGGCTTTGTCAGCGCCACTCGCGGCAGCGTTGGCGCAGGAGTTAAAGCAGGCCATTACCGCATTTGACGGCTGCCATGTGGAAGAAAAAGGCGTGGCGTTCGCGCTGCACTATCGCCAAGGACCTCAACACCAGGAGAGCATATTGGCGCTGGCGCAGGATGTGGTAACGCGTTATCCCGAACTGGTTTTACAGCCCGGTAAATGTGTGGTGGAGCTTAAGCCCGCCTGTGTGGATAAAGGCGCGGCCATAGCGGCATTTATGCAGGAAGCGCCCTTTGCCGGACGCACGCCGTTATTCATCGGCGACGATCTCACCGATGAAGCGGGCTTCAAGCAGGTCAATGCGTTACGGGGAATTACGATTAAAGTTGGACCCGGCAATTCGGTTGCCCGTTACCATCTGGACGATGTGGACCAGGTACACCAGTGGATCCTGACATTGGTAGAAAAACAAAAAAATCAATCTATTAAAACCAAAAAATCGGTTGGGGAGGGTTTATGAGTCGCCTAGTGGTAGTATCAAATAGAATAGCGGCTATTGAAGGTAAAAAGGAAAGCGCCGGCGGTCTGGCCGTCGGCATTATGGATTCTCTTAAAGACCAGGGCGGGTTATGGTTTGGCTGGAATGGCAAAATAAGCGAAGAAGATGAACCACTCGAAAAAAACCAGCAAGACAACATCACCTTTGCGGCATTTAGTCTAAAGCAAAGTGAATATGATCAATATTACCTCAATTTTTCCAACACCGTTATCTGGCCCGCCTTTCATTACCGTCTTGATTTAGTGCAATATCAACGTGAAGACTATGATGGCTATTGTCGGGTCAATGAAATGCTGGCGGGACGTTTAAAGCCTCTAGTAAATGAAGATGATATTCTCTGGATACATGATTATCATTTATTGCCGTTTGCCGCCGCTTGTCGCAAATTGGGCATGAAAAACCGCATAGGTTTCTTTCTGCATATTCCTTTTCCCACTTCCGAGATCTTCAATGCGTTGCCCCCGCGTAAGGAGCTGTTAGAAAAGCTTTGCGAATACGACTTAGTGGGCTTTCAGGCGGAAAGCGATCGTCAGGCGTTCATTGAAAACCTGGCGTTGGTGACCACGGTTGAAGATCTGGATGATGATCGCATCAAGGCCTACAACAAGCTGGTAACGGCGCGGGTTTACCCCATAGGCGTTGAGCCGGAGAGTATCCGTGAATTGGCGGAAGGGCCGTTACCGCCAAAACTTGCGCATCTGCGCGATAAGATGAACGGTCAGTTGATTATTAGCGTTGATCGTCTCGATTATTCCAAAGGGTTACCGGAGCGCTTTCAGGCCTACGAGACGCTGCTGGAAAATTACCCGCAGCATCGCGGTAATATCCGTTATTTCCAGATTGCGCCGACGTCACGCGGCGATGTACAGGCGTATCAGGATATCCGGCACGAGCTGGAGACCGAAGCCGGTCGTATCAACGGCCATTTCTCAACGTTGGAATGGACGCCGCTGTTTTATCTTAATCAGCATTATGAACGCAGTCTGCTGATGAAAATATTCCGCCATTGTGAGGTGGGGCTGGTAACGCCGTTACGCGACGGGATGAATTTGGTGGCCAAGGAGTATGTCGCGTCACAGAACCCCAATGATCCCGGAGTGTTGATCCTATCCCATTTTGCCGGCGCGGCCAATGAACTGACCTCGGCGTTGCTGGTAAATCCCTATGACCGCGACGGCGTTGCCTCAGCGTTGGATAAAGCGCTTAGTATGCCGCTTAGCGAGCGTAAAGCGCGCTATCAGGAAATGATCGCGGTGATCAAGCAAAACGACATCGTACATTGGTGTCAGTCTTTCCTGGACGATTTGAAAAAAATCCCCTCTAAAGCTGAAATTGTCGGGCAGGCAGTCTCGGGTGCGACCCGCTAAACTTTTCCGTCATCCTGGCTTGCGTCAGGATGACGGTTCTCGCGCGCGTAAATCCGCCAGGCGCGCCTGCACCGTTGCCGCTAGCGCCACCGCGGCAGGCGTAACGAAACTCCCCACGGACAGCACTATTAAAAAGTGAGCGTAAGACCCTAGCGCTGAGGCAAGTCGGGCTGGGGGTAAAAATGAAAGTGTCACGTTGATGGCATAAAAAAAACGGTGCGCAACAGGCGTGCCGGTGATGCTTTCGAGTGTCACGGTCGGTAATAGCGTGTTAGCGGCGACTTGAGCCCAGAATTTTTGCCAACAGGAAGCCTACCCCACCGGCAATGAGCAGCGCAGGAACCGGATCTTTACTGGTTTTCTCTTTAACGCTGTCGACATAATCGTTAAAGGTGTAAGACGCTTATGCGGCTTTTTGCCGGATTTTCCCTTCAAGGGTCAGAGAATCATCGTCCGTTGCTTTGCCAAACGCTTCCTGGCCTTTCCCCGCGAATTCTTCAACTTTATCTTTGGCTTTATCGTACATAGTTCTCGTCCTTTGCAAGTGGAAACTCTTTAAATATAGACCAAAAATGCGCTTTTGCAGAGGCGGTGATATGGTGGCACGCCTAACGGTAGTCACCCACGTGCCATCAACGCTTGCAGCGGTAGATACGATGTTCCACCATGGTACCGATGACCCGGATGGGCACGTGATCCGAACGCAAAATGGGGTAGTCGGTGTTTAGCGGAATCAGCTCAAACACCTGCTCGCCTCGGGCATTGAACGAGACCGGCCGGTATTTCTTGAATGTGGCTTCGTGATCGCCGTTTTTTGCCACCACGAATTCCCCTGGATGCGGTTCAATATCGGGGTCGATTATTACGACATCTCCGTGTGAAACGAGGGTACCATAGAGTCGCCTTCGATTTTGAGGGCAAATGCCTCGCTCGACCAATCCATGTCGGTCAGCATGTACTCGAAGTCCCCATCATCGCCGGTGATGGGCGCTTTCTCGGCGAATGCGCCCGCCTGCACGACATTTATCTCAGCGGGATTTTCCGACTATCCACTTCCGCGCGGCTCAGCAAGGGCCCCCGTTCATCAACCAGTCGGGACTGCATTGCAGGGCGCTGGCGATACCGACAATATTACGCGGTTTGCTGGTTTTGCCCTCCTCAATATTTCCCCAGGATTGCTGGCGAATGACGGCAAGCGCGGCCGCTTTCACTTGTGTCAGACCCAGCTCGCGCCGGCGTTTTTTGACTAGTTCAGCTAATGTCATCATGGTCCTCCTGATATCAGGATACTATTAAAACCGTATTTCAATATTGAAATCGGTTATTACTGTTTTTTATGGGGAGTGGCTGGCATGCTAAATACGCTAACGAGATAAGAGTTCTTTACCGGGCTGTATCACGTGGTGCATCCTTCCACCCCGGTAGACCACCCGCGCGGACTCTGTGGCCGGCAGCGGGAATTGCGTTTGCTTGAACAAGCGCTGAGCGCGCCGGGGCGTCATGCGCTGCGCTTTCCGCCGGTGAGAATCAGCTGTGAACCGGGGTCTACGCTGCTTACCATGATGAGGCATGCGGTCACGCTCGGCGCTCGCGGTCAGTACCGGCGCCAGGAATCGCTGTTTGGTGCCCACTTTTCGCTGGTGGGCAGCGGCGTAAAATTTGGAAAGAAGACCGTAGAGCAGCGGACCGCGGCGGTGATCGACGATAATGCGGTGGTGGTGGTGGCACTGGATGCCTGGGGAGAGCGTCAGCGATCCCCCGTCTGGCTGATTATCGATGATGTTGACAGGATGGCGAATCGCGAAGAGCGTTATGGCTTTCTCACCTTGTTCAAGCAGTTGGCGGACAGGGCATGCCGTGTAAAAATGATTCTGGTTGCCCGTGGCGAAGACCCAGAGGAGGTGTTGGGCGCCGGAGAGGGGCTTCGCCGTCATCTGCTGCCCGTCAAGCTCGCACCCCTTACGCTTGAAAGCGGCTATGAATTCATCTCGCGTTGTCTGGCGGCTTTTGGGGCCCCTATGGCGGAACGGCTGAATGGCAGCTGGCGCATGCCTGCGGCGGCCAGCCACGCAAGCTGCATCGGGTCTGTGAGGGTCTGCTGATTAGCGACCAACAGTGCCATACGCCCTGCAAAGTATTCAGGGCGTATGGCAGGCGTCGCAAGGCGCTGCGGTAATGCCGGCGGAAAACACAGCGCTAACCGGCGCGCAGGCGCAAGAGGCGTTCTCAGCCAATGGTCATCAGGCTGGCATTCCCTCCAGCGGCGGCGGTATTGACGCTGATAGCACGCTCGATTAACAGCCGTTCCAGCGCGATTTGGCCGTCGCCCCGCGCATTACCCTGCACCGTTATCAATGGGCCCGGGCGCTTGGAGAGCGTTTGTGCCAGATTGCGCAATTGATCGGAATCACCATGGAATAGCACCGCATCCAGCCTGACGTCCTCCTGCGTCCAGTCCGCCAGCAGGGTGATACGTTGCCTGACCGAATCGGGCAGCGTAGTGAAGAGTCGCCGGCTCTGCGGCGATTCTGCCCACAGCGCCCGTGCGCCAATGCTGGTTATTGCCGCCAGTTGGAGCAGCAGGTCGGGATCCTGGTCCGCCAGACACAAAATGTGTTCGCGCGGCAGCAGCCGGTAACTATTTTGTTCGCCGGTGGGGCCGGTAAGCAGGCGAACGCTGCCCGCCTGGGAAATCTCGCCCAAGTGGCGGCATTGGGCGACAAGCGTTGGCTGGTGGGTTTCCATCCAGGCGACCAGAGCAGGGTGAGCCTGCTGCAAGATTTCGCGCCGAGTGAAATCCGGCGCATGCACCGCATCCAGTGCCTGTAGCGAAGGCAATAGCGCATCATCGCGGCGTTGGGAGAGTAAACAGTACAAATAGAGAGGGCCGCCGGCTTTGGGACCCGTTCCCGATAACCCTTCGCCGCCGAAAGGCTGGACGCCCACAACGGCGCCGACGATATTGCGGTTAATGTAGCAATTGCCGACATGCGCCCGCTCGGTGACACGTTGAATAGTTTCATCGATGCGGGTATGCAGTCCGAGCGTGAGGCCATAACCGCTGCCGTTGATCTGGTCGATAATGCTGTCCAGCTCGCGGCGCTGATAGCGCACCACATGCAACACCGGCCCGAATACCTCCTGTGTCAGGGCCTCTATACTGTCGAGCTCGATCAGGGTCAAGGGAACAAAGGTGCCCTGGATATCGCCGGCGGCTTCGGCCGCAGGGGTTTGCCAGACGGTATAACCCCGCTCGCGCATTGCGGTTATGTGGCTGTCGATGGCCGCTTTTGCGCTAGAATCGATAACCGGGCCAATATCGGTAGCCAGCCGTTCGGGGTTGCCCAACGTATATTCGGCCATGGCGCCGCGCAGCATACGCAGCGTCCGCTCGGCGACGTCCTCCTGGATACACAGCAGGCGTAGTGCTGAACAGCGTTGGCCAGCGCTGTCGAAGGCCGAGGTTACCACATCGATGATAACCTGCTCGGTTAGCGCCGAAGAGTCCACCAACATCGCATTCAGTCCTCCGGTTTCGGCGATAAGCGGTATCGGGCGGCCCTGAGGATCCAACCGTGCAGCGAGAGTCGTTTGCAGCAGTCTGGCTACCTGTGTCGAGCCGGTGAACATGACGCCCCGTACGCGCGGGTCTGCGACTAGCGCCGCGCCCACTGTCTCCCCGGCCCCCGGCAAAAGTTGCAATACTCCCAAAGGCACGCCGGCCTCCAGCATTAGCGCTACCGCCCTGGCGGCGATAAGCGGCGTTTGCTCGGCAGGCTTGGCCAGAACCGTGTTGCCCGCCGCCAGCGCGGCGGCAATCTGGCCGAGGAAAATCGCCAGCGGGAAGTTCCATGGACTGATGCAAACCACAGGCCCAAGCGGGCGATAATTGTCGTTATCGAAATCCTGCGCTATCTGGCAAGCGTAGTAGCGCAGAAAATCCACCGCCTCGCGCACTTCGGCAACGGCATTGCTGAAACTCTTGCCCGCCTCGCGTACCAGAAGGCCGATAAGCGGCTGCATGTCCGTCTCCAGCCGGTTGGCGGCTTCTTTTAGCACCGCAGCGCGATCGGCGGGCGGTGTGGCAGACCAGAGTGATCCATGATGTACGGCAGCGGCCAGCGCGTGCGCCACTTCCTCTGAGGAGGCCTGCCGGCACTCGCCGACCACATCGCGATGATCCGCCGGATTAAGCACTTTCTGCACTGCCCCGTCGCCTATCTCGGTGACGACGACCGGTGCTGCCTGCCAGGTTTGGTGTTCAACGTTAAGCAATGCGGCCGACAGGGAGGCCAAACGATGCTCATTAGCCAGATCCAGCCCGGCAGAATTACGCCGCTGCGCGCCATATAAATCGCGCGGCAGGGGGATCTTCGGATGGGGCAGCCCCGCACGGCCTTCGCGCACCGCGAGCTGGGTCACTTCCTGTACCGGATCGGCTATCAATTGCTCCAGCGGCACGGCGCTGTCGGCGATACGGTTAACGAATGAGGTATTGGCGCCATTTTCCAACAGCCGCCGTACCAGGTAGGCTAGGAGTGTTTCGTGGCTTCCGACGGGGGCGTAGATGCGGCAGGGACGGTTTAACTTGCCCTCGGCGACTTTGCCTACGACTTGCTCATAAAGCGGTTCGCCCATGCCGTGCAGGCACTGGAACTCATACTGGCCCGGATAATAGTTTTGGCCGGCGAAATGATAAATCGCCGCCAACGTATGGGCGTTATGGGTGGCGAATTGCGGATAAATATAATGCGGGACGCTGAGCAGCTTGCGTGCACAGGCAAGGTAAGAGAGATCGGTATAGACTTTGCGCGTAAAGACCGGGTAATCCTCCAGCCCTTCGATTTGCGCGCGTTTGATTTCGCTATCCCAATAGGCGCCTTTCACAAGCCGAATCATCAGGCGGCGCTGGCTGCGCTTGGCGAGGTCTATCAGCTCGTCAATGACCTGCGGGCAGCGTTTTTGGTAAGCCTGAATGACAAAGCCGATGCCGTTCCAGCCCGCCAGCGCCGGCTCGAAGCAAAGTCGGGCCAGCAAATCGAGGGAAATTTCCAGCCGGTCGGCTTCTTCGGCGTCGATATTAAGGCCGATATCATATTGTCGCGCCAGCAGAGTCAACCGCAGCAGCCGCGGATACAGCTCCGCCATGACGCGTTCATATTGCGCCCGGCAGTAGCGAGGGTGCAGCGCGGAAAGCTTGATGGAAATCCCAGGCCCCTCATAGATACCGCGGCCGCTTGAAGCTTTGCCGATGGCATGTATTGCCTGCTGGTAGGAAAGCAGGTAGGCCTGGGCATCCTCTTCCGTCAGTGCGGCTTCACCCAGCATGTCATAGGAATAACGGAACCCCTGCTGTTCCAGACGGTGCGCGTTGGCCAGCGCTTCGCCGATGTGCTCGCCGGTGACGAATTGCTCGCCCATCAACCGCATGGCCATATCCACTCCCTTACGGATCAGGGGTTCGCCGCTTTTGCCGATAATGCGGTTAAGCGAGCGCGACAGGCTGGCTTCATTATGGGTTGCAACCAGTTTGCCGGTGAACAAAAGACCCCAGGTGGCGGCGTTGACGAACAGCGATTGACTACGGCCCAGGTGCGTTTGCCAGTTGCCGTTGCTAATCTTGTCCCGAATCAAAGCATCCCGCGTCGCTTTATCCGGGATCCGCAGCAGCGCTTCGGCCAGGCACATCAGCGCTATGCCTTCCTGGGAAGAAAGTGAGAACTCCTGCAGCAGATCTTGCACTATACCCGCGCGGCCGCCGCTGCGCTTTTGATGGCGCAATTGATTGGCTAATTTCCCGGCCAGTGTCTGAATGGTTTCTGCCATCGGTGCCGGATGACGGGCCTGCTCCAGTAACCAAGGTACCGCCTCGGTTTCCGGACGGCGCCAGGCGGCGGTGACGGCGGCACGGGTGATCGATTGCGGCAAGATTTGTTCCGCCAGATCGATAAAGGGTTGACGCGGCTCGTCGCTCACCACTTTCAGCGTGTCATCGGCTTCTGCTGCCGGCAGTGGTAGTCCGGGAGTTGCACCTTGTTCCAGCGCGTCCAGATAATGGAATATTGCTTGCTTAATGAGCCAGTGGGGCGTGCGGTCAAGCTGACGCGCCGCCTGCTTAATGCGTTCGCGCGCCTCATCGTCTAATTTTACGCCCATTGTGGTTGTACCCATGCTATTCCCGTTCCACCTGTCAAATGAGCCCTTACTATCGCCAATGTTGCAACTTAGTGCAACCCTGTAAAGAGAGGTTTAATCAATGGTTAACGGCCGTTTGCGGCAACGATCACGCTATAGCCTGTTTTAGGTCACCTACGCTTGACGGAAGTATTAATGACCTTAATCGGTAGGGTCGTCTGATCCCTCCCTCAAGGGATCCTTTGAGCTTGACGCACGGTTAACGGCAACTTACATTGAAAAAAAGTTGCAAAGTGACGGCAATCTGTAGCAATGTCATTATACTGAAGGCAATAAGCGGCGTTTCTACCGTATTGTTGTCACGGTTACCATGGGGATCGCTAATGACAGTGTCCTGCTACGGGCTGAATACTGAACATCATTCCTTATCAATCACTCCCCGATGCATCGGCGGATGCCGCTTCGAGACCCCTTGTCCCCCTGGTTTTTTGTTCGTCATCTCTAATCGATACCTTTTTTGTTCCTTTTTACCCCCGGTGAAAGACCGCCAGCGGCGTGCGTTATCCAGCCCTGCCACAGGCCCATTACCTTCTCCAATGGCTTAAAAGGAAGCCGCAACCTCATATGTATGTGAAGCGTAATCACATGGCCTGGTCCATGTGGAGAGTGAACAAACTGTAAGGTGCCACTATGGGAAGACAAAAAGCAATGATCAAAGCTCGTCGTGAAGCAAAACGCGTCATTCGTCGCGAGTCACGCAATCACAAAATGCGTGAAGAGGACTCGGTCACTTCTCTTGTTCATATGAGCGGGATTGAATCAATCGGTATGGCGCGCGACAGCCGTGATACATCGGCGATAGAAGCGCGTAACTAGGTTCAGGAGCAGTACCTGACGGCCATTGAAACCAGACAGTTGATCTTCGCCACCGGTGAGGCCGGTTGCGGTAAAACTTTCCTAAGCGCCGCGAAAGCGGCAGAGGCGTTAATTCATAAAGAGGTTGAGCGGATAATCGTTCCCGACCCGTGTTGTAGGCGGATGAGGATATGGGGTTTCTGCCCGGTGATATCGCCGAGAAGTTTGCCCCGTACTTCCGTCCGGTCTATGACATTCTGCTACGTCGGCTAGGGTCGTCCTTATATGCAGTACTGTCTGCGTCCGGAAATCGCCCCCTTTGCCTACATGCGCGGCCGAACGTTTGAAAATGTGGTTGTCATTCTTGACGAAGCGCAGAATGTGACGGTCAATCAGATGAAGATGTTTCTGACGCGGTTGGGTGAGAATGTCACGGTCATCGTTAACGGCGACGTGACGCAATGTGATTTGCTGCGCGGAGTCAAATCGGGGTTGGCGGATGCGCTGGAACGGTTCCAGGAAGATGACGATATGATCGCAATCATTCGTTTCAGCCAGCAGGACTGTGTGCGCTCGGCGCTATGTCAGCGCATGCTGAGCGCTTACGGCTAATGGTGCGGTTAGGCGATAAAAAAAGCCCGGGTTATTACCCGGGCTTTCTTATTAGATTCTGGCGGTGAGGGAGGGATTCGAACCCTCGATACACTTTCGTGTATACACACTTTCCAGGCGTGCTCCTTCAGCCACTCGGACACCTCACCACGTGTTAACCATCAGGTCAACGGGGCGCTACTATAGGGATTCACCCTTGTATGGTCAAGCATAATTTTGGCAACAAATACTTATTGCTTAAGGTGTGAGCGTTTATTTGCGCACGCATGACGGGGAGTTGCGACTCGGTCAAGGGTAAGTGAATTAAGGTGCATCGTGCTCTTGTCGTCCTCAACCGGAATTAACCTGAGACGACGGGAAAAAATAACCCGGGGTAGAGAAGGGCCAGTGAAAAGGCGGACTCAGAACCGTAGAGGGTAACGTTAGAAACCGCATGACCGCTACTATAACCATCAGCAGGCTATGCGGTTCCTTGGCGAATACGCCAAGCATAGGGGGCCATTGCGTGTTAGCGCATGTCGGGTGGCCTATTTAATCAATGAAGAAGCTATCCCATTTATGCTGTATTTCCTCCGGATAGATACGGTACAGTCCGCCGCCGGGGGTAAAGGTCAATTCTTTGTCGTTGGCCTCATAAAAATCGATGCGCAGATAAGAAAAATCTTTCGCGATCTGTTTGGCAAGCGAGATCATCAGCGCGAGATGTTTGGGTCTCCCCATTGGCACCGGACTGTTTTGTAACCCCATGCGAATATCGGTGCGCTGCCAGTTCTCATCGAAAACGTCCCGACGGTGCACGCCGAAACGGTCATAATAGACTTGAATAAAGATGTGCATCTCTCCCTGGCGGTTAAAACAGTGGAACTTGATATCGTTGGGGACATGCCCATCCACCAGCAGCAATTCTTTCACTAAGAGGCAGGGTTTGATATTTTTATAATGCTTCTCGAGCGACATTTTATAAAAACTGCTTTTTGTCCAAAACCGAGTGGTCCCGCTCAATTCTACAAAGGTAATCGACAATTTATCATAGACCACCTGATTGAAGCCGGAGCTATGATTGGCCTTGATGACAAAAGACGTCGGCAGCGAGTCGAAAATGTCTTCCGTGAGCTCATCGCAGCGACAATAGAGATTGATGAGATACTTCTCACCGATGGTGGAGGCAATATATTTTCTGACTTTATGTTTATCCGTCAAGTCTGTGTAGATAGATTTTGGCCACAGGTTCCTAAGCGTAATTTTCTCGCTAAAGGTGGTCGGATGAATCAGGTTCGGCCATTTTTTTAAAACCCGCGAATATTTCAGCTGATGATGGAGCAGGTCCAGCAGAAACTTAGCGATTGGATTTAGCATAATGTTTAACCTCAGAAATTAACAAAGGTATACTCTTGTAGGAAAATAATATCTGGCTGGTAATAAGGCCTTTTCTAAAGAAGGCGTTGAGTATGAAGAGTGATGAAAATTCTGAAAGTAACGTGGCGAATGCTTCTCCTTTTATTCCATATAAGGGATGAGATAGCTGTTGAGAACAATGTTGGGTACGGCGATAAGCGGCATCTTGACCGCAACAAAACGAAATCCGGCATTCATGATGATGACCCGATAAGCCACGGGGCCCATCACGCTAAAGTAGGTAGTGACCGCGCCTATCAGCAAAATACCGGCGGCGGCGTGATATACCTTACCATAAATCAGATCGTTGCTTTTTCCATACATCGTTACTGCCGCTTAGACGCTGATTCGCAACGACGTAGTTACGCTCATGGTATCGGTCTGGCCAATATTGCGCCCCACCTCATGGAGGAATAAGAGGCCTTATTTTCTTCCTCAGCATAGCATCATGACAGTAGCGGGTACCGTAAGCGCCATCAGCCGACGCTTCCCTGATTTTCCGGTGGGTCTGGTTTATCAGAGCTGGTAGGGCCTGAGCATCCGTCGTACCGCTGAGCGATAAGTCAGCACAGATAATCTCATGCGTTACACTGTCTGCGGCCATATCCAGCTTACGCCACACCCTCCGTCTGTCGGCACCATGCTGTCGGACTTTCCATTTGGTTCCGTCAATGACTAGAGGTGAGATTTCACCACGGGTCGGCGTTTTTTATGCTGATTGCTCGCTTGCTGATCAGCGAGTAGTCTGGGCATCTTAGCGGCAGCACCATCAGTTTAAATAGCCATATCTGCGTAGTGAAGCGGCCGGCCACGCCGTTCAGGCGTTGTTTTTCCGTCCATGCAACAATTGCCGACTCATCCAGCCATATCGTCAGAGCCCCGAGCTGCTTGAGAGCTTTATTGTAAGTGGACCAGTTGGTTATTTTAAACTTTTGCTTTGCCATGGAGTGCAGATGTTGAAATGACGGTAGTGATCTGAGCAGACGATCACCTAAAAGTTATATTTATTCAACAAAGCCCTTTACTGATGCCGTCATTAGCCGCATACCGGAATATCTGTTCTTGGCTATGCGGTTGAAAAGAATGTTATCACTCCCGAGCTGAAAAAAAGGCATAATCAGAATAACGATAGACAATAAATAGCTAAAGGCGCCAAAGTTGGCCGGCCCTAAATAACGGGCGACAAACATAACAGAGATGATGCCTCCCCCGGCAAAGCATAATTTTTCAAGAATGATCTAGAAAGTATTAAAAATAATCGCCGTCATAGTTACAATTTCATATTGAGTAAAAATAAATCTCAGGGCAATGTTGTCTTCTTCACGCTTACTCACTGCTGCGGTGAAGAATATTTCACGCTAATGCACTATAACTATATCTTGCCGTCAGGACGAACAACTGAAATTTCAGTTGCGGCAATTTCATTTCATTTCATCTGAGGGTGGAATGAGATAGGGCTGAATTTTACATAAAAAACCGCCGAAACAGGTTTTCAAGGAAGTGCGCTTAAGGGAATCAGCGTGCCGTCCGGGGGGGCAATAAAAATAGGCATCTTCCAAGCCGCCGTTAGCGCCCAGGCAGCGGTTGGAATGAAGTAAAACAAGATTATTGTTCACCGAGCAGGTAGAGAATAAAGCGCTAAAGTCTTCCCAGTCGGTCTTCCACTTTTTGTTCGCTGAGACTGTAATGCGTCAACTTGTTACAGCCGCTCAGCAGCAGACCGCCAGCGCAAAGCGTTTACCTTGTTTCATTCCTTCCTCATACTTGTTACGTCCTCACTTCGAGGCCGGCCAAGCATAACATAAATGCGGCGGGGTCGGGATGGCAACGCCCCGAAGGGCGTTACCCGCGCAGGCTATTGTGCCATGCTGGAAAGAAGGTTGACCTGCGTTTGTTTGGCCATATTATCGCGATAGTCGGCGACGCGGGTAGGCCAGTCGATACCGGCGACGATGGTCAACGAACGCAGCCAGGGAAACAGGTGAATATCGTCTTCAGACAATTCGCCGTTGCAGGCATTGGGTTGTTTTATGAGCGGATCCAACTCGCGCAGCTGCTGGCTGATTTTTTTCACCAAACCCGGCGTGTGCTCCAACAATTGCGCAAAATCCCCCATGCTGGCCTGTTTCTTTTTGATGAAATACTGTCGGGCCTGCTCGGTGGCGAATTCTTCCAGGCTTGCGTGCACGAACCGCGGTGCAACAGACGCTGGGCGGTGTCGCTCATGTTTTTCAGCCATTTGCCGATGGCGGGCTGGGTTGGGCCGGGCCGGTTAACAGCGGACGCCGGTCAAGCTGGTCGACGTAATGCACGATATCCATGCTTTCGGGCATAAAACTGCCGTCTTCTTTTTGCAGGATCGGTACCATTTTCTGACCCACCATCGAGATAGGGGTGGTCTCACCGTCATTCGCCATTACTTCCAGGGCGATGGGGATGTTTTTAAGGCCAAAAATCATGCGGGCTTTGACACAAAAAGGGCAGTGCTCATAGATGTATAATTTCATAATGTCGGCATCCTCCCGTGGTTTGTCGGCGCCTGTTGCGCCGACAGGGTACTTTGAAATTAAAGTATGGGTAACATTACGCGAGGGATCAACCGCAGCGCGGGTCCAGACGGCGCAGGCCTCTCAAGACGAGACGCGCTGTCAGGAGCCTTCGCCGCGGCCGTTAAGCATCGCGGGCTCGATGGGACGCTGCTGGAATTGACGATATAAGCCCAGCAGCGTGATAAAGCCTATCAGCCCCAGCATGAACCAGGGAAGCTGAGGGATCTCCAGCCGGTTGCCGACATCATACAGCCAGCCGCCGCCGCTATAGCCGATAGCGCCGCCCAATGCCAGGCCCAGCCTGCTGAAGCCCATGTAGCTGCCGCGGGCGCGGTTATCCGCCAGCGAGGCGCCCAGAGTTTCACGCGCGGGTTCGGCAATAATTGAACCAATATAAAACAGGCCAATCAACATAAACAGGGCGCGCAGATCCTCAATCAGACCGATGGGAAACAGGCTCAACAGCATAACGGTCAGTCCCGCCATCAACCGGGTTTCCAGCCTGAAGCGCTTTTCGCTCCAGCGTGCAATGGGGTAGAGCAACGACAGCGACAGCGCTGCTTCGATAGCATACATCCATTTCACCGCCGCCGGCTGTCCGGCAACCTCATTGATGCGAATCGGCAGCATTAACATCACCTGCACCGACAGCATGTAATAACCGGTCAAGGTCAGTACGTAGGTGACAAAACGCTGGTCACGCAGCACCCGGCGCATCCCTTCCAGCATGGGCGCCCGCACGGTGGAAATGCGATAACCCGGCAGCAGCCAGGCGTTGAAGATGGCGGCAAAGACAAACAGCACCGCGCCGGCCAGGCAGACCAGTTTGAAATCATAGCGCAGCAGCCAACTGCCGAGCAGCGCGCCGATGACGGAGCAGGCGCTATCCTGCATCATCAATAGCGAATAGAAGCGGCCACGCTCCCACGGACGCGTCAATTTAATCACCAGCGCCGTCCGGGGCGGATCGAACAAGGTGCCGCCGAGCGCGGAAAGCGCGCAGGAAAGCCACAGCAGCCAGGGTTCATCGGCGATGCCCATCAAGACAAACCCCAGGGCGCGCATCAGCATACCGGCGATAATCATCGGCTTCGCCCCCAGTCTGTCGGCGAAGGCGCCGCCAAAAATCCCCAGCCCCTGCTGGATAAATTGTCGCAGGCCCAGCGCAATGCCCACCAGCAGCGCGGCCCAGCCAAGTTGATCAACAAAACGGATGGAAATGAGCGGGAAGACGACATAAAAGCCCATTACCACCAGCATATTATCCATTAACAGAAAATATTTACCCAAGCTCCGAGCTTGCGAGACCGACGACATGCTCCACCCTAAGATGCAATAAAGGCTATGAGGACAGCCTATTCTGACCGGAATATTTGTTTAGCGATAGTGTGCTTAGATATTTTTTAATAGCGCGGAATTATCAGGGTATATACTTTATTATCAACATTATATTATTGTTTATAAGTGGCGCAGTGTCCCGGTCAGCATTAAAACGCGGCATGAGGCTCTAGGCGATCGAATACGTGGCCATTTCTGCCTCAGAATCGACCTCTGCGCCGGAGAGAGTAGGAAAAACGGGAGGGCGGAGGAAAGATGTTTGGCTATCGCTCAGCGTCGCCAAAGGTGCGACTGGTCACCGACCGGCTGGTGGTCCGTCTGGCCAATGAACGGGACGATTACCGTCTGGCGGAGTACTACGCGGCCAATCGGGATTACCTCAAACCCTGGGAGCCGATTCGCGATGAAAGTCATTGTTATCCCTCCGGCTGGCAGGCGCGTTTGGGGATGATAAACGAAATGCATCGCCAGGGCAGCGCATATTATTTTGTCCTGCTCGATCCGCTGGAAACGGAAATCCGCGGCGTGGCGAATTTCAGTAATGTGTTGCGCGGTTCATTTCATGCGTGTTTTCTCGGCTATTCGTTAGGGGAAATGTGGCAAGTGCAGCGATTGATGTTTGAAGCGCTCCAGGCCGCGATCCGTCATATGCAGCGGCATATGCACCGAATAATGGCTAACTATATGCCGCACAATCATCGCAGCGGCAGTTTACTTGCGCGACTCGGTTTTATCCGTGAAGGTTACGCAAAAGATTATTTATTGATCGATGGCCAGTGGCGCGATCATGTTTTGATGGCGCTCACCCACAGCGGATGGACGCCCGGACGTTGATGCCTCAGGGGAGGGGGATGACATTACGCATTGGTATTATCGGCTTGGGCGGCATTGCGCAGAAAGTGTATTTGCCGCTGTTGAGTGACTCCGCCCGCTGGCGTCTGGTGGGCGCTTTTTCACCCAATCAACAGAGGGCACAGCCGCTTTGCGACAGTTATCGCATCCCCTATTACGCGCGAGTTGATGAACTGGCCCAGCAGTGTGATGCCCTGTTTGTCCATAGCAGTACCGACAGTCATTATGAGGTCGTGAGCGATTTGCTGCAGCGTGGCCGGCATGTGTATGTGGATAAGCCGCTGGAGGCGACGCTGGCGCAAGCGGAACAGCTGTTGACGTTAGCCGCCCGGCATCAGCGGATTTTAATGGTGGGATTTAACCGACGTTTCGCGCCCCTGTACCAGCGTCTGAAATAGGAAATGCAGCACGGCGCTTCGCTGCGTATGAACAAACATCGCAGCGACAGTGTCAGACCGCAGAGGACACGCGTTTTACCTTGCTGGATGATTATTTGCACGTTGTAGACACGGCATTGTGGCTGGCAGGCGGCACGCCGACGCTGTCCGGCGGTCTGGTGCAGACCAATGCGGCCGATCAGCTATTGTATTCTGAGCACGCTTTCCGCTGCGGCGATTGCCTGGTCACCACTACCATGCACCGTCAGGCGGGCAGTCAGCGGGAAACCTTTACCGCCGTCACCCGCGGTGCGCTTTATCAGGTTGAAGAGATGCGCCGTTTCAATGGGAACGCGAGGGCACCATTGGGGAGCTGCCGGTCCCCGCCTGGCAGACGATTTTAACCCAGTGCGGGTTTACCGGCGCGGTAGAGCACTTTATCGACTGCGCGGCGAATCAGACACCCACCTGTCTGAGCGGCGAGGAAAGCATCAGCGCGCAGCGGTGGATTGAGCGACTGCTGGCGCAACGCGGGGCCTGACGCCCGCACGCCGTTCGGGACAAGGGCATAGCCTGGACAATGCCGACCGGCGTGCGGGGAGCCGCATCGTGACCACCGCGGCCGGGCGGCATAGGGTTTGATGCCCGCATCGGAGGTGAGGCTGCAATGCCCGTTGGCCCATTACCGCCTCAGCTCAAGAGACCGCCTCATATCCGCTGCGATGGCGGCAGCGATAACGGACAGTGGCGATTTTCTCCGGGCAGGGTAGACTAAGCGCACCCATAAGGCTCAGGATTTGCCGGACGGTGCGCCACCTTCAGGTCGACGGCATCCAGGCGGAACAGAAAATTAACACCATGAATTTATTGAAATCGCTGGCAGCGGTCAGCTCCATGACACTTTTTTCCCGCGTTTTGGGGTTTATCCGCGATTCCATCGTCGCGCGAGTATTTGGCGCGGGTATGGCAAGTGACGCCTTTTTCGTTGCCTTTAAAATTCCTAATCTGTTGCGGCGTATCTTCGCCGAAGGGGCCTTTTCACAAGCGTTTGTTCCTATTCTGGCGGAGTACAAGAGCCAGCAGGGCGATGCAGCGACGCGCGTATTCGTCGCCTATATCGCAGGCTTGCTCACGCTGGTGCTGGCGCTGGTCACCGTGGCCGGTATGCTGGCCGCGCCCTGGGTCATAATGATCACCGCACCGGGGTTTACCGATACGCCGGAGAAATTTGCCCTGACCACGGCGCTGTTACGCGTCACGTTTCCCTATATTTTGCTTATTTCCCTCACCTCGCTGGTAGGGGCTGTCCTTAATACCTGGAACCGCTTCTCGGTGCCGGCGTTTGCGCCGACGTTGCTCAACGTCAGCATGATAGGTTTCGCGCTGCTGGCGGCGCCGCTGTTCCATCCGCCCGTCATGGTGCTGGCCTGGGCCGTGTTGGCCGGTGGCGTCCTGCAACTGGGTTATCAGCTGCCGCACCTGAAGAAAATCGGCATGTTGGTGCTGCCCAGAGTACAGTTCCGCGACGCCGGCGTTTGGCGCGTGCTGCGGCAAATGGGACCGGCCATTCTCGGCGTGTCCGTCAGCCAAATCTCCCTTATCATCAATACCATTTTTGCCTCCTTTCTGGTCTCCGGCTCGGTGTCATGGATGTATTATGCCGACCGCCTGATGGAGTTCCCCTCCGGGGTGCTCGGCGTGGCGCTGGGGACCATTTTGTTGCCTTCGCTATCGCGTAGCTTTACCCGCGGCAATCACGATGAATACTCCCGTCTGCTGGACTGGGGGTTGCGCTTATGCTTTATGCTGGCGCTTCCCAGCGCCGTCGCGCTGGGAATTCTGGCGCATCCATTGACCGTGGCGCTGTTCCAGTACGGCAAGTTCTCCGCCTTTGACGCCTTGATGACGCAGCGGGCGCTGATAGCCTATTCGGTGGGCCTGGTCGGTCTGATTTTGGTCAAGGTGCTTGCGCCCGGGTTCTACTCCCGCCAGGATATCAAAACGCCGGTACGCATGGCGATGATTACGCTTCTCATGACGCAATTAATGAACCTGACCTTTATTGGTCCGCTAAAGCATGCCGGTTTGTCGCTGTCCATCGGCCTGGCCGCCTGCCTTAACGCCGCGCTCTTGTATTGGCAATTACGCTGGCAAAAGCTGTTTGAGCCGCAGCCAGGATGGCTCGGTTTTTTCTGCCGGCTGTTACTGGCGGTCATTATCATGGCGGCGGCGCTTATCGGGCTGCTAATGATGATGCCTGACTGGTCGCAAGGCAGTATGCCCTGGCGGCTGCTGCGGCTGATGGGCGTGGTTGCGGTGGGCGGAATGGTCTATTTCGCCACGCTGTGGCTGGTGGGATTCCGACCACGCCACTTCGCGCGCTCGGTGCAGGTTCACTAGCCCCCGGCATGGCCAAGTCAAAGAATGTTGGTATGCCGATGCACTGAACCCTGGCATGCCCCAATCACGCAAACCCCAGTAGGTCCTGAAAGGCGATAAGAGTTGGCATAAGCAAAAAAAACAGTCCGCATCATCAGGTGGACCGGCGGCTTGGCCAGGGCTGGGCTGACAAACGGCTTAACGCTTCGGACGTTTTAGTCAGCTACATCCGTTCCACGGTTTCAATACCCAGCAGATCCAGCCCTTTTTTTAGCGTGCGTGCGGTAAGCAGCGCCAATTGCAGGCGGCTTTGGCGCAGCGCCGCATTCTCGGCATTCAGGATGGGGCAGTGTTCGTAGAAAGCGGAGAACAGCACGGCCAAATCATACAGATAGGCACAGAGCACATGCGGCGTGCCGTCGCGTGCCACGGTCGCAATGGCCTCTTCCAACTGCAACAGACGAACCGCCAGCTGGGTTTCCTGTTCCGCCTCCAGGCGGATGTCGCCGGTGAGCTGCTGCTCATCCTGGCCGCTGCGTTTGAATATCGAGGCGACACGGGTATAGGCATATTGCATATAGGGCGCTGTGTTACCCTCAAAACTCAGCATATTGTCCCAGTCAAAAACATAATCAGTGGTGCGGCTTTTCGATAAATCGGCGTATTTTACCGCGCCGATCCCCACCACCTGCGCCAGTCTTGCCAACTCCCCGGCGTCCATGGAGGGGTTCTTGGCGGCAACCAGACGGCGGGCGCGTTCCAGCGCTTCGTCCAGCAGCTCTGTGAGCTTGATGGTGCCGCCGGCGCGGGTTTTAAACGGTTTGCCGTCTTTGCCCAGCATCATGCCGAACATGTGGTGCTCGAGTGGGACCGATTCAGGGACGTAGCCGGCCTTGCGCACGATAGTCCAGGCCAGCATCAGGTGCTGATGCTGGCGTGAATCGATATAGTAGATAATCCGGTCGGCCTTCAGCGTCTCATAGCGGTATTTGGCGCAGGCGATATCGGTGGTGGTATACAGGTAAGCGCCATCCTTTTTCTGGATGATCACCCCCATGGGCTCGCCTTCTTTGTTTTTGAATTCGTCGAGGAACACCACGGTGGCGCCTTCGCTCTCCACCGCCAGCCCTTTCGCTTTCAAATCCGCCACGATACCGGGCAGCATGTCGTTGTACAGGCTTTCCCCCATGACGTCCGCACGCGTTAACGTCACATTAAGCCGGTTATAGGTTTTCTGATTCTGTGCCATGGTGACATCCACCAGTTTGCGCCACATTTGTCGACAATACTCGTCGCCGCCCTGAAGCTTCACCACATAGCCGCGGGCGCGCTCGGCGAACGCCGGATCCTCGTCGTAATGCTGCTTGGCGGCGCGGTAGAAGCTCTCCAGGCTTGAGAGCTGCATTTCCGCTTCGCCGCCGTCCTGTACCTTTTCCAAATAGGCGATCAGCATGCCGAATTGCGTTCCCCAGTCGCCTACGTGATTGGCCCGAATAACGTTATGGCCCAAAAACGACAGCGTGCGCACCGAGGCATCGCCGATGATGGTAGAACGCACGTGGCCGACATGCATTTCTTTGGCGACGTTGGGCGCGGAATAATCCACCACGATGGTTTGCGACGCGACGCTTGCAATGCCCAGTCGCGGAGAGGAAAGGGCCGCGGCAAGGTGGTTTGCCAACCAGCTCGGCTCGAGAAAAATATTGATGAAACCGGGACCCGCGATGTCGACTTTACGGGCGATACCGTCCAAATTCAGCAAACCGACGACGTTTTCCGCCAGCTTGCGGGGCGGCAGACCGAGCTGTTTGGCAATCGCCATGACGCCATTGGCTTGATAGTCGCCGAACTGAGCCTTCGCTGATTGGCGCACCTGCGCTTCGCAGTCGGCGGGCGCGCCTGCGGCCACCAGCGCCTGCTGGATTTTTTCTGAGAGAAGAGTGTGGATGTTCACCGGAATACCTTTATTGCATGGGCGGGAGGCAGGCAGAGCGCTGACATTCCCTGACAACCTGACTACGCCACCGTAACCGGGCGGACACGGTGGTCAGATCCGAAAAATAAACCATGCTTATACCATAATCGGCGGTGGAAGTCAGTAGAGCGGAATGACAGATTCAGTGGACGCGGAAGAGACGTGGCTGCCCGCCGCATCACGGGAAGCGAGAAAGGTTATCGGTAGCGGCGGCGTTCTTTACGCGACATGCCGAGCTGATTGCGATTTTTAGTGCGTAAATGCTGGATAATGGAATATATGGCGACAATAACTAGCAATAGGCATAAAGTTAATAATAGCATTTTATATACCTTGGATTATTTAGGAGTCTAAAATAGCCGATATAACGCAAAGGCAAAATCCAGCCAACGCGCTTTCAGAAAATACTTATCTTTTACGCTTGTCACCGCATTGAAATATGACATAAACTTGCTTTGTGTAAGTTTAATGTCAGCAATTAAGGCTGCGCATTACGCTGTGGTTAAAACAGGATAAATATTTGTCATTTAATGCCCTCTTGCAAACAAACAGATTAATCTTAATACTCTATTGTGCCAAGTTTCGTCCCTGGCCGGTCTAAGAAAGCGGCGATTGGCGCGGCACACCGGGCGCGACGGCTGAGGTGATGAGAGTTGGAAATACAATTAAGGATAAAGAAAAATGAATTGGACCGACGCTCCACAATTATTGGATTTGAAAATCGATTTTCCGCGTTTTGAAGCGGAACTATATGCATTAACTAATAGATTGGGTATTTTGCCAGAAGCTTTTTTTATCGATCATATTGCGGTGCGCTGTCATCAAGACGTCACGGCACAGCGGTGGTATCACGATTTTTCTCAATGTGGCCATCTTTTGCATGAAGCGGAAATTAACGGCCGTCAGATTGCGCTGTTTGAACTGACGACGCCGCTGAATTTAGGCGGGCAGTCTATTTCTTGCATTGAGTTATCCTGGCCCGGCGAGCGGCGTTATCCTCATGAAGGATGGGAACATGTCGAAATAGTGCTGCCGGGCGAGGTGGACACCCTGTTTGCGCGGGCGCTCCTGTCGGATGAGGCGCTGGCCTCGCCGAATCTGCGTATCAAGCAAAGCCAGCCGCAGGCTCAGGTGGAAACGTTAGCCAATCCCACGCTGGCGGTCAGCGACGGGCGCGTCACCGTGAAATTTCACCCTTAAGCCCTGCGCGCTATCGTTATCCCCGAGCATCCTTAACGGCACAGGGGCTGCGCTATGCCCGCGGCGCTGTTGGCAGGCGTGGACCATGCGATCCAGAGCGGTATCCAGCACCGTTCTGGGACAGCCGAAATCAGCGCCGGCGGACAAACCGACGCCCGCCTGTTCAAAGAAGGCGTGTGGGTTGTCCACGTCCAGACCGCTGGTGTCAATCCAGGCCAAATAGGTTGCCTCGGGGCCTGCCAGCGTCAGGCCTGGCATTTCTCGCAGGCGTTCCGTCAGCTGGTCGCGGTTGCCGCGTAGATAGTCCAACTGCTGTGAAAGCCAGGCTTGACCACAGCGCCAGGACATCCACCACCGGCACCACGCCCGCGCGCTGTGCGGCGAATTTCATACGTAAACGTGGGTTCGGGATGACCGCCACCGACGCTCCTAGGCCGGCGATATTGAAGCTCTTTTGAAGGCGAAATAAGGGTAATGCTGCGCCGCATCCTCATTCAAGGAGGCGAAGGGGATATGGCGTAGCCCCGGGGTCAGTAATAAATCACAATGAATTTCATCGGAGCACACCAGCAGATCGTGCGTTTGTGCAAAGGCAAGATGCTGCATAAGCTCTTCGCGGCGATAGGAGGTGCCGCCGGGATTATGGGGGTTGCAAAGCATCAGCAGGAGTTTGTCGCCTGAAAGCGCCGGATCGGCGGCGGCGAAGTCAACGCACCAGCGCCAGGCGCTGTGGACGGCCGCGCGGAACGCCAGATGCAGGCCGCTGACCAGACCCGGCAGAAACAACAGCCATTCCGCCTTGACGTCCCACTGATAGCGCTCGCGCATCCGTTCTATAAATATCTCGCTGAGCGCTGTCGGCGGCGCTCCGTAACCAAAGATGCCATGATCGACACGGGCGCGCAACGCCTCGAGAATACAGGGCGGCGACCGGAAATCCGTATCGGCCACCCACAGCGGAATGACATCTCGCCCAGCGTACTTTTGCCATTTATAGCTATCGCTGTGACGCCGGTCGATACATTCATCGAAGTTGAATGCCATAGTCATTTCCCTGCACAATTGAAAAACGAAAAACGTCGCCGTTTGCTGGCATAATGTGCTATGCCAGTGATGAGGGCCATCAAGAAAGGAGTAGTATACCATGCCAAAACTGGAAGTTTGCTGCTATAGCGCGGAGTGCGCTATAGAGGCTGAGCAAGCGGGCGCGGACCGGATTGAGCTTTGTTGTGCTCCCAAAGAAGGGGGATTGACGCCCAGCTTTGGAACGCTGCGGGCGGTACGCGATCGCGTTGCGTTGCCGGTCCACCCCATTATCCGTCCCCGCGGCGGCGACTTTTGCTACAGCGCCGCCGAGTTCGAGGTAATGCTAAATGACGTCGCTCAGGTGCGCGATATGGGCTTTCCGGGATTGGTGATTGGGCTGCTCGATGCAGACGGCCACGTCAGTCTGGCGCGTATGCGGCGCATCATGCACCTTGCGGGTACGATGGACGTCACTTTTCATCGCGCCTTTGATATGTGTCTTAATCCTTATCAGGCGCTGCGGCAGTTAACCGATTTGGGGGTCGCGCGCATTCTCAGTTCCGGTCAGCAGCAAAGCGCTGAAGCGGGTTTAGCCCTCTTGAGGGAACTGACCGAGCTAAGCCGTGGTCCAATCATTATGGCGGGGGCGTGCGTGCGGTTGACCAACCTGCACAAATTCGTGCAAAGCGGCATCCAGGAGCTGCATAGCTCCGCCGGGCAATTCTTCCCCTCCGGCATGCGCTACCGTAAAGCGGGCGTGAGCATGAGCGCCGACAGCGAAGCGGATGAATTTAGCCGTTACCGTGTAGACAGTGAGATGGTAGCCAACATGAAACACGCGCTGACCGTGTTGCCCGTTGCGACGCGTCCGGCATGACAAGCAATTTTGCCACGCACACGCTTAAACCCACGTGATGCTTGCAAGTACCAAGCCCCAAATCCTTGTTGGGGCTTTTTTATCCCCGGTCACTGTGGCGCGCCCGTGCCCTAGCGAGGACATCAGCAACATCGATAACGCAACCGCGAGGCCTCTCCCCGGGGGACGCGTACTGAGACATTAGCGCTTCACCGCCATGTTAATCGTGCGCGCCCTAGGGAGTCAGTGTTTCTCCGCCACGATGACCGCGCGCAGCGGTGCGGGGTGACCCTCGACGGTTAGCCGCGGATCGTCGGAATGGAGAAAATCCGCCAGAGATTCGCTGGTCATCCACGCGGTACGTCGTTGTTCGTCGGTGCTGGTGACCGACATATCCACATGACGCACGTTGACAAAACCGCACTTTTCCAGCCAGCTTACCAGCGCGGTGGCGGAAGGAATAAAGTAGACATTGCGCATCTGGGCGTAGCGCTCACCGGGCACCAAGACCTGTTGGCTGTCGCCTTCAATGACCAACGTTTCCAGCACTAATTCACCGCCGCTGACCAATTGATTTTTCAATTGCAGCAAATGGTCAAGCGGCGATCGGCGGTGGTAAAGTACCCCCATGGAAAAAACGGTGTCAAAGGCGGCCAACGCCGGTAACTGCTCGATGCCCAACGGCAGCAGATGCGCCCGTTGATCACCGCCGAGCAGCTTACGCACCGCCGCGAACTGGCAATAGAACAGTTGCATGGGATCAATCCCGACAGCTAACTGAGCGCCGGCGCCCACCATGCGCCACAGGTGATAGCCGCTGCCGCAGCCGACGTCCAGAATAAGCCGACCGGCCAGCGGCGCGATATGCGGTAGCACGCGTTCCCATTTCCAGTCAGAGCGCCATTCGGTATCAATACTGACGCCATACAGGGAAAACGGACCTTTGCGCCAGGGCATGAGCTGGCGCAGCAGAGATTCGATCCCCGCCTGCTGGCCGGCGGACAGAGGCGGATCGCAGTCCGCCTCAACGCCGTGAAGCAGATCCAGGCGTGCGGGGGTGAGCATTGGCAGCCGTTCCACCGCGTTAAACCATTGACTGAACTTGCAGTGCTGGGAGGTTTGCTCCCACTCGCTAAGCTGCGCAGGCAGGGTATTAAGCCAATGGCTGAGAGGACTCTTGGCGATAAGCTGATAAAAATCGGCAAACTGACTCACTGCCCGCTCTCCGGTTTAATGGAGATCAATGAACCGAAATTGAAGCACTGGAACCAAAGCTCGGCATGACCAAAGCCCGCCTCGACCAGGCGTTGTTTATGCACTTCCACCGTGTCGGTGAGCATCACATTTTCCAGCATGCTGCGTTTCTGGCTGATTTCCAATTCACTATAGCCGTTGGCCCTTTTGAAATCATGATGCATATCGAACAACAGCCCACCGATAAGCTGATCCTGAAAACTGAATTTTTCCGATAATACTAATGCGCCCCCCGTATTCAGCCCGGCATAAATGCGATTAAGCAAGGTTTGCCGCTGCGCTGGCTCAAGAAACTGCATGGTAAAATTCAGCACCACCAGCGAGGCGTTTTCAATGGGCACCGTGCTAATGTCGTCCTCGATGATTTCCGTGGGTGTCGTTGCGTGAAACGCACTAATATGGCGCCGACAGCGGTCAATCATCGCCGGTGAGTTGTCCACCGCAATAATGCGGCAATCGCCATGGCTGATGGTGCGGCGCATCGCGAGCGTGGCGGCGCCGAGGGCGCAGCCGAGATCATATATTTGCGTTCCAGGGCGGGCAAAACGGCCGGCCAGCATCCCGATCATCGAAATGATATTGGAATAGCCGGGTACGGAACGCTGGATCATATCGGGAAAGACTTCGGCGACGCGCTCGTCGAAAGTCCAGTCGCCCAAACTGGCAATAGGCGCTGAGAAAAGGTCATCACGATGGGTCATGGCAAAATAGGCGTCGTTGTACAAAACGCCTATTCTATCAGAAAGTGCCGATAAAGCATGTGTCCCGCGCGGTAGCGGGTGGCCGGTTCAGGCAAGGAAGCCATAGCACCTCCCACCCCCACAGGAGAGCGGATGGTCGCGTTATTGCCAGCTTAGCACCACATCCCAGGGCATGAACCAGAGATTCAGCAATACCATCAGCACCAGCGAGCAGTAGGTGGCGCTCATGCCGGCGCGCCGCCAGCGATATTCCCGCGTCTGCAGGCCATAGTAATGCATCAGCCGCCCGGCCATCAGCATCAGCCCGCAAATGTGCAGGGTCCAGTTGGGCGAGCCGTTCATTTCCAGCAGGACCAATAAAATCAGGCCGATGGGAATATATTCCACCGCGTTGCCATGCACCCGGATTGCGGTCTGTAATTCATAAAATCCGCCGTTGCCGGTGGCCACGCGGTATTGGGTCCTAAGCTTGACCACATCCAGAGATAATTTCATCAAAAACAATGAACCAAGCACGACATATAGCGCGCTTACCATCCTAACAGTACTCCCTTATCTACCCTGCTTTTCGAGTGCGAAATAATAGCCTGAGTCGCCAGCAGTGTCGCAAAAAAAAAGCGGGTAGTTCACAGGGTTTTGCCCGCTCAAAAAAGCGTTTCCTGCTGTGGCCAGTGAGGCGTCGGGCCAATGGCGGGGATTTTTGCTGCCAGTTTTGGCCACAACCGCTGCGCAAGCGGCGGCGCATAGGCAATATCCGGCGTATGAATAAACAAAAATGGCGTTCCCCGCTGTAACCAGTCAGGTAAACGCGCCAGCCACGGCTGAAACAGTGCGACATTATCTTCGGGATCTTCAGCGCCGATAAAGCGCACCAGTGGCCGATCGGCCGTGACCACCGCATGCACTGGCAGCCTGGGTTTTTGCTGTTGGGCGGCGCGCAATGCCGATGAGGTGGGCAGGGTCGCATGAACCGGACGGCTATCGAGGATAACGCGATTGACGCCCCGCTGCTGCAGGCCGCGATTCAGCTCACGTTCCTCGTCCTGCTTGGCGAAAAATGCCGGATGACGGACCTCGACGCCGTAATGAAAATCCGCCGGCAGCGCGTCAATAAAGGTCCAGAGGTTCTCCAGGTCCGCCGGGCTGAATGTCGCCGGCAACTGTAGCCAGTATTGACCAATACGATCCGCCAGCGGCGCCAGGGTGGCGAAAAATGTCACCAGCGGCGCTTTGAAATGGCGCAGGCCGCCCTGATGGCTGATGGTGGCGGGGAACTTGAAGCAAAATCGAAAGGTTTCCGGCGTCATGGCGCGCCAATCGCGTACCCGGCCGGCATCGGGCAGCGCATAGAGCGTGGTATTCCCCTCTACGCAGTTAAAATGGCGGGCGTAATCCGCCAATGTGCGCAGGCCATATTTGCCCCAGCCGCTGTGCTGCCACTGTGGTAGGCCGATATAAAGCATAGCGTCTCCGTGTTAACGGGGCCGCTGCGTAACCGACGCGGCGGCCCCAAGCGGATTGATCGCCCACCCGGGGTTACCCGGTGAGGGCGGCGAGCACTTGAGCGTTGTGGCGTACCCGGCCAAGGCGCGGGAAGATATGCTGGAAACTACCGTCGTGCTGAGCTTTATCGTGTGCGCTGCATATATCTTCCACCAGCACCAGCTCAAAGCCCAGTTCCCAGGCATTACGCGCGGTGAATTCCACGCCGATATTGGTTGAAATGCCCCCCCCAGCACAATCGTTTCAATTCCGCGCCGGCGCAACTGCATTTCCAACTCGGTACCGTAAAAGGCGCCCCACTGGCGTTTAATGATTCGGATATCGCTATCCTGCGCCCGGAGATCGGCAGGAATGTCCCACCAGTTCGCCGGCAGGGTACCACCGCTGGCGCTATCCACCGGCTGTTTCAGCGCGTCAGCGAAATCGGCCGACCAGCCCACGCGCACCAGAAATACCGGCGCGTTGGCGTCACGAAAACCCTGCGCGAGTTCGGCGGCGCGTTTGACGACGTCCGCGGCGCTGTGCGGGCCGCCGGCGAAGGGCAAAATCCCTTTCTGCAAATCGATGAGTACCAAGGCGCTACGAGAAGGATTGAGCTTTAACATGCGGGTCTCCGTGAGTGAATGATGCGCGGCAGCGGCTAGTCGGCCGCGCCGGTCAGCCCAGAGTATGTTACTCCAAGCCTGAAGTGACAGTATCGCCACGATCAATTTTGTTAATATTTATGAGACGAAACGCTATTTTCATCGGCCGGCGTCCTGCAACGCAGACGGGCTTATGCTGTGCCTGAAATTCCTTTATAATGACCGCCTTTCAAATGCCGGCCCGTGCAGTGGCACTCGCCGGCCGGTAAGGCCGGGCGCAGCCATTGATGAATAACAGCTCGTTTTGACCCATTCCGGCATCCGCTGACGGGCTGAATTTTAAGGATATCCTAATGCGTACTGTATATTGCGGACAGCTGAACCTGTCACATGTTGGTCAGGAAGTGATGTTATGCGGTTGGGTTAACCGCCGTCGCGATCTGGGCGGTTTGATTTTCATCGACATGCGTGACCGGGAAGGCCTGGTGCAGGTATTTTTTGATCCCGACCGTCAGGATGCCTTTGCCCGCGCCGCCGAGCTGCGCAATGAATTTTGCCTGCAGTTGACCGGTATCGTGCGCGCCCGTCCGGACAGCCAGGTCAATAGCGAAATGGCGACCGGCGCCGTTGAAGTATTGGCCACCGAGCTTTCCATCATTAACTGCTCTGAGCCTCTGCCTCTCGATAGCAACCAGAATAACACCGAAGAGCAGCGGCTCAAATTCCGCTACCTCGATTTGCGTCGCCCGGTTATGGCGCAGCGCCTCAAAACGCGGGCGCGCATCTCCAGTTTCGTCCGCCGCTTCATGGACGCCGAAGGTTTTCTCGATATCGAAACACCGATGCTGACCAAGGCGACGCCAGAGGGTGCGCGCGATTATCTGGTGCCCAGCCGGGTGCATAAAGGCAAATTCTACGCCTTGCCGCAGTCGCCGCAGCTGTTCAAGCAATTGCTGATGATGTCGGGGTTCGATCGCTACTACCAGATTGTAAAATGTTTCCGCGATGAGGACCTGCGCGCCGACCGTCAGCCGGAGTTCACCCAGATAGACGTTGAAACCTCTTTCATGACCGCAACCCAGGTGCGGGAGGTGATGGAGCGGCTTATTCGCGATTTGTGGCGCGAGATTACCGGCGTTGATCTGGGCATTTTCCCGCAAATGACGTATGCCGACGCCATGCGCCGTTTCGGCTCAGACAAGCCGGATTTACGCAACCCGATGGAGCTGGTGGACGTGGCGGACCTTGTCAAGGACGTGCAGTTCAAGGTGTTCTCGATTCCTGCCAACGACAGCCAGGGCCGCGTTGCGGCATTGCGCGTGCCCGGTGGCGCGCAGCTAAGCCGCAAACAGATTGATGAATACGGTAAATATAGTGAAATCTACGGCGCCAAAGGGCTGGCGTGGATGAAGGTAAACCAGCGCGCCGCCGGTGTGGAAGGGGTACAAAGCCCGGTGGCGAAATTCCTGGGGCCGCAGGTGATTGAACAGATCCTGGTACGCACCGGAGCCGCCGATAGCGATATCATTTTCTTCAGCGCGGATCGCAAAAACGTCGTCACCGATGCGCTGGGGGCACTGCGTCTGAAACTGGGCCTGGATTTGCAGCTCACGGTTACCGACCGCTGGGCGCCGTTGTGGGTCGTCGACTTTCCGATGTTCGAGGAAGACGGGGAGGGCGGCCTGGCGGCCATGCATCATCCGTTCACCGCACCAAAGGATGTCGATGCCCAAATGCTTGCCGCATCGCCGACGTCGGCGGTGGCCAACGCCTACGACATGGTGATTAACGGTTATGAGGTCGGCGGCGGTTCAGTGCGCATCCACCGTGGCGACATGCAGCAAACGGTGTTCGGCATTTTGGCCATCAACGAACAGGAACAGCAGGAGAAATTCGGCTTTCTGCTCGATGCGTTAAAATACGGCACGCCGCCGCATGCGGGTCTGGCCTTTGGCCTCGACCGGCTGGTAATGCTGCTTACCGGTACCGATAATATCCGTGATGTTATCGCGTTCCCGAAAACCACCGCTGCGGCGGATCTCATGACCGAAGCGCCGAGTTTCGGCAATGCCGATGCACTCGCCGACCTGTCGATTGCGGTTGTCGGCAAGGGGCGGGAAGCCATGGAAAACGGTCGCTCATAATGCCCTATAAACGCCCGGTTTCGGTGCTGGTGGTTATCTCTGCCGCCGATAGCGGGAGGGTACTGATGTTACAACGCCGGGACGACCCGGCATTCTGGCAGTCGGTTACCGGCGGGATCGATGCCGGCGAACTTCCGGCGGCGGCAGCGCGGCGTGAAGTCCGTGAGGAAACCGGTTTCGATGTGGCCGCCGGCGGGCTGATGCTCACCGATTGCCAGCGCTGTATTCAGTTTGAAATTTTTAGTCATTTTCGCCACCGTTACGCCCCCGGAGTGACGCACAATACAGAATATTGGTTCTGTTTAACGCTACCCTGTGAGCAGGCGCCTGTGTTAAGCGAGCATCTTAGCTGGCGCTGGATGGACGCCGCGGACGCCGCAGCATTGACCAAATCCTGGAGTAACCGGCAGGCAATTGAAGAATTTGTTATTCATCCGGTCTGAAAAGGCTTTTTTCGGAGAGAAATATGGCAGGTCATAGTAAGTGGGCCAATACCAAGCATCGTAAAGCCGCACAGGACGCCAAGCGCGGGAAGATTTTTACCAAGATCATCCGCGAACTGGTCACCGCCGCTCGTCTGGGCGGGGGCGATGTCGGCTCAAATCCCCGTTTGCGCGCAGCGGTGGATAAAGCATTAGCCAATAACATGACGCGCGATACCTTGAACCGCGCTATCGCCCGCGGCGTGGGCGGTGGTGATGATGCGCAGATGGAAACCATCATTTACGAGGGCTACGGCCCGGGCGGTACTGCGGTCATGGTGGAGTGTCTGAGCGATAACCGCAACCGTACCGTTTCCGAAGTGCGCCACGCCTTTACCAAAACCGGCGGCAATTTGGGCACTGACGGCTCCGTGTCGTATTTGTTCACCAAACGAGGGGTCATTTCCTTTGCGCCGGGTCTGAGTGAAGACACCATCATGGATGCGGCGCTTGAGGCCGGTGCCGATGACGTAATCACCTATGATGACGGGGCAATTGACGTGTACACCACGCCTGAGGCTTTCGGCGAGGTGAAGGACGCGCTGGAAGCGGCCGGGCTGACGCCGGAAGCGTCGGAAGTGGCGCTGGTGCCGTCGACCCGCACCGACCTGGACGCCGAGACCGCGCCGAAATTGCTGCGCCTTATCGACATGCTGGAAGATTCCGATGACGTGCAGGAAGTCTACCACAACGGGGAGATTTCCGACGAGGTGGCGGCAACCCTGTGATGACCGCGTACCCGCCTTATCTCATGCGCCGGGCGGCAGCGGCATGACGGTGATTCTGGGCATCGACCCCGGTTCGCGCATTACCGGCTATGGCATCGTACGGCAGGAAGGGTGTAAACTGACCTACCTGGGGAGCGGCTGTATCCGGACCAAAGTCGACGATCTACCCGCGCGTCTGAAGTTGATTTATGCCGGCGTCAGCGAAATTATTACACAGTTTCAGCCCGACTGCCTAGCGATAGAGCAGGTTTTTATGGCCAAGAACGCGGACTCGGCGTTAAAGCTGGGTCAGGCGCGTGGCGTGGCTATCGTGGTGGCGATGAATCTGGATTTGCCGGTGTTTGAATATGCGGCGCGGCAGGTTAAACAAACGGTGGTAGGCAGTGGTGCAGCGGAAAAGAGTCAGGTGCAGCATATGGTTCGTACCCTTTTGAAGCTGCCGGCCAACCCGCAGGCGGATGCCGCTGATGCGTTGGCTATCGCCATCACCCATTGCCATGTCAGCCAAAATGCCTTGCGTATGGGCAGCGGCGGGCTGAATCTGGCGCGCGGGCGGCTGCGTTAGCAATCGGCGGTGGTGTGTTAACCTTTAGACTGGATATCTATCCAGACTTTATTATGTTATAAGCATAACCATCATAAGTAACTACCTGACGCATTGAGGAAGGTCGAGGTGATCGGACGTCTCAGAGGCATCATTCTGGAAAAGCAGCCGCCGCAGGTGCTATTGGAAACCCATGGGGTAGGGTATGAGGTCTTCATGCCGATGACCTGTTTCTATGCCCTGCCGGAGACCGGCCAGGAGGCGGTCATCTTTACCCATTTCGTGGTACGTGAGGATGCCCAACTGCTGTTTGGCTTTATTCATAAACAGGAGCGGGTGCTGTTTCGCGAGCTTATTAAAGTCAACGGGGTCGGGCCAAAGCTGGCGCTGGCCATTTTGTCCGGCATGTCGGCGCAACAGTTTATCAGCGCCGTGGAACGCCAGGAAATCAACGCCCTGGTGAAATTGCCCGGCGTCGGTAAGAAGACTGCGGAACGGCTGGTGGTGGAAATGAAGGACAGGTTCAAAGGCCTGTCCGGCGATCTGTTTGTGCCACAGGGCGCGGGCGAGATCCCTGCCGCCATCGATGCGCCGGCCATGCCTGCCGATCCCGAGGGTGAAGCGGTGGCTGCCCTGGTGGCGCTGGGTTATAAACCGCAGGAGGCAAGCCGGATGGTAAGTAAAGTAGCCAGCGCCGGCTCTGATTGTGAAATGCTAATCCGTGATGCTCTGCGCGCTGCGCTGTGAGGTAGAGGATGATAGAAGCCGATCGACTGATGAGCGCCGCCGCTGTGACCGGAGAAGAGGTGATCGACCGGGCTATCCGACCGAAAAAACTGGAAGACTATATCGGCCAGCCGCACGTGCTCGAGCAAATGGAGATTTTCATTCAGGCGGCGAAAATGCGCGGCGACGCGCTCGATCATCTGTTGATCTCGGGGCCGCCGGGGCTGGGTAAAACCACGCTGGCGAACATTGTCGCCAATGAGATGGGCGTCAATTTGCGCACCACCTCGGGTCCGGTGCTGGAAAAAGCCGGCGATCTGGCGGCCATGCTGACCAGTCTCGAACCCCATGACGTTTTATTCATTGATGAAATCCACCGACTGTCGCCGGTGGTGGAAGAAGTGCTGTATCCGGCCATGGAAGACTACCAGCTGGATATTATGATAGGCGAGGGGCCGGCCGGCCGCTCAATCAAAATCGAGCTGCCGCCGTTTACGCTGGTGGGAGCCACCACCCGCGCCGGTTCGCTGACGCCGCCGCTGCGCGATCGCTTTGGCATTGTGCAGCGACTGGAGTTTTATCAGACGGGGGATTTGCAGCACATCGTCAGCCGCAGCGCCGTCTGTCTGGCGCTGAATATTACCGAGGGGGGCGCGCGGGAGATCGCCCGTCGGGCGCGCGGCACGCCCCGCATTGCCAACCGGCTGCTGCGTCGGGTCCGCGACTTCGCCGAAGTACGGGCCGCGGGCCACATCACCGATGATGTGGCGGTGAGCGCGCTGAACATGCTGAATGTCGATACCGAAGGGTTCGATTTCATGGATCGCAAGCTGCTGCTGGCCATTATCGATAAGTTTGTCGGGGGGCCGGTCGGGCTGGACAATCTGGCGGCGGCGATCGGCGAGGAGCGGGAGACGATAGAGGACGTGCTGGAGCCGTTTTTGATTCAGCAGGGGTTCATCCAACGCACCCCGCGCGGACGCATCGCCACCGTGCATGCTTACCGCCATTTCGGGCTAGAGGAACACGGCGGCGATCCCGAATAACGCCGCACGGTACAGCCGTGGCCTGCGATCTATAGCGCCGTTGACCCGCGCGGCGGGGTGATCTGCGCCGTGCGAGCGGGGGGCACGACCGGATTTTCATCGTTAGACTGAGCAGAAACAGTACCGAGGCGCACAGCACCACGGACGGACCGGGCGGCGGCGGGAGATAATAAGCAGTGATGTAATAATCAATGCGCCGACAAATTTCATCGCCAGCCCGATGGTCAGCGCCGTGACCAGAATTAATAACAGCTTGATGCGGGGCAGGCGGATCCCGTCGACGTGGGCCAATTCAGGACTGATGGTCACGGACAATAACGCGCGCCATTGCCACAGGATAAGCGTCAATACCACCACGACCCCGACGGCCACCAGCGCGATATCCTGCGGCGTGACCGCCAGCAAATCGCCAAACAGGTACGCCATCAGATCTACCCGCACCCCATGCATCAGGCTGACCACCACCAGGCCCAGCGACAGCGACCCGTGCGCCAGAATGCCCAGCAGAGTGTCGATAGCCAATTGCGGAAAGCGTTCCAGCCACACCAGTCCCAGCGCCAGGGTGACCGCGATCACCGCATAAAACGGATTAATGTTCAGCAACAGACTAAAAGCGACGCCCAGAAGGAGGCGTGCACCAGGGTATCGCCAAAATACGACATCTTGCGCCAGACCACGAAGGCGCCGAGTGGACCCGCCGCCAGCGAAAGCAGCAGGCCAGCAACCCAGCCGGGCAGCAATAATTCAATCATGGCGGCACTCTCCGTGCGGCTGCGCGGCCGGCATGACCTCGCCCTGTAAATCGTGGCGGTGATTGTGATGATGGCGGTAAATGGCGAGCTGCGATGATTCACGATAGCCGAACATGGCAATAAAATCCGGATGGGCCGAGACCACTTCCGGAGTACCGGAACAGCAGATATGGCGATTAAGGCACAGCATTTCATCGATTTTCGCCATCACCAGATGTAAATCGTGGGACACCATTAATACGCCGTAACCGAGCGTATGGCGAAGGTTGTCGATTAAATCATACAGCGCCACCTGACCGTTGACGTCCACGCCTTGAGTAGGCTCATCCAGCACCAAGAGTTGTGGTGAATTGAGCAGGGCGCGCGCCAGCAGCACCCATTGCATTTCACCGCCGGATAGCTTCTGCATTGGAGCCTGATGCAAATGCTGCGCCTGCACCCGCGCGAGCGCCGGTCCAATATCGCCTTTCTTCACCCCCGGATGCAGACGCATGAAGCGTTCGACCGTCAGCGGCAGCGTGGGATCAATATGAATTTTCTGCGGCACATAACCCACGCGCAGTTTAGGCTGGCGCCTTATTGTGCGGGCATCGGGCGCAATAAGGCTGAGCACTACCCACACCAGCGTCGATTTACCGGCGCCATTCGGGCTGAGCAGGGTGAGAATGTGTCCGTGGCGCAGGGTAAATGAGATATCGTGCAGTACCGCTTTTCGCCCGAAGGCGACGGCAATGTGTTCAAGGGCTACCAAGTCGGTCATGATGATTACGATTGTTAAATTGCCGCGTTACTATAACATAACAATCTGCTTGGTTACCGATGAGAATATTGCCATGCCCGCCTCCCTTTCCACCGTCGTGTTGCGCCCTGTTTACCGTACCTGTCGTTTCGCCTTATGGGGTGCCGCATTGGGGGTGATGGCCTGTGTGCATGCCCAGGCCGCGGTCGTCACCTCTGTGCGTCCGCTGGGATTTATCGCCGCCGCCGTTGCCGATGGCGTGATGCCGGTGGAGGTGATCCTGCCCGATGGCGTATCCCCTCATGATTACGCGCTGCGGCCGTCGGATACGCTGCGCTTGAAAAAAGCGGATGTGCTGGTCTGGGTGGGGTGGGGCCGGAGCTGGAGGCATTTTTATCGGGACCCGCCTCGTCGCTGCCGAGGCGATACATGACCGTCTTATGGAGTTAATGCCCGAAAAGAAACAACTTTTGGACGATAATCTGCGCATTTTCAAGGACGTCTTGACAAAAAATGACAAAAATATCGCTACAATGCTGGCACCCGTTCGCGCTAAAGGGTATTACGTATTCCACGATGCGTATGGGTATTTTGAAACATACTATGGCCTGACGCCGTTAGGATATTTCACTATCAATCCCGAAATACAGCCCGGTGCGCAGGCTTTACACACAATCAGAACACAGTTGGTTGAGCAAAAAGCAACCTGTATTTTTGCTGAGCCACAATTCAGGCAGCCGTTATCAACGCCGTCGCCCGCGGGACAAACGTGCATATAGGCACCCTGGACCCGCTGGGAATAGGTATCGTTTTGGACAAGGAAAGCTACGCGCGCTTCCTGTTGCAACTGTCGAACCAGTACGTGAGCTGCCTGGAAAAGAACACATGAGGATAGTCATTAGTGCAGCAGATAGCCCGCTCTTTCGCCCTGGCGTTTAATCATCTGCCGCGACCCCACCGCGTCATGCTGGGGTCGTTAACCATCGTCACACTGGCCGTCGCCGTTTGGCGACCTTATATTTATTCCCCGGTAGTGGAGCTGCCCCACAGCCGTATCATACCGCTGGAAGACCACCAATTGCGCGAGCTGGCGCCTGAGGCCAGCGAACCCCTCGATCAAACAACCCCGGACAGCGACGAAGATATTCCAAAGGATGATCTGGACGAACGCGTGGAAGGGGAGGCAGGAGTACATGAATACGTCATCTCCACCGGCGATACTCTAAGCAGCGTCCTCACCCAGTACGGCATCGATATTGCCGATGTCACCGCTCTGGCACGGCAAAATCCCGCATTGCGCAATCTGAAGATAGGCCAGTCCCTCTCCTGGACGCTGACCGCCGACGGCGATTTACAGCGCCTGACCTGGGGTGTTTCCCGCCGCGAGACGCGCACCTATGACCGCATTGACGGCGGTTTTAAGGAAAGTATCGCTAATATGACCGGCGAGTGGCGCAATACGACCTTGACCGGCCAGCTCGATGGCAGTTTTGTCACCAGCGCCCGCGCCGCTGGCCTGACCGGCGGCGATATCAATGCGGTGATCAAAGCCCTGCAGTGGCAGCTGGATTTTCGCAAGCTGCGTAAAGGCGATCAGTTCTCGGTTCTGACCTCAAGGGAAATGTTGGACGGCAAGAGCGTCCAAAGCCAATTGCTTGGCGTGCGCTTGCGTAGCGGCGGTAAGGATTACTACTCCTTCCGTGCGGATGACGGTAAATTCTATAATCGCGATGCCGCCGGGCTGGCCCGGGGTTTTATGCGCTTTCCCACCGTGAAACAATTCCGCGTCTCCTCCAATTTCAACCCGCGCCGGCTTAACCCCGTTACCGGGCGCATTGCGCCCCACCGCGGTGTTGATTTCGCCGTCCCGGTCGGCACGCCGGTATTGGCGGTAGGCGACGGCGAGGTGATGGTCAGCAAACGCGACGGCGCCGCCGGGAATTATGTGGCTATCCGTCACGGTCGTCAGTATATGACCCGCTATATGCACCTGAAAAAACTGCTGGTGAAACCGGGACAGAAAGTGAAGCGCGGCGACCGTATCGCCCTGTCCGGGAATACCGGCCGCTCCACCGGCCCCCATCTGCATTATGAGGTGTGGATCAACCAGCAGGCGGTCAATCCGCTGACCGCTAAACTGCCGCGCACCGAAGGTTTGACCGGCCGCGATCGCGCCGAGTATCTTGCCCAAGTCAAACAAATGCTGCCCCAGCTGCAGTTAAATTGATATGACGCCCTCAGCAGCCGATCCTGCATCGGCTGCTTTTTTTCTTTATAATGCGGTCAACCGCACTATGGGCGCGTTTAACAGCAGTGAGAAAGGCATGGAAAAGACAAAAAAGGGACATACAGAATTCATCCCAACCTTCAAAAGCGCATTCTATACGCCACGTTACTGGGGCGTTTGGCTGGGGATTGGCGCTATTGCCGCATCAGCCTGGATCCCGCCGCGGCTGCGCGATCCCGTTTTGGGCGCGCTGGGCCGGGTGGTCGGCCGCGTTGCGCACAAAGCGCGTTTTCGCGCCCAGGTCAACCTGGCCTACTGCCTGCCGGAAATCGACACGCCGCAGCGGGAAACCATCATTGACGACATGTTCGCCTGCGTCACACAGTCCACCATTCTGATGGCCGAACTGGCCTGCCGCGATCCCAAGCGGGTCCTGGCGCGGGTGCGCTGGCATGGCGACGAATTGATTCAGCGACTACAGGAAGAGGGTCGCAATGTCATCTTTTTGGTTCCTCACGGCTGGGCGGTGGACGTACCGGCGATGCTGATGGCGGCGCGCGGCCAGAAAATGGCGGCCATGTTCCATAATCAGAGCAATGAGCTGGTGGATTACATGTGGAACCGCGTGCGGCGGCGTTTCGGCGGCCGTATGCACGCCCGCAATGATGGCATTAAACCTTTTATCAGCTCGGTGCGTCAGGGGTATTGGGGCTATTATCTGCCCGATCAGGATCACGGCGCTGAGCACAGTGAGTTTGTTGATTTTTTTGCCACCTATAAAGCGACGCTGCCGGCTATAGGCCGCCTGATGAAAGTCTGCCGCGCTACCGTCGTTCCGTTATTCCCGGTTTATGACGGTAACACCAGCCTGCTGCATATCCATCTTCTGCCGCCGATTGCGGATCTCACGGACTCCGATGAGGCCACCGTGGCGCGGCGCATGAATGAAGCGGTGGAAACACTGGTCCGCCCGAATCCGGAACAGTATACGTGGGTGCTGAAACTACTTAAAACCCGCAAGCCCGGCGATCCCAACCCCTATAAACGGCCGTCGCGCTGATAGGCTATACTCCGCCGGCTGCGGACGGGCGCATCGCTCGCGCATAACCGGCGGCCAGACAATGGCCGCCGACGCGCTGCTGCTTAATTGAACAACATTTGCACTGTTTCGATGATGAGTTGAATATTCAATACGACCAATACCGCAGTCGCCAGCCAGCCTAGGACAATAAACGGCGGGCAATTGACAAATTTGCCCATGCGTTTTTTGGAGGACGTTAAATACAGCAGCGGCACCATTGAAATCGGCAGGGCGATGCTCAAAAAGACCTGGGTGTAGACCAATAGCTTCTCAACCACATCCCCCTTTATCTCCCCACCAATAAATACACGCTACAACCGGCATAATGGCAATCAGGCGGGTAATCATGCGCCGCTGCCACAGCGGTAGTCGGAAATTGATGAACCCTTCCATAACGATTTGCCCGGTTAAGGTCCCCGTGATAGTGGCATTCTGACCGGAGGCTAGCAGCGCGACCGCGAACAATGTGGCCAGGGTAGAACTGGCAATCGTGCCGACCATGGTGTGATCCTGCAGGGCGTCATAAAGCTGGGCGAAGCGGCCGATATCATCCGGATTTTTGCCAAAAAACATCGCGGCGCCGAGGATAAGAAGCAGGCAATTAATAATGGATGAGAAGCCAAGCTGCACATTGGAATCAATGGTCGCATAGCGGATCGCTTCTTTCAGCGCCCGCTCATAGCTGCGGTCGTATTGGCGCGATTGGACAATGGAAGAGTGCAGGTACAAATTATGTGGCATCACGGTGGCGCCGGACGATACCCAGCGCAATAAAGAAAGCGGAATCACCGCCCTCCACCTTTGCCGTGAGGATATCGCTTTGCGGGATGAACGCGCACACGATTTGGCCGAGATCGGGATTGGCCAATGCCACCTCATAAGCAAAAATAACAAAAATAGTGGCGATCAAGGTAAAGACCAGCGCCTCGATCTTCCTGATGCCGAATTTCATCAAGGCCAACAACAGAAAAACGCCCAGCACGGTAATAATCACCCCGAGCAGCAGCGGGATCTTGAACAATAAATTCAGAGCGATGGCGCTACCGATAACCTCGGCGATCTCTGTCGCGATGATCGCTAATTCGGTGGTGATCCACAGCACGACGGCGGTGCGTTTGCCGACCAGGGCTTTCGTGGCCTGCGCTAAATCCATCCCCGTCACAATGCCCAGTTTGGCGCACATGACCTGCAACAGCATGGCAATAAGACTGGAAATCAAAATCACCTACAGCAGAATGTAGCTATAGAGCGCGCGCCCCTGAATAGAGGTAATCCAGTTACCGGGATCCATATAGCCTACCGCGATCAATGCGCCGGGCCCTGAAAAAACAAACAGTTTCCTAAAAACTCCGCCTTTTCCCGTCGGGATGGAGATAGTACCGTTGATTTCTTTAAGACTGTTTTTTCTAACTATTTCCATCTTTTATTCCAAATTGCCATGCGGTTGCGAACGATGATTTTATTGTGAATGCTAATGAGATTCATTATCAATTATGGGATCGTTGAGTTCCGGTTTACTTCGGGCAGGCGCAGGCCTGCGCCTTGCGCGCCGAATATAACGCACCGCAGGGGTGTATGCGTAATTCAGTCGTGGGCAGGGCGGTACGGCCCGTGATACCCCTGCTGCGGCGTCTGTAAACGTAGGCAATAATCCCTTATTCAACAGCAATAATAAGGGGTGTGCGGGGAAGGAGGCGGAATTATCCGGGGCGGTTTAAAAAGGGTTGAAGTTTCTGCAAGATGCAAAGGTATAGCAAGAGGCGTGTAAGGGCGTGAGATCCGCTGTAGAAAAGGGGGCAAAGGGCACGGGGAGTCGCCGGCTTACTTCCCCCGTGACCCGTGATGAGACCAGGGCGCGGGGCCGGCGCTGCCCACCCGGGAAAGCGCGTCAGATTTTATAAGGCGCGCAATACCACGATCCCGGGTTTGTTACGCATGTAATCTATAAATGGGATATCTACCACTTTATGGTTGCGCTGCAAAGATGAGGCATTTCGGTAATAGAGCTGATCCCCTTTGCGGATGGCAATGCCCACATGGGAAACATCAAGCCCGTCAAGTTTGGAATAAATGCCGATATAGTCGCCTGTGTGGATAGCAGCAAGCGCATTCTGGTCCAACGCTTGTGCGGGAATGTAGGTGATATCGCGCTCAAATACGCCGATGGCGGGAATGAACCGCCCGCCGTCCGCTTTCAGGTTCAGTTGCTTGTGGATTATCTTGGAGTTGGGACTGATTTCGGTGGTGACGTCCCGCGCATTTCGCGACTGGCTTGCAAACCAATCTGTGAAGAAATGCTTGCGGTTTACAAAAGATACCTTACCATTCTTGTAGCGGGTTTTTACCAATTGACCGAGAAAATCCGCCTTGTTGGACGATTGGCTCAGCGCGTGTACGTAATCTAGCATGGTAAAGCAGTCAACGCCGTTGAAATCCACCACCAGCTTTTCGGGCTCGGTGGCTGAACCAATTAAGATATTGGCCTGATAGGGAGTGCTGAGGAAAGATTGTGATACCAACTCAATTAATTCCCCACGGCTTTCCTGTTCATGTGTTTGCACATCATTAATAATATGCTGCGCTTTGGTGGCGCTAATCGCATCTATGGCCACCGGATATTTTTTTGGGGAGCATGCCGATAATAGCAGGCATAGGGGAATAATCAGGTATTGACGCATTATAATTTCCTTAACGCGGTAAACGAAAAAAATGTTGAAGGGAAATAACGCTGGATGTCAAAAACAACCTTAATTTTGTTGTTGATTCATTTATGTCTTGGCTGATAAAAGTAAATGGTACTTATAATTATTATCTAGTTAATTTATTTACTCTTTTACCGTTATTATCGCTGTACCTTAAGATCAATATCGTAGACTGTACCAGCACGTTTATTCATCGGTGGGTGTAAGCCGCCAGGCTGAGGCCTGTTTCCGCTGGCATAGGATAGGGCGCCGCCCGTCAGGCGGGGATACCGGCTGACGCTTTCAGCATTTCACGCCGCCGTGTTAATGGCGATTAAGCGCAGTGGCGCAACTGGAAAGGTGTTATGGGAGGATCGATATCACGCTGGCTACCCGTGGAAATACGGTCAGGATATCGCGTGAACGTATTGATGATTTAATGATGGCGGACGATAGTCACTGTTTTTTCAGCGCCCGGGCAAAATTCATCGATTTTTTGCAGGCGTATCTTTTCTGGAAAAAGTAAAATAGAAGATTATAAACACATTCATCAATTGCTTTGTTATGATAATCCTAAATCTTTATGGGATGAGACCATAGAAAGTCACTGGCGCCCGCTCTTTTGTCTTATGAAAATGATGGATCACAGTAGGGCAGAGCATAGACGGCATTACCGTATTGCGTGGAAAAATAATGGCTATTATGTTTATATCTTAACACTCATCTATGCCGGGAAATCTATTACTCGGACGATGCTTAATCAGCAAGAAATCGATTTTCTGAAAGAAAAGCTTTTTAACGAAAATAACGGCGAAATTATCTTGCGCGCTGCCCGGAGCGAGAGTAAGCCTCACCACGAACACTATGCGAGATCGTTTTTACGCCATTATGAAGACTATAAACAACAGCGGGCCACCGCAATCACATCGCCTCTATTGACCGCTTTTTGGGACAAATCATGGGCAAATCCATTAATCAACACGTCATCGCCAAAGGGAAGGAGATTGGGCGGGGATGCTATGGGTCGGCCTTTAAAATTGGCGCGTTTGTGGTGAAAATTCCCTGTAATAAAGATAAGGTCTGGATCGATTTTGCGGCGCTGCCAAATGCCCATCCCGTACGCACCCAATATTACCTCAATAGGGCCAATGATGAGCCTGATTTTGCCCGCGCCGGAGTGATGACCAATAAACACGGCGATTCGGTGGATGTGTTTGTCACGAAATATATCGTGGGCAGTACGTTAGAAGATCTGTTTGACGACGAGGAAGTGTATCGGCTGCGCACCAAAGCATTGATGCAGCTCGATGCGCGCGGATTATTTATGCATGACGCCGACGTGATAGGCAACATATTGGTGGACAGAGATGGGCGAATATACTTTATTGATGCCGACCAAATGGTCATTGCACAACGTCAGCGGCTTACCTGCGCGCCATCCTTTGCCACCGAGGAGTTGGAAGCGGTGCTGGAAATCCAGTATCAGGCAATGGCAAAGCGGGCGATGAAACGCTGCCGACGCGATAATGACTATTTGCGGCGTCTATCAGCGCTGCGCGCGATGCGCGTACAACCCACCGCGATGGACATCACGGCCGCCCGATGCGGCCCGTGATGCGTTTGTCGGGCGATTATTCCACGCGCAGGATGCGGCTGGTGTTGGTGGTCCCGACCATGTCCATGACATCGCCCTGGGTGATAATGACCGTGTCTCCCGACACCAGAAAGCCTTTATCGCGCAGCAAGTTGGTGGCGTGGGTCGTCGCCGCCACGCCTTCACCGTCGCCGTCAAAGTAGACCGGCGTCACGCCGCGATAAAGCGCGGTCAGATTCAGGGTATGTTCGTGGCGCGAGAGGGCAAAAATCGGCAGACCCGAGCTGATACGCGACATCATAAGCGCGGTGCGGCCCGATTCTGTCATTGAGATAATGGCGGTGATGCCTTTCAGGTGGTTGGCGGCGTACATCGCCGACATGGCGATGGCCTCTTCGATGTTATCGAATTGCACATCCAGCCGATGTTTGGACACATTGATGCTGGGGATCTTTTCCGCGCCGAGGCAGACGCTGGCCATTGCGGCCACCGTTTCGGCGGGATACTGCCCTGCGGCGGTCTCGGCCGAGAGCATGACCGCATCGGTGCCGTCGAGCACCGCGTTGGCGACGTCCATGACTTCCGCGCGCGTCGGCATCGGATTGGTTATCATCGACTCCATCATCTGCGTGGCGGTGATGACGGCGCGATTAAGCGTACGGGCGCGGCGGATCAATTTTTTTTGAATACCCACCAGTTCCGGATCGCCAATTTCAACCCCTAAATCGCCGCGGGCGACCATCACCACATCCGAGGCGAGGATGATATCGTCCATCGCTTCCTCGGTCGCCACGGCTTCGGCGCGCTCCACCTTCGAGACAATTTTGGCATAGCTGCCCGCGTCACGAGCCAGACGGCGGGCATAGTTCAAATCCTCGCCGGTGCGGGGAAAGGACACCGCCAGGTAATCAACGCCAATTCGCGCGGCGGTAATGATGTCGGCTTTGTCTTTTTCGGTCAGCGTTTCGGCGGACAAACCGCCGCCAAGCTTGTTGATGCCCTTGTTATTGGACAGCGGACCGCCTACCGTCACCTCGGTGTAAACCCGAATACCCTGGACTTCGAGTATTTTGAGCTGCACGCGGCCATCATCGAGCAGCAGAATATCGCCGGGCACCACATCGTCGGGCAAGCCCTTATAATCAATGCCCACCCGCTCGCGGTCGCCCTCGCCGCGGCCAAGTGAGGCATCCAGCAGGAATTTGTCGCCGATGTTCAAAAAAATTTTCCCTTCACGGAACGTCGAAACGCGGATTTTAGGCCCTTGCAAATCGCCGAGTATCGCCACGTGCCGGCCGAGTCGGGCCGAGATTTCGCGCACTTTCTGCGCTCGCAAAAGATGATCTTTTGCGCTGCCGTGTGAAAAGTTCAGGCGTACGACGTTGGCGCCGGCGGCGATCACTTTTTCGAGATTATTATTGCGATCGGTGGCGGGGCCGAGGGTTGTGACAATTTTGGTTCTTCTTAGCCGTCTGGACATGGATAACTCCGTTGACTTGGGCAATGGTGTTGTTACAACAAAAAGACTGCTCCGGAGGGGTGCCAGACGTTTGACCGGTCCCCGCGCCGGGTAATCCCTGCTGGTAAAAGCCCTCTGCGGCAGCCCGGCCGTCGCAGAGGGCACGAAGGTTTCCTGGATGCCTTCGTTAAAGTCCTAATTCCGTTTTATCAAAGCGCGATTCTTTCAGGGCGTCCTTGACCCGCTTCAAGTTATCCCGGAATTTTGCGCCGCGCCGCAGCGTAAAACCGGTTGCCAGGACATCGATCACGGTCAATTGTGCCAGACGTGATGTCATCGGCATGAACATATTCGTGTCCTTAGGCACATCCAGCTCCAGAGTCAAAGAGGCCTCAAGCGCCAGCGGCGAGCGTGGCGAGGTGATGGCGATAACCGTCGCATCATTCTCCCGCACCAGCGCCGAGAGTTCTACCAGAATTTTGGTGCGCCCGGTATGAGAAATCAGCACCACGACATCACCTTCGCTGGAATTCATGCAGCTCATGCGTTGTAGTACAATATCCTCTGAGTAAACCACCGGGATATTGAAACGGAAAAATTTATTCATCGCATCATGCGCCACCGCCGCCGAAGCGCCAAGGCCAAAAAAGGAAATTTTTTTGGCCTGGGTCAGAAGGTCAACTGCCCGATTGACCGCGGCAATATCGAGACTGTTTTTAACCTGCTCCAGACTCGCCATCGCGGACTCGAAGATTTTATGAGTATAGGAATCTACGCTATCGTCTTCATCCACATTGCGGTTTACATACAGCGTCCAATTCGCCAGACTTTGGGCGAGATGCAATTTAAAATCAGGATAGCCTTTGCTTCCTAAACGGCGGCAAAAACGGTTGACAGTTGGTTCGCTAACGTCGGCCGTACGGGCCAGGATGGCGATGCTGGAATGGATAGCGGTTTGAGGGGAGAGCAAGATGACTTCCGCGACCTTACGTTCGGATTTACTCAGTAACTCCAGATGAGTATTGATCTTTTCCAGCATGTTCATAAGTGAATAGCTCATGGATTTTGCCGATTTCACACAAAGGAGAAATCATTACCGATTTAATGAAATATACTACGAGCTGGTAGTCAAAGGCAGCGAAACCGGGAGGGCCTGCGTGTTTTTTGCCAGAGTATGACCTGTGTCTAACTTTCAAAGCGGTAAGGCAACCACAATGTTGTTAATTAATTATATTTTTGAAAACAAAGACGTATAATTGCCAAAAAATAGGAGCGGAATGCATTATTTTTGACGTTTTACCAGTCGATGTCAAAAAAATACTCTAACGATGTAATAAAATTACAAATCCTGTACGAGGAGAAGAACATGGCAGTAACCTCTATAGCCCAGGCCTGTGATCTGGTCATTTTTGGCGCGAAAGGCGATCTGGCACGGCGTAAGTTGTTGCCCTCGTTGTATCAGCTGGAAAAGGCAGGTTCGCTTCATTCGGAAACCCGCATTATTGGCGTCGGGCGCGCGGACTGGGACGTCAAGGAGTATACCAAAGTCGTGCGTGAAGCGCTGGAAACCTTTATGAAGGAACCCATCGACGACAAATTATGGAAAACGCTGAGCGTACGGCTGGATTTCTGTAATTTGGATGTGGATGAGACCAAGCATTTCAGCCGGCTGGGTGAAAAACTGGACCAGCAGGCCCGGGTAACGGTGAACTACTTCGCTATGCCACCCAACACCTTCGGCGCTATCTGCAAGGGCCTGGGTGAAGCGAAATTGAACAGTGAGCCGAGCCGCGTTGTCATGGAAAAACCGCTGGGTACCGACTTGGCGTCTTCGCAGGTGATAAATGATCAGGTTGCGGAGTATTTCAATGAAAGCCAGGTCTACCGTATTGACCATTATCTCGGCAAAGAGACAGTATTGAACCTGCTGGCGCTGCGTTTTGCCAATTCACTGTTCGCCTCCAATTGGGATAATCGCACCATCGATCATGTGCAGATTACGGTGGCCGAGGAAGTCGGCATCGAAGGTCGCTGGGGCTATTTTGACAAAGCCGGTCAGATGCGCGACATGATTCAAAGCCACCTGTTGCAGATCCTGACCATGATATCCATGTCGCCGCCTTCGGATTTGACCACCGATCGTATCCGCGATGAGAAAGTCAAAGTGTTGCGCTCGCTGCGCCCCATCGATCACAGCAATGTGCGTGATACCACGGTGCGCGGTCAATACACCGGCGGTTTCGTGCAGGGGAAAAAGGTGCCCGGTTATTTGGAAGAAGAGGGCGCCAATAAAAATAGCCGCACTGAAACCTTCGTTTCCATCCGCGTCGATATCGACAACTGGCGTTGGGCGGGAGTGCCGTTTTATCTGCGTACCGGCAAACGCCTGCCGACCAAATGTTCTGAAGTCGTGGTCTATTTCAAAAATCCGGCGCTTAACCTGTTCCGGGATTCCTACCAGCAATTGCCCCAGAACAAATTGACCATTCGTCTGCAGCCGGACGAGGGGATGGATATCCAGATCCTGAATAAGGTGCCGGGATTGGATCATAAACATCGCCTGCAGACCACCAAACTGGATCTGAGCTTCACTGAAACCTTTAATCAGGAACATTTGGCCGACGCTTATGAACGGCTGCTGCTGGAAACCATGAGCGGTATTCAGGCGCTGTTTGTCCGCCGTGACGAAGTGGAAGAGGCCTGGAAATGGGTCGATTCGATCATGGAAGCCTGGGAGGCAGATAATGACGTGCCCAAACCTTATCAGGCCGGTACCTGGGGGCCGGTTGCCTCCGTCGCGATGATTACCCGCGATGGACGCTCGTGGAACGAGTTCGAGTAACCGACGGCATCAAACCGTCGTCAGGACAGGTTCCGCGCCCCGATTTTTCAGCCGTGTGCCCACGCGCGCGGCAGGGTGACGAACGCGGAACAGCTCGCCGAGGTGACAGCCGCCGGGGCGCAGTTTGCCATCAGCCCTGGCCTGATTGAGCCGTTATTAAAAACCGCCACAGCTGGCTCGATTCTGTTAATTGCCGGCATTAGCACCGTATCCGAATTGATGCTGGGTATGGATTATGGTCTGTGCGAGTTCAAATTTTTCCCAGCAGAAGCCAACGGTGGTGTGAAAGCCCTCCAGGCGATCGCCGGTCCGTTCTCCCAGGTGCGTTTTTGCCCGACCGGCGGCATTTCGCCGGCCAACTACCGTGATTATCTGGCGCTGAAGAGCGTGCTGTGCATCGGTGGTTCCTGGCTGGTACCGAATGAGGCGCTGGAACAGGGCGATTATGCCCGCATCACCCAATTGGCCAAAGATGCCGTTGCCGGCGCTAAAGCATAACCACTCCTGTTCATCACGCCGGCGGCGCCTGTTCGGCAAGTAGCACGGCGGTTAAATCCGCGCCGTTCCTGGCGCGGTTTTTTTTGCCCGCAGGATCGGTCGCACCTTTGCGCCGTCACCTCGGCGGCCAGGGACAGAGGGCCACTCCCGCAGCGACTAACGTTTTCCCCCTCACCACCGCCCGGGGTTGCTCAGGCGAATGCTTTGCCCGTGAGCACAGCATCGCCGTCACGGTCGGTGCTTTAGCCTGAGCGCCATCCTCATTGCGCCGTAGCGAACCGGTCCACGATGGCGCCTGACCTACCCGTCTGCGCCCATGTCGATAAACGTGCCTTTCAAACGTGCAGCGTTTAACCGCCGCCGCCGGGAAGCCGCCGTGTCGTGCTGCCGATCGTCGGCAAAATACTGCCGGGGCGGTTTCCCCAACGCTTTTTTGAACATGGTGATAAAGGCCGAGGGAGAGTCATAGCCCAGATTTTCCGCCACCCGCTGCACGCCAGTTCCCGGATGGAGATAATTAGCTGTAATCGCTGTCGCCGGCAGCCAAAAGTCATGCCGGTTTCTTTGATAAACAGCCTGGCCAGCGATCGCTCATTCATGCCGACCAGACTAGCCCATGCGGGAAGCGTGCGGCGCTCGGCGGGTGAATGGTTTAATGTATCGGTGATGCGTCGAATGCGCGGATGGGAAGAAAAGGGCAATGAGAGGTTCTCCTCCGGCATGTTGGCCAATTGTTCCAGCATCACCACGGCAAGGCGTCCGGTCGGTAAATCGAGCGCATAATCCCCCGGCAGCTCGGCCAGATGCAATATCAGCTGTTGCAGCAGCGGTGAAATAAACAACGTACAGCTTCGCGCCAGTAACCCCGGAAAGATGGGCTCCACGAACACGAAGCAAAAGCGGGCATTGACGGTAGCGTGATTACTGTGCGGCGTATCAGCCGGGATCCACACTGCGCAATGGGGCGGTACCATCAAGAGCGCATCGGTGAGTTCGCAGGTGATACCGCCATGCAGTGCCATGATTAATTGCCCTTTGCGATGCTGATAAAAAGGGGTCTCCATCGCGCTCTGAACGACATTCAGACGCATCGCCGTCGCCAGATTGCGATCCCGATCGGGTTCATAATGGGTTAAAGGTGCCGGCAGCATGGCCATTTATCACAATTTTCCGTCATTTTATCTCAATTTTTTCACCGCGCAAGCCGGTAAAGTAGACGGGCATTCATGACAGCAGGAGTCACGTTTTTGGCTAATACATCCCCCGGTTTTCAGATCTGGGTGACCGGGCGTTTTTTACTTACTGGTCGTCGGCATTTTATTGATAGCGGCCTGCCTGCGCACGCCCATAATCAGCGTGGCGCCCATTGTGACCCACATTCGGGATAGCTTTGCTCTTAGCACTGCGGCAGCGGGTGCGTTGACCACGTTACCGCTGCTTGCCTTCGCGGCCCGGCTTGCGCGCTGGCAGGGTATCGAGCGGGCGTTATTTGGCGCGTTGGCGGTGATGATTGTCGGTGCGCTGCTGCGCGCCGTGGACTAGTTAGCCTGTGTGTATTTGGGTACCTTCGTGCTCAGTGCCGGCATAGAGGTGGGCAATGTATTGCTACCGAGTTTATTGAAGCGTGATTTTCCGAAGCGTATTGCCGGTATGACCGCGGCCTGCGCCGGGGAAGCCTCTGGCCTGGCAGGTCACGCTGTTTCTCGGCCTGAACTCCTTTATTTACTATATCGCCGTTGGCTGGCTGCCGGCCATGATAACCGCAGCGGGGTATAATTCCGCTTATGCGGGATCGTTACACGGTCTGATGCAGCTCGCCACCGCCGTGCTGGATATCCTGCTGGCGCCGGTGATAGCACGGATGAAGGACCAGCGCTTGCTTGCGCCACCGGCCTTGTTACGCTGGTGTCGCTCGCGGGGCTGGCTCTGTGGCCCGTATGGGTCGTGGTCTGGACCGTGTTGTCGGGCGTCGGCACTGGGGCGGCAATGATTTTGGGGCTGGCATTCATCAGTCTGCGCGCCGCGGAATCGCACCAGGCAGCGGCACTGTCGGGTATGGCGCAATGTATGGGTTATCTGCTGGCTGCGTTTGGCCCGATGCTGATGGGCGATCTGCATGACCTTGCCGGGAGCTGGTATTGGCTGCTGCTGCTGTGTAGTCTGTGCGCAGGTGTGATGGGTTTGCTGGGGTTTCTGTGCGGGGCCGACAGGTAAATCAGCGCCCACTGATGCTTTCCCCGGCCAAAGAACCGGGGACGCAAAACGGCTTAACCGGTGACCCGCACCGCGGCAGCCGCATCTTTCGCCACCGTCACCGCCTCTTCCACCGTCGCCGCCACGGCGAGCGCCACGCCGAGACGGCGTTTGCCGCTAAGGTCGGGTTTACCGAACAGACGAATCTGTTGCCCGGCTGCCAGCGCGTTCTCCAGGCCGCTAAAGCTGACGTTATCGCTCTGCAGCTCCGGCAAAATCACCGCCGAGGCCGCCGGACCATATTGACGGATAGTGCCGATCGGCAGTCCGAGAAAAGCGCGCACATGCAGGGCAAATTCCGACAAGTCCTGCGAAATCAGCGTCACCATGCCGGTGTCATGAGGGCGGGGGGAAACTTCGCTGAAGATAACATCGTCGCCACAGATAAACAGTTCGACGCCGAATAAACCTTTTCCGCCCAAAGCAGTGACGACGTCAGCGGCAATGGTCTGCGCACGCTGGCGCGCCAGCGCGCTCATGTGTTGCGGCTGCCAGGACTCGCGGTAGTCGCCGTCTTCTTGCCGATGACCGATGGGCGCGCAGAAATGGATGCCGTCTACGGCGTTGATGGTCAAGAGGGTGATTTCAAAATCAAACGCCACCAGCCCTTCGACGATAACCTTGCCACCGCCGGCCCGACCACCGAGTTGGGCATATTGCCAGGCGGCATCCAACTGTGCTGCGTCCCGCACCAGGCTTTGCCCTTTGCCGGAAGAGCTCATGACGGGTTTGATAATGAAGGGATAACCGATGGCCTCGACCGCTTTATCAAGTTCCGCCCGATCGGCGGCAAAGCGGTAGCGCGAGGTGGGAAGAGAGAGCGTTTCCGCCGCCAGCCGGCGAATACCTTCCCGATTCATAGTCAACCGTGTCGCGTTAGCGCAGGGTACCACGTGGTGCCCTTCTTGTTCGAGGGTGACCAGCATGTCGGTGGCAATGGCCTCGATTTCCGGCACGATAAAGTGCGGGCGCTCATGTTCGATCACGGCGCGAAGCGCTGCGCCATCCAACATATTGATCACGTGATGGCGATGCGCGATGTGCATCGCCGGGGCGTCGGCATAGTGGCCTACGGCAATCACCTCTATCCCCAAACGCTGACATTCAATAGCGACTTCTTTACCCAGTTCGCCGGCGCCGAGCAACATCACGCGCGTTGCTGCCGGACGAAGTGCTGTTCCGATGGTGATCATCTCGTCAATCCGCGGTAATAAAATTTGCGCGCAGTATAAACGAAATTCAGCGATCTGAACAGGACCAACAGGCGGCAACAATATCAACGCTTGGGTTAATCCGGAAGAGGTGACCGGCGTTGGCGATGTCTGGCAGGAGCCGCTGAAAGTGCGCGGTAATGCGCAGGACTTGAATTTTGCCGTGACGCTGGATTGCACCAAAGGCGAAATCACCTACCGATTAAATCGCTAATCTTCACCGGCGCCCCTCTGCGGGCGCCGTTGCTGACACCGCCACGTTTGCACAGATCAGGCTTTCTTTACCTTTCGTTGTCTCTACTGCATTGACCGTGCACAGGCTCGCAGGGCGCAGGCTCGGCCGCGACAAGCGCAGCGGCGCTGCGCCTCAGGCTCCCGCTTGCGCTTGGCATAGCAGAATATTCGTGCCACTATATTTCTTAGAGAGAATAAGGAATTGCCGTATGACATTGCCAGCCAAGGCAGAAAAACGACCCTATACATTAACGCTACACGGCGATAGTCGTGTGGATGACTATTACTGGCTGCGCGATGATAAGCGTGAGGATCCGGCGGTGCTGGATTATCTCAAGCGGGAAAATACCTACGGCGAAATGATGATGGCCGGGCATGAAGCCTTGCGGCATCAATTGTTCACGGAAATGGTGGAGCGCATTCCTCAGCAGGATCGGTCGGTGCCTTACGTGCGACGGGGGTATCGTTATCAGAGCCGCTATGAAGAGGGCAATGAGTATGCCGTTTACACCCGTCAGACGGAGGCGACGAGCCCGAAAGACGCGTGGGAAGTGCTACTCGATGGCAACCAGCGCGCCGCCCAGAGCGAATTTTATACCATGGGGGCGCTGGAAATCAGCCCCGATAATCGCATCATGGCCGTGGCGGAAGATTTCTTATCCCGGCGCCTTTACGGGCTGCGCTTTAAGGATCTGGCGCGCGATTCCTGGTTTCCAGAAGTGATTGAACACGCATCGTCCAGCTTTGAATGGGCCAATGATTCCCAGGTGCTGTATTACGTTCATAAACATAAAAAGACTCTACTGCCCTATCAGGTGTGGCGCCATGTGGTGGGCACGCCGACCACGCAGGACGAGCTTATTTATGAAGAGCATGACGACACTTTTTATGTCAGCGTGCACAAGACCACCTCCGAGCGCTATATCCTCATCGCTCTCGGCAGCACGACTTCCGGGGAAATCCTGCTGCTGGATGCCGACGATCCGCAGGCGACGCCGCAGCCCTTTTTGCCACGGCGTCATGACCACGAATATTCCTTGGACCATTATCACGGCCACTTCTACATCCGCTCCAATCGCGACGGTAAGAATTTTGCGCTCTATCGCGGCGAGACGGGTGATGAAAAACTTTGGCAAACGGTGATCCCAGCGCGCAAGGACGTGGTGCTGGAGAGTTTCACGCTGTTTCGCGACTGGCTGGTGCTGGAGGAGCGCCATATGGGGCTGACTAGCCTGCGGCAAATAAGCTGGTCGACCGGTGAAGAAAAGGGTATCGCCTTCGACGATCCTACCTACGTGACCTGGCTGGCCTATAACCCTGATCCGGAAAGCGTGCAGATGCGTTACGGTTATTCCTCCATGACCACGCCGACGACATTATTCGAGATGAATCTGGATACCGGCGAGCGTAAGCTGCTCAAGCAGGCGCAGGTGAAAAACTTTCAGGCGGAAAACTACCGCAGCGAGCGTCTTTGGATCACCGCCCGCGATGGGATAGAGGTGCCGGTATCGCTGGTTTATCGCAAGGATTTGTTCAAACCCGGCGAGAATCCGCTGCTGGTTTACGGCTATGGCTCCTACGGTAGTAGTATGGATCCAGATTTTAGCGCCAGCCGGCTCAGCTTGCTCGATCGCGGTTTTGTCTATGCCCTGACGCATATTCGCGGCGGCGGCGAGCTGGGACAGGAATGGTACGAGGACGGCAAATTATTTAACAAGATGAATTCGTTTAACGACTTCATCGATATTAGCCGCGAGCTGTTGCGTCAGGGATATGGCGATGCCACGCAGAGCTTCGCCATGGGCGGCAGCGCTGGCGGGCTGCTAATGGGCGCGGTCATTAATCTGGCGCCAGACTTGTTCAAAGGGGTTGTAGCAAAAGTTCCTTTCGTGGATGTCGTGACGACCATGCTGGATGAATCCATTCCACTGACCACCGGCGAGTATGAAGAGTGGGGCAACCCGCAGAATGAAGCCTTCTATCGCTACATGCTGCAATACAGCCCCTATGATCAGGTGCGCGCGCAGGCCTATCCCCATCTGCTGGTGACCACCGGCCTGCACGATTCACAGGTGCAATATTGGGAACCTGCCAAGTGGGTCGCCAAGTTGCGCGAATTGAAAACAGACGATCATCTGTTGTTGTTGTGCACCGATATGGACTCTGGCCACGGTGGCAAATCCGGCCGTTTCAAAGGCTATGAAGGGGTGTCGATGGAATATACCTTTATCCTGTCGCTGGCGAAACCGCTCGGGATCCAACGGCCGGCGACGGCCTAGCCGCGGCCGGGAGAGTTCAACCCCGGCATTCATTGCCCCCGCGGGGCTTTGTTCAGCACCCTATGCACCGTTAAGATAAAAGTTGAGGCTATAGCGCAGATCGGCGGATAAATCGCGCAAATTGGCCAGCAGCCAGTGTAGATAATCGGGATCCTGAAGCGCTATCTGCGCCAGCGTCTGGCCGCGATATTTACCAAATTTCAGGCTGGATAACAGTGTCTCCTCATTGCTTATCGCCACCATCTCCTCGGTGATATGATGAATTGCCATCGCATCCAGCCCGATGGGACGGCCCGGATTGACCAGATCGCTCATCACATTGCTGATGCCCGCATCGCTGAGATCCAGCGACGCGATTTCCACCACCCCGGCGTCAAGGCCGCAGGTCTCGGTATCGATCACGCGAAAGGTCATACTATGTCCTGTGCTGGCAAAGATGCCCTATTATGACCGGTTGCGGGGCAATAAAAAACCCGCTGCGAGGGCGGGTTGATAGGAAATGAAGCGGCAAGGCATTAAACAATATAGGCAGGCGCCTTTTTGTTACGCTTTTCTTCCGGCGTTTTTAACGGTTTTTTCTTACTATCTTTTTTACGATCCATTTCCTTACTCATAGTGATCTCTCAGTGGCAGACAGGAAATGCTGAGATCATTAACTGCCGATCGTGCGCCGTTGGCAACACAAATCGTGCTATTTCCACGCCGCTGGGGGAGCATTACGACACAGCCCGGCCAAGTGGGACAAAGCAGGGACGTCAGACCCGTGTACAGGTAGCCTCCTCCGCGCCGGGACTGACAGGTCAAGACGCCTGTCGCGACATCCCTATAAGATTGCCGTCAACGCGGGTGAAGCTCGTTGTGCGCGCTATCCTCTACGGGTAAAGGTGCCTACAGGGGGGAAGCAGTGCCGCACGGGCGCGCCCTCTTGCCGCTGTGGCAGAGGGACTTCGCGCGGTGGCAGATTATTTATGCGGCTCGTAGGGCAGGCGAGATAAGTTAAGTGACGCTTGCCGGTAAAAGGCCACCCGCGCGCGAAAATACTCACGTAACGGGGCAGGCTGTTCGCGCTCCACCTGTTCCGCCACGACTGGCATGTTATAACGTTCTTTAAACGCAATGGCAGATGCCGCCAGGTCAACGTTGATTTTATCGCGCTTCGCCTCGTCCAGCGCCGCTAAATTATACTCCATCGTTATTTTCCCCCGTAGTGCCTGCACGGCGTCCAAAATAATGCAGCCGACGGCGGTTTGCAAGCTGTCACGGTAATGGAAGGCAAATAATAATCGTTTCTATTTCGTTGCCGCCATGGGCGATGGCGCAAGACAATCATTCCGAGACATTATCACTTATTAAGAATACAAATAAGAATTATTATCACTTCCTGATTTTGTTATTGATAGCATTATCTATCTTATTGAATAGCAAGATCTTTAAATAACCTTTTTTCTTTCGGAATAAGTCGGTTTGTTTTTCTGTTTGATGTAGGCATAATAGCAAAATAAATCACCTGAATATCCCATAAGGACGCCAGTCAATGTTAAAAAAAGAAATGACCAACAAGCTGAATGAGCAATTAAATCTCGAATTTTTTTCTGCCAACCTCTATTTACAAATGAGCGCTTGGTGTAATGACAAAGGGTTGGAGGGCGCCAGCCAGTTTTTCAAGACGCAGTCCAGCGAAGAAATGGATCATATGCGCCGCCTGTTCGATTATCTGAACAATACCGGCACTATGCCGTTGTTAGGCGCTATTGAAGCGCCGCCCGTCGGATTTCCCTCTCTGGCCGAGCTTATCAAGCTTGCCTACGAGCATGAGCAGATGATCACGCTGAAGATTAACGAGCTGGCCCACGTGGCGATGACGCTGCAGGACTATTCCACGTTCCACTTCCTGCAATGGTATGTCGCCGAACAACACGAGGAAGAGAAGATGTTCAAATCCATCCTCGACAAGCTGGCGCTGGTCAATACCGACGCCAGTGGCCTGTTCTTTATCGATCAGGATCTGAAGAAAATGAATGGCGATAATAGCGTAAACACTACCATGTAATCGTTCCCCTTCCCGCGCGTCGCAGCAGGAAGGGCGAGTGTGTTGTCCTCGACTTCACCCGCCGCAGCCGCTATCATTTGCTTGCGTTCATGTAAGCGGGCCAGCCAGTCCTGACCGGGAGTATGTGTCTTTGTCGCCTGCGGCGGTAATGGCTATGCAGCGGATCCTGCCGTCTTGTTTCCCGCCGCCGTGGCGTTTATTTAGACATTTCTCTACTTAAGGAAAGCCACCAATGTCAATGCAACGTATTGCCGCGCCGGTGTACGCGCTGGCGCTATTTGCCGGGGCGGTGTTGTGCGCGCCGCGGGCTGAGGCCCATGCCCACCTTAAAACGCAATATCCCGCCGCCAATGCCACGATGACGGACGCGCCGCAGGCGCTTACCCTGACGTTTACCGAAGCGGTTGAACCCGCGTTCAGTTGTTTAACCTTGACCCGGAATGATAACCAGCAAGTGCCGACCGGACCTATTAAAACCGATCCGGCGAATGCCGATCAGATCATCGTACCTTTTACGCAGCCGCTCACCGCGGGCGAATACCAGGTGGCATGGCATGTCGTTTCGGTCGATGGTCATAAAACCCAGGGTAGCTATACCTTTAGCATCAAATAGATGGCCACGTTGCCGGCCTGGTTCGCGGCCTGCCGCTTTATCCATTTTGCCGCGTTGATTCAACTGAGCGGCATTTTACTGTTCAGCGAATGTCTGGCGCCGCCGGCGCTGCGGCGTCGGCTGAGGCAGGCGTTCAGAGGCATTTTGACGGGGTTGGCTCTGGGCGCTCTGGCATCGGGCGGCGCGCTGCTGGCGCTACAGGCCGGTCTGATGGGGCAGGGATGGCCGGATACTGTTCGTCCTGATGTCTGGAGCGCGGTGCTGCATACCGCCTTTGGTCAAGTGTGGTATTGGCACCTACTGTTACTACTGGCTATCTGCTGCGCCTCCCTGGGTACCCGCTTGTCTTGCAGGCGTTACAGGCTGTTGTGGGTATTGACGATGGCGGCGCTGCTCAGTCTGGCGTTGGTAGGACACGCCGCGATGTATGGCGGATTACGCGGCGCCGCGCAGCGCGGTAACCAAATGCTGCATTTTTTGGCGGTGGCGGGATGGCTCGGCGGGTTATGGCCTTTGTTGCTGTCGCTACGCGGATTGACACATCCCCGTCTGCGCGGAGAGGCCCTGAAGGCATTGATGGCGTATTCACGCTGCGGCCATCTGTGGGTAGCGCTGGTAATATTGACCGGCATCGGCAATACCTTTCTGGTGCTGAGCCACTGGCCGGTCGCGCTGGCACAGCCGTATTCGCGTATGTTGCTTATCAAGATCCTCGCCGTGGCGGCGATGGTACTACTGGCGTTGACCAATCGTTACCGCATCGTCCCCACGATGCGCCTGGATGAAGCCCTCGCCATTAAACGACTGACCCGGTTAACGTTAACGGAAATCGCTCTTGGCGTGCTGGCGCTGTTGTTGGTCAGCGCATTTGCCATGCTCGAACCCAATAAGTTTTCGGTTGCGGCCGACATGTCCCTAGCAGGTCTATTATGAACAAAAAATGGGTTGTTGTTGTCCTGGCAATGTTGGCGGCTCAATACGCCAGCGCCATGGAAATTATCACATTGAGCAAGTTCCAATACGGTAAGCGCTGGGCGTTCACCAAAGAGGAGGTACAACTCATGTGCCGGCCGGATCACGCGTTATATGCCCTGAATATGAGTACTTTTATGCAATACCCGCTGAACGAGAAGGCTGAGCAACAACGTAAGGAAGGCCACGTTCACGCTCAACCCATCGGGGTCATATTGCTTGATGATCCCGACCATCCGGGACAGAAAATGAGCATTGCGCCTTTTGTCGAGCGCGCACAGCAGCTTTGTGTTGACAAAACGACACCGTGACGGCAGGCGGATAGGAAAGAATTCCTTAAGTGCAAAGGCTAAGTAACTGAAGTGTGTCTGTTATCACAGAGTTAAACTTTGATGACGGAATATGTAAGGAATGCCGTTGCCGCGGTGGAAAAACAGATCGAGCGCTCTATACTTTGGTATGTAGGACATCAAAAGCCTACAAAAATGCCAACTTTTAGCGCACGGCTCTCTCCAAGAGCCATTTCCCTGGACAGAATATAGGAATCGTATTCGATTTTTTTATCTGATTGAAATACAGTGAAAAATTCGCATTTGTCCGAAATTATACGAATTACGTCCGAAAACGCGATAATCGGCTCATACCATCACATGTTCCTGACCACGAGAATCTAGGTCCTTTTTGGTCATCAACATGTTCTTGTGCCCGAGTCATCTTTGTGCAAATTCATCCCCATTCTCCACTGCGTATAGGCGACTTGCAAGACTCCTTATCTCATGAACAGAAGGGAGATTAGTCCCAAATTGAACACCGCTCGATTCTCTGGCTTCTGCAAATGAGCTGGTAATTGCATCAGGTAAAACTGGACTCGGTTTTCTTCCGCCTTTTCTGACTGAAGAGAAAACGATGTATCAAAAGGGTTCCCTTGCTCGCATATTTCGATTACATCGCGAATATTTATCCCGGCGGCGGAAAGTGTTAGATTCAATGGCACGGCAAGCATATGTCCAGTTTTCCTCTGTATGATGAACAGCCTACCTTTTCGCATATCGTTAAATTTCATGCACGCAATATCCTCTCTCGCTTCACCTAGGGCGGCGTAGTTTTGGTCGGCTCTACATATCAGGCATCTGCGCGGCCGATTTAGTAATGCAATATCGATAATAAATTGCTCTAAATCGGCTGCATTATCGATATTGTCTGGCATCATTTCCACCCCCGTTCTATTTGTTTATCACATAAAGCGGCGCGATAACTGATATTGTCATTCCACCCCTGCGCATAATGAGAGTTATCTATTTCCCCGTCCGGGAAAATGCCTACTCCGACAGCCGGGCGCGCAGGTCTTCATTCTCTAATTCAAACTCGTAATATTTGGCGCGAAGATTAAATAGCTCATTAGCAGTCAATGGAAACCATATCATAAGACTACTATCTTCCTGCCAGTCTGCCGGGTATGACGCCAGCCGGGCGCGGAGGTCAGAATTGTCATTAGCCAGTTCACCTATTCTGCACTGAGCTTCATGCAGGTTAGCCGCCACGGCATGAAAGTCATCACTTAATTAATTGTTCATTCTATTACCCAACCCTTTGTCAGGCTTTGTTGAATAAATCAGAACTTGTGACTACGTCCCCCTAGCAGATCGATTGTTATGCGATCCGGATGCTGTTCGGTATTCCTAACAGCATATTTGCTCGCTTGCTGATCAGCGAGTAGTCTGGGCATCTTAGCGGCAGCACCATCAGTTTAAAAATGGTGTCAACGAAGCCCTGTAAAGCGCTTAACGAAAGGCCAAACACGCGTTTCATCATCAGAACAGTGGTGATAGCCATATCTGCGTAGTGAAGCGGCCGGCCACGCCGTTCAGGCGTTGTTTTTTCCGTCCATGCAACAATTGCCGACTCATCCAGCCATATCGTCAGAGCCTCGCGCTGCTTGAGAGCTTTGTTGTAAGTGGACCAGTTGGTTATTTTAAACTTTTGCTTTGCCATGGAGTGCAGATGTTGAAATGACGGTAGTGATCTGAGCAGACGATCACCTAAAAGTTATATTTATTCAACAAAGCCCCTCCAAGTGGTCGACGATACCAATGTGATTTCCACCGCAGCAGGTAACCTGAGCATATTTCATGATTTGTTCTTTATTGACCATAATCGCTTCCTATTGGTAATGAAATATATATCCATAAAAGAGTATAGCGGAGAAAGTACTTTCTATTTCACGTACTGGGGAATTGTAATCAGACTATCGAGTAATGAGTTGTTAACTCATGGCGGAGAGACTCGTTAATTATTCATGATACACGGTGTGAATGGAAATGAGAATTGCCGATTATACTTATGAGAAATAAACGGGTTACGGGCTACGATGACGTCTAATCTGTTGATGGACGACCCGCCGAGGGGAATGACCCGTTTTCGTTTAAACGGATCGCGTCACGAGCGAGTTAGCACGATAATGAAGGTGAAGCCGCAGGGAATATTGCTGTGGTCGGCAATACTAGACCAGGGAAATGACTGTCTGACAGTGCAACGGCAGAAAGCAGTGACGGGGGGCGGACTAAACTATAGTCTAGTTGTTAACTGTCGTTATTAGGAGTATATATTACCCATGTGCAGAATGACAGTGATTAATCTTATTCACCTATTATCCGCTGAATAAGATATCCAGCACCTCAATCAAAGGCCAAGAAAAGGAGGATATACCCGTGTCTGACAAAGGTATGCCCCCTGTTATGGTAGGGGAAAAATGAAGGCGTAACCTAGGGAATGGAAAAGAAGGGTAAATGTTATCTGTACAGCGCGCATATTTTCGTCGACAGCGCTAAAGTCAACGAATAAGGCACAGGGAAAGCGCAGCGTGAAAGACGCAACTGATGAATAAACAACCACTAACACCGTTAATCTGGTCTTTCAGCCCGTGGGAAAAGTCTATTTTTGGCTTTGTTAAATAATAGGGAATCATGCTGTTTTGCCATACTCGTTTTGGTGGAAAATGCTTGTCACCTTAGGTGTGTCGTTTTCTTACGCGGCCTAACTGCATGATTTTACGTTGCCAGGATCAGCAGTTGCACTGGAGGGGCAGCATAAAATCGGTTTATTCAACAAAGCCTCTATTTTTCTGTATTGCCCGTGGTGAATTGCTGCGCCAGGCCCTAATTTAACCATACCATAATCATGAATAAAATATTATATAAAATTGCATTAATATAAAATATATTTAACGAAATATGTAAAGTAACAATCATAATATGATGAAATCGGCACCCGCAAGGGGAATATTATAATTATTAACAAGCTATTTAGGAGGGAACAATATGAAAGGCGATAGCAAGAAATTGTTGCTTCAGGCGATGTTGACGGATGTACGAGCCCAGTTAGTATCAGCATTTCATCGTGCCTGCCGGGCGCGGGAGAAGAAACCGGAGCAGATTCGGCATCAGGATTTGACCGAACTGCGTAAACTGATTGATAAACTCGATGAAGCTATTCTGCTGGAAAAGCAGAGCTATGTTGAGCGCTTCCGTTAACGGGTATCAAACAGGCAAGAGCCCCCGCCGCGGCTATCGCGGCCCAACATAGGGCGGATAAACAGACTTCGGTGCGACATATCGCATTATGTGTCGTCGCCGTAAGGCCTTTGCGCAACTGACGCGGCAAGGAATTTCACTCTGCGCGGTGGCGCTTACGTTCAGTCATAGACCTGATAGGCGCAGTACAAAATCGTCTTATACTCATCTGTCCTTATCCGTCTTCGTTTGGTTCGCGCTGAGCGCGTACAGGTTTCGATGCCCTGTGGCGTAAATTTCTCCATTGATGTACGTATGCTCCGCGTCCTGTTGCCTGAAAGCGTAGTCTCTGTCATTGGCGCGCAGGGTGAATTAGGACAACGAGCAGGGCCCTGGATCCCGGTTTAGCGCCCTGTGCCGGGTGTTTGGGCTTTGCGGTGGACTTGAGCAGGTGACGCCCAATGCCACATTATAGCCGACAACAGCGAGACATGGGGCCTAACCCCGGCGGCGGAAAAGTCATACCGCCATGGCTGGCATGAGGTGCCTGGGTTAATCAGTTAAACCCAGTCGGCGGGAACAATTCAGCAGTTCCGTGACTTTGTGGACGTTCAGCTTACGCATAATATTCAGGCGATGGGTTTCCACCGTCTTGACGCTGATACACAGCTGTTCGGCGATGAGTCGGTTGGTGTAACCGTCGGCGATAAGTTTGAGAATCTGTCGTTCGCGCGGCGTCAGCAATTCCTGATTCTCGGCTTCCATGCTCAGGGCCGTATGGATCATTTCGCGGTTCAGCGCCGGATCAATATAGCTTTTGTTGACCGCCACGGTTTGGAGTGCCGCCAGCAAGACCTGTTGGCGACTGTTTTTCAATACATACCCGAGGGCGCCGGCGGCCAGCGTGCGTACCGCCATGTATTCTTCGGTATGGGCGGTATAGGCCAGAATAGACATCTGTGGCCAGCGGGATCTCAGTTGGGGAATCAAGTCCAAACCATTGATGCCCGGCAGGCCGAGATCCAGTACCAAAATGTCCGGTTCATGTATCCGGCACTGGTTGTACACCGCCAGACCGTCATCAATGTGCGCCACGATTTTAAAACGCGGATAGGGTTCGAGCAGGTTAATAATGCCGTTGATGATCAATTCATGATCGTCCACCAGCAGGATCTTATAATTATTCATATTCTGTGACCTCTTGAGTTATCGCATCCCTGCGGATGCATTTTCGGCGCTTAGATATCTGTCCAGGGCGTGCCGCAATTCGGCTATCTGTTCTCCGGACAGCGGGAGGCCATGTTTGACCAGGTTTTCCATATCGACAACGTCGCACAACAGTTCTCCCAATCCCGCCTGTCCCAACCCCCCTTTCAGGGTATGCAACAGCGTGCTGATTCTTTCCGCATCGTTAACGTAAAGTTCAATTTCATTGAGAAGCGAGTGCAGCAATTCGTGGACTTTCTGTCGCAGCCGTTCGCTGCCTGCCGCCAGAAAAGACGTGGTTAACCGACTGTCCTGCTCTTGCAGCGGAATATCCCGCTGCAGCTGGTATTCCGCTGCGAGGCTGATGCCATCTGCCAGCTGTGCCAATGTAACCGGCTTGGTCAAATAATGCCGCATGCCCGCTTCTTTACAGCGCGCGATATCTTCCGGCGCGGTATTAGCGGAGAGGGCGGTTATCATGCAATCGCGGTCGCGGTTTTCCGCATCCTCACGCCAGAGACGGGCGCATGCGGTGCCGTCCATATCGGGCATGCGTACATCCATCAGCACCAGATCGAAGTGCTGCTGGCGGCCGAGCGCCAGCGCTCTTGCGCCATCGCACGCCAGGGTGACGTCCTGGCCGAGTGAGTGCAGCATCATGCCGATGATCTCGCGGTTTATCACCGCGTCATCAACCAGCAAAATACGCAGCCGCCAGGGTTGCACCGGGATGTTGCAACTGGTTTCGGGCAGGTCTCCCGCGAAGGCGCGGATGACTCTGTCATACAGTTTGCCCGGTAGGAAACGCAGCTCGGCGGCGGAGAAAGGGCACTCTTCTAAGGACGGATCACAGCTTATGCCCCAGGCGGCCAATTGCCGATGAAGCGCCAGCGGTGCGGCCAACTGGCCGCCCAACGGGTGAGGTTCACGGTGATCGTTGAGCGGCATGATGAACGACATGCAGGTCCCCAGCCCCGGCGTGCTGCTGAGCGTTAGCGAGCCTCCCATCAGCTTCGCGAGATTCGCGGCGATGGCGAGCCCCAGGCCCGTGCCTTGCATCGTTCCTTCACTTTGGAAAAATGGCGCAAATACTTTCTCCTGATCTTCGGGCGCGATCCCCTGGCCGCTGTCGTTGACGGCAAAAATCAATTGCTGATCGCGCCGTTTAACGCTCAGGAATATGCCGCCCGACTGGGTAAATTTCAGGGCATTGCCCAGCAGATTCACCAGAATTTGCCGTAGACGCATACCGTCTATATCCAGATACAGCGGCACCTGTTTGCCAACGAAGGTTCGTAACGTCAACCCCTTGCTTTGCCCCGGTCCTTGAATGGTATGCATCGCCTGATCGAGTATCGGCAGCAAGGGCGTTTCTTCGATATGCAGCGACAGCTGCCCCGATTCGATGCGTGAAAAATCCAGTAAGTTATTAATAATCGATAATAATGAAAACACGCATTGTCGGGCGGTATCCGCCAGTTGGAATTGTTTGTCGGTCAAGGTCGTCATTTGCAACAATTCCAGCGCCCCGAGTGAGCCGCTGAGTGGCGTGCGCAATTCGTGGCTGATGGTGGTGAGATGGCTGCTCTTGCGCTTGTTCGCCCGTTCCGCTTGCTGTTTGGCTTCGTTCAGGGCACGAGTCCGCTCGGCTACGACATTTTCCAGGTTGTCATACTGGGTGCGCAGGGTATCTAACAGCAAGTTGTAGGCATGGGCGATGCTGCCCAATTCGTCGTGGCGATTTTCCGGCAGTCGGACCGAAAGCGAATGAGGCCCGGTTTTGCCAATGATGGCGACGAAATCCCAGAGCGGACGAGCCAGATAACGATGCAATAGCCAGAACAGCGTGACGACCAGCACCAACAGCGTGACGACCGCAAAAGGCAATTGTGCCGCAATAATATCCAGGGTGCGTTTCATGCCGCCGTTGCGGGGAAATAAGATGACCTGTTGCCAGCCGGGGCCTTTAAGCTGCGTACGCAGCAGCATGTAGCCGGGTACCTTCTGCCAGCCTTCTTTGAGTTTTAACTGTTGCAGCATGGGTTGCAGGCGATCGGCGGTTTGCGCCGAAACGCGCGAGAACGGCAGGATACGGTTGTCACTGTCCAGCCAGAGATTAATATCCGCCTCCAAGACCGGGTGGCCGTAGGAGAGGAGATCGTTTAGCTTCACCGTCAGGCCGGTGAGCACTTCATTCGGCGCGGCAGCGGCGACGGCTACGCTCCAGCCGGTACCGGGGAGGAACTCGGGTTTGCCCCAAAACAGGTTATCGTGGGCCGGTTGATGCGGGAAGGCGTTTAGTTCGACCTGCTGGCGGATGAAATAGTCCGGCGTATGGTCGCGCGGCGGCAGCAGCGATACACCATAGCGACGATCCAAAATAAAACTATCTAGATAATACGTCTGCCCCGCAGTGCCGAAGACCTGAATGAAAGTGCGGTCGCGTTCTCTTTTGCCCGGCGGAATGCAGTTTTCCTGATTGAAGGGAAAATAACGGCTTTCGCTTTTTTCGTCGGGCAACATTACCAGTGGCGTCGCGTGATAAAGTTTGTAGCGATGGGCGAGCGCTTGGGCGTCGCGTTCCGCACCTACAAAACGATGATTGGTCAACTCCATGCGTAAGGAGGAGAAATGAGCGAGATTTTCTAATATACGATGCCGGGTCAAATTTAATGAAACATAGGTCGCGGCGACGACTGATATAAGCCATATAATTATCAGACTTATTGATATGAATATAGTTAACTTTATTACTAAGGACTGTTGTCTTTTCATTGTTGTCATCCCTAATTAATGTACTGAGATAAAGTATGGCTACTCAGGCTATGTCCATTTTTTAAAATTACCGGTTGGCTATAGAATAATGGATGACACGAGGCTTTATGTATTAATTTGTAAGGGGATATGTGTCCAATTCCACCCCATGGGTAATCAGGTATTTTACTGATGTACCCTGCTGGGTTTTCAACTGAGTATGACGGAGTTATGAGGAGAATACATTCATGCTTAATAAATTTAGAAGCGTTCCTTTTCTCGACAATATACATTTGTCGGAAAAGGGAGACATGGTGTTAATGTCGATTGATAATCTTCCTGCACAAGTTTATGTAAGTACGCTATCATTTTATTTCACTATTTTATTAGACGACACCAAAAATTTATCTGATACATCAATGCATTATTTAACATTGCTTCTGGCTGCACATCCTGACATCCATGATTATGCTGTGCAATTGACGGCGGCCGGTATCTGGTTGGGATGTTATTATGATGAAACTTTGACAAATGAGGCGTTGGCGACGGAACTCGAAAAACAACTTGCGCTGGCGCGTTATTTGACAAATGTTGTCGCCAGCCTTTGCATAACCAGCCAGGAAGCGCGACATGAAGTGGAATTATAACACGATAATACTAATTATGATATTTATTATTTCATCCGTACATGCCAAAACGCTCCCCTGGCGCAGCGCAGATTTTTCATTGCGCGCACGACAAATGCCGTTATCGCAAGTGTTATCCAATTTGGCGGAGAATTATGATACTGTCGTCATAATAGATCCCGAGGTGAATTCATATTTTAGTGGATTTATTCCCTCCGGGCCGCCGCTGGTAATTCTCAATAAGTTAATGAGTCAGTATCATCTTGTTTTTTATTTTGATGGCGATACTCTGTTTATTTATCCGGCCAGCAGATTAAAGCGGCAGGTCATCACGCTGAGGACATTGCGCGCGGCGGAATTCGTTCGCTATTTGCAAAACCGCCACGTACCGGAGAGCAAAAGCTGCGAGATCCGACATATTCCCGACGTGAACGCGCTGGATATCAGTGGTGTACCGGCCTGTCTCGAGCGCGTGTCCCAGCTGGCCACCATGCTGGACGGCGAACTGACAAAACGTAAAGGCGAGGCGGTCAGTATGAACATATACCCCTTGAAATACGCCACAGCGATGGATGACCGTTATCAATATCGGGATCAGACCGTATTGATTCCGGGGATCGTCAGCGTACTGCGCGATATGAACCGCGGGGCGGGGGCAGCGAGTCCTGAGACGACGTCTCCTACGCAAGGCTTACCGATGTTCTCCGCCGATCCGCGGCAAAATGCCGTCATTGTGCGTGATTATGCGGCCAATATGGCGGGCTATCGTCAACTTATCGCGGCGTTGGATCAACGACCGCAAATGATTGAGATTGCGGTCATGATTATCGATGTGGACGTTGGGGATATCAATAAGCTGGGTATCGACTGGAGCGGCGCTATGTCTTTAGGTGGCAGCGGTTTTTCGTTTAATAGCGATGGCGATATAAGAGGGGGATTCTCGTCGGTCATCAGCAACACCAACGATTTTATGGTGCGGCTCAATGTGCTAGAACAACGTGCCCATGCCTATATTTTGTCGCAGCCGTCAGTAGTGACCCTCAATAACATCCAGGCGGTGCTGGATAAAAATGTGACGTTCTACACCAAGCTGCAGGGCGATAAATTCGCCAAACTGGAATCGGTTACCACCGGTTCGCTCTTGCGCGTGACGCCACGGCTTATGGAAGATCAAGGGAAACAGAACATCATGCTGAGTTTAAACATTCAAGACGGTCAGCAGACGTCTCCGCTCAGCGCGACGGACCCGTTGCCGCAGGTGCAAAACTCGGAAATAGCCTCCCAAGCTACCTTGCGACCCGGACAAAGCCTGCTGCTGGGCGGGTTCCAGCAGGATAAACAGAAACAGGGGCAAAAGAAAATTCCCTTATTGGGTGATATTCCGCTGCTCGGTCATCTGTTTAGAAGCAGCATTGATGAGACGCACAGCGTTATGCGACTGTTTTTGATAAAGGCCACCGTCGCCAGTAGCGATCCGCACCATGAATAATCAGTGGCAAATTCGCCTGCTTGGAGGCGCTCTGCACGGTCGGGAAATCAAACTGCCCGACACTGGTCTGACGCTCGGTGAACGCGGCTGCGATGTTTGCCTGCCCCTGATAGGCACCGCCCGCGTGGCGTTGAGGATAGACGCCGGAAAATTATATGTCGATGCGGACGGCGCAGCGGCGCGGGTCAATGGCCGCCGGCATCGACAGGGCGTCGCACTGCCCGCGACAGGCATTTTACAGACCGCCGGCCTGACGCTGGCCTTTGGTTCGCCGCAAGACTGTCTAGCAGAGATGACGTTGCCGGCGCGTTACGGCGCTTTTCTCTGGACCGGCGCGATAGCGGTAGTGTTGCTGGCCACCTTACTGGCGGGTCTTTGGCTAAGCGGCGCGGCGCGCGATAGCGGGCCCGGCATACCCGGATGGGTCGAGATGCTGTTACAGCAGCCTGGCATGGACAAAGTTAAAGCCGTGTGGGCAGCGGATGGCGTGTTGACTTTGTCCGGCTACTGCGCCGAGGGAGCGCAGATGGGGGCCGCGCGGCTGAGACTGGCGTCGTGGGGTGTGGTGTTTCGCGATCGGGTGGTACGTGGCGATCTGCTGGCCCGCGATGTTCAGGACCTGCTGCTGCAGGCGGGTTATACAGGAGCACGGGTGCGCAGCACCGCGCCTGGCGAGGTGTGTATTCAGGGTGATATCACTATGGGTAAGCGCTGGACTGCGGTGCTGCCGCAGTTACGGCTCATCCCTGGTCTACGACGCTGGCATATTGAGAATCGTCATGCAGTACAGAGCCGAGCGATTATCTCGGCGCTGCGGGATAACGGGTTGCTGGCGGAGATTAGCGTGACCCCCGTCGGCGATGCGTTCACGTTGAGTGGGGTGCTCGACGCACCGGGCAAGGCGCGTGTTATCAGGCTCCTTGACCGGCTGCGGACGCAATTTCCCGGTCTGGCGCTTAGCTATCAGGCGGTGCCGGCGTCTGCCGACGGCGCACAGCGGCTGCCATCGCCGGCGGCGGGCATTATTCATAGCCGTCACGGCGACTATCTGATGCTAGAAAATGGCGTTCGCCTGCAGGTCGGAAGTCAATTGCCGGACGGTGGCGAAGTGATTGCGCTCACCGATCGTGCCATCTCTATCCACTATCGCGGTACGCTAATTAATTACCCCTTTGATTTTTAACGGAGGATATTATGCCTACTCTAACCCAGATCGAAGACTGCTTACGCGAGTCACCCTCCCAGGCCGAGCAGTGGCAGCGCCAGCTGCACGCCATTCAGCATCGTCTGCGTCAGGCAATGAAGTCGCCGGTTCGCCCGGCGCAATATCAGCAATTCACCGTATTGCTGGAAGCGGCGCTACAGGCTGAAGATATTCTTAATGGCATTTACTTTTGTTATCACAATGCCTCATTGAGTTGCCGTAACATGACGATGCCAGAGAGCGACTTATAACGCCATAACGATGAGCTATTAAGGGAGGGGCAGAGCAATATGCATAAAAACAGCGAAGCGTTAAAAATGCAACTCGATCGGGAATATAACCGGTTGCAGAAATGCTTTCACGATTTTAATTATCTAAAACAATCTCTCGCCATGCTGGATAACACCGTGGGCAGGGATTCTGATGCCGCGCGCAGAACAGCGCGTTTGGAAAGTCTTTTCCCTGAAGGAATTACGCAACTTGAGCGCGAGGCCGTCCAGGACTTGAAAGCGCTGGAAAAGAAGTTCAAACAACTGGTCACCCGCTTAAAACATGATCAAGCCAATGAAAAATCAACGATGGGAGGGGGTTTATGAGCTATACACCAATAAACACAGACATGCGAAGTTCGGTGGACCCGACATTGCCTGTCACCAGTACGTCAGCTGCTGCGGCGGTCACCACTAGTGGTTACGATTCAGATCCCTTTATCAAAATGATTGTTAGCTTGTCAGCACTTGCTCAATTGATGCAAGAGGCGCTCAGCTTAATAAACGACAAAATGCAAAGCGCAAACCTGCGTGCAAGAAGCACTAAGGATATGGCTAACCGAATGGATAAGGTCATCGCGGATATCTCCAAAGATGATGAAAAAGCCAAAAGAAGCGTCCCAACAGCGGTCTACACCTATATGAAGGAAAATGGCATTTTGGTGGATGGGAAAAAAATCGAAGATTATCTGGATAAGAATCCAAGCAAAGGCCTGAATAAAGGTGAGCTAACGTTAGTACAAGCTAGTCTGGATAATTCGTTTAACGCTGATACCGACTTATTAAAACAAACTCAAATCCAGTTTGAAATGAAAGTCAACACCTATCAGGCTTCATTTTCGGGCGCAAAATCCTACATAGATAAGAGAGGACAATTATTAAATGACATCGTCCGGATATAAGGGACAACCGAATACTTGGCAAGACAAACTGGCGGTAAGTGATTTTCTCCGCCAGGGCGGCTCGGTCTATATGCTGTTGGACAGGCAAATCGAGGAATCGCTGCAAACGCTGTTCGATTATGCCAAACAATCTGCCGCGGCCGGCGACCAGGCTGGCGCGGCCAAACTATTCAAACTGCTGACTTTTTATGATGCTTGGTCGTTTGATTATTGGTTCCACTTGGGAAAATGCTGCCAGGCCCAGCGGGTATGGATTGATGCCATTTATGCCTATGGTCGCGCGGCACAAATCAAGGTGGCCTCTCCTGAAGCGCCCTGTGCGGCGGGGGAGTGCTATCTTGCCGGCGGCAACAAGACGTACGCCCGCAAAGCTTTCCACGCTGCGCTGCTGATTTGCGGTGAGCTTAAGCAAAACCAGGCGGTACGCCAGCGGTCAAGGGCGGGCCTGGCAGCAATGGGAGACGGTGATGAGTCAATATCCGATTAACGTATTGCAAGGGACCGCCGCAGAGCCGCGCCCCAATCTGGTCGATGTAGCCGAATGTCCTGCTCTCGCCGCCACGCCCGGCGCGCTCGGGCTGAGGGTGAACCATGCCGCCTGGTCAGCGTCTACGCATACGCACCCGTTGGGCGAATCGGCCGGAGCGAATATTACCGGCAACGTCACGGCGTTACAGGCGCAATCCGCGCTCGACAACCTGCTTGACGCCCTGCCGTCCGAGACGCCATCGCGTCCGACGCTGAGCCAATTTCTTACTTTGGATACGGCGACGCTGTTGTTAATGGTCAATGGTCTTCTGCAAGAAGTCTATGCGAAAAACGCCGATATTCTTTGCCAGCAAATCCAGCGCGCCAGCGATGTACAGGAAGTATTGCGGGATAAACAGCTAAAAGACTATCAGGCACAGATTAATAAAGCCGCCGAGCAAGCGGATAAAGTGTGCAAGGCGGGTATTTTTAGTGCGGTCTGTGACTGGATCATCAGCGGCGTCCAATTAGCTGTGGGGGCGTTGCGGATCATGGCGGGCGATGTCGTGGGCGGCACGGCGACCATCTTGAATGGCGTTGCTGGTATTCTCAAGGCGAGCGCCGAAACGGCGCTGCTGTGCGGTGCGGACAAAGAGGTTTGTAGCAAAATCATCCTCGCAGCGACCGTATTGCAGACGCTCTTTGGCGCTATTGCCATGATAGGCGGCATGTCGGTCGCCGCCAATGCTAAGGGTGTAGGGCAAGCCATGGGCGGCTCCAAGTATATCACCTACCTCAGCGCCGGCAACGAAGGGATCGGCAGCGTTAATCAGATACAACAAAGCGGTACCTCTATGGCGGTAGCGGATTTACAACATCAAATCGAGAAATTAATGGCCGACCAGTCATTCAATGGTGGCGTACAAAGGTGGGTAGAAACGCGGAAATCAGCGCAATATCAACAGCTCCGGGATACCTTTCAAGACAGTATCCAAGCCCGCAAGAGCACATTACATATCATGGATAATTATGGAACGGCGTTGGCGCAAGTCGTCAGCGGCCGTGCCTAAGGAGACGCTATGGGAAGCCGCCAGCATGTAATCAACGCATTTTCATCTCAGCCAACCAATGTCGTGCTCACACAAGACATTCCGGTGGTTGAATCGGCGTTTGCAGCGCCCTCGCCTGCGACAGGGCACCCTTACGACATTCTGATGAGATTCGACGAGGTTTTGGCGAAACTGCTGGAGATGTGCAAAAAATTACGCGACATGATGAACGCATATAATGCGCAACGGCAGGTGCAGGCCTGGACGCTGGATGTTAACGCGCTGACGAAAACCCGTGATGGCATTCAGAAAGCATATACGGCTGCAATCATAAGCGCAGTGGGGGGTATGGGAAACGGTGCGTGTGGATTGGTAGGTACGTTCACTGGTGCCAGGGCCGTAAAAACATTGAAATCCGGCATGTCAGATTTCAATTATTCCGATTGCAATCAGGCATTCGCTCGCCATCAAGGTATGGGTCACGACTTTGGTCAATCATTTAACAGCGGATTTGCGGTAGGTGCCAGCTATATGACCAAGGAGGCGGATACCGCCAAAGCGGAAGCTGAACTGTTAAATAAAAGCGCACATGCCTATTCCAAAACGCAGGAAGACCTGGAGACGCAAGTTAAAAATATTATGCGGGAAATACAGGAGATGATGCAGAAATATGTTGAGCATTACAGTCAGGCGCTACAGCACTTAGCGAGGTAAACGGCTATGGATGAGTTTGCACGTCAGTTGCTGAGCGAAGGCTTGCATTCGCAGCCGACTTACCTGGAGGGTAGTGCCTTACTTATCGGCTATCGGCTGGAGTTGTCTCCTTATCAGGTCACCTATCGGGTGGAGGGAGATGTGCTCATTCTTTGCGCCCTGCAGCGAGAACCCAATGCTCGCAGTCGGCCTTCGCAGCTGTTCCGGCTTATGGGTGTGTTACGTCGTATTTTTCAGGCATTACGCTGGTTGGTCAGCCTTCGGATGCTGGTCATTGCCGATGTTTTCGACCCGTTTTTGGCGCGCAAACGGCAGCAATTGGTGCAAATATTGCTCTCGCTGGGCGCGGCGCGCATCCGAAGCAATGGCGATCTCTGGCTGGAGCTCTCCGCCTCACGCTTGCTGAGTCGTCGCAACCTATCCGGTTTACACTGATGCTACCCGCGTTAGTGGCATTATGCCTCGTCGTAAAGCGCAACGCGCCTCTCGCCGAGGCGACCCGACAGTCATGTCTGGAGGTGCCTATGCTACCCCCCTCAAATGGCGTTACCGGCCAAAACGACCCCGGTGCCGCGATTGAACCTGCCTTGACGGCCGATAACGAGCAACGGTTTGCCCGCGGCTATCAGGCATTTTACAGCGAGCGTTACGATAGCGCTCTGATTGATTTTAGTTGGCTGGTCATGTCGCAGCCGTGGAGCTGGCGCGCGCATGTTGCGCTGGCAGGCACGCTCATGATGACGAGAGAATATCAAGGAGCGATGAATTTCTACGGTTATGCGCTGATGCTTGATGGCGGCCATCCGGAACCGGTTTATCAAATGGGCGTGTGTCTGCAGGCCATGGGGCGGCTTGCGGATGCCCGTATGGCGTTGCACAGTGCCATCAGCATGAGTGACGATAAACCGCATTACAGCGCGGTGCGCGCCAACGCGCATAGCCTGCTTAATCAATTACTGGTTTGAAGGGGTGGCAGCGCCTGCCCAAGCTCATCGCGGTTTGCGCCGTGGGAATATGCCTTTGCGATGCGGTGCCGTCTATAGCCAGGCGGGAGGCGCGAATTGCCGCTAACGTCGCCGGGCCGGCTGGAATTCAGGTCTACACCGGATGCTGGCAGCGCTGCGGTGCGGGGATAATCCGCATATTGCCGCTGGCGCAACGTTTTTGACCGACGCTCCGGCCGCGGCGGGGCGATAGACACAGGAGAAGCTCATGGACGTGTCACAACTCATCAATACGCTGTCAATGCTGGCGCACAAGGCCGGCAATGACATTGAAGATAAAATGACGGCGGATAAGCTCACCAACCCTGGTACACTGCTGCAAGCGCAATTCGCATTGCAGCAGTATTCCACCTTTATCAATTATTCCAGTGCGATACTCAAGACCATGAAAGATATGGTCGGCGGCATTATCGCCAAGATATGACGATGCTTTCGGATACCGATCGCCGATTGCTGGTGGAAATCGCGTGCGCGGGCGTCAATCACGGTTACCGCCCCCAGGTGCGCGCCATGCTGCCCGCCTTGCCCTGTCTGATTCCCGATGAATCGCTGCGGGCAGTTTGTCATGCTTTTCTGCTTTTTGGCTTAGATGAGATAGCCGCCGCCAGGGGATGTCTGGCGCAGGTTACCGGGCCGGAAGCCGAGACGCTGAAGGCTATTTTGCAGTATCACCACGGGAGAGACAGATGAAAATCGAAAACGCTTACCCCCTCGTCCCGCCGGCAGGGGCACTAATGGCCCCCCCGAGCGAGGGATCCCCGGATGCCGCAGCGGCATTCAGTCAATTACTTTATGGCGCGGCGCCGGTCACCTCTCTTTCCCCGCATGACATGCTGGTACGGCAGGCGGCAATCTTCGGCGTGACGTCCGGTATCGATTTAGGCGCCAAGGTGGCCGGTTCGGTAGCGCAATCCATCAATAAACTGGTGAACATGGCATGAAAGGCGGCCATTGCCTGGCCGTCGTCGTGGCGGTCCTGTTGCTGGCCGGTTGCCGCATCGAACTGTATAGCGGCCTGCCGGAAGAGGACGCCAATCAGATGCTGGCGATTTTGATGCAGCACCATATCGATGCGGACAAGCAGCGCGGCGAGGGGGGGGGGATAACGTTACGCGTCGATCAGACGCAATTTATCAACGCCGTCGAACTTTTGCGGTTGAATGGCTTTCCACACCGTAAATACACGACTACCGAAATGATGTTCCCCCCTAATCAACTGGTGGTATCGCCGAACGAAGAACAGCAGAAGATCCTGTATCTGAAAGAGCAGCGCATCGAGGGCATGCTCAGCCAGATGGAGGGGGTGGTGCAGGCTGATGTTGCTATCGCCTCGCGCTCTCAAGGCGGAGAGGGCGACACCGCCCCGATATCGGTGGCGGTGTTCATTAAATATTCGCCGCAGGTCAATATGGAAACCTTTCGTATGCAGATAAGAAATTTGGTCGAGAATGCCGTTCCTGGTCTGCAATACGATCATATCAGCATACTGATGCAGCCGGCGTCTTACCGCATTGCCGCGCCCACGCCGGGCAACCATCAAGATCCACAGGGGAGAGCGATCCATTGGCTTATGCAGCATTACCGTTTTCTCATGATACCGCTGGCGCTGACGCTATTGGCGATGATGTATCTTGCCATGGAGCGATGGCGGCAGCGGCGCCGGTAACCCCTCCGGATCCACTGTTGCTTCAGTTGTATCGCTATAGCTGGCAGCCCGCGCGCTATGCTAATCCTGCCTGGTTGGCGGCGCTCGGGTTTCGGCCGCGTCCGACGTGGCGTTACGGACAGCAGCCGCAGCTGGATCAAGGCCTGAATCAGGCGTTGCGACAGTGGCGCGGCATACCGCCGCTCGGCCATGCCCTGACGCCGCGCGCGCGCCGCCTGGCCCGTTTGGCACCGGTGATGCCGCAAGCGGCGCTGGGGCTCGGGCTTCTGGCATTGGATTGCAGCGATTATTTACTGTTGCCCGGCTACCGAGAGGTGATAGGCCAGTGGCTGTCGGAGGCGACACTCTGGCAACTGTTTGGTCTGTGCAGTGGCAAACGGGGCGCAGTATGGGCGCCGGAGGCGCTGGTGGAACAGGCAATGACACTGGGCACCGCCGTCCTCACCAGGATGGCGGTCATTGAGCCAGTTTTGTCTCCTTTGTTGCTTTTGCTACCGCCCCCCGCCCGTGCATTGTGGCCAACGGTGCCCAGCACCGCGCTTATCTTACTGGAGCAAGTACTATGCCCGCCGACACATTAACCGTGACTGAATTGGCCGGGCCGGCGCCGAACGGCCCGGTAATCGCCGCCGCTTGGTTTGAGACACGGCTGGCGCGTGAGCAAACGCTGGCGGATGCCGAACGCCAAGCCGTGTCAATGCTCAAAGCCGCGCGCCGCAAAGCGATAGCTATCCTACGTCAGGCCGCCCGGCATCAGCGGCGAATCCGGCGTGAGCTTCTAAACGAGCGCGCCCGCCTGGAACAGGCTCTATTGCGGCGCCGTGAGCGGCAATGGGTAAAACGGCACGTTAGCCGGGTGCTGGACGAGGCGGAGCAGGAACGATTGCTTATTCGGCACGCGGCCGAACGCATCCAGACCTCGATGGCGCAGGCGCTTGGCGCTTGGTGCGGGCAGCAGCCTGCGGATGAGCAGCTTAGCGCCCGGCTTGCCCAGCAGGTGGTAAAATTAGCCAGCGAAGGGACGCTCACCTTACAGGTACATCCTGCGTTGGTGCCGCAGATGCGGGCGGCGTGGGGCGAGCAATTGACCATCGTCGCGGCACCGCATTTCGCCCGCACGCAGGCGCGGCTAGCGTCGGCGCACTGCGCGGTGGAGCTATCGCTGGATCGACATTTAGCACACTTACTGGCCTGGCTGCGGGGAACGGCGGCGCCAGCAGGAGAAGCCGATGAAAACGACCGAGGGGATACTGTCCCCGGCCTCTATGCAGGATGCACACGCCCGGCTGGTGCCGGAGGAGCGCAAGATGGCACTGCAGGAGATGGCGCTGCTTGAGTTGGAACAGACCTCAAGCAACGCCCTGTCCGAAACGCTGGAAGATATGGGCATGGCGCTGGCCGGACGCTTGCTCGGCCGTAAAGACAGGGGATCGGCCGACCGCCAGACGCGCAAGCAGAAAGCGCTTATCAAGCTGGTTCAAAACAGCTGGGAACCGGGCGGTGGCCTGGCACTCCTGCTGGCGATGGCGCCGCAGGAGTGCCAGGCGCTAGAAATTGCGCGACAAATCGCCACCTTATCATCCTACCTGGCGCAGGACGCATTAAGCCAGCGCCGCAAACAGGCGCTCAGCGCCAAACTGGCGGCGCTGATGGAACAGCACGGTTGGGAAACCACGCTGTTCGCCATGCTGGAAATGGCGCAGGTCGATCCTGCTACGCTGCGGCCGATCACACACTTACTGCAGCAGGCGCTGGATGAACCGGAAGTCTCGCTGACGGAATGGTTCCGACGCATCGCTGGCTGGACGGCACGACGTCAGCGGTTGCGCTTGTTGTTGCGGGTGATGGCTTTTGAACTTGCCGCCTGCCTTCCGGGGCAACAGCAGCAGAGGTTGGCGGCCGTGCTACAGCGCCTGCGCCGGCTGTCGTTGTTTCTGGGTCTGGAGAACGAAAGCCGACGTATCGAAGGATTATGCCGTTTGCCGGCAGAGACGTTACTGCCGCTCGTCATTGAAATCGTTGGCGAGAACTGGCTATTTGCCTCCTGGCTGGATGAGCGGCTTACGCCGTTAACCCCCTCCGGCGCGCTGCGTAATCGCCTGCTTCACCATCTGGTCGCGCTCTATACGCTCCTGCCCGACGGCTGTTTCATCGATGACGATCAACGCGAGCAAATCATCGACGTATTGCGGCAGCTGGCGGCAAATCAGGTATAGCCCCGATACCCGCGTCCCGCACCATTTGGGACGCTGTCTGCACTGATTGCCGGGGGAAATGCCATGGATTGGGATCTGATTACTGAGCGGAATTTGCAACAATTTATCCGGCTTGCGGAGCTGGGCGAGCGCCCTTTGTTGCAGGCTATGTGCTGGCGTCACACCCTGGGAGAAACCTATTTGCACTATCGCGGCGGCCGATTACACTTAAGTCAATATATGCCCCATGCCGCCGCCGACGGCGTCTTGCGCCAGGGCCTGCAGCGTTGGCATCCCGCCCGGTTCGCTGGTGTGCCCCAGCGACTGTATGCCCTGGGCGCGGGGCTGGCCATCAGTTGTTCACCGCCGACGCACAGCACGGCAGAACTGTGGCTGGGGCTACATCTGCGCCAGCAGACTTTTTTGGAGGCGCTATGCCGGGGGGCGTAACCAACTGGCTAACGCAAAACCGCTGGCTGGCCGCCTGCCGCGGCAGACAGGATATCATTCTGGCGTTGATGCTGCTTATCGCGATCGTCATGATCGTCCTGCCGCTGCCGACCTTCGTCGTCGATATTCTCATCGCTATCAATATTACCTTCTCGGTGATATTGCTGCTGATCGCTATATATATCAATGATCCGCTAGATCTGTCCGTTTTCCCTTCACTGTTACTGATAACGACGCTTTATCGGCTGTCTTTGACGATAAGCACCACCCGGCTGGTCCTGTTGCAGCATAATGCAGGGAGTATTGTAGATGCATTCGGGCGTTTTGTCGTCGGCGGTAATCTCACGGTCGGGTTGGTTATCTTCTTTATCATTACCATTGTGCAATTCATAGTCATTACCAAGGGCACGGAGCGGGTGGCGGAAGTCAGCGCGCGTTTTTCCCTTGACGGCATGCCCGGCAAACAGATGAGTATTGACGGCGATTTACGCGCCGGGGTCATTGATGCGGTCCAGGCGCGCCAGCAACGTCAATTGGTACAGCAAGAAAGCCGTTTCCTGGGCGCGATGGACGGCGCGATGAAGTTTGTTAAAGGGGACGCCATCGCCGGCATCATCGTGGTGCTGGTGAATATCATTGGCGGCATCATTATCGGCATCGTGCAGGGTGGCATGAGCATCGGGCAGGCGATGCAGACCTATAGCGTCCTGTCCATCGGCGATGGCCTGTGCGGGCAGATCCCGTCACTGCTGATATCGTTAAGCGCCGGCATCATTGTCACGCGCGTTCCTGGCGAAAAACGGCAGAACCTCGCGGGTGAAGTGTCCACGCAGCTGGGTAAACAGCCGCAGGCGCTGATGCTTACCGCGGTGATCCTACTGTTATTTGCACTGATACCTGGTTTCCCCTTTATTGACTTTTTCCTGCTGGCGCTGTTGTCCGCGCTGCCTTGCGGGCTTATCTGGCATCGCCTTCGCCGGGCGTCGGGCGTCGGGCCCGCCGCGCAGACGGAGAGCACGGACGACGTCATGAGGCCTGGGGCTTGTCCGCTGATGCTGCGCATTTCCCCCTCGCTCAATACCGCGTCGTTAACGCAGGAAATTGATGCGCTACGCTGGAGCCTGTTTGAAAGCTATGGCGTCCCGCTGCCGGAGATAACCGTTATGGTGGAGCCGGCACAGCAGGCGCCGGCAATGACGCTCTTGTTATATCAAGAGCCGGTATTTAGCCAAGTGCTGCCGGATAAGGGGTTCTGTCTGGCGTTTGGCGTGGCGGACGATTTGGGTGGAGAGCGGGTGACCTTGCCGGACGGCATGGGACAGATAACTTGGTTACCTGCGGAAAGGGCGGCGCTGGCGCGCGATCGCGGCCTGACGGTGATAGCGCAGAAAAACTGCTTGTCCGCGCTATTGCGCCGGGTGCTGGTGCGCTATATGGCTGAATTTATCGGTGTACAGGAAGCGCGCTATCTGATGGATGCCATGGAGGCGCATTATGCCGAACTGGTCAAAGAGCTACAGCGCCAGTTGCCCATCAGCAAAATTACCGAAACTCTGCAGCGCCTGGTGGCGGAGGGCGTTTCTATCCGCGATTTACGTTTGATTTTCGGCACGTTGATTGAATGGGCGCCGCGGGAAAAAGACGTGCTGATGTTGACTGAATATGTACGCATTGCCCTGCGGCGGCATCTCCTGCAGCGGCTGAAACCGCTTGGAGATCCATTGCCGGTAGTACGTATCGGCGAAGGCATTGAAAACCTAATCCGTGAATCCATACGTCAAACGGCGGTGGGCACCTATGCGGCATTGAGCCCGGCGCAAAACCAACGCATTTTGACCCTGATTGCCGAAGCGCTGGCGCCGCTGGGTGAGGTGTGCGTAGTGACCTCGGTTGACGCGCGCCGTTTCCTGCGCAGGCTCATAGAGACGTTGCGGCACGATATTGCGGTCATGTCCTGGCAGGAGTTGGGGGCGGAATGTGCGATCCAGGTTCTGGCCACGCTTGATCTGGGGACCGAGGAGCTGGCCGACGATGACATGTAACAGCCAGCGTCTTGCGTCGATGCTGGCGCAGCATCTCACTCCCGTCGACGAACCTCCCGACGGTTATCGTCTGACTGGCGCGCTGCTGCACATTGGCGCGACATTGCTGCGCGCGCGTTTGCCGGGGGCGATGATGGGAGAAGTTTGTCGGCTTCTACCTGAGGGTGGACTGGCCGAAGTGGTGAGAATTGAAGGGGATGATGTTCTGTTATCACCTTATGGACCGACGGAGGGCCTGACATACGGCCAGCGGGTTCAGCCGCTTCGCCACCGCCAGCGTGCGCCGGTGGGCAGCGCGTTACTCGGTCGGGTGATTGATGGGTTAGGCAGGGCGCTGGACGATATGCCCGACCCTCAGGGCCCCTGGCGCGAACTGGACGCACCGCCGCCGCCGCCGCTGACGCGCCAGCGCATTGCTCGCCCGCTATTGACCGGAATCCGCGCTATCGACGCATTACTGACCTGCGGCGAAGGGCAGCGCATCGGTATTTTCGCCGCGGCGGGCGGCGGCAAGAGCACGCTGTTGTCAATGCTGAGCGCCTGCCCGGACTGTGACGTGACGGTGCTGGCGCTGATTGGCGAGCGCGGCCGGGAAGTGCGCGAGTTTCTTGAACAGACGTTGGACGACGAGGCCAGGCAACGCTGCGTAACCATCGTGGCGACCTCGGACAGACCGGCGCTGGAACGTGTCTGCGCCCTCTCGCTTGCCACCACCGTCGCTGAGGCGTTTCGCGACCAGGGATTGCGGGTCTTATTACTGGCCGATTCTCTGACGCGCTATGCCCGCGCTGGGCGGGAAATCGCGCTGGCCGCGGGCGAAACGTGCGTGGGCAGCAGTTATCCGCCGGCGGTTTTTGCGGCGCTGCCGCGTCTTTTGGAGCGCGCCGGCATGGGGACGGTTGGCAGCATCACCGCTTTTTACACCGTACTGGTGGAGGGGGACGATATCAATGAGCCGCTGGCGGACGAGGTTCGCTCGCTGCTCGACGGTCACATTATCTTATCGCGACGTCTGGCGGAAAGTGGCCATTTCCCCGCGATAGACGTGCTGGCGAGTCTCAGCCGCATCATGCCGTCGATCGTGGGCGAACGACACATTGTCTTGGTGGCAACGCTGCGGCAACTGCTGTCCGTTTACCGCGACGTCGAATTATTGGTGCGGGTCGGCGAGTACCAGCGGGGTGACGACCCGCTGGCGGATCGGGCGGTCGACGCCTATCCCGCTATCTGCGCTTTCTTGCAACAACGGGAGAACACACCATGCGACATCGACGATCTGCAGCAGCAGCTGATGCGGCTGACCGGAAACAGCTGTTAAAGGCAGTGTTGCATTTGAAAACGCAGCGCGAGATGCGTTTTCGGCGCGCATTGGCGGGCGTGAGCCGTGAGGAGCGGCAAAACGAAGCGGCCACCGGTGAAGGGGATGCGCGATTGGCGCAGCTCGCCCGTACGCGGCATGACCTGCTGTCGTGGAGGGGGATGGCGACGGTCGGCACGTTGGGGCGGAAGACGTTGGAAATGCAAGGTGTGCTGCAGCGTGTGTATGCGTTAAGCGACGAGCTGCGTCATCTGCGGCAGGCGCGAGCGACGCTGCGGGACCGACGGCGCGATTTGCAGGAGGCCCGGGTGATATTACTGAAAAAACAGGAAAAACTGAAACAGGTACTCACGGATGAGCAATATCAAAACTGAGGGATGCGCCTGGCATTGGCAACTGGATGACGAAGCGCCGGAGGCCAGCGCCTCAGGGACGCACACGCAGGCCTTTGCGCGCCTGATGCGACAGGGTGCACCGGCGGCGGGTGAGGGAGGCGCGATGCCGTTTATCGCACGCAACGCGAATGCGCGCTATCGGCTGGTGGGTGGCAGTGCCGACGGTCTGATTTGCGATATCAGCGACGGGCCGGACGGGCTGCAAATGCTGGTCATTGTGCTGGAGACGGATCTTTACCATCAGCTGTGCGCGGTGGCGCCTCGTCTGTCCGCCGTATTGCGCAAAGCCGGTTACCGGATGAGTTTGGAGGTGAGTCGTGCTGAGCCTGACGCCTGAGGAACAACCGCTGGTCGAAAAGTTGATGCCGGCAGGGGGTACATTAGGCGCGGTGGCGCTGCAACTGCAGCCATGGTCGTCAAGTACGAAGGGGGTAGTGCTCGCCTTGAGCGCCGACGGCGTACCCTGTGACCTGTGGTTACCGGCGACGGTCTGGCGCGACTGGTGTGAAAAGGTGCTCGGCACGGCCGACGCGACGCAGATAGCAGCGCCGCTGCTGGCGTCTATTGCTGCCTGGGGTCTCACGCCGCTGTTGACGGCAGGCGGGCTGACGCTGTCGTCGTGGACGTCGCCGCGGCCCTGCAACGGCCTGGAAAGACAATTGGCCGTCACCTTCAGGTGGCAGGTGGAGCAACAGACGTTTCAGGGCGTGCTGATAGGGTTGCCGGCTTGTGTCTCGCGCCGGTTTGCCGCCGGGGTGACGCCGCTAACGCGGACCGACGGCCCGGCGTTATCGCTAAGAGGTACGCTGATTATCGGCGTGCAATTTCTGACGCTGGCGGCGTTGCGCCAGCTTGGACCGGGGGCGGGGCTTCGATTACAGAGCGCAGGCTGTCCGCGAACGGGAAAATATACCTTGATCCTGCCTGGCGGATCGGCAGTAGGCATTACCTGGAAAGGGGGGGACACCATGGAAATAGACGCACTGATGCAGGATATCGCGGCGCAGCTGGAGTATGACGCACCCGGGGACGCAACACGGCCAGGCGCGCCGCCGGCAGCGACGGCTGATAGCGGCGGCCGGGCAGCGATAACCGACGATGTGAACCGGACCACGCTTTTGCTCAATGCACTGCCGCAGCAGGTGCGGGTAGATGTGGGAGAGCTGTCGCTGACGGTGGGGGACCTGCGCCGGCTAGCTGTGGGCGACGTCGTGCCGGTGACCGGCCGGTTTACGCCATACGCCATCTTACGGCTGCATAACCAGACCATTGGCCAGGGGGAACTGGTAAGCTGCGACGGCGCCCTGCTGGTGCGCATTACCCGCTGGTACCTCACCGAGGCGCAGGCGGATCAGGCCAAAACCGGATAGTGAGAAAATGGACTGATGCTATAACGGCAGCAGGCTCACCAACCGGATATTACTATGTCATTACCTGACTCTCCCTGGCAGTTGATAATACTGCTTGTGGTCCTTTCCCTGCTGCCGCTGGCGGTTGTCATGGGAACCTCATTTCTGAAACTGGCGGTGGTGTTGTCTATTTTACGCAATGCGCTGGGGATCCAGCAGGTGCCGCCTAACATGGCGCTGTACGGCCTGGCGCTTATCCTGTCGCTATTCATCATGGCCCCGACCGCATTAGCGGTCAAAGCGCAGTGGCATCCGGTGGCAGCGCCCGGTGATACGCCCTGGGCCAGCGGCTGGGACGGTAAGGCGCTCATGCCCTATCGCCAATTTTTACGCCGCAACGCCGACGAAAAAGAGATACGCTATTTCCACCAACTGGTAACGAAAACCTGGCCGGAAGAGGCGCGCCGGCGGGTCAGGCCGGACTCGCTCCTGATCTTGTTGCCGGCGTTTACCGTGAGTCAGCTCAGCCAGGCTTTCCGTATCGGCCTGTTAATTTATCTCCCCTTTTTGGCCATCGATCTGCTGGTCTCGAATGTGTTATTGGCGATGGGAATGATGATGGTCTCGCCGATGACGATCTCCTTGCCTTTCAAGCTGCTGATTTTCATGCTGGCGGGCGGCTGGGATTTGATTTTATCGCAGCTGGTGCAAAGCTTTTCATGAACGACGCCGCCCTGACCCATTTAGTGACGCAGCTAATGTGGATCGTGCTCATCACGTCTTTACCCGTCGTGCTAGTAGCGTCTGCCGTGGGCATTTTAGTGAGCCTGTTTCAGGCGTTAACGCAAATTCAGGATCAGACTTTACAGTTCATGATAAAGCTGCTGGCGGTGGCGATAACGTTAATGGCCAGTTATCCCTGGCTGGGCGGAATTCTGCTGGGCTATACCCGTCAGGTGTTGCTGCAAATCGGGATGCGGGGCGGATGATCGCGCTTACGGACGGTCTGGTGACGGTGGCGTTCACGCTTATCCGACCTTTGGGCTTGACCTTGCTCTTCCCGCTGCTTAATACCCGCAGTCTCGGTAGCGCGCTGATTAGAAACGGCGTGTTATTGGCGCTGATTATTCCCATGTTGCCACTGGTATATAAACAGGCGGCGCCATTGCGCGGTTGGGGGTTGCTCGAACGAGTGCCGGGAGAGCTGCTCATTGGTGTTATCCTCGGGTTTTGTGCCGCCATTCCATTCTGGGCGGTGGATATGGCAGGCTTTCTTATCGATACGCTGCGCGGTGCCACGATGGGTTCTGTTTACAATCCGTCCATGGCGATGCAAACTTCATTGTTTGGCCTGTTGTTCAGCCAATTTCTCTGCGCGCTGTTCTTTCTGGGGGGCGGCATTAATCTATTGCTCAGCGCGCTGTATGACTCTTATCGCGCCTTCCCGCCGGGTACGACGCTGGCGCTGGACCGCAGGCTGTTTGATTTCATTCTCACGCAGTGGCAACTACTCTATTGTTTGTGCCTGAGTTTTTCGCTGCCGGCGGTGCTCAGTATGATATTGGCGGATTTGGCGCTGGGCTTAATCAACCGTTCCGCACGGCAGTTAAACGTGTTCTTTCTCTCCATGCCGATCAAAAGCGCATTGGCGCTTCTCCTGCTGCTGGTGTCATTGCCTTATGCCTTCCATCATTACTTGCAGGAGACGGAAACGCTGTATCAGGCGTTGACCAAAGCGTGGCTCTGGCATGGGTGAGAAAACTGAAAAACCGACCGAAAAGCGACGTCGCGACCGCCGTAAAGAAGGACAGGTGATAAAAAGCAATGAAATCACCTCCGGCGTTCAACTGGCCGCGATACTCCTTTTCTGGCACCTGTTCGCCGAGGCGGTGATAGAGCGGACATCGACGCTTATCGTCTTGTCCATAAGCCTGATTAATCGACCTTTCCTGTTTGCCTTCAATCAGCTGTTGCATGTTGTGCTATCGTCGGCCGGATTGTTGTTCGCCTTATTTGGCGGTATGTTAGCGCTAGCCACCGTTGGCAGCGTGCTGCTACAGATAGGGTTCGTCCTGGCCAGTAAAGCCGTGGGCATCAAGGGACGTCGCATTAATCCGGTCAGTAATCTCAAACAAATTTTTTCGCTCCACAGCCTGGTGGAATTGTGTAAATCCACCGGTAAGGTCGTGGTGTTGACGCTGATTTTTGCCGGCCTGTTTTATTATTATGCAACGACATTTCAGGCGCTGCCGTTTTGCAATAGCCGTTGTGCGTTGCCGCTGTTTACCACTTTCACTCGCTGGATGTGGTTTGGATTAATCGGTTTTTATATTGTCCTTGGAGTACTCGATTACGCTTTTCAGGCCCATAACACCCTGAAGCAGCAACGAATGAGCAAGGAGGAAGTAAAACAGGAATATAAGGATGCGGAAGGCGATCCCTACATGAAACAACGCCGGCACGAAATGCAGCATGAGATCCAAAGCGGTAGTCTTGCGCACAATGTTAAACGATCGGCCGTCGTGATACGTAACCCGACCCATATTGCGATTTGTCTGGGGTATCATCCAATCGATATGCCGGTGCCGCGTGTGCTGGACAAAGGTACGGCCGAACGTGCAGGACAAATTGTTGACCTGGCACAACGCGCCGCCGTGCCGGTTGTGGAAAATATCCCTCTCGCGCGGGCGCTTTTCCAGCATGTCGGCTGCGGCGACAGAATACCGGAAACGCTGTTTGAACCGGTAGCGGTACTGTTGCGTATGGTTCTGGAAATTGACTATCATTGCGATGAAAAAACGGTAAAATCATGAACTGTGATTTGCCGTACAATAAGCATGACCTCTCTTGCATCGTCACACGTAAATTATCTGTCCGGCTTTGTCGTCAATTGATTATTTCCTACACGGTAGCGCGTTCAAGACTCGAAAAAAAATGATAGAAGGAACTGTCTATGAGGACTGCAGTACATACATCATCAGGGAAGGTGAATATGGCTATTTCCGCCAATCTGGCCGGAAGAATGATAGCTGGCGATCAAAGTGTGTATCACTTCAATTTATGGCGCAAATCGGTTGATCTCATAAGATATATTCTTACCGGACGTTCGTTGCAAGAAGATTATGAAGTTTTATTTAACTTATTAAATATCAACAACCGGCCACGCATTTTGGACAAAATGCCCGCAGCGGATATTAAAACGTTAAGGCATGTGTTGGGTTTTATTCGCATGATTGATAATAGCCCGCCGGAACTCAGGAGCCAATATAGCCTGCAGGGACGGTTTCGCGAAGGACGCATCGCGGTGCGCCTGAGTTTTGATGATATAGTAATGATAGAGGTCTTATTAACGGAAGAGGCTTTTGGGTTGTTAAATACTGTCTTCACGGTTAATGAGCGGGGCGTGATGATCTATGTTGAGTGTGCGACCAACGGTCACGCCGGGGGTAAGCTGGAGGCCCGGTTTATTGCCGCCTGCGAGCGTTGGCTACAGGCCAAATCCGGCAAATCCGCGCCGCCGGAGGCCACTCGCGTGTAGAGATAATCCATCTGTCTCCCTGGCGAGAGAAAGGGCGTTTTACGCAAGGTCTACGTGGATGCTCGAAGGTGTCAACCAGCAGCGCTTATAATCTTCGTCTCACGATGTGCTGTTGCCGCCGCACCCGAGTCTGGCGGCAATAGCGCAATTCAAGGAGAATTTAGTGCTAAGAACGGCGGTCGTGCGCAGGTGTTGCCTTTGACGTGATTATGCCCTATGCTGCCGCATTACCGGTGATAGACAACGGGCGTTCACGGTGTGCTAAGAAATTCGGTTGCCGAGACACCCTCGAATAAAGCGCGTATCCCGACGCCGATTCGTGCCGTAAACCCTTAATGTTTATACTAAGTGCTTATTATTTTTGAGTTGGTAAGATTTGTGCGTTTGCCAAAAATAAAATAAATAAAAACCCCTAGTAGCAGTAGAATAATACAAAGCAGATCAATAATAAAACGTGAGAGTTCCTTATAAGAAGAGGTTAACTTATACACGAGTCATTCCGACAGGCGAATTCCTCTTTATTACATAGTTAATTGAAGTGAATATCAATGGGTAACGCGCGAACTGTTAACTATAAAGCGCATTTTCTTATGAATACAAAAAAACGATATCAGAGGACACAAAAATCACCGGCGATAAATGTGCAGACAAAATCCATTTCTGTTTAATGATAAAAATTGATACGGATCATAAAATGATCCATGGAATGAATTGGGCGTAATTGACGGTTTATTGTTGATGAAAATAATGCTCGTCGACAGGATGCAACGATTTTGTGGACGCGTTATTTATTGCAGGATTAAAAGTATTTTTAAACGTGAACCGAGAAAGAACAAGGCAGACAGGCGTCGGGAGGGATGTGATGTGGCCGGAGTGAAGCGTGTGAAGGTGGAGTAGAATGAGGAAAAACGACTTAAGGCGCACCGATACCCGGTGATGAGGGAGAGGAGGGGACATTGGCGGTCAAGGGGCGAGAACGGCTTAAGGCTACCGTCTGGCGGGCCGCCTGACGGTAGGGCGATAGGGTGGGTGTCGCGCAGGACACGGCCCGGCGCTTATTTGGCAAACAGCTGGCTTCTGTCCTTGAAGGCTTTAAACTCCAGCGCGTTGCCGCAGGGATCGAGTAAAAACATAGTGGCTTGTTCGCCTACCTGCCCTTCAAAGCGAATATAGGGTTCGATAACGAAGGGGGTGGCGAAATCACGCAATCTCGCCGCCAGCGTTTCCCATTCCTCCCAGGACAGCACAATGCCAAAATGCGGTACAGGAACGTCATGGCCGTCAACCGGATTAGTGCCCAGCGCCTGTTGCGCGGGGGTTTTGGCCTGTTCATGAATCACCAGTTGATGACCGTAAAAATCGAAGTCCACCCAGTGTTCGCTGGAGCTGCCTTCCTCCAGACCGAATACGTCCCGGTAAAAGCGGCGCGCGTCGGGTAGATTGTCAACCGGAATGGCTAAATGAAACGGGCTTAGAGCCATGGGTTTTCTCCTGTTCATGCCGGGTATCGGCAGTTGCAGGTTATTCTTACCTTGAAATATTTTTATTAAAAGCGAATATTATCACTACTACTCATAAAAAATTTTGCTAAGTGAACCGCATGCTGCGCGAATTGCATACCTTCATCGCCGTGACCCGTTATGGTACGTTTTCGGTGGCCGGTTAGCGCATCGGCCTGACACAATCGGCGGTCAGCGCCCAAATCCGCATGCTGTAACAGTATCTCGGCATGCTGCTGTTTGACCGCAGCGGCCGGGCGGCGGCGGTGCCTATCGTGCAGGACATTGTGATGCTGTTTGGCAGGGTGCGTCAGCCAGCAACCGTCAGTGAATACCGCGGTACGGTCAGGATTGGCGCCATTTCCACCACGCAAACCGGGCTTACTCCCCCAGGTGCTGCTCCGTCTGCGGTGTCAGGCGCCTGATCTAGAAACGCAAATCGTACCCGGCGTGTCGTTCAACCTGCTTAATCAGGTCGAGGCGGGCAATATTGATTTGGCGGTGGTGATTAAACCCGATTTTGTGCTGACCAAGGATCTCTACAGCGAGCCTTTGCTGCGTGAGCCGTTTGTGCTGGTCGCGCCGCCGGACATGGCGGGAGACGACCCACTCGCGCTACTGCGCGACGCGCCGTTTATCCGTTATGATCGCACGTCGTTCGGCGGCCGGAGGGTGAGTCAATTTTTACGTCAGCAGCGTCTAACACCAAAAATTGCGCTGGAAATCGATGAGATTGACGCGATTGTGCGCATGGTGGAGCACAATCTCGCCGTGGCGCTGGCCGGACAATGGCGCGAGCGTGCCGATCACGTGCGCATTGTACCGCTGGGGGAATCGCTGACCTTTTATCGTGAGCTGATAGTGGTCATGCGTTACAGTTAGCGGAAATCGCTGTTGCACCAGCTTATTACCGGCTTTTTGCGCGCCGCCGCGACCGAAGCCCAAACGGGGGGATAGCGTCTTCTGTCTTTAAGGCGGGATGTCCACGGAGATAGTTCGCTTAGCGGGTTCCCTGAGGCCGGCGGCGCTAGGGATGGTGCAACCTTGCCGCGCACGCAGTTTGCGCGGCAAGATCGGACGTACTATCTAGAGGCAGGCTTGTGCGTCGTATCGCCTGGTTTCTGCTGCCCCAGCCGGGCCAGGTCTGTGCGAATGACGGTGGCGATTTTCGGGTAGCCGCCGGTGGTTTGACGGTCATTCATGGCGATAATCGGCTGTCCGTTGCCGGGTATCTGGATACTGCCGCGGGAAATGGCGTCGGACACAATATTGAAACCCTGCAGGTGGGGCACCGGCGGTCCGCTCAGGCGATAGCCCATCCGGTCGCTTTCGCTGCTAATGCGGTATTCGCCGGCGAGAAAACACGCCAGACCTGCCTGGCTAAAATGCGTCTGCTGTGGACTCGCGACCACCCGGATTGGCCGGCGTTCACGTTGTGGCATCAGTTGCTGCACCGGCAGGCTGTCCGCCAAAAGTCCGAAGGGCAACGTTGCCGTCAGCGGCAGCTAATCGCCTTTTTGCAGCGGCCGTCCGTTAAGGCCGCCAATCGCGGCTCGCGCCAGCGTAGACACGTTACCCATCACCGGTGCAATGGCGCGCCCGCTACCTCCAGATAACCGCGGGCGCCGCTGCGGGCGTGGATGACGCGCAGCGTACTGCCCGGCTGCATGCTATGGCGGCAATAGGGGGGCAGCGCCACGTCATCCAGCGTCAGTTGCATATCGCCGGTAACGGAGAAACGGCAGGGAGCGCTTCCCGCCAGGCGCAGCGTGGCGCCGGTCAGGGTGAACTCGAGTGCGCCCATCGATTCTGGATTGCCTACCAGGGCATTGGCGATGGCGAAACTCATCTCGTCCATCGCGCCCGAAGGCGGTACGCCGCGATCTTCAAAACCGAACCGACCCGCGTCTTGCAAGGTAGTGTAGACCCCGGGGGTCAGCACGTCAAAACCGTTCGCCATTATTGCCATGTCCAGTCGGGAAGATAATCAGGTTGCTCCTCCAGCCGGGTAAAAACCGCTACGGCGACCGGTGTAAAACGGACATGGTCGCCGGCGCTAAACAAAAACGGCGTTTCGCGATCCAGGACGAAACTGCGCACCGGCATGCGGCCGATCAAATGCCAGCCGCTGGGTGCCTCTACCGAACCGACCGCGGTCTGCATGCTGCCGATGCTACCGGCTGGCGTTTTCAGGCGCGGTAATTCCCGGCGCGAGGTATGCAGGCGACGGTCCAGGCCGCCGAGATAGGCGAAGCCGGGCATAAAACCTTCATGTAGACCCGGTAGGTGGCCGCGCAGTGAAGGTTTATCACCTGCTGCGGCGTAAGATGGTGCAGCGCGGCCAGGGTGGCCAGATCGACGCCGTGATCACCGTCGTAACAAACCGGAATGGTCCAGCATTTTGCCCGTTGCCCAAGGGAGTCGGGTTGCGTCAGCAGTGCCTGTAGTTGCGCCACTAGCAACGCCTGTCTTATCTGTGTGGAATCGTAGCCGACGGTCAGCGCCGCGTCTTTGACTCTGGCCGCCAGAGCGGTGACCCGTTGATTAATCTGTTCATCGATGACTTCCCCGAAATCCACTCAGACCGCCTGATCGGCAATCGGCAATCGGCAATCGGCAATCGGCAATCGGCAAAATGCGCCACGAAGGGGACGTTGAGCTTTGTTGCACGCGAATATCCTGTTAAGCCTTGCATGAAAGCGAGGGGCTTTACTCTGCGGGTGTTTTTGGAATACTTTTGGCATACCAGAAAAACGCTGCTACTGCGCCACGTTTTTCCTCCTCTAGCAATTAGGCAAGAATGATGCCAGTGTGCCGTAGACGGTCAATCGGGAGACAAAAAAGCATGCTAATTGATTTAAACAGCTATATGGGCGAGAGCTTCGGCGTATGGACGATGGGCGACGATGCGTGCATTCTGGAAATAGTCAGCTCGGCGAATATCGCCTGCGGCTTTCACGCCGGCGATCCCGAGGTGATGCATAACACGTTGAGTCTGGCCCATGCCCGCGGCGTCGGTGTTGGCGCACATCCCGGTTTCTATGATTTGCAAGGGTTTGGTCGACGTCAGATATTAGGGGACAGCCCGGCGCAGATAGAACGACAAATTGTTTATCAAATCGGCGCCATGCAGGCGTTGGCCAAAAGCGTCGGCTCCCCTTTACGCCACGTGAAAACCCACGGCGCGCTGGGAAATCTGGCGGCGGAAGACCCCGCGCTAGCACAGGCGGTGGCGCGGGCGATAGCCAGTGTGGATCGCGACCTGATCATGGTGGTCATGCCCGGTATGGAAACCGAGAAAGCGGCACTGGCGTTGGGATTGCCGGTGCGGTGTTGCACGATCCGCATCAAGCGGCGACGCGTATTTTGCGCATGCTGGAGCAACAGGCCATCACCACGGTCAGCGGGCGGACATTGCCGTCGCGCATCGACAGTATTTGTGTCCATGGCGACACGCCGGGGGCGGTGGCGTTGCGCACGCGGCTTGAGGAACAGGGCTTCACCATCGCGCCGATTCAGGCGGCCGGCGACTAATCCTTGCGCCGACGCCGGCGCGGCCATACGTCCGGGTTCACCAGCGAGGCGGGTGGTTCCCCGGCGAGGACCCGCAGTACGCCGTCTACTGCCGCATTTGCCATCCGCGTCATCGCCTGTTCGGTAGAGGCGGCGATATGCGGCGTCAGCACCACGTTGGGAAGCCCCAGCAGTGGATTGTCCGGCAAAACCGGCTCCCGTTGAAATACGTCTAGCCCGCGGGCCAGAGCGGCGGTGGCGCGACCAATGGCGCCAAAGCCGACCACACCCCCACAGAGTACCCTGTAACTCCCGCAGTCCCCCCTCATATTTAAACGCGAAATGGCCGGCGCGCAGCGCGCTGTCCGCGGCGGGGTCCGTTTGGTCAGCGCGAACATCAACGCCAGCGCATGCTCAGCCACCGAGCGGGTATTCATTTACGGGGTATTGAATACCGCAACGCCGACGCCGTGAACGCCAATGGCACATAAAGAGGGCAATTGCGCCATTTCAGTGCGCGAAAATTGCCCGCTGCGATAAATGGCCGCGACCACCTGGCCGGCTGGATCGTGCTGCTGATTACCATCGCCACCATCGTCTTGAGCTGGGTCGTCGGATTTCTGGCCGTGTCGGCGAAAATGTCGCCGGTGAGGTTTTTAAGCGCCCTCGGGCGGTTCTATATGGTTCATCCGCGGCACGCCGGCGCTGATCCAGGTGTTTGTGGTGTATTTCGGTTTCCCGCAAATAGGGATTCTCCTGTCGCCGTTTGTCGCAGGCGCTGAGGCTTAACAGCGGCGCGTACGTGGCGGAAATTATGTGCGCCGGACTGCAGGCCATTCCCCGCAGTCAGATGGAATCCGCCTATGTGCTCGGCATGAGCAAAGGGGAGGTGATGCGACGGATAATATTGCCGCAGGTGTTCCGTATCGTACTGCCGTCGCTGACCAATGAAGCCATTTCGACGCTAAAGAATACCTCGCTGCTGTCGACCATTACCGTCATCGACATCACGCTGTACGCCCAGACCAGTATTTCCGCGACATTCCGACCGTTCCAGTTCTATATCGCCGCAGCCTTGATTTATTTGCTGTTGACGTCGTTATTGACCGAATTTTCCTCCTGGATTGAGCGGCGACAACACCGTTTAAGCTAATGTTAAGGACCTGAACTATGAGTGTTTTACCGACTAACTCCCTGGAAAATCGGAGTTTTTGCGGCGTGCCGACTTTTATGCGCTTACCGATGGCAAGCGATCTGAGCGTGCTGGATGTGGCGATAATCGGTCTGCCCTCCGACGCCGGGGATGCGCTGGTGGTACCGGGCTACGAAGAGGAAATGCTGGTACGTATGGAGCAGGTGGTATCGACGCTGGTGTAGGCTGGCGTCGTCCCCTGAGCCATTGGCTGCTATCATTCGGTGACGCTGGCGGAATTGCGCGCCGTCGCTTTGATTCGCACAGCGACACCTGGGATAAGTATTTTGCCGATAAGCGCTACAGCGCCGGCACGCCGTTTCGCCGCGGCGTGGAGGAAAATATCATCGATCCCGCGCACTCGATTCAGGTCGGGCGGAGCGTATCGCTGCCCGCACCGCAGGCCGTCCCACATTTATTACCTTCGATATGGATTTTGTCGATCCCGCCGCCGCGCCGGCGGTGGAAACCCCCGAAGCAGGCGGACCCACGGCGCGCGAGGCGTTGCTGCTGCTGCGCCGGTTGGCCGGTATCAATCTGGTGGGATGCGACGTGACCGAAATCAGTCCCCCCTACGACGGCCCTGGCCAGATTACGTCGCTGCTGGGTGCCACGGTAATGGCAGAACTGCTGGCCAGCGAAAACGGTAACCGCCAGCCGGTGACGCCCGCGCGCGTGGCAGGCGCCGGCAGGTCATAAACCTTCCTTCCAATTTTTTGCAGCCTAGTGAGAGCCATCTATGAAAATCAAGCGTTTACTCTGTATTGCCACGGTAGTTGCATGATGACCCCGCTATTCGGCGCCCGTGCCGCCGATGAGGGCCAATTAGAACTCAAGCAGCCCGGTAAATTGTCGGTTGCGACCGAAGGTACCGATCCGCCTTTTAGCATGCGCAGCGCCGACGGCAAGCTGGACGGACTGGAAATTCGCGTCATGAAGGAGGTGGCCAAGCGGTTACAGCTGGAATATGTACCCGTTATCACCAAATGGGATTCGGTGTTGGTCGGACTGCAGGCCAACCAGTTTGATATGAGCAGTGCCGCGATGGATATTACCCCCGCGTGGCAAAAAGCCATTCTGTTTTCTGACGGCTGGATTGAATCTGGCGGCCGCATTATCATTCCGCAAGATTCATCGATTACCTCGGCACAGGATCTGAAAGGGAAACGCATCGGCGCCCAGGTGTCTTCCACCTATGCGCAACTGGCGGTGGATCACTGCGCGACGCTGAAAAATTATATTGATGTGACCGCGGTGGTACAGGATTTGGCTAACGGCAATATCGACGGCGTGATCAATGATTCTATTGGCAACGCGTATTTGATCAAGGATATGCACTTGCCGCTGCGCCAGACGCCGGATTATGTCAGCCGGATCCAGAAAGGCTTTGCCTTTACCAAAAACAAACCGCACCTGGCGGCGCCGGTAAACAAGGCGTTGGCGGAGATGGTGGCTGACGGGACCTATGCTAAGCTCGTCACCCCCATCGTCGGCTTCGACACCTATCCCAAAGAGCCGGTCCGCTCACTTTTACAGCCTTAGGTCTGCCAGGCCGTCGCCTGCGATTAAGGGGGCAGCGCGTCTGGATTGTCTGCCAATGGACGGGCCCTCGGCCTGCCTTTTTTAATCAGGGTATTGACGGTATGAAATGACGCAATGGATCCTCATAAAACAACGGGTGACATGATGGCTGGACGGGAACAAAATCTCAGCGCCAAGGCCTATGATGTGTTACTGAATATGCTTATCAATCGTGAACTTCCGGTCAATAGCATCCTCCAGGAGCGCCGGCTGGCCGATATGCTCATGATTTCACGCACGCCGGTGCGTGATGCATTGAACAAGTTGGAAAACGAAGGCTTTATCGGCCGCAGCGGCGGTAGAACGCTGGTGGTGAAGGAATTCTCTATTCGTGATCTTATCGAGACGCTGCATGTCCGGCGCACGCTGGAGGCGGAAGCCGTCCGTCTGGCCGCGGGCCGGGTGCCGGTGATCCGAGTCCTCAGCAGGATTGGCAGATAGACAGCCAATTGCATCAAGCGCTGGCTCATTACAGCGGCAACGCCCTGTTAATGCACTATATTGAAAGCCTGCGCCTTAAAACGCGCATGTTCAATATGCGGCAGGTATCTGAACGTTTTATCAAAGGGCACCAGGAAACATCTGGCGATCATCGACGCCCTGCGCGCGCAGGATGCCGAGGGCGCCCGCGCGGCTGTCGCCAGCCATATCGATAATGTGCGCGACAGCATCGTGATACGCTTAAGCCAGATTTAACCGCGGCAACCGGCCACGAGCGCGGCGCCATTGTAGGGGGCGGACAATCATCGCTCGCCTCTGGCCCCTTAACGCGCATCGTGGGCCCTCTCGCTGCGGCTGGTGAGCACCGTCGGCGGTGCCGTCGAAATTGCCGTCGCAGGGTACCGAATCGAGATGCGAACCGGTGATAACCGCCGGCGCCACGGCCGGCCGGGCAACGTCATGACAGGTTGAGCGCGGCATCGGTGGCGACGCGCAGCCCAAACGCCTCAGCGGTGTGGCGCAGCAGGTCATGCGCCCGCTGCTCCCCTTCGCCATAGCTGTTGCGGCAAATGCCGCTACCGTCAAAGCTTAACGCATGAAGCTCAGTGAATAACCGCTCCGCCAGCGCAATATCCGGCGAGGGAAATGGGCTGGCGCTCGTCACCCCAACGCCCCGCAGGCCGCGATGATGCGCTCACAGGCCAGCGCCACCCGGTCGTCGGCAATGCTATAGGCGATACGGAAATGATGGGCGATGCCAAAGGAGGAGCCCGGTACCACAGCAACCTCGGCGTGTTCCAGCAGATAGGCGGCCAGCGCCACGTCATCATGCAGCGTTTCGCCTGACGGGGTGCGTTTACCGATAAGCGCGCGGCAATCAACGAATAGATAAAACGCGGCGGGCGGCATCGCCACATTCAGTGCCGGCGCCTGGCACAAAATCGATAGCGCCACATTGCGGCGTTGGCGCAGACGGCCGCACCATTCGGGCAGCAGGGTTTGTGGTCCGTTGAGCTCGGCCAGCGCGCGCAGCTCTTCCGCGCTATAAAGCGAAAGCGCCCCGGACGGATTGCCCGGAGAATTCAACAGCAGCCAGCGGCTATTGGCGTTCAGCGCGGCCTCAAGACGGGCGGGCGTCAGTCCTGGTCGCCCGGCTCGACATAACGCGGCACGGAGCCGGTCAGCCGCACCATTTCGGGATAAGACACCCAATAAGGGGCAGAGATAATCACTTCATCTTCCGGTTCAAGTGTGGCTAACAGCGCATTAAAAATGATCTGCTTGGCGCCGCGGTACTGGCGATAATTTGCCGTGGGGTGAATTCGAGCTGATTCTCACGCCGGAATTTGGCGATAATGGCCGCCTTGAGCGCGGGGTTGCCGCCGACATCCGTATAACGGGTCTGTCCGTCGTGCAGGGTGGCAATGGCCTCGCGTACGATAGGCTCAGGCATGTCAAAATCAAGCTCGCCTGAACTCATGTTGATGATATCGCGACCTTCTGCGGTCAGTTTGCGGGCAAGCTGGGAGATGACCAGCGTTACCGAGGGCTGTAACGCGCGCAGTCGCGTCGACAGTTGGTCATGAATGGCGTGGGCGGGCATCCTGCTGTCATCCTGTGCGGGTGAAAAGTCTATTCTTATCTGGCTCCCGGCGGATGAATAGCAAATATTTCGATTGCCCACCACAAAAGATTTTGATGAATAGGGCGTTACGGCTCTGCCGGCGGCTGCCGTGGCGCGTCGGTTTCCGGCGCGGTCGTTTGACGCAGCACCTCGCTGACCACTCGATAACAATCGTCGATATGGCTATTTCCCAGCAGTTTCATCGCGCTGAAGCTTAGGCCTGCCGCCAGCGCCTGACCCAACAGCGGGACATAGCGTGACACCGACTTGGTGGCCACCCTGACCCCCACGCGTTTAAGCGCATGGCTGACGGCTTCGTGGGTGAGAGTTTTGCCGATAAGACAACTGCCGACGCCGGTAATGGCGATAAAAGGTATACTTCTTGCGGTTGGGATGAAGCTGCGCCAACTGCTGCTCGCTCAAGCCGAATCGCTCGTTGATAGCCGGCAGCAGCGCCAGCAGAATCGATACATCGGTACCGATATCCAGGCCGGGCAGCGGAATGACCGAGGCCCCCGCGACAGCGCGGCGCGTTTGGTTACCATTTTGCGGCACGCTTCCCGGGCTTCATCAAGTTGTTGACGGGTTTCTATCATAAATTGAGGTAATCCTGTGGCTTATCCATAGCGGTAAGTTTAGCAGGCGCAACGCGGGGGAGGCGGGCGGTAGCACGAGGTATCCTATTGCAGCGATAGGTTGCCCCAACGCTACAGGGGCATTATCATCTTTGCACCCTCATTCGTATTCATACTTATTTTACTTATCTTCTCAGCCTGCAGGCTGATTTTTTTGCCCCGCTCCTGTTCGCGATGTCAGCGATATACATCGTCGCCCCTCCCGATCATAATCGCGCTGGAGTAGGGGATCGCCAGTATGGCAGGAAAACGGACGCAGACCATTTCAGGCGCCGGCGCGGTGCTTGGCATCGTGTTGAGAGAAGAACGAGCGGAGCACATTAGCCTCCCGCGACGACGGTAGGAGAAGGGATTATTCGAGGCGCATGATCCAGGCATCATTGTCATGATCGTAATGCTGGCGGAACAAGATGTGCTCCTTCCCGTCGAGAAACGCCGGGATGCCGGTCTGCTCATCCCAGCCATCCAGCTGCAGGCACAGATCGGGATCGGATTTACAGGGGATGCTGACGATATTCTTGACCCGTTGATCATCGCCGCTGGAAAGGGTGGCATCGTCAACGGTAAAACTGCCGATTTGCACTGTCGTCTTGGTCATAAATAGGCCCCTTTTTCTGTGAGGTGAGAATGGCGTACTCCTGTGGCAAAGAGTTATTGCAGTATAGCGCAAACAGCACTAAAAGCTAAATTCTACACTGCTGGCGTACCTTCCGTACCTTCCCCCGGCTGCCGAAGGAGAAGGCCGCTATTGCCGGGCCGCCATACCCATCAATTCGGCGGCACGGCGGTGCCCCAGGTTTTCCACTCTTGTTGTTCCTCATTGTGAAGCAGGAAATGCTTGCCCTCGGTAGCTTTTGGCGCCAGCGGCGGTGTCGGGATGGCGAAGGCAATGCCGCTGCGGATGAACTGCTGGAAGGTGCCGCTCTTCACGCTGCTGCCGGTCAGGCCGAATTTAAGATCGTAGCCCGATGCCAGCCAGAACACGGAATTGGTGCGCACAGGTGCTGATATTGACGGCTGATGCGCAGCGCCACATAAACCTGGTCAACCAGCGTGCCAACCTGCAGGTTGCCGGCTTCCGGCGTGTCTACCACAATATTCAGCCCATTCAGATAACGGGAATCGGTGATGGTGGTCTGCTGCAGTTCAAATTCGCGCGCGACGCCGCCTTTGCCCGGCTCAACGTTGATATACTGCTGTAGCAGCGTTTCCAGATGGTTGACCCCGGCGGCGGAAATTTCCGGCGTCATGACCGAAAAGCGCGTGCCGTTGCGGGCAAAAATCTGCACGTATTCGGGATACAATACCGCCTGCGCCAGCACCAGATTATTGCCGGGGGAGAGCTTCATCGTCTCCATCTGGTTGACGTCAATCCCCAGATAGCGGATAGGCATGCGCGGGGAAAGTTTGTTGGCGTCGTAGGTACGCAGCGCGATCTGGCTGCCCACCGCCCACGCGGCGTTTTCCGAGCCATAAATGTTACGCGGCGCGCCTTTTAACGCGCGGTTTAGCGGTGAAGCCTGTACCGTGAGGCCGCTGCCGTTAATTTGTAGCCGCGCGCCGCCTTCGGCCCAAAACACGCTCTTGTCGCTCAACAAATTACGGTATTTCGGCTGGATGTAAACATCGACTTTGAAGTCCTGCGGCGTAGGCCGCACATCCACAATCTCACCCACCTGGAATTTGCGGTAAAGCACGATCGAACCGGTCTGGATATCGGACAAATCGGTTGCGGTCAGCGTCAAGGTGGCGTAGGGCCTGTCCCCTTGAATGCCTTGTTCAGCCATTTCGCGATTGCCGTACAATGGATAGTGGCGGCTTTGCGCCGGCCCTTGCGCGCCCGGTATGACTTCCACACTGCCGTCGAGCCATTCCTGCGCGCTGGTACCCAATACCCGTACCCCGTCCAGACCGAATTTGACATCGACCCGGCAGTTAACAACAAATTTGGTGTCTTGATGAATGAGGCCGGCGTACTCCGGCTTAACGGCGGTGCTGAACACGACCCGATCGCCCGTGAGTTGACGTGCGGTAATCTTGCCCACCTGTATCCCTTTCATCGTCAGCGGCTGACCGGCGTCGATACCGTAGGTTTGTGGCGCGCTCAGGGTAAAGATTTTCACCCCCGGCAACTGCAGTAAACTACGGTTGCCGTCGGGCACCGTGAAACGCTGCTGCGGTTCTCCGTCTCCGGGAATCAGCTCCAGCGTGGTGCCGGCCAATAAACCGCTGATATCGGGCTGGGTTAGCGAGAGCTGCGGCGTGGTCATTTCGATACGGGTACCGCTGCGCATCAAATCCGCTACCGACGGATTAAGCGTCAATTCGCCGTAACATGTTTGTCTTTTCCCAGGGTGATTTTCGTCAGCATTCCGACTTCCAGGCCCTGATACAGCAATGGTGTATGGCTGGCGCTAAGATGGCTGCCGTCTGGCAGGTCGAGGGTAATGATAACGCCGCGCTGGCTGTGGGCCAGATCGGGGTAAAGCCGATAATTATCGTCAGTGCTCGCCTGGGCGCTATTGGCCGGCGAGTCGAACGCGATGGCACCGTTGACCAACGCCGCCACGCTTTCCATTTCTACCCGCGCGCTGTGAAGGTCAACATTGGCCTTCAGCCCGGATACATTCCAAAAGCGGCTGTCTTTTTTCACCAGATGGGTAAAGCGACGATCGATCAGCACGTCGATGGTCACCCCTTTACGGTTGCGGGCGATGTCGAAATCGTAGACTTTGCCGACCGGTAGCTTGCGGAAATACACCAGCGAACCGGTGCTGAGCGAGCCCAGATTGTCCGCCTGCAAATGCACCAGCAGCTCGCCGGTATTGACGCGATATTTTGGCTGGGTATCCAGGGCGGTGAAGTGGGTATGTTCGTTGCCCTTACCCGGCATCATACCGATGTAGTTCCCGCCCACCAGGGCGTCCAGGCCGGAAATGCCGGCCAGGGATGCCTTGGGCGTCACCAGCCAGAATTGCGTTCCTTCGCGCAGCGCGTCGCGCATATCGCTTTTGATGCTAGCCTCGACCTTAATAGTGCGCAGGTCATCGCTGAGCTTGATATTCTGTACGGTGCCGACCTCCACGCCCTGATAATGCACCGGCGTGCGCCCGGCGACGATGCCATCGGCGGAGACAAAATCAATCGTTACGGTGGTACCGCGCTCTTGCAGGGTGCTATAGACCAGCCAGCCGGCAATCAGCAGGGCGATAAACGGCAGCAGCCAGAAAGGCGATATCCGGCGTTTGGTGCGGACCGTCGCATTAATCGGTGTAGTCGGCGTGTGTGGCATGTGCGTTCCATAGCAAACGGCTGTTCAACCACTCAACAGCGAGAATTGTCAAAATCACGTCGGAGCCAAAATAGAAACCGGCCGGTCCCAGCATAAAGGCAAGCAGTTGATCTCTATCGACCAGCGATAGAGTAATGGCAATCACAAACAGATCGAGCATGGGCCACCGTCCAATCCAGATAACGAAGCACAGCAGCCGGACGCGGGTCTTCATGCCTTGGCGAACATTGAAATGGATGATCAGCAGAAACGTAAACAGCATAATGATTTTGATAAACGGGACCAAAATGCTGGCGATAAAGACGATGGCCGCCACCGCCACATTCCCCTGTGCCAGAGACAAAATGCCGGACATAATCGTATCCTCGTTACGGCTCCCGTTGAGATAGATAATGGATATCGGCAGCACATTGGCGGGGATCAGCATGATAATCGCAGCAATGAGCGGCCCAGGCCTTTTGCAGACTGTGACGCTGGCGGAGGCGCAGCGGCGTATGGCAGCGCGGGCAGCGACCGCGGGCATCCGGCAGGCCGGTGAAGCGGCATCCTAGGGCGCCGCGCCGCCTGCGGGAAATAGGTGTGCCAGAGTTGGTCGGTGTTGAGATTGATTAAGGTCAGGATGCTGAGTAGGGTCAAAATAACGTAGGCGGTTAATCCTAGGCCGGTGGTCACGTCGGCGTAATCCTTCACCTTGATTGACGCTACGGCCATACCGACTAAATAAATATCGAGCATCACCCATTCTTTTAGCCGATGTAACATCAGCAGCACGGGGCGTAAATTCAGGCCCACCCGCTGGCCGAAATACAAATATAAAAGAGAAAAGACCAGTGTTGCGGGCGTCCCTACGGTGCAAAACGCCACCATACTGGCGGTGATGATATTGCCCTGTAGCGCCATTTGCCAAATGCCCTGTAGCAAATTGGCGCTAATGGGCGTGCCCAGCAGGCGGATGCTGATTAACGGTTCGGTAAAAGCAAAAGGCATCAACAGCAACATAGCGACCGCCAGCGCCGCCAGGCGGGTCATGCTCCAGTCGCGTCTGCGCACGACCTTTGCCCGGCAGCGCGGGCAGCAGGCATCCTGATTATCGCTCAGGGCCGGCAGGATAAATAAAACATCGCATTCCGGACAGCGTTGATATTGGCCGGACGGAAAGGCATCATGAATCGCGGTTATTTTCATCGCGCGGCTTTTACGCCTCCCTCACACCTCATTTTTTCACCCTCCATGCCGCTGTTGTCGGGTTATAATTACCGCTCGGCGAACTGCCTGCCTGGCAGGGCAAACATACCCGCCCGCGTGCGAACACTTTGTGAAGTCATAACGGATTAATCTTGTGGCTTTGGGCATTTATTGCTTATTTTATAGAGGCTGATGTGCCGTCTGCTAACACAAAGATTAGCTCATTTAATGGTTTATTATGAAAAAACAACAATTTTACGCCGAATTATTGCAGGATATGTCGGCACTCCTTGATGAAGAAACGCATTTTATCGCCGCGCTGGCCAACGCCAGCGCTTTGCTTTATGAGCGCCTGGAAGGGGTGAACTGGGCCGGTTTTTATTTACTCGACGGTGATATACTTGTTCTCGGGCCTTTTCAGGGTAAGGTCGCCTGCGTGCGCATCCCGCTGGGTAAAGGGGTTTGCGGTAGTGCAGCGGCGGAAAACCGAATTCAGCGTATTGGTGATGTGCATGCTTTTCAGGGACATATTGCCTGCGATGCCGCCAGTAATGCGGAAATCGTATTGCCTATCACGTTGGACGGTCGTGTGGCGGGAGTATTGGATATCGATAGCACGATTTATCAACGCTTCGATCAGGACGATGAAGAGGGACTGAAGGCAGTGGCGGATTACCTCTGCCGGCAGTTGGGAACCACCGATATGCGCAAATTTATCACTAATACTTGATAATGATATACGGATAACGTGGCATTTGCCGATGGCGTCATTATAATGACTCCTGTTCATGCCTGCGCTGGTTGGCAAGCCCGTTGTAATCAGGAAAATTCATGGAAAATCAACCTAAGTTGAACAGCAACAAAGAAGTGATTGCCTTTCTGGCGGAGCTATTCCCGCTCTGTTTCACGGCAGAAGGCGAAGCCAGGCCGCTTAAGATCGGTATTTTTCAGGACCTTGTTGAACGAGTTCAGGGCGAAGAGAATATCAGCAAGACGCAATTGCGCTCCGCGTTGCGTCTTTATACCTCAAGCTGGCGTTACCTCTACGGGATAAAGCTTGGCGCACAGCGCGTCGATCTCGACGGTCATCCCTGCGGCGAATTGGAAGGGCAGCATGTTGAGCATGCACGCAAACAATTAGAGGAAGCCAAGGTGCGCGTTCAGCTTCAGCGTGCCGCCCAGCAGGCGAAAAAGCGCGAAAATGGCGAGGCCGCGTCGCCGCGTCGTCCCGCTGCGGGCAAGCGGCCCATCAAGAGTGACAACGTCATGCCCAGCAAACCGCGTCCCAAACAAGAACGTCCCGCGCCCGCCCCCAGGCAGGCGGCGGCGCCGGTCGCCAAAACCGTGTCTGTCACCGATATTTCCATGTTGCAAATCGGCCAGGCTATTAAAGTCAAAGTGGGTAAAAATCCCATGGACGCAACCGTCATGGAAATCGCCAAAGAAGGGGTACGTGTGCAGCTCTCTTCCGGGATGGCTTTGATAGTACGCGCAGAACACTTGCAGTTCTGATACGGAGGCCAACCAGGGCATGAACACATTTGTCAGAGTCGCCATCATGGCGGGGGCGCTATTGGCGGGCGTAGCGATGGCGAAAGACGACATCACCCGCGCCGATCAGATCCCGGCGTTGAAAGAAGAAGCACAGCAGCAGACGGTGAGCCAGCGGGTCAGCGCGCGGTTTACGCGTTCGCATTATCGCCAGTTCGATCTGGACGCGGCTTTCGCCGGTAAAATTTTCGACCGTTACCTCAACATGCTCGACTATAGCCACAATGTGTTGCTGGTTGCGGATATTGCGCAGTTCGCCACCCAAAAAGCTAAGCTTGCCGACGAGCTGAAGAGTGGGAAACTGGACCTGCCGTATGCGATGTACAACCTGGCAGAAAAACGGCGGTTCGAGCGCTATCAATATGCCCTGGCGCAGTTGAGCAAGCCGATGGACTTCAACGGTAACGGCGCCATCGAAATCGACCGCAGCAAAGCCCCCTGGCCCAAAACCACGGCCGAGCTGGACGCGCTTTGGGACGCCAAGGTGAAGTATGACGCGCTGAATCTTAAGCTTACCGGTAAATATGAGAAAGAGATCCGCGATATATTGACCAAGCGTTATCAGTTCGCCATCCGGCGGCTGGCGCAAAGCAACAGCGAAGACGTGTTTCAGCTTATCATGAACGCCTTCGCCCATGAGATCGATCCGCACACCAATTACCTTTCTCCGCGCAATACCGAACAGTTCAACACCGAAATGAGCCTGTCGCTTGAAGGCATTGGCGCGGTATTGCGGATGGATGATGATTACACGGTAATAAACTCGCTGGTACCGGGCGGCCCGGCGGCGAAAAGCAAAGCCATTACCGTAGGCGATCGCGTGGTGGGCGTCGGCCAGACCGGCAAACCAATGGTGGATGTCATCGGCTGGCGGCTTGATGATGTCGTGTCGCTGATAAAAGGGCCGAAGGGTAGCAAGGTGCGGTTGGAAGTATTGCCCGCCGGCAAAGGCACCAAAACCCGTATCGTCACCGTCACCCGCGAGCGTATCCGGCTTGAGGATCGGGCGGTGAAAATGTCGGTGAAGACGATCGGCAAAGAAAAAGTAGGCGTTCTGGATATCCCCGGGTTCTATGTGGGCCTGACCGATGATGTCAAGGTACAGCTGCAGAAGCTGGAAAAACAGAACGTGCAGAGCATCATTATCGATTTGCGCGCCAACGGCGGCGGCGCATTGACCGAAGCCGTATCGTTATCGGGGTTGTTTATTCCCAGCGGGCCGGTCGTACAGGTGCGGGATAACAACGGTAAAATCCGCGAGGATAGCGATACCGACGGCATTGTCTACTATAAAGGCCCGCTGGTGGTGCTGGTCGATCGGTTCAGTGCCTCCGCGTCGGAGATTTTCGCCGCGGCGATGCAGGATTATGGTCGGGCGCTGGTAGTCGGTGAGCCGACCTTCGGTAAAGGTACCGTGCAGCAATACCGCTCTCTGAACCGTATTTACGATCAGATGTTGCGCCCGGAATGGCCTGCGCTGGGGTCTATTCAATACACGATTCAGAAATTTTACCGCGTCAACGGCGGAAGCACGCAGCGTAAAGGCGTCGTGCCGGATATCATCATGCCCACCGGCACCGAGACCGTCGAAACCGGCGAAAAATTTGAAGATAATGCGCTCCCTTGGGACAGCATTAACGCGGCCACCTATACCAAGGCCGGCGATCTGAAGCCCTTTTCCCCAGAATTGCTTAAAGCGCATCAGGCGCGTATTGCCAAGGATCCTGAATTCCAATATATAAAACAGGATATTGCGCGATTCCACGCCATGAAAGATAAGCGTAACTGGGTATCCCTCAATCTTGCCCAGCGGGAAAAGGAGAACCATGAGGATGACGCTATCCGCCTGCAGCGCACCAACGAGCGGCTGATACGTCAGGGCAAGAAACCGGTGAAAAATCTGGAGGCGATTCCCAAGGATTTTAAAGAGCCGGATCCCTACCTGGATGAAACGGTGCAGATTGCGCTGGATCTTGCTCATGCCGAAGCCCGCCCGCCTCCCCCCTGCGGGGTAACAGGCTCACCAGTGTGCCGACATCGGTGCCCTTTTTATTGGCGTGGGTCAGGGAAGGGGGCAAAAGTTTAACAAAATATAAAGTTATGTTTTTTTAGCGACTTATTGACTCCTAATGCTTGAAAATCGCCGGCGAGACCCTAGATTAACGTTACGCACTAAGCGTGATAATTTCCGAGGAACCTGACATTTTATGATGCGTATCTCTCTCTTCCTGCTCACTAACCTGGCGGTGATGGTGGTGTTCGGTATTGTACTGAGCCTCACCGGGATCCAGTCCTCCAGTGCTGCCGGATTAATGATTATGGCCGGCTTGTTCGGTTTCGGCGGAGCTTTCGTTTCGCTGTTAATGTCAAAATCCATGGCGCTGCGCTCGGTCGGCGGCGAAGTGATTGAGCAGCCGCGCAACGAAACCGAACGCTGGCTGCTTAATACCGTGCGCCAGCAGGCGCAGCAGGCGAACATCACCATGCCGCAGGTGGCGTTGTACCACGCGCCCGATATCAACGCTTTTGCTACCGGCGCCCGGCGCGATGCTTCGCTGGTGGCAGTCAGTACCGGCTTGTTGCAGAATATGAACCGCGACGAGGCCGAAGCGGTGATCGCGCACGAAATCAGCCATATCGCCAATGGCGATATGGTGACCATGACCCTTATCCAGGGCGTGGTAAATACTTTCGTCATTTTCATCTCGCGCATCCTGGCGCAGCTGGCGGCGGGCTTTATGTCGTCGGGCCGCGACGAAGGGGAAAGCGGTAACGGCAATCCGCTGGTGTATTTCGCCGTTTCCATGGTGTTGGAGCTGGTGTTTGGCGTATTGGCGAGCATTATCACGCTGTGGTTCTCGCGCCATCGTGAATTCCACGCCGACGCCGGTTCGGCTAGATTGGTGGGGCGCGAGAAAATGATTGCGGCGCTACAGCGGCTGAAAACCAGTTATGAACCCCAGGAAGCCAGCAGCATGATGGCCTTCTGCATTAACGGCCGCAACAAGACCTTCAGCGAGCTGTTTATGTCTCACCCACCGCTGGATAAACGCATTGAGGCGCTGCGTTCCGGCGCTTATCTGCAATAAGGCGCGTCGGCGGAGCCGCCGTTAAGACGTTCATTCCCACGGGGCTGCGGCGCTCGCCAACGCCTTGGCTTCAAGGGACAACGGCGCGGCCTACAGCGGAGGCGCCGCAGGCCGCAAGAGAACCGCACTCGCTGCGTGGGGTTCTTTTTTTGCTGGGTGTTGTTCTCTTAGCCGACGTGAGCGCCGCCGCGTTTATTTCCCGACCGCCTGCTGGGGGTTAGCCTGCGTCATTCGTAGCGAGCTGACCAGCGCGGCGCCGGCGGCAAAAATACCCTCCAGCACTAATGAGGCGTGGGTGCCGCTGTCGCCAAACATGTTAAACATCAGCGCGACCAGGGCGGCACCGCTGGTTTGGCCAAACAAGCGGGCAGTGCCCAACATGCCGGTGGCGACCTCTGTCCGGCCCAGAACGGTTTACAGATAAAAGGGCAGGGAGACCATCGCCAGCATTTGGGCGCTAAAAGAACAGATGGAGGTACACATGGACAGGGAGAACAGGGGAATGCGCAGCAAGTCTACCGGCAGCAGCGGCCAGCGTTGGCGTAACTGTTGACGGACGAATAAAGTGCCTACCGCGAGGGCCAGACAGAGCTCGATGGCTATCCAGCGGCCGTTGACCTGTTGGGCGAAGCCGCTTAGCGCGGACAGCAGCAGGCCAAAGGTCAGGGCATTCATCAGCGCGCTGGCGGCGTTGAAGCGTTGGCCGCTGTTTTTCTGCGCGAGTTAACCGGCAGGAAACGGTGTCCCAACCACAGGGCGAACAGGCCGATAGGCACATTGATGGCGAACAGCCACTGCCAGCTGGCCACCGACAGTACGCCTGCCGCCACCGTGGGACCGGCGGCGGTAGACATCGCCACCATCGGCGTATTGATGGCCATACCGCGGCCGAGAATACGCTTCGGATAGATAATGCGGATTAGCGCGCCATTGATGCTCATTTCTGCCGCGGCGCCGAAACCCTGGAGCACGCGGGAGCCAATCAACATCCATAGGCTGTCCAGCAATGCACAGAGTAACGACATGACGCTGAATACCGCCAGACCGCACTGATAGACGCGCCGGTAGCCGTAAATATCGCCGAGGCTGGCGAAAGAAAGCAGGGAAACGATTATCTCCAGCTGATAGGCATTGACCACCCAGATCGAGGCCGCCGGGCTGGTGTGGAGTTCCCGGGCGATAGTGGGCAGGGCGACGTTGACGATGGCGCCATCCAGGACCGCAATGGAGACGCTCAACACAATCGTTAGAATGGCTCCGTAGCGTTGCGGCAGGGGAAGGCCGTCATGATCGATGTGGGTCATTAAGGTTCGTTCATCCGTAAAAGCATTTACTGTAACACTTTTGTTGCAATCGGCGAGGTGCGATTCGAGCGTGAAATGTAATAAATACTAACTAACGGTCAATGTCGGGCACTCCCGTATTGCGCAGGCGATGGCCTTGCCATTATACTAAAAATCATGTTCTATTTTTTTAAAACACAAACTCCCTTTACAGGATACCCATTAACATGGCGATAGCAGAAGTCGACCGGCAACCCGATTCGGTGTCGTCGGTATTGAAAGTGTTTGGCATCCTCCAGGCATTAGGGGATGAGCGTGAAATTGGCATTACCGAGCTATCGCAGCGGGTAATGATGTCCAAAAGTACGGTGTACCGTTTCCTACAAACGATGAAATCCCTGGGGTATGTTGCCCAGGAAGGGGAATCGGAAAAGTATTCATTAACGCTTAAATTATTTGAACTAGGCGCTAAAGCACTGCAGAACGTCGATTTGATACGCCTCGCCGATATTCAGATGCGGGTATTGTCCAATCTGACGCGTGAGACTATCCATCTTGGCACGCTGGATGAGGACAGCATTGTCTATATTCACAAGATAGACTCGTTGTACAATTTACGGATGTATTCCCGCGTCGGCCGCCGTAACCCGCTCTACAGTACCGCTATTGGCAAGGTGCTGCTGGCTTGGCGCGAGACCGCTGAGGCGCGCTACATTCTGGCTGATGTGGTTTTTACCCGCAGTACATCGCGCACGGCAGGCAGCAGCGAGGCGCTATTGCCGGAGCTTGAGCAAGTGCGCGCGCAGGGCTTCGGCGAGGATAACGAGGAGCAGGAGGAAGGGTTGCGTTGTATCGCCGTGCCGATTTTTGACCGTTTTGGGGTCATCATCGCCGGCATGAGCATCTCGTTTCCCACTATTCGTTTCTCCGAAGACGCCAAAAACGATTATGTCAAAATGCTGCACGATGCGGCGCGAACGATCTCCCGCCAGATGGGCTACCACGACTATCCGTTTTAACGCCCCGTTGATTGAACCGGGTGATCATGCCTGGTTCAGATGCCCACGCTTAAAGGGAAAGAGATGACAAAGCCTTTCACCGAAAACCAGGAACTGGTGTCCGATCTGGTCGCCTGCCAGCTGGTGATAAAACAAATTCTGGATGTTATCGATATTATCGCGCCTGCGGAGGTGCGGGACAAAATGTCCGCGCAACTGAAAAACATCGATTTTGGCACCCATCCCGCCGCGCGTGATCCCATCACGCGGCGCGCAATTGAGAAAGCTATTGCCCTTATTGACATGAAGTTCGACCTCTCCACCCCACATTAACTGCCCTCTTTAGGCCGCATTAAGCCGATGAGTGCGTTCGATTTAATGTGTATGTGCATTTTTTACTTAAAATGATTTAATTTGAAACCAATTAAGGTGCTGTTATCTGCTGTTTAAGTTTTAGCGGATAACATTGCTGCATTAGGCATTTCAGGAATAGGGTTTTGAAAAGAGGCACAATGGTTAAACTCATCGTGATTCTGCTGCTCTGTCTGGCGCTTTGACTGTCGGTGCTAAATAGCTTTTGCGATCAGGGAGGGGATTTCTTCAGCGGCATGTGTCTGGTGACTAAATAGATGCCTTGGTAACGTCTGTTAACAGGCAAATTTTGTCAGCAGGGTACTAAGTCCTCCATGGAGTGATAAGATAGCCACTGGTTTAATGAGTGGCAGGTCAGTTCATGAATGAGTTGGGAGATAGCAGCCTGAATATCGCCGTCGCCGTGGCATCCGTCGCGGTATTTGTCATTGTGTTGGCGGTGTGGTTTTTCCTCAACCGCGCCAGTGTCAAAGTCAACGAGCAGATAGCCTTGCTCACCGAGCTTCTGGAGCAGCAGAAACAGCAAACCGCGCTGCTGGCGAAGTTAACCCGGGGAGAACAGCCGAACCCGGCCGCACCCCCCGTCCCCGGCGAGCCCGTCATGTTTAAAGATTTTATCGCCGAACGGTAATACCCCAACGGGCGTTAATTCCCCTGCTGACATAGGGACGGCGGGCTATCCTTTGCGTTGTCCGTCCCTGACAGGGAGAGTGCAAACCATGAGCAAGCCCAATCGCTGGTATGATTCCGCCAAACTCCACCACACGCCAACAGGCTTCACCAATCCAGACGTTTCTCTGTGCGACCCGGGGGCGTTAAAACGCTGGAGCGAAGAGCGCAAGGCGCAGGGATTGCCGCGACCGCTCGATGAAGGTGGCGATCCTCGCTGAATTGCCCGCCATCGATTGGGTTTTATACTCCCATAATTATCATGATCGCGGCACGCTGCGGCGGCTGTTATCGCGTTTTCCCGCATTACGGGTTGCTGCGCCTCTGGGCATTGGAGACTGGTTACAGCGACACGGTGTCAAACATGTCGACGAATGTGACTGGTGGGATGCTCTGACGTTGGCGGAGTTTACGTTGCACTGTACGCCGGCCCGCCACTGTAGCATGCGGGCGCTGTGGGACCGCAATCAAAGTTTATGGTGCGGCTGGGTTGTCTCCACACCCCATTGGCGTTTCTTCTTTGCGGGCGACAGCAGTTACACTCCGCGGCTGACGGAAATTGGTCAACGGCTGGGGCCGTTGGATGCTGCAGCGCTGCCTATCGGCTCCTATGCACCAGAATGGTTCATGACTGAAAGCCATATGAGTCCGACCGAGGCGGTGCGTTTTTATCAGGAACTACAGCAGCCGCGGGTCATCCCGATTCATTGGGGGGTGTTCGAGCTGGCGGATGAATCTCTGGACGAGCCGCCGCGGGAATTGCAGCGTGCTCAGCGCGCGGCCGGTTTAGACAATGCCGATTTTACCGCGCTGAAAATAGGCGGCAAAATGCGCCTTTGACTGTTCCTCTCCTCTCGCCCGGTGTCTGCGGCTGGGGAGCAAAAGGCCACCGGAAGGCAAATCGGATGGCTTAAGACGCGCTGGCGTCTGAGCCGCAAGGCCTGCGGCACCTGAACCGGTAAACGCTGAGCCTGTGGCACCGCTGTGCGGCGGCCCTCGTAAGCCCGGTGGACCTGGGGAGGGAAAACCGGTGGCTGCCTGGGCCTGCGGCAGGGTGGCGGTCTGAGCGGTAAACGCGATGCTGGTTGGATTGCCACTAAAGAGGCGAGTGAATCTGTCGCAGTGAGGGGATGGCGGCGTTATGGCCTGAGACGGCTAAGCCGGCCGCCCATGCGTCATCGCTAAACGGCAGCTACAACCTTGATGATACGTGCTTTCGCAGGCACACGGGATATTGACGATGGGGCCGTGCATGAGGGAAAGGATAATTAAACGCAGCGGTGTGACAAATACCTGCAATCGGCTGAGCAGTCAATTTCCTTTTCCAATTGTCATATTGCTTTAATATTCACCGTATATAGTGCGTTAATATCAAACCAGCGTAAACGCAGCTGGTAATAAATGGACATTATGTGTCTTTTTTGTTCGGTTGGGTGCATTAACGGCCCTTAGGTTATTTTTAAATTTATTAATTGGCATATTAGCATCTTATGCACAGACAAAGATTGCACAAGATTGGTGATCGCTTATAGCGCAACTTCAGCACCGGACTGGGGCGACAGGCGGTGTTCATAAGTCGGTGTTATCCTGTCTGAAAGGCGAGGGGACTGGCAGGCGTAAATGTCTCGGTCATAAAGGTTTAGCACAATCTTTTACTATGTTAGAAAAAGAGGTTATAAGCCCGGGAGTAAAAATTGTGAAGTGGGCCTCTTGATTTCTTACATTGATGAATGAATAGTTATTTCTGAATAATGCATTGGACGTCGGCAGGGGTTTGCGCTAATATCATCTTTATCCGATAACGGCAGACCGCAGCGCTATAACCCAGTATGAAATGAGGATCTCCCGCACCTTATTGATGCCAGGTGAGTAGCCCAGTGTCCTGATTATGTGCGACATATCCGGCCCTGATTAAAAATGGCTTGCCATTATTTACAGAGTATGTGATAACGCAATTGGGTAAAACGAGGTACAGTTCTGTATATGAGTGGCATTTTCAGTAAAGAAGTTTTGCGTGTATACGATTTCGTTACATACCGCTTCTCTGCCGATCCTTATCTTAGTGCCTCAAGCAGTAACGACTCCAGTTTGTCTCTGTATCGCCAAAAGGCGATTTAAACACTCCAAAGGAAATATGCAAGATGGCAAAGATTAAAGGTCAAGTGAAGTGGTTCAATGAGTCTAAAGGTTTTGGTTTCATCACTCCGGCCGATGGCAGCAAAGACGTGTTTGTTCACTTCTCCGCTATTCAGGGTAACGGTTTCAAAACCCTGGCTGAAGGCCAGAACGTTGAATTCGAAATCCAGGATGGCCAGAAAGGCCCTTCAGCAGTTAACGTAACTGCCCTGTAATCCAGGTTGCTGCGGCAACAGTCGGTCATTTGACTGACGGATAACATCTAAATCCCCCTGCTGGATTCGTGTCAGCAGGGGGATTTAACTTTGTGCCAGCACCTTTCGGGTTTGTCCCGGCGTCGTCGCTGTTGGCTGGCAGGTGTCTTGTTATTCCTCAATCGGGTATCCCGTTAAACCCCGCCGTAGCGTCGTCCGGCAGAATGATAAGCCCGCTGTGCTGATTGCGGCCACTGATGGGGGGATGGGCAGGATTATGCTCCCGCTGTTTGCTATTGCGGCGAAAACTGGTATAGCGCATGCCATTTTCCGGCGCTGGCGCCGGGCAACAAAGTGTGCAATGACCGATCGTGTCGACCGTATTGAAACCAAGCGTTAATAACTGCTGCCGGGCAATGGCCGCCAAATCCAGATGGTGCGGACGCGGCGCGATAACCGCGGCCGGTAGTGGCAGTCGTTGCTTGAATTCATCCACCAGCGCCTGACTGACTTCATAACAGCACGGTCCGGCCGCGGGCCCAATCACAGCAACCCACTGTGATGGTCTATCGCCCGTCGCATCAAGCGTAGCGGCAAATTCCCCGAGGATCCCCGCCAGCAAACCGCGCCAGCCCGCGTGCACTGCGCCGATACGTCGACCGTCGCGGCGACAGAACAGCACAGGCAGACAGTCAGCGGTAAGCACCGTTAGCAGTATACCGGGAACATCGGTGATGACGCCGTCAAGTTCGCCAAGCGCCTCGCCCGGCCGGCGCACCCAGCCGATGGCGGTACCATGAACCTGCTTCTTATCCGGCAGCGTTGTTTGCCAGGACTGAAGCCTTTCAGGCATGAGCGACTCCTTGTCGCCAAAACCGTGCGCCACCCCGGGGATGGAGGTTAGCAGGGAAGAATAAGCGGTCATCGTCGAAATGCGTGCCTAGTGAATGATGCGCTCAGTGTAGCGCGTTTTTCTGCCGCCAGAGGGGTTATTTTATGTTACACTGCGCCCTACGATGTTTTCCGATCGGAATGGCCATGTCTTGTTTCCAATGTTCGCTTTGCCACCAGCCGCTCTCGCTGCACGACGCGTGTTATCGTTGCGTCGGGCAGCATAGCTTTGACCTCGCCAAAGATGGGTATGTCAATCTGCTGCCGGTGCAGTTCAAACACAGTAAAGATCCTGGGGATGCGCTTTTAATGATGGCGGTGCGGTGCGCGTTTCTGGATGCCGGCCATTATCAGCCGTTACGGGACAGGGTCATTGCAGCCGTCGCGGCGCTTACGCCCGAACCCGGCCTCCGCTGGCTTGATATCGGCTGTGGAGAGGGATATTACATCGCCGCGCTGGTGGACCAGCTCAAACACCACCAGCCGCAAGCGGAGGTTTATGGGATGGATATCGCCAAAAATGCGGTGCGCAGCGCCGCTAAGCGCTATAGGCAGGTCCGCTTCTGCGTCGCCTCAAGCCAGCGGCTGCCGTTCGTCGATGCATCACTGGACGGTATCATGCGCATTTATGCGCCGAGCAATCCCGCCGAGCTTAGGCGCACGCTATGTCCGGGGGGGCGTGCTGCTGACGGTGACTCCCGGCCCGCGCCATCTTTATCAGCTTAAAGCACTTATTTACCGCGATGTGCAACTGCACGAACCCAAGGAAGAAAACGTTGCGGGCTTTACCCTGTTGCAGGAATTATCGCTCGGCTACCCGCTGCGGTTGACCGGCGAGGAGGGCGTGGCGCTGCTGCGCATGACGCCCTTCGCCTGGCGCCCCCCCATTGGTGCTGGAACGGCTGGCGGCCATGCCCCGGTTCGACTGCGAAACGGATTTTATCGTGCGCCTGTGGCGGCGTGCCTGACGTCTGGGCGATGCGGCGGGAGCAGGGCGGACTTAACCGGGCAGATGGGCGAGCATAGCCTCGCCGATATGGCTGTAAAGTATGTTACAGCCGATGCCGATGAGAATCAGGCCGCCGATGATTTCCGCTTTACTGCCCAGACAAGGGCCGACAAAACGTCCCAGCAGCATGCCGATGGTGGACATAATCAAGGTGGCGAGACCGATAAGCAGCGCGGCGTGGAGGATATTGACTTGCAGCATCGCCAAACCCACACCGATGGCCAGTGCATCAAGGCTGGTCGCGATGGCGGTAGCGATCAGCACGCCTAGACTATGCTTGCCGACCAGCGACGTCTCTAACGGCTGCTGTTTCCAGCCCGCCAGAACCATCCGACCGCCCAGAAACGCCAACAGGGTAAACGCCACCCAGTGATCCCAACGCATAATATATTGGCTGGACAGCAAACCAAGCCCCCAGCCGATAAGCGGGGTGATGGCTTCTATTACGCCGAAAATCAGTCCGGTGCGCAGCGCTTCTCGTAGCGCGGGCTTGTGCAGCGTGGCGCCTTTGCCAACGGAGGCGGCAAAGGCATCCATCGACATGCCAAAGGCAAGAATCAGTGTGGCGGAAAGGTTCATTATTCTGTCTCGGCTGAGCGCCCATATCCACGCTTTCCCGTCCCCCAACCTTACCGACAGGTCCGCAGTCTATAGTCTTACCAGCCGATGAAGGCCGCCCGCACCACGTTTACCAAAGAAACGAGTATGTTGACACGGGTGTTTCCGCCGAGAGGCGAAAACAGGCTACTCCCTAATGACGCCGCAATTTTAACATATTAAATCCCTCAATAACAACTATAAAAATAACAGGGATAAATACCCGCAGGCTTGCTGTTGATTAAATGCGCACACGGGGAGTGTAGAGCCAAGATATGTCGGCGTGTAACGGCGTAATTAATGAATAGGGTATTTTTAATGGTGGTAACTAATTTATTTAGTCAAGGCTATAAATAATTTTAACCTACTGTATTTCAATGAGTAAGTGATAGATTTTCTGTAAGTCATCTAATTTATTGACCTGTATCAACAAACTTCTTTTTTCCAAATCAATGACCAGATAACCATCTTCTGATAAATTCATGTTTTTGATGCGGGAATAATTAATAAAAACATTGCCGTAAAAAAAACCTTCGGTTTTGAAAAGCATTCGAGGGCAGCGAATATAGGCCAGATAGATCACCATCAATCCCAGAAATAAAATCAGGGTAGAGGTCATTACCTTGCCGTCGGTGGTGATATTCTTGTACAGCAGGATAAGCAGCAAGACGATAAAAATCAGCCCATCCAAGCGCCCCTGACGGCGCAACGGTACTCGTAGCCGCGTCTTACCGCGCAGCGCGTAATCTACAATGAACTCATCAAAGACGGCAAACAGCAATGCGATAACAATCATTATTACCAGGCCGATATCGGTAACGGTCATGCTTTCCCCAAAAAAGCAAAAAAATCGGGGCAACATCCCCCTGTTTGGTAAGAATACGCTTACAGGCCCAGTAAACCGGTCCAGTAGCCGACAATACCGATAACGAAGAAGCCCATGATGATCCACAACGCGTTCACCTTGTGGCGCAGGAGCCACATACATCCGAAGGTTAGCAGCAGCGGCACCAGACCCGGCATCAGTTGATCCAGAATCGTCTGGACGGTGGTGACGGTGGTTTGTCCCTCGGTGTTGGTAATATGGGACACCACAAAGGGGATATTGACGTGGGTCCATTTATTGACCAACGCCCCCATAACAAATAACCCGAGGATGGACGCCCCTTCCGTCAATTTTTGCAGGAAGCCGCCGCCCATATCGTTGACGATATTGACGCCTTTACGGTAGCCATACGCCACGCCATAATAGCGGGTGGCCAGGCGCACCAGGTTGAACAGAACGAAAAACAGCAGCGGACCGAGCAAACTACCGCTCATGGCAATACCGGCGCCGAGGGCGGCGAAGACCGGCCGTACCGTACCCCAGAATATCGGGTCGCCGACCCCGGCCAGCGGCCCCATCAAACCGACTTTGATGCCGTTAATGGAGGCGTCATCAATAGGTGCGCCGTTGGCGCGCTGTTCTTCCATGGCTATGGTGACGCCCAATACCGGCGCGGCCACATAGGGATGCGTGTTAAAGAACTCCAGATGGCGTTTGATTGCCTGCTTGCGGTCGTCGTTGTTTTCAGGGTACAGGCGACGAATCACCGGCACCATGGAGAAACAAAAACCGAGCGCTTGCATACGTTCAAAGTTCCAGGATCCCTGGAAAAGGTTGGAGCGGATAAATACGCCGCGTACATCACCGGGCGTCAGTTTCTTTTGACCTGTAGCTGTAGTATCGACCATGTCTCTCACCTATTAATCTAGTTCATTATCGAGATCGTTAGCACCCTGCGCCGGTGCGGCCTGTCCTGCGGCCCGGTTATAGCGTGGGCTGAGCTGGATGTAGAGTATAGCCATGACCACGCCGATGACCCCCAGCGCCACCAGGTTGAAGCTGGTGAAAGCCGCGGTGACGAAACCGAGGTAAAAGAACGGCATCAAATAGCCTGTGCGCATCATATTGATGACCATCGCATAACCGACGACCATAATCATGCCACCGGCGATATTCAGACCGTTGGTGACGATTTCTGGAATCGAGCTGAGCATATTGTGCACCGCGTCGGTACCGACCGACACGCCCACGATGACCGCCGGAATGGCGATACGCATAGCTTGCAGCACCAGCGCCGAGACATGGATCCAGCTCAGCGCCGTCATGTTGCCGCGTTCGGCGGCGCTGTCGGCGGCATGCTGGAAGGCGACGGTGATGGTACGTACGATGATGGTCAGCACCTGTCCGGTGGCGGCCAGCGGAATCGCCAGAGCGATACCGGCGCCGACGCTTTGATTACCGGCTATGACCAGAATGGTGGAGATGATGGACGCCAGAGCGGCATCGGGTGCCACCGCGGCGCCGATATTCATCCAGCCCAGCGCGATCATTTCCAACGTCCCGCCGATGATGATACCGGTTTTCATGTCGTCCAGGACCAGACCAATTAAGGTACAGGCTACCAGCGGGCGGTGGAACTGAAATTCGTCGAGAATCGATCCCATGCCTGCGATACAGGCGACGACAAATATCAGTACAATTTGAAGCGTGGTGATCTCCATTGTACTTCTCCTCTTACCTTGCGTAATAGAGCGATGAATCCATTTCCAGGCAAATTTACGCTCTTAAGGGCGATAATGCGGCGTAGGGCTTAACTGCCGAGTTTTTTAATTAACTCCATCATCTTCAACCGGGAATCGCTGGACACTTTACGCACTTCCAGTTCAATCCCGCGATCGTTGAGTTTGTTGAATGCCTCGATATCTTTTTCGTCTACCGATACGGCATTGTTGACCTGGGTTTTGCCCTGGCGGAAGGCCATACCGCCGATATTGACTGAAGTAATTGCGACACCGCCTTCGACCAGACGCACCACATCGGTGGGGTTGGTGAATAACAACATGACGCGATCGTTGGCATATTTCGGATTGTCGTAAACACGGATTGCTTTCGCCACGTCAACCACATGAGCCGTGATGCCCGGCGGTGCTACCTGGGTGAGCAGGGTTTTACGCACCGTGTCCGTGGCCACTTCGTCGCTGACCACAATGATGCGTTTAACGTTGGTTTCTTTCGTCCAGCGAGTAGCCACCTGGCCATGGATCAGACGGTCGTCGATCCTGGCCAAACCGATAGTCATATGGCCGCCCTGACCGTTAGCCATCGGTGCGGCTTTCGCGACCGGGGCAGCCACCGGCGCTGCGGCAGCTGCGGCCTGTTCCGGTTCCGGGGTTTTCAGCGCCTTCACGCCGATACGTCCGGTTTCCACCGCTATCCCGACCAGCTCCTGGAAAGCGGGATTATCGTCGCGCGCCATGAAGGTTTCGGCCAGCATGGGGATATTGACGCCGGTGACGACTTCATAATTTTCTTTATCGATGACAATCCGGCTGCCGGCATTAAACGGGCTGCCTCCCCAGGTATCGACCAGAAATAACACGCCTGTTGTGGTATCAAGTTCCGCTAGACGGGCGGTATATTTTTTAATCAATGTTTCAGCGTTTTCGCCTGGGACGAAATCGATCCAGGCGACGTTATCTTGTGCGCCTAAAATCATTTCAGCCGTCTTCAGTAATTGCTCGGCCGCTGACCCGTGAGTGCCAATAACAATAGCTATACTCACTGGATACCTCCTGTATTGACAAAATGGGTTATGTGCTCCGCACAAGGGGTGTGTCGAGGGCCCTAACTCTTTGGTGGTATAACTGCAATGTCAGGAACGATGCCTGCCCTACAGATCGATCTGCTTCAGTTATTGGTTCAGACGATCATAAGTAAATCGCGATTTATTTTAGTATGTAAAAAAATAAAAATTGTGACGGCGCTCAGTTATTTAGTTACCGAAATCGGTAGAAGCGCACAAAAGAGTGTAGCTGGAAATGAACAAACGGCCTGAGGTGAAAAAGTTTTGTGCCGGAAGGGGAATCCCTGATACAGTAAAGCGTTTAAATTATAAAAGGAGCAAACAGCCCTCCGATTGACTGTCACCGAAGCCGTTTCATCAACTTTAGTCCGCCTGCGCGGCCATTCGTCTTCTTTCACTGACGCCTCGCGCTGGATCTTCTTTCGTCGTGTTTGATGAACGTTTGCCTCTTGGCGGTATGCCCCTGCGCGTTTGCCGGCAAAGATGCGGTTTAACCCTGTCATAACTACAGCCTGAATACCTTACGGAGTCTGTGATGGAATTCTTAATGGACCCCTCAATTTGGGTGGGATTGCTGACCCTGATCGTATTGGTGATCGTTCTCGGCATAGACAACGTGGTCTTTATTGCGATCTTGGCACAAATTGCCGCCCAAAAAGCGCGACCGCATGCGAATGGTGGGTCTTTCGCTGGCGCTTATCATACGTCTTGGCCTCCTGTCGTTAATATCCTAGATCGTCACGCTGACGCGGCCGTTGTTCACTATGGGGGGATTCTCCTTCTCCGGCCGTGACCTGATTTTGCTGCTTGGCGGGATTTTTCTGTTGTTCAAAGCCACCACGGAGCTGCATGAACGTCTGGAAAACAAGGAGCACGACAGCAGCGCCGGCCGTGGGTATGCCAGCTTTTGGGCGGTGGTGGTGCAAATTGTTATCCTCGACGCGGTATTTTCCCTGGATGCGGTAATTGCTGATGATAGGTCTTAGCCTGATTGCCGAAGGGTTTGGCTTTCACATTCCGAAAGGTTACCTGTATGCCGCCATTGGTTTCTCGATCCTTATCGAAATGTTCAACTAGATAGCGCGCCGCAACTTTATCAAAAATCAATCCGCCAAGCCGATGCGCGAACGTACGGCGGAGGCGATTATGCGGCTGATGGGCGGCAGGGCGCAGCGCGAAACCGGCGAGGACGATACAGCCAAAGCTTTCAAACAGGCGCACTTCGCCGAAGAGGAGCGGCACATGATTACCGGCGTGCTGTCGCTGGCCTCGCGGACGTTGCGCAGCGTCATGACCCCGCGCAACGAAATTACTTGGCTCGACTGCCAGCGGCCGGTTGCGGAGTTGCGCGCAACCTTAATGAACACGCCGCACAACATGTTTCCGGTCTGTAACGGCGAGCTGGATCAGCTTATCGGTATCGTGCGTGCCAAGGATTTGATGGCGGCGTTCGATAACGGAGAGCAGGTCAAGGCTTACGCGGCCGCCAATCCGGCGATTGTGGTACCGGAGACCCTGGATGTGCTTAAGCTGCTGGAGGAGCTGCGCCGGACGAGACGAAAGGCAGCATGGTAATGGTGTCTAACGAATTTGGCGTCGTACAGGGTTTAGTGACGCCGCTGAACGTCCTGGAAGCGATTGCCGGCGAGTTTCCTGATGAGGATGAGACGCCGGAAATCGAGGTCCACGAGGACGGTTGGCTGGCGAAAGGCAGTACCGATCTGCATGCCTTACAGCAGGCGCTGGACACCCAGGTGCTGTCGCGCGGACGGGACAATGTCACCTCTTTAGCCGGATTACTCCTGTCGCAGTGCGATCAAATGCCGATGGAAGGGGACGTGCTGACCCTTGACGAGTGGCGGTTTACTATCCGGCAGATGGTCGAGTACCGTATCGAACTGGTGTGGATTGAGCGACTGGCGCCGCAGCACGGTATGGATGAGGAAGAATAACCCCGAAGCGCCATAACCCCGTGAACGTTGCCGAAACGCTTACGGGGTCAACGCCTTGCTCGTCAGTCGCACTGTACCTTGATAGCCAGGCCGCCACGGGAGGTTTCACGGTATTTGGCATTCATGTCCTTGCCAGTTTCGTACATGGTTTCGATAACCTTATCGAGGGATACACGCGGCGCGCTGGTGCGGCGCAGTGCCATGCGTGAGGCGTTGATCGCTTTAACCGAGGCGATAGCGTTACGCTCAATGCAGGGTACCTGCACCTGACCGCCCACCGGATCGCAGGTCAAGCCGAGATTGTGCTCCATGCCGATTTCTGCCGCGACGCAGACCTGTTCCGGGCTGCCGCCCATCAGCTCCGTCAGGCCGGCTGCGGCCATGGAGCACGCCACGCCCACCTCTCCCTGACAGCCGACTTCAGCGCCTGAAATCGAGGCGTTCATCTTGTACAACATCCCGATAGCGCCGCTGGCGAGGAAATACCGCAGCCAGATATCGGGCGAAACGGGTTCGATAAAATGGTCGTAGTAAGCCAGGACCGTGGGTACGATGCCACAGGCGCCGTTAGTGGGCGCGGTGACAACCCGTCCGCCGGCGGCATTCTCTTCATTGACTGCCAGGGCGAACATATTGACCCAGTCTACCACCTGCATGGGGTCGGTAGAGTGGTTATCTCCTGCGATTAACATCCTCCTGAGCGCGGCGGCGCGGCGCGGCACCCGAAGCGGCCCCGGCAGCACGCCTTCGGTATTCATGCCGCGATCAATACAGGCTCGCATGGTTTGCCAGACGTTGGCGAAATACTGGTCTATCACCGCACGATCGTGCAGCGCGAGCTCGTTGCGCAGCACCAGACCGGAAACCGACAAGGCCGTATCGCGGCAATGGTCCAGCAGTTGCTGGGCGCTGTTGAAAGAATAAGGTACGCTGAGCTCGCAGGTCACCTCCTGGCCGAACTGAGCTTCCTCGACGATAAATCCGCCGCCGATCGAATAATAGGTCTGGCTGTAGACGCAGCGGTCTCCCGCAAAGGCGTGGATGCGCAGCCCGTTTTCGTGCCGCGCCAGATTCATGGGGTGAAACACCATGCCGCCTTCGCGCGGGAAATCCACCTCATGGGGCGTGCCCGCCAGCATCAGCCGCTCGCGCTCCGCCACGTCGCGCAAAAAGGCCGGCGTTGCGTCGATAGCCACCGTATCCGGGCTGTTGCCGGCCAGACCGAGAATGATCGCCTGATCCGTATGATGGCCTTTGCCGGTCAGGGCCAGTGAGCCGTAAACCTCGACGGCAATACGGGTGATGGTCGTCAGCAGATGTTTTTCGACCAAATCGTCCACAAATTGTTTACCGGCCTTCATCGGGCCTACCGTATGGGAACTGGACGGACCAATACCAATTTTGAACATATCGAAAACGCTGATCACGTTTGCTCTCCTTTACATTTTATAAGGCAACGGGCAGGTGGCATCGACCTGATTGTAATAGTTGAACGGGGATGACAGGTGCGTTTTCGCATGAAATAAACTAATGCCATTATCCGTGACGTTAGTTGCTCTCATCGCCCCTGCGGTACCCTACATTGAGCGAAAATTAAATGCAGTAGTAAAATTAAATGCCAATTAAAAATATACTATTAGTGTTATATTCTGCCTAATGTTGCTTATCGGGGATTTTAGCGAGAAAAAAGGAAATGAAAAGGACTCTGTGCCGTTAAAGGGAGCTGGCTCCCATTATTCGGTCGGCGGCCGAATAATGGGAGCCAGATGATAGAGAATCTGGGCGGTCATGCCCCAGATCATATGGTGCCGGTACCAGGAGAAATACACCCGCCGGGTCTGCATCCGCCGCTCAATATCCAGCGGGGTGTAGCTCGCCAGCGACAACGCTTCGGTAAGAGGGATTTCAAATATTTCCGCCACTTCGGCCTCGCTGGCGACAAAACGCCCGCCGGGCGCCAGCAGGCCCACGATGGGGGTCACCTGAAAGCCGCTACTGCTGTCCACCGGAGGTAGTTGTCCCAGCACCCGGACCCGGTGCGGATCTATCGCGACTTCTTCTGCGCTTCGCGCAACGCGGTCGCGACGGCGGAAGCATCGCTTGCATCGTCGCTGCCGCCCGGAAACGAGACCTGACCGGCGTGTTTGCGCAAAGACGCAGCGCGGCGGGTGAGCAGCAGCGTTGGTGTAGCATGGTAAATTATGGGAATCAGCACCGCCGCCTGCCGGCGGTGATAGGTGGCGTGGCGGGTTTCCGGCAACAGAGTTGGAAACGGGTGATAAACTCCGGCAACGTGAGCGGACGTTCTGTCAGGGATTCAGGCATGCAGCCGTTCCAGCAGAGGCAGCAGCGAGGCCGCTTTAGCCAGCGTCTCCTGGTATTCCGCTTCTTCATCGCTGTCGGCGACAAGGCCGCCACCGACAGAGCAGTGAATGTGCCGGTCTGCGACCAGCAGCGTGCGAATGGCGATATTGGTGTCCATCGTGCCGCAGCAGCTGATATAACCGATACTGCCGCACCAGGCACTGCGACGCTGCGGTTCCAGCCTTTCGATGATTTCCATTGCCCGCACCTTAGGCGCGCCGGTAATGGAGCCGCCTGGGAAGCAGGCGCGCAGCAGATCGCAGGGGCTGCGATCTGCCGGCAAAACGGCGCTGATCGTGCTGACCATGTGGTGCACTGCTGTAAACGTCTCTATGGCAAACAGCGATGGCACGCGCACGCTACCGGGCTGGGCTACACGGCCGATGTCGTTGCGCAACAGATCCACTATCATCAGATTTTCCGCCTGATCTTTGGCGGAGTCGGCCAGCCGTGCTGCCTGCTGGCGATCCGCCTCGGCATCCGTCAGCCGGGGTAATGTGCCTTTGATGGGGCGGGTCTGGATCTCGCCGCCGCGCAGGCGCAGGAAACGTTCCGGCGACAAGCTGAGCACCGTCGTCTGGTCCGCCAGGCGGATAAACGCCGAGAAGGGCGCCCGGTTGTGGGCCAGCAAGAGGCGGAACGCCGGCCATTCATCGCCATCGCAGGGGGCGCTGAAACGCTGTGACAGACAGACTTGATAGCAGTCACCCACCAGCAGGTGCTGCTGCACCTGGCGGAATTTATCGCCATAGTCGGCGCTGGTCATATTGGCGTGCCAGGGCCCGAGCAGATGAAACGGCGCGGGCGGCGCGGGCGGCGCTGCGGTTAACCGGGCAAGTATGGGGGTGGGATCGTCGTGGCTGACCAGCGTCACCGTACGGCGGTGATGGTCGGCCACCACCGCCCAGCGGTAAATCCCAATTGCCATGTCCGGCAGCGGGAGATCCTGTTGCGCCAATACCGGCAAAGTTTCGATGCCGCGGGCAAGATCATAGCCAAAATACCCGAGCGCCCCTCCCTGAAACGGTAATTCCGCATTCGGCGACGCCATCATGCCTACCGCCGCCAACTGCTGTTGCACCAGCGCAAAGGGATCGTCATCCCGGAGCTCGCACGTTTCCCCCCAGCGGACTTCAGTGACACCGTCACGCGTGACAAGCGTCACCGCTGGCGCGGCCACCAGGATATCGTAACGGCTATCGGGATGGTCACTATGACCGGAATGCAACAGTATCGACCAGGGCTGGCCGGCGAAAGGGGTAAAAAAATCCAGAACGGCATCGGGCCGATAGGGTAATGCTGTCAGTTGTGGCTGCATGGTCAAGCGCCTGTTCCCGATCGACGCGGCTTCGGCATCCTGCCCGCGTCGTGGTGAGTTATGAGTTTATGGCGCGATCCTAGCATAACTCCCCGTCATGGCGTAACCGGCGGCGTCATGAGATAATCAACGTAATCGCCGTAACCCAGAGAGAACGATGCTAAACGACATGCCCGCATTAACCCATGAACAGCAGCAACTGGCCGTAGAGCGGATCCAGGCGTTAATGGCCGAAGGAATGAGCAGCGGCGCGGCGATAGCGCAGGTAGCACGCGAGTTGCGCGCCGGCTACACCGGCGAAAGGGTTACCCTGCGCTGGGAGGAGGATACCGAGGTGCTTGAGACGCCGGCGGCGCGTGCCGAGACGGATCCTTATGATAGCAACCCCGATGATGATTAAGCGCAGGGTGGTTCGCCGTTATGACAACGCGGCGACGATTTTGATTTCGATTTTATAGCGCGGATTCATCAAGCCCGCCTGAACAGTACAGCGCACCGGCGCGCTGCCGGCCTCGACCCAGTTATCCCATACCGCATTCATCCCGGCGAAATCTGCCGCGTCAGGCAGGAAGATGGTGGCATCCACCAGGCGGCGTTTATCGGTATTGCAGCGTGCTAGCATGGCATCGATAGCGGCAAGCGCGCTGCGGGTTTGGCCGGTAATGTCTTCATCGAGCGCGGCATCCGCCGCCACGCTGGTGTAATAAAGGGTCTGATGGTGAATCACCGCATCAGACATTCGGGCGCCGGCATCAATACGCTGGAGGGTCATTGCATTTCCTTTCAGTGGTTGAGTGAAAACAACAGCATACCATACCGGCGCGGGAAGCCCAGCGTGCCCGATGGCGGTTGCGAAACGCGTTTGCGCATGTGGCAGGATGAAGGCTATCCGGGCGCGGCATAAAAAACAGGGCAACGCGCTGCGCGGGAGAGAATGTGACAGACGATTTTACTCCCCAGGGTATCCTGGCGAAAGCACTGAACGGTTTCAAGCCGCGAGAGTCTCAGCGCCTCATGGCTGAAGCCATTCGTGACGCCATCGGTGTGCAACACTCGCTGGTGGTTGAGGCAGGTACCGGTAAGACCTATGCCTATCTGGTGCCCGCCCTGTTCGCCGATAAAAAAGTGATTATTTCCACCGGCTCGAAAGCGCTGCAGGATCAGCTGTACGCCCGGGATCTGCCCCGTATCGCGCAGGCGCTGTCCTATCGCGGGCAGCTGGCCCTGCTGAAAGGGCGGGCCAACTACCTGTGCCTGGAAAGGATGGCGCAGCATGCGGCGGCGGGCGGCGCGCTGACGGCGGAAACGCTTGGTGCGCTGAGTCAGGTACGCGCCTGGGCGTCGCAAACCGAGGATGGGGACATCGCTAACTGCGGCGGCATACCCGAAGACAGCCCTATCTGGCCGCTGGTGACCAGTACTAACGATAATTGCCTCGGCAGCGACACCGCGCCCGGCTCAAACGCCTGCGAAACACCAGCGAGCCGGGATTTAGCTATTGGTACGAATGTAACGCGCGTCATTTTCTGCTGGCGCTAACGCTGTTGTCGGTCTCGAACCGCTTCCATGAAGTGATGGCGGAAAAGGCCGGTACCTGGATCTTCACCTCGGCGACTTTGTCGGTGAATGACCAATTAGACCATTTCACACAGCGCATGGGGCTTGAGAACTCTAAATCCCTGCTGCTCGCCAGTCCGTTTGATTATGCCGCCCAGGCGCTGCTGTGCGTGCCGCGCTTTTTGCTGGAACCACGGGAGCGCGGCGCAAAAACTGGCGCGGATGCTGTTGCCGGTGATTATCGCCAACCGCGGCCGCTGTTTCTTTCTGTGTACCTCGCATCAGATGATGCGCGATCTGGCGGTGGAATTTCGCGCTTCGTTGACCTTGCCGGTGTTGGTGCAGGGTGAAACCAGTAAGCGCGAAATCCTGCGCCAGTTTGTGGATGCCGGTAACGCGGTATTGGTGGCGACCAACAGTTTTTGGGAAGGGGTGGACGTGCGCGGCGATGTCCTGTCCTGCGTCATTATCGATAAACTGCCTTTTACCGCGCCGGATGATCCGCTGCTGAAAGCCCGTATTGAAGATTGTCAGCTGCGCGGCGGCGATCCTTTTGCCGAGGTGCAGATCCCGGAGGCGATCATCGCCCTGAAGCAGGTTGTCGGCAGGTTGATACGCGATAGCGATGACCGTGGCGTGCTGATTATCTGCGATCAGCGACTGATGACCCGCCCGTACGGCAAGGTTTTTCTGCAAAGCCTGCCGCACCCGCTCGCTCGAACGCACCATCGCCTTTCTAACCGGCGGCTGAGGGCTGTATCCCCTTGTCGCAGCGGGTGTGTTATTATAAGCGCCCGTTAAAGTTCATTGTGTTTCCGCCTGAGGTTTGGCATGTCTACCCGCATTTTAGCCCTTGATACCGCGACCGAAGCCTGTTCCGCCGCGCTGATGCTCGACGACGATGTCCTGCTGGAGCGCTTTACCCTCGCCCCGCGCGAACATACGCAGCGCATTCTGCCCATGGTGGACAGCCTGCTGGCGGAAGCCGGTATGACGCTTAAAAGCCTGGATGCGCTGGCGTTCGGCCGCGGTCCCGGCAGTTTTACCGGCGTCCGCATCGGCATCGGCATTGCCCAGGGACTGGCGTTGGGGGCCAATCTGCCGCTTATCGGCGTATCCACGCTGGCGGTGCTGGCGCAAAGCGCCTGGCGCCAGACCGGTGTTTGTCAGGTATTGACTGCCATCGATGCGCGCATGGGTGAAGTGTATTGGGCGCCCTATCAACACCAAGCGGGCGTTTGGCTGGGTGAGGAGCGCGAAGCGGTAGCGGCGCCCGAGGCGCTGGCGTCGCTGGGGGCGAGTCTGTCGGGCTGCTGGGCCACCGCCGGCACCGGCTGGCAGACCTATCCGACGCTCTTTCATCATGAGGGGTTGACGCTGGTTGCGGGGCACACGTTGTTGCCGAGCGCGCGGGACATGCTACCGCTGGCGCTGCATCATTATCGCCACGGCGGCGCTCAACCGGTGGCGCTTGCCGAACCGACCTATTTACGTAACGAAGTGGCATGGAAAAAGTTATCCGGCCGGGGCTGAGCGCTAAACTTATCCGGTCGGTGCGGGTCAAAGTAGTAGATTAATTAACGAGATAAAGCACTATGTTTAGCCCAAAAGCTTTACCTGTATCGATTCGCCGGCTGGTGTCGGTCGGCTTCATGGCGGCTGTGTTAACGCTTTCCGGGTGTGTGACGGTACCGGAAGCCATCCGCGGTACCTCCCCCCCCCGACGCCGCAGGATGATTTGGTGAGGGTGATGAATGCCTCGCAATTGTACATCGGTCAGGAAGGGCGCTTCGGCGGTAAAGTGGTTAAAGTGACCAATGGGACCGGCCGCACCCGTCTGGAAATCGCCACTGTTCCGCTGGACGACGGCGCAGTGCCGTTGATGCATCGGCCGTCTGTGGGGCGCATCATTGCCCAAATTAACGGCTTTGTGGAGCCGTCCGATTTAAAAGGCCAATGGATTACCGTTGTCGGCCCGATTACCGGCACGGAAAAAGGGCATATCGACAAAGCGGACTACACCTACATGGTCCTGCAGGTAAACGGTTATAAACGCTGGCGGGTGGTGCGTCAGGTCTCGGCGCCTATGGGGCCTCCGTTCGGGCCGTGGGGCTGGGATTATCGCTACGGTTCCCCGTGGGGCCCGAATACGGCCCAACCTAGGGGGGTACTACGGCGACATGCGGGTCGACACCGTGCTGTCGGATTAACCCCGCGGCGCTGCCCGGGTTCGCTGACGCCTGGCGCGCGAGAGGCCTGCGGCAACGACGGGCGTAACCGCTTCCTCACTCGCCCGGTTGAAAACGTGCCGGACGCCTGGCGGTTTACTCGGCACCGCGCAGGCCTGTTTAGGCGGCCGTCATTTTTCCCCTATCACGTAATAAGAGAGAGCAGTGTTAGATTATCAATTGATTACCACGGATCAAGCATTACACGACAGATGTCAGCAAGTCCGTCAGCATCCCTGGGTGGCGGTAGATACCGAATTTGTGCGCACCTGCACCTATTATCCCCAATTGGGACTGATTCAGATGTTTGACGGCGAGGCGTTGACGCTTATCGATCCGCTGGCTATTACCGATTGGCAACCTTTTATTGCCCTCCTGGCGGATGAGCAGGTAACCAAATTACTGCATGCCTGCAGCGAGGATCTGGAAGTGTTCTGGCATAGTTTCGGCCAAATGCCGGTGCCGATGATCGATACCCAGGTGCTGGCCGCGTTTACCGGCCGCGCGCTTTCTTGCGGTTTCGCCGCGCTGGTAGCGGAAACGCTGGATGTCACGCTGGATAAAACCGAATCCCGTACCGATTGGCTCGCGCGCCCGCTAAGTAAACGGCAGTGTGACTATGCCGCCGCCGATGTGTATTGGCTGCTGCCGATGGCGCACAAGCTGATAGCGCAAACGCAGCAGGCAGGCTGGTGGTCGCAGGCCAGCCAAGAGTGCGAGGCTATTTGTCAGCGGCGCCGCGAGGTGGCCGATCCTGAACAGACCTATCGGGATATCGCTAACGCCTGGCAACTGCGCACGCGCCAACAGGCCTGTCTGCAGCGGCTGGCCAGCTGGCGTCTGAACAAAGCCCGTGAGCGTGATATGGCGGTCAATTTCGTCGTCCGCGAAGAGCATCTGTGGCAGGTGGCGCGCTATATGCCGGGGTCGCTTGGCGAATTGGAGCAGCTTGGCCTGAGCGGGCCCGAAATTCGCTACCACGGCCGGGCCCTTCTGGCTAAGGTGCAGGAGGCGCAGGCCCTGCCGGACGAGGCATTGCCCGCGCCGGTGCTGAATCTTGTCGATCGTCCCGGCTATCGCCAGATGTTTAAAGCGCTAAAAGAGCAAATCCAACTGACGGCTGCAAAGACGGGGCTCAGCGGTGAATTGCTGGCGTCGCGTCGCCAAATTAACCATTTAATCAGCGTGATGTGGGGGCTGACGCCGCCTACGCGGGAGCCGGACCTGATTAGCGGTTGGCGCTGCGTGCTGTTCGGCGCGCAATTAGTGGCAATATTGCGTCAGGGTCAGAGTGAAGCGGGCCTGTAACGGCCGCGAAGGCCAACGCCTGGCGTCTGTGGCCGACCTGTCGCTTAATGACAGGGAGCGCAGACGGCGCTTCCCTGCCCGGCATCAGCGCGAATATCGGGCGATTCAGGAACGTCACTGGCCAGGCGTGCAGAGCCTACGGCGGGTCCATAACGGCGCTGGCCGCCTGCCGGTCGATTGCAGGCGTGTCAGGCGCAGACGCTTATTTCGTAGTCTCTTCCGTTTCCGGCAGGGTCACGTTCAGCTCCAGGATCGAGATATCCCCATCCTTTTTTTCCAGCTGCACCGAGAGCATTTCGGGGTCGATTTGCACATATTTGCTGATGACCTCAAGCAGGTCACGTTTCAGCTGCGGCAGATAATGCGGTTCGTTATCGCCTCTGCGCCGTTCGGCCACGATGATCTGCAGCCGTTCCTTGGCTATATTGGCTGTCGATTTTTTACGGGAGAGAAAAAAGTCTAGCAATGCCATGGTTTATCCCCCAAACAGGCGTTTCAGGAATCCCTTCTTTTCTTCTTCGATGAAGCGGAAGGGACGTTCTTCCCCTAACAAGCGATCAACCATATCTGAATAGGCCTGGCCAGCATCAGATTCCTCATCAAGAATCACCGGCTCACCCTGGTTGGAGGCCCGCAATACCGATTGATCCTCGGGGATCACACCCACCAAGGGAATGCGTAGAATTTCAATGACATCTTCCATGCTAAGCATGTCGCCGCGGCTGACGCGTCCAGGATTGTAGCGGGTCAACATCAGGTGCTCTTTGATTGGCTCCAGACCATTTTCGGCACGGCGCGATTTCGACGACAGGATACCCAATATACGGTCTGAGTCACGCACCGACGAGACTTCCGGGTTAGTAGTGATAATGGCTTCATCGGCAAAATACAGTGCCATCAGGGCACCGGTTTCAATACCGGCCGGTGAATCGCAGACGACAAAATCGAATTCCATCGTGCCTAAATCATTCAACACTTTTTCCACGCCCTCTCGGGTCAGGGCATCTTTATCCCGCGTTTGGGACGCCGGCAGGATATATAAATTTTCGGTCCGTTTGTCTTTTATCAGCGCCTGATTCAGTGTGGCATCACCCTGGATGACATTGACGAAGTCATAGACCACTCGGCGTTCACAGCCCATGATCAAATCAAGATTTCGCAGCCCGATATCGAAATCGATCACTACGGTTTTCTTTCCTTTGCGGGCTAAACCGGTAGCGATGGCCGCGCTCGATGTGGTCTTGCCAACCCCCCCTTTACCCGAAGTAACAACTATAATGCATGCCATAAATAAATTCCTTGTCAAGGGCTAAATTAAAGGATGAATGGTAAGCGTGCCGTCTTGCAGACATAAACGCGCGGCTTTGCCTAAAAGCGCGGCCGGAATTTGATCGCTCAGCCAATACTGGCCAGCAATAGATATGAGTTCGGGAGAGAGATGGGTGCAGAAAATTTGGCACTCTCCGTCCCCCGACGCACCGGCCAGCGCGCGACCCCGCATCATGCCATAAATATGTATATTGCCATCGGCAATAAGCTCGGCGCCGGCGCTGACGCTGCTGGTGACGATCAGATTGCTACTGCGGGCGTAAATTTGTTGCCCGGAGCGCACCGGCGTGTTGATAAGCCGTGTTTTGACCGCCGCCAGGGCGGGTGTTGCGTCGACGCTGCGCTTCGGCGCTTTACCTTCGGTCAGCAGAGGCAACCCGCTGCGCACGATCGCCTGTTTAAGCTTACTGTCGCTGCAACCGCTGACGCCGACGATGTGCAGACCGGTGGCCAGCACCGCCTGCGACAGCGCCTCCCAGGAGGTGTCACGACCAAGACCGGCGACGTTGATGACCACCGGCGCATTTTTTAAAAATCCAGGTGCTTTTTCGACTTTTTCCTCTATCGCCCGACGGATTTCCTCTGGCTGAGCATCATGCACATGAATTACCGATAAAGTAAAATTACTGCCTTTCAACTCAATTGGCGTTTGCGACATCTATCCTGACTCAGTCTTAGCACGTGTATTTCCCGTTTCGTCACGGGAGGCGATATTCCGTAGTACTGCATGCATGTTATAGTTACCGCTATATACAGGCAAGACACCAGACCACGTTAATAGAGTAAAAAATATGTTTTGTGTGATCTATCGAAGTTCAAAACAGGATCAAACCTATCTGTTTGTCGAAAGACGAGAGGATTTTTACCGCGTCCCGGCCGACTTAATGGCACACTTCGGCAAACCCCTATTCTCAATGATTTTGCCCCTAGACGGTAGCAAAAAACTGGCTTCGGCGGATACAGGAAAAGTAAAAGAATTATTTAAGGAGCAGGGGTTCTATCTTCAAGTCCCCCCTCCGGTAGAAAGTTTATTGGCCCAGCATCAGCGCGCCGAAAAAAACCTGATCATTGACCCATGTATCTTGGCGTCAGAATAACAACCCTCGCACCCTGGCGGCTGAATCAATTATGCCTCAAGTGATTTTGCCGTTTGTCTATAGCCGCATTGCCCCGTGTTGTTCTGTCAATGTAGCGGTATTGTGCATCGTATAAGTGACGCTGTCACTAAACTAAAATCAACCCCGGGGTTTTAATGCCGTTAAAGAACAGGGGCGTTAACACGCTTGATGATCTGGGGATGTGCGGTTGGTTAAGGTTAGCTTGTGGGACCGCAGGGCGCCATAGTGGGCTGCCTCGCTCATTACCTGGGCATAAGAAAAGCACCAGGGGGCTACCCCTTTGTGTTGTCTGGCGTATAATAACAACGTTAATCAGGTAAACAGGGTGTTAACGATTGCAAAAGAGAGCAATGTATCAGCATAGAAATTGGCAGGGTGCACTGCTGGATTATCCCGTCAGTAAGGTGGTATGCGTCGGCAGTAATTATCGAAACCATATTAAAAAAATGGGCAGCGCCACTCCCAGTGAACCGGTGCTGTTTATCAAGCCTGAAACTTCACTGTGCGATATTCGACAGCCTATCGTCATTCCGGCCGATCTGGGTGAAGTGCATCATGAGGTAGAGTTGGCTATTTTAATTGGCGCGCCGTTGAAACTAGCACACGAACAACAGGTGGCGCAAGGTATCGCTGGCGTAGGCGTTGCGCTGGGTTTGACGCTGCGCGATCTGCAGGCGCAGTTCAAAAAAGCGGGACAGCCGTGGGAAAAAGCGAAAGGCTTCGATGGCGCCTGCCCGATTTCCTGCTTCATTCCGGCGACAAAATTCGGCGATCCACAGCAGGCGGAATTGACGCTGACCGTCAACGATCAGGTGCGGCAACGGGGAAATACCCGCGACATGATCCATTTAAGCCCGGCGATGTGCTGGTGTTGAGCCTGAATCAGCATCAGCTTACCACGCGGGTGATTTAGCCTCCGCGCCAGGCACGGCCGAGCGGCGCCCCTCGGCCGGCACGAAAAAAGTTGCATCCGGGGGGAAAAGCATTATATAACGCCCCCTTGCTTAACGTTACGGAGACCATCATGCCTGAACGCTCCTTTTGGCAGACCAAAACACTGGCCGAAATGTCCGATGAGGAGTGGGAGTCCCTGTGCGATGGTTGTGGGCGCTGTTGTCTGAATAAATTGATCGATGCCGATACCGATGAAATTTATTTCACCAATGTCGCCTGTGATCAGCTTAATTTGAAAACCTGTCAGTGTCGGCATTACGCCAACCGTTTTGCTTATGAGCCGGACTGCATCAAATTGACCCGGAAAAACCTGGCGACCTTTAACTGGTTACCTCCCACCTGCGCCTATCGGCTGCATAGTGAAGGCAAACCCTTACCGTACTGGCATCCTCTACTCAGTGGCTCCAAGTCCGCGATGCACGGCGAGCGAATTTCGGTGCGCCATATCGCGGTCCGGGAAAGCGAGGTCATCGACTGGGAGGACCATATCCTCAACAAACCTGATTGGGCTAACGGCTAAACGTCCAGCCCGTTTTCCGGCCCGCTTTGGGCTCTCTAGGTGCTACACGGAATTCGTTGCCGCGGCATTGGTGTGGTCAACGTTTCAGAGCTCGGTGATGGGGTATGAGGGAATGACAACATGAGCGCTTGGGTAATGGATAGCGGGATTGTCGTGATGACTACCGCTGGCACGGGCGGTATTTTCACCGTTGGCGCTGCTGTAAGCGACGACGTCTAGCGGTGGCCAGTCGTTGCGTTTTAGCTGCATATCCTTTTTAAGCAATCTGATTTTTTCATTCATCAAGTTACAATCAAAAAGTAACCTGTCTCGTCGGCGTAAGCAGTTATAATGTGCATCCATGCAATAGGTCATCCTCTCATAAGCTTCATTAATGCATTTTGTATCCTTGTACCTTAGTTAGCATGGTGACGAATAGATTTGGCAAGGTGTATGTAGTCTGATTCATCCCAGGGTTTATAGCCCGTAGAGAAGCTAATGACGCCTATACTGAGCCACTCATCTGAAACCCGAACAGTTGTCCGTACTCCATAACGTATTTGCAAGGATGGGTAATAATGAGTCTGCCAAATCCACTTTTTGTGGGAATTGATGTTTCTAAAGCGACACTGGACATTGCTGCCAGCAGTGATATTGCTCAGTTTACGGTCAGTAATGACTCTGACGGACGGTTTTGATGCTATTACTGATGAACTGAGAAAGTATCCGGTGGTGTTGGTTCTGATAGAGGCCACTGGTGGACTTGAAGCTGCCGTGGCCTGCTTGTTTCAGGCTGAAGGCTTTGACGTCGCGGTGGTCAATCCCAGACAGGCTCGTGACTTTGCCCGCACTATGGGCTATCTGGCAAAAACGGACCGTATTAATGTACGGGTGCTTGCACAAATGGCGGAGGTCATTAATCGACATCCAGGGCGGGAACGCTTTATCCGTGCCATGCTGGATGCGGAGCGTCAGGTTCTTGCTGCGATGGTAGTGCGCCGACGCCAGCTAACAGCGATGTTGATTGCTGAGCGTAACCGTCTTTATCCCGTTCATCCACAGAGCAGAAAAAGTATCAATATCATCATCAAAGAGCTGGCTGCCAGACTGAGCAGTATTAAAGGGGTTGGTACGATGACGGTTGCAGCGTTGCTGGCGGAGGTTTCCGACCTGGGTAGCCTCTCGAGACGAGCCATCCAGCGCGCTTGTAGGCGTTGCTCCCATAAACCGGGACTCGGGTACCATGCGGGGCCGGCGAACCATCTTTGGCGGAAGGGGCGGAGTCCGAACAGCGCTTTATATCGCCGCACTTATCGCAACCCGCTTTAATCCGGTGATAAAAGCATTTTATACGTGGCTGCTTGCAGCGGGAAAAGCCAAAAAAGTCGCTCTGGTTGCCTGTATACGTAAACTTCTGACTATCCTGAACGCGATGCTCAGAAAGAACGAAGAGTGGGATGAATCGTACCATCACGTTTCTCTATAATTTTATCGTTTAAGACAGTTGCTTCTTTCTTTGCAAGCTTAATCTACGGTGGCAATGAACGGATGAGGTGCCCGGTCAATTTTCTTTAACAATGAGACAATTTTGTCTGGGACGCGATAATGGTGGCTAGCGGCCGTCGGCGAGGCGTTATTATCCGGCGATGCCGTCAAAGACAATGCCTGGAATGGGTATCGTGCCAGGTCGGGATATGACTCAAGCTGTTCGACTTCTCCAGGGGTAAGCTCCTTTAATTCGTTAAGCCGGCATGGCTTAGTTGAGGGGTGCTGCCCTGGGGGCTTGAGGAGGGTGAGGTACACTGCTCCTCGTCTATATTATGTGCCGTCTGGAATAGTGTTCATATTCTTCCCCTGTTGAGGTGACGAAGGATTAGATGAAAGCCAAACATCATAGACGCCATTATCGCAACCCGGGCTCACGATAACCTCAACGACCGCCGCCGGAGGCGCGATAGACCAAGCAATGACTTATTGATTTTCTAATAGACCTGGGCCATTTATCTTTACGTTGAGTCTTGCTGCATGAAGAGGGAGGAAAACACTGAGCAAATTTTGAAGTAATAGTCGCTGAGGATTAAAACGCACGGCGGCTGCTATAAGCCGCGCTCTGTATATTATATCTTACTTACCCTTCTGTTTGACTGTTTTCAGGGACTGGCAAAGCCAGTTTGCGCAACGTGCAGAAACGATTATCGAAAGCGGCGAGATAATCCGCTCGCCGGGGAGCGATGGCCTGCGTGTGACGGCGTAGTAACGCCGTCGTGCCGTCATCAGCGTGAAAAAAGGTCGCGTTTGCGCGGGGGGAAGAATTGCGCAAGCAAAATGAGTACCGCGACCGCCAGATAGGCGCCGAAGATGACGATCATCCATTGCGGCATTTCCAGCGACAGGAAATGCCATTGGCGGACGGCGCAGTCACCGCTGGCGCTGAAGACCGACGGAAGCCACTTATCCAACGGTAGCCAGGCAGGAAAACTGACAAAAAAGTCGCAGGTGACGAACGGGGAGGGATGCAGTTGAATATCGGTGTGTTTCATCGCCAGCTGCAGGCCCTCCCAAGCGCTATACAACCATATTGCCAGGCCGGAGAAACGCAGCGGCGTCGCGGGGGCGATGGCGCCCACCAGCCCGGCGGCAACGACGCCATACAGAGCACAACGTTGATATACACACAAAACGCAGGGTTTGAGCAGCATAACATGCTGAAAATAAAGCGCGACCAGTTCCAGCGAGAAGGTGGTGAGTGCCAATAGTAACCAGGCTGCGCGATGTTTGGAGCAGCGGTTTAACGATCGCATCATAAAGAGTGTCCAGAACAGTTAAGTGGCGTGAAACGAGCATTCTAAATCAAAAAACAACAGAAACCAGCGTCTTTTCCGCCAGCCGCATGCCTGAGGCCGCGCCGTTTTACTATTATTGAGGTTAGCACGCGCGCCGGGACCGTAAAAAAGCGCTCTTTTGGCTGCCTATCACCATAAGTGGCAGATGGGTTATAGTCTGCCGGCGGCGGGCGAGAAAATATGCCGCTTGTTCATGATGGCGTCACCGCGCCCGTTCGGAAGGGTGACAGGCATGTGGATGGTTAAGCTGTTATGGAACAAACGAATATGGTCATCGAAGCGCAAAGTCCTGCCGGTTTCGCGGAGGAGTTTCTGATTGAAAGCATCTGGAACAATCGCTTCCCGCCTGTCTCCATCCTGCACGCGGAACGGAAACTTTCCGATCTCATCGGCGTCACCCGTACTACGCTGCGGGAGGTGCTGCAGCGATTGGCCCGTGACGGCTGGCTTAAGATCCAGCACGGTAAGCCGACGCAGGTGAATAATGTCTGGGAAACATAGGGCCTGAATATCCTGGAAACACTGGCGCGGCTTGACCATGACAGCGTGCCTCAGCTCATCGATAATTTACTGTCGGTGCGTACCAATATCGCCGCGATTTTTATTCGTCTGGCGGTATCGCTATATCCCGACAAAGCGCAGGCGGTGCTCTCGTAGGCGTCGACGGTGGATGATAAGGCAGAAGTCGATAAGGCCTATGCGTTTAGCGAAATGGACTGCCGTATTTTCCACGGGTTGGCATTTGCCTCAGGCAATCCTATTTATGGACTGATCATTAACGGTCTGAAAGGGCTTTATTTGCGGGCGGGGCATTATTATTTCACGAATCCCCAGGCGCGCGAGCTGGCCCGCAATTTTTATAGCCAGCTGGCGACGCTGTGTCGCGTGGGACTTTATGATCAGGTTATTGAGCTGGTGCGTCGCTACGGTAAAGAAAGCTGGGATATCTGGAACGCTATGCAATCCGCTATGCCTAAGGATATTGTCGGCACATGACTGCCGGCGATGCCTGGGCGCCGCCCCGGGACGGACGGCGGCCGGTCGAAGTGGGCTAAAGCGGCGGCTGGCGTGGCTGGCAATGTTCGATAAGCTCGACATTCCCCTCGTCGTTGACTTGCTCCATGTAGACGTCGAAGTTCCACAGCCGGTGGATATGCTTCATTACTTCACGGCGGCTTTTCGCTAGCGGCGCGCGATTTTGCGGCGTATAGCGCAGCGTCAGCGAGCGATCGCCACGCAGATCCACATTCCAGATCTGAATATCCGGTTCCAGGTTACTCAAATTGTACTGCGAGGAGAGCTCTTGGCGTAGCGCCTGATACCCCTCCTCGTTATGAATAGCCACAATTTCCAGATAATTGTTATGATCGTCGTCAAGCACCGTAAACAAGCGAAAATCTCGCATCACTTTCGGCGACAGGAATTGACTGATAAAACTTTCATCCTTGAAATTGTGCATGGCGAAATGCACGGTTTCCAGCCAATCGCTGCCGGCGATGTCGGGGAACCAGCGCCGATCTTCCGCGGTGGGCGATTGGCAAATACGCTTAATGTCCTGGAACATGGCGAAGCCTAGCGCATAGGGATTGATACCGTTGTAATACGGGCTGTTATAGGACGGTTGGTAGACGACATTGGTATGGCTGTGCAAAAACTCCAGCATAAACCTGTCGCTGACTTTGCCTTCATCGTACAGGTGATTAAGAATGGTATAGTGCCAGAAGGTGGCCCACCCTTCATTCATCACCTGGGTCTGTTTTTGTGGGTAAAAATACTGGCTGACTTTACGCACGATGCGTAATATTTCCCGCTGCCAGGGTTCGAGCAACGGCGCGTTTTTCTCCATAAAGTACAGCAGGTTTTCCTGCGGTTCCTGGGGATAGCGCAAACTCTGTTCCTGCACTTCTTCCTTTTCCCTGCGTGGCAGTGTACGCCACAGTTCATTGACCTGACTTTGTAAATATTCTTCACGGCTTTTTTGCCGGGATTTTTCGTTCTGCAGCGAGATCTTCTGCGGGCGTTTATAGCGGTCGACGCCGTGATTTATCAGTGCATGGCAGGAGTCCAGCAATTGTTCAACCTGCTCGACGCCGTAACGCTCTTCGCATTTGGTAATATAGTTGCGGGCGAAAATCAGGTAGTCGACAATGGAGCTGGCGTCAGTCCAACTGCGAAAAAGATAATTGTTTTTGAAAAACGAGTTGTGCCCGTAACAGGCATGGGCCATGACCAGCGCCTGCATGGTTATAGTGTTTTCTTCCATCAGATAGGCGATACAAGGATTGGAGTTAATCACAATCTCATAGGCCAATCCCTGTTGGCCGTGCTTATAGCGCTGTTCGGTTTCAATGAACTTCTTGCCGAAAGACCAGTGGGTGTAATTGATAGGCATACCCACGCTGGAGTAGGCATCCATCATTTGTTCGGAAGTGATAACTTCTATTTGATGGGGATAGGTGTCCAGCCGATAATGTTTGGCTACCCGGTCAATTTCATCGAGATATTGCTGGAGCAGTTCAAATGTCCAATCCGGTCCATCGCTAAGACATGTGGCAGAAGGTGATCGTTCATTAATAGACATAGTCATCAGCGCACCTCATCGTTACAGACAGTACGAGATCATGCTGTCTTATTATTATTCCTAGCGCAAGATGAAAATCGCGAATGATGCGATAGGGCAATCCCTTGTTTAGGGCAGACGAGCGCGTGGTGATATTCGCGCTTCGTCCCCGGTAGCGGGGCGTGCCAAGCCCTATGCGGTGCGTTACGGCGCGGCCTGGGCTGAACTGCTGCAAAGGGCGTGAACATGGACAAGTGAAAGGCCGCGGGACGCAAAAGGTCGTGCCGGTTATGCAGCAGGCGCCCGCTACGCGTTGCCTGCGCGGCACCGCCCGTGACAGCCCCACGTCGTGTCGATTGCGCCATGAGGGGTCACTGGACGGGGGGAAACTCAGAGTCGCGGCGGGGTGTAAAAGGGAAATATTCGTTTCCTTTTCCGTTAGTCCATATTAAATTCTTATCACCGTGATCGACGGCGGGTCGTCTGTTGTGGCAATAGGTGACCATGGATAGGGTTTTTCATGCTGCAAAATAATGGCCGACAAGATATTAATGCTATTTTATCCCGCTTCTAGTCACTTTGTATGATTAAATCAGTTTTTTCATTAAATGGATGTTTCAGCGCCATGCGCCGCTGGCCGTCAGATGGCATGCTGACGGGGCGCAATTACGCTGGATGTGGCAAATGCTGCGCAATTGCGATAGCCGACATTATTATATTAATAAAAGCCGCATGGTACGGCTGGCGGAATATAGCCGCGATTGTTTAAAAGCGCTGCGTAACGAAACCGGTATTCAGTATGAAGGCCGGCAGGGCGGCACGTTGCAACTGTTTCGTAGCGAAAGGCAATTCGCTAACGCGCAACGAGATATTGCGGTATTGCACGCTGAAGGCGTACCCTATGCGTTGCTGGAAGCCAACCAACTGGTCAATGCCGAGCCGGCGCTGGCGGGCGTTGCTCACAAGCTTTCCGGCGGTTTACGCCTGCCGAACGATGAAACCGGCGATTGTCAGTTATTCACCGGCCATCTTGTTGCCATGGCGGCAGAAAAGGGCATTGAGTTCCGTTATAACTGTTCTATCGACGCGCTGGTGCGCAATGGTGACCGTATTGATGGCGTGAGCTGCGGGAGTGACATCCTGTGCGCTGATGCGTACGTGATGGCGCTGGGATCCTATTCCACTGCGATGCTACAAGACGTCGTGTCAATTCCGGTTTATCCGCTGAAGGGATATTCGCTGACAATCCCATTGGCGGATGAACAGGGTGCGCCGGTGTCTACATCACCCGCTTCGATCGGCGTATTCGGGTAGGCGGGATGGTGGAAATTACCGGTTTTAATACCGATCTGCTGGCAAAACGTCGGCTGACGCTGGAAACGGTGGTACGAGATTTATTTCCCGCGGGGGGACATATTGACCAGGCGACGTTCTGGACCGGCCTGCGGCCGATGACGCCGGACGGCATGCCGCTGGTGGGCGCCACGGCGCTGCGGAATCTCTATCTGAATACCGGCCACGGTACCCTTGGCTGGACAATGGCGTGCGGTTCGGGACGTCTTTTAGCGGATATTATCAGCGCGCGCGGGTACCGGAGATTCGTTATGACGATCTCTCGGTCGCGCGTTATGCACCGGGTTTGATGCAGTAGCCGTTGCGCGGCGGGTCTAAGGCCGCCTCCAGCGGCCATTTTGTAGAGGTAAGGAGCTGTTTTCATGCCACGTCCGATTGTCGCCAAGGTGGATTCCGCGGTGCTGGCGTCAAATTTATCCATCGTCCGCCGCCATGCGCCGCAAGCGCAGGTGTGGTCGGTGGTCAAAGCCAATGGCTATGGCCATGGTCTGAATACCGTTTGGCAAGGGTTGCAGCAGACGGATGGTTTTGCGCTGCTGGATCTTCATGAGGCGGTAGTGCTGCGGGAAAAGGGCTGGCGAGGCCCCATTTTACTGCTGGAGGGTTTTTTTCAGCCGGCGGATTTAGCGGTTATCGATCGCTATCGATTGACCACAGTCGTGCACAGCGACTGGCAGATCGAGGCTTTAAGACGGATGACCCCGCGAGCGCCGCTGGATATCTACCTGAAACTTAATAGCGGTATGAATCGGCTAGGCTTCAGCGAGCGGGCATTGCCCGGTGCATGGCAATCGCTGAACGCGCTGAAACACGTGGCGACCCTGACGTTAATGAGCCACTTCGCCTATGCGGATATGCCGGAAGGGGTTGAGGGGCAAATGGCGGTCGTGGCGCGCGCGGGTGAGGGTTTGACAGGCCCGCGCTGTCTGGCAAATTCCGCCGCCACGTTATGGCACCCCGCGACCCATGGGCAATGGGTGCGGCCCGGCATTATTCTCTATGGTGCGTCCCCCAGCGGGAACTGGCAGGATATTGCCGCCAGCGGTTTGCGGCCGGTGATGACGCTGCAAAGCGAATTGATTGCTGTGCAGTCGGTGCCGGCAGGTGGCCGTATCGGTTACGGCGGCCGTCACCGGGTGAGCGAGACGCATCGGGTCGGCGTCGTCGCCTGCGGTTACGCCGATGGCTATCCGCGCCACGCGCCGACCGGGACGCCGATTTTGGTCGACGGTGTGAGGACGAGCACTCTTGGTGCGGTGTCCATGGATATGCTTATGGTGGACTTACAGCTTTGTCCCAAGGCCCGTATCGGCTCGGCGGTAGAGCTTTGGGGAGATCACGTCAAAATCGACGAAGTGGCGGCGTCTGCCGGTACCCTGGGCTATGAACTGATGAGCGCGCTGGCGCCTCGGGTCACAGTGCAAATTCGCTGAGCGGCGCTTTGACTTTATTATGGCGCGCAAGGCGCGCCGCCGTCAGCCCGGGCGCGCCGTGACCATGTCATAACCCCCGGGCTTAAGGCGTCAACCGGCTAAGCCGTGGCGCAACATGGCGCGTGCGTAGTCGGGCCGCGAAGGCAAAAATGGCTCCCAGCAGCATCACCAGCGCCAGAATCAGGCGCGGCGCCAGCGGCAGCGCCATCATCGATAGGCTAACCGCGGCGGCGCCGGCCATCTGCACAAACCCGTTCAGCGCCGACGCGACGCCGGCTTCTGCGGCGAACGGCTCCAGCGCATAGCTCGTGGCCGGTCCCATTAAAAATGCCAGGCCGGCACAGGCGGTCGCAACGGGTAACATGTAGCTCAGCCAATGCGTCTGCCAGCTTGTCGGCGCCGTCATGACGCTGAGCACTAGCGTCAGACTGCCGAGCGCCATCAATACTGTCCCGAGAGTCAGACACGTCGGGCGTCCCATTTTACGAATCACCCTATTGGCGATGACGCTTGCCAACATAATCCAAAAGCCGTTGGCGCCAAACACCATGGAAAAGCCCAGTGGCGACAGCCCGCCTTCTCCCATGAGTACCTGCGACGACAGCGAGACATAGGTCAACGCCATCGCCATGGCGCCGGTATTCACCAGGGCAAACACAATAAAGCGGCGCTGGGCTGCTATCTGCCCATAGCGGACAAAGGGCAGGGTAGTTGACATCCGGGTACCCGCGGGACGGGTTTCCGCCAGGCCGACCGCCACCAGCGCCCAGACCAACAGTGAATAGCCGGCCAACGCCCAGAACGGCGCGCGCCAACCGAAGCTTACCGCCAGCCCCCCCCTGCCATCGGCGCCAGTGCGGGAACAATATTCAGCGTACCATTAAGAAAGCTGAAGGCGCGGGCAGCATCGTCGCCGTCCAACCTGTCACGCACGCAGCTAAATAACGCAACGGTGGTACAGCACACCGCCAGCCCCTGTAGTACACGCGACAGAACAAATAGCCAGGGGGTCGTCGCCATGGCCGCCAATATGGTACCCGCGCCGTACAACGCTACCCCGACCAGCGCCAGCGGACGACGGCCAAAATAGTCTACTAACGGTCCGGTAATAAGCTGGCCGATACCCATGACACCAATAAAAAGCGGGATTGTCGATTGGATGAGGGATTCATCAGTATGGAGCCCGTGGGCGATGAGGGGAATAACCGGTAGGTAGAGGTCAATGCCCAGAGGACCAAGCAATACCAGCAATAAGAGAAGAAAAAGAAACTTTTGCATTTACACTCCACGCCATGAGGGGATGGCAAGCATAATAATACTTTAATTATAAATATATATATAATATAATTATATATTTTACTAATAATAAATATTAATCTATTGTTAGCGGGGGGTAATTTCTTTGTCCGGCAAAGCGCGTGTCGTTGGTCTTCGTAATTAATGTGTGATAATTTTTAACATAGAGTGTCTTTACCTGATACGGCTGATGAATACTGAATATAAAAATTTTTCCAAAATGTTGCATTTGACCTCGCGCGCGCTGCGAATGGCAATCGATCGGCGCCTGAAATACCTGGGCCTGAGCCAGGCGAGCTGGGTTGCGGTGGCCGCTATTGCCGGTGCGGAGTCGCCGCTGTCGCAAAGCGAACTGGCGCAGCGGCTTGGGGTTGAGGGGGCGACAGTGGTGACGATGGTTGACCGCCTGGTCAAAATCGGTCTGGTGCTGCGCATTCCCACCCCCGCCGATCGGCGTAAAAAGCTGCTGGTGGTCACCGATGAGGGGAAGACGCTGTACGAAAAAGTCCGTACGGAAGCGGATGCGCTGGGTAAAGAAATCCTGGAGGATGTCGATGCCCGCGATATGCAGGTGGCCATGCGGGTACTTGAAAAAGTCTACAATGCCACAGAAACACTGACCTGAAACGGCGGACCCTGCGCGTTTCGCAATGTGTGGTGACACGCCAGCATAAGACCTTGCACTTTTAACATCCCCTCCACGGAGGAAGACGGTCGTCATTTGCCGTAAGCGTTCGCGTCAGCGCCGACCGCGCGGGGGTTAATGGTATTTCAAGCCGGATCGTCGGCAATCTTGATGCCGATTTTGCTGACCTTCTGTTCATCCTTTTCCGCGATGGTCCACACAACACCTTCCGCCACAACATTATCGCCGACCACTGGTTCCCCCCCGCCGAGCAACGCCATGACAAATTGACCGAGGGTCAGTTCACCATCCACTTCGCCGGCGAATTCCAGACCGTAAATGGACGACACATCGCGCAAATTCGCGCTGGCTTCCAGAATAAAATCCCCGAAGAAACGCTGATCCAGCGCGACGGGCGGCGATTGGCTGAACAATCTGCCCAGTGCGGGGAGATCTCGCTCTCGTCCAATGACGCAAAGCACATCCCCTTCACGTAGCCGGGTGTTGGCGGTCGGGTGAAGCAATACATTATCGCGAAACAAGGCAGCGATGCGCGTATGGCGGGGCATTTTCAGATCGCGCAGCGCCGCTCCCACACACCAGTTTTCCTCTCCCAATTGATATATAAACTGCTCCCAGGGGTTTTCCGGATGAATATCCATCCCCACGCGTGAAATCGGCGACGCGGTCGGCGGTACTACCACTTTCGCTAGCCGGGCGGCGAAGCCGAGTGAGGTGCCCTGTAAAAGCAAAGAAATGAGAACAATAAAGAAGGCGACATTAAAATACATGTGCGCATTGTCCAGGCCCGCCATCATCGGAAACACCGCCAGAATGATCGGTACCGCTCCGCGCAGGCCGACCCAGGAAAGAAAAACTCGCTCGCGGGTGGTGTAGTTGCGAAACGGCAGCAGACCGACAAAAATCGAGAGAGGACGGGCGACCAACATCAGCCACAGGGACAAAATGAGCGCCGGAATAGCAATCATCCACAAATCGCTGGGCGTCACCAGGAGGCCCAGCGCCAGGAACATGCAAATCTGGCTGAGCCAGGCCATGCCGTCGAACGTTTGTAAAATACCGTATCGGTTGCGTATCGGCCGATTGCCCAGCACAAAGCCACACAAATAGACCGCAAGGATGCCGCTACCTTCCAGCGCGGTGGTCAGGGCGAACATCATGATGCCGCCGCTGACCGCCAGCAGGGGATACAGGGCGTTGGTTAGCGTGATGCGGTTGATGACCTGCTGCAACAGCCAGCCTCCGCCCAGGCCCAAGATCACGCCAAGGCCGAACTCGCGGATAAGATGCACCAAAAACAGCCAGTCAAGGTGAATCTGGCCGTTTTGAATCATGGCGATAAGCGTGATCGTCAGAAACACCGCCATGGGATCATTACTGCCTGATTCAATTTCAAGCGTGGAGGTCACACGCTCGTTCAACCCTTTATCGCCCAACAGCGAGAACACCGCCGCGGCATCGGTAGAGCCGACAATGGCGCCGATAAGCATGCCTTCAATTTTATCCAGCCCGAAAAGCCAGGCGGCGGCTATACCGGTTAAACCGGCGGTGATGATGACCCCCACCGTCGCAAGCGAAAGCGATGGCCAGAGTGCGACGCGAAAGGCGGTGGCGCGGGTACGCATACCGCCATCCAGCAAAATCACCGCCAGCGCCAGGTTACTGATAAGATAGGCTACAGGATAATTATCAAATGCAATGCCGCCCAGACCATCAATTCCTGCCAACATGCCAATAGCCAGAAAAATCACCAGAATAGGGATGCCAAGACGTGAGGAAAAGGCGCTGAGCAGGATACTTCCCCCCACCAATATCGAACCTATAATAAACAAACTTATAATGGTGCTGCTGTCCAAACGCGGTCTCCTTTTGATTTTCTATTTCATAACCTGCCTCAGCCTATCCTGCAGAGGCGTTGTGACCCGAAATTCCTACCATGACTGTCTGGCTGAAAGCGTCGGCACCATGACCTGAAAAGGGGAGAGAAGTTCACCATACTGCCCGGCGAGTCGTCCGTCGGAGCCCGCGACGGGAGCGAGGGAGGAGGGAAACCTGGTCCGGCGGATCCCTGGCCGGTACTCGATTAAACTACCCTTTTTGCTTACAACAAAAAAGCCGTTTTTTTTAGTATTAATCTGTTTTAAGGCGTTTAAGCCCTTTTTTATCGGAACATGCCGAAAATGACTTTTTCACCGCTGCGTGACATTGGTTGCCACACGCCGCTGCACCCGCCTGCAGACGTGGGCAATACCTGCACGACACGCGCTTCAGCCGCATTGCTCGTCCCTCGCCGTTGATGCGTCATCGCCGCCGTCAATCTTGATGGGGCGAGCAAGGCGCCACCCTACTACCGCTGACGCGAAAGCGCAAGCCAGCCAGCGGCTCATGATGTGCGCACGATCGCATCGCGAGGGTGGTTGCTGGTGGGTCTGGGTGCTGACAAAGATTAATAGAGTTATGCTCATTTCTGTGTATGAGGTTTTGGAGAGGGTGGCGTATGCTGCTGATTGATTTCGTGGATGATTTTAACAACAGAGAGATGATACGCCATGAAAAAGTCTACCCTACAGGTCTCGGAACTGCTGGCATTCTACGACTTCCCGTCAGAGCACTGGGCATCAATAAGAACGGCAAAGCCGATTGAATCGGCTTTTGCGACTGTGAAGCTACGAAGCAGACGCGCAAAGAAGTGTGGTTCGAGAGAAACCACCCTGTCAATGGTATTTAAGCTGCTCCAGTCTGCTCAGAAAAGCTGGAACCGGCTAAGAGGATTTGACCTGCTGACCCTGGTGGTAAACAACGTCCAATTTCAGGATGGAGAACAGATTCACGAAGCATCAGAGCAGAACGTAGCCTGATTGCCATACACTAGATTTGATAATAAATTATATTAATAAAATATTGTATTAATTGTAATATACTATTAATAATAGTATGTGAACCTAAATCGCGCGGAACCGGCAAAAAACGTCAATCGTGTCAGCCCAAGCAGCTTATCCTATTAAGGCAGTGCGTATCCGCCAGCCTGTGGCCAGTGACATGGTGGGCAAGACGTGCCGCGTCTCGGCCCGCCTTTCTGGGTAAACTCAGGCCTGACGGTGTACAGGAGAGGTGACTGTCAGCAGGAGATTCGTTTCATAGCATAGAGCGTGCGCGGCGGGAATAAACAGCCAGTCGGACCGGGCTGGCTGTTTGCGGAAAGATTACCGGCTTTCATTGAGTTGTCTTTGGAACAATTCGCGGAACATGGGATAAATATCCTCCTGATCGCGAATATGCTGCATGGCGAAGTTGTCGAATCGCGCCTGCAAATCTTCGTATTCGCGCCACAAGGTCTGGTGCGCCCGGCGGGTGATTTCTATATAGCTGTAATAGCGCACCAACGGTAGCAGGTGGTTAGCCAGCAAATCATGGCACAGGGGTGAATCATCCGCCCAGTTGTCGCCGTCCGACGCCTGTGCGGCATAAATGTTCCATTGATTCGGATCATAGCGCTCCTTGATAACCTCTTCCATGAGCTTCAGCGCGCTTGAAACAATCGTCCCGCCGGTTTCCTGGGAATAGAAGAAATCATGCTCATCCACCTCCTTCGCCTGGGTGTGGTGTCGGATATAGACCATATCCACATTTTTGTAGGTACGGCTCAAAAACAGATAAAGCAGAATATAAAAACGTTTCGCCATATCCTTGGTGACCTGGTCCATGGAGCCGGACACGTCCATCAGGCAGAATATTACCGCCTGGCTGGACGGTTCCGGACGACGCTCGAAATTTTTGTAGCGCAAATCGAAGGTATCGATAAACGGCACCCGATCGATTTTCTGGCGCAGTTCCGCAATTTCCTGCCGGATCTTTTCCTGCTCCAGCAACTGCACCGGCTCGCTGTTGGCCAGCCGGTCGAGCTCGGCCTCCAGCAGGCGGATGGCGCGCCGCTTGCCAGCCGTCATGGCGGTGCGTCTGACCAGCGAATTTTGCAGCGAACGCACAACGCTGATATTGACCAGCACGCCGGTTGAGGTGTAGCCGGAGCGATGGGTTTTGTACTCGTTGAGCTGCTTGTGCTGATTTTTTTGCAGGTTGGGCAGCGCCAGATCCTCAAACAAGAGATCCAGATATTCATCCTTGGAGATCTGAAAGACAAATTCATCCTCCCCTTCGCCATCCTGGCTTACGCTACCCTGACCGCTGCTGCCGCCCCCTCCGGAAGGCGGCCGCTCGATGCGGTCGTTTTGTACGAAATGATCATTGCCGGGATGCACCCGATGGCGCATGCCTCCCCGGCCCTGATGAAAGATGGGTTCATTGATGTCGGTATTGGGAATCGACACCGACTCCCCGCTTTCCACATCGGTAACCGAACGCTTATTGATGGCCCCGGCAATCGACTGTTTGATTTGAGACTTATAACGGCGCAAGAAACGCTGGCGGTTGACCATGCTCTTGTTTTTGCCGTTAAGTCGTCGGTCAATAAAATAGGCCATTATATCCTCCGGACGACAGTGTCTACGCGCCGTGTGTTACGACGATTTCCTTACCCGCAGATACCATTCACACAACAGGTGCACCTGTTTACGTGTATATCCCTTTTCCATCATACGATCCACAAAGTCGTCATGTTTTTTCTGCTCATCCGTGGAAGTCTTCGCATTAAATGAGATTACCGGCAGCAACTCTTCGGTATTGGAGAACATCTTTTTCTCAATAACGACACGCAACTTCTCATAGCTGGTCCAGTTCGGATTGCGGCCGTTATTGCTGGCGCGGGCACGCAGGACGAAGTTGACGATTTCATTGCGAAAATCCTTCGGATTGCTAATGCCGGCCGGCTTTTCGATTTTCTCCAGTTCGGCGTTCAACGCTTCGCGGTCAAACAGCTGACCGGTGTCCGGATCGCGGTATTCCTGGTCCTGGATCCAAAAATCGGCGTAAGTCACGTAGCGGTCAAAAATGTTTTGACCATATTCTGAATAGGATTCCAGGTAGGCCGTCTGGATCTCCTTGCCGATAAACTCGGCATATTTCGGAATAAGGTAGCCCTTTAAATGTTCGAGATATTTTTTCACGATGTCCTGCGGGAATTGTTCACGCTCGATCTGCTGTTCCAGCACGTAGAACAGGTGCACCGGGTTAGCCGCCACCTCGGTATGATCGAAATTGAATACCCGCGACAGGATCTTGAAGGCAAAGCGCGTGGACAGGCCGTTCATCCCTTCATCGACCCCGGCGTAGTCGCGATATTCCTGATAGGATTTCGCTTTTGGATCGGTATCTTTCAGGCTTTCACCGTCGTACACGCGCATTTTCGAGTAGATGCTGGAGTTTTCCGGCTCCTTCAGTCGCGACAGAATAGAGAAGCGCGCCAGCGTTTCCAAAGTGCCCGGCGCGCAGGGCGATTCCGACAATTCACTGTGGCTGAGCAGCTTGCTGTAGATCTTCATTTCCTGCGAAACCCGCAGGCAATAAGGGACCTTGACGATATACACGCGGTCAAGGAATGCCTCATTATTTTTATTGTTACGGAACTGCACCCACTCCGATTCGTTGGAGTGCGCCAGGATAATGCCGTTGAACGGCAGGGCTGAGATGCCTTCGGTACCGTTATAATTGCCCTCCTGCGTGGCGGTCAGCAGCGGGTGCAATACCTTGATTGGCGCCTTGAACATCTCGACAAATTCCATTACCCCCTGGTTGGCGCGGCACAGCGCGCCGGAGTAGCCGTAGGCGTCGGGGTCGTTCTGTGCGTGGTCTTCCAATTTACGGATGTCCACTTTGCCGACCAGTGCGGAAATGTCCTGATTATTTTCATCGCCGGGCTCGGTTTTGGCGATAGCGATCTGCTCCAGAATCGACGGCCAGACCTTGACGACTTTAAAGCGGGTAATATCGCCGCCGAACTCATGCAGCCGCTTGGCGGCCCAGGGCGACATGATGGTGCCGAGATAGCGCCGGGGAATACCGTATTCTTTTTCAAGAATATGCGCATCCTCCTGCGGGTTGAACAAGCATAACGGATGGTCGTTGACCGGGCTGCGCTCACCGTTGGCGCTGAGTACATAGATGGGCACCCGCTGCATGAGCGATTTCAGGCGTTCAGCCAGCGACGACTTCCCACCGCCCACCGGACCGAGCAGGTAAAGGATTTGCTTCTTCTCTTCCAATCCCTGAGCCGCATGTTTCAGATAAGAAACGATTTGTTCGATGGCCTCTTCCATACCGTAGAATTCCTCAAAGGCCGGATAGCGGGCAATCACACGGTTGGAAAACAGGCGGGAGAGCGGAGGTTCCTGAGCAGTGTCGATCATCACAGGATCTCCGATGGCCATCAGCAGCCGTTCAGCGGCGTTGGCAAACGCGCTGCGGTCCTGGTGACATATCGTGAGGAATTCCTGCAGAGTGAACTCTTCGTCCTTTGCAGCTTCGTAGCGCTGACGGTAATAGTCAAATATATTCATAGCGATGCCCGTCCTTACGTTTAGCACAGGTTAAAAGGGAGCTAAGAGATAATACTAGAACCGCTCCCGAAAAAAAGATGCTCACTGAGTACAGCAACCACTATGCCAACTTGTTCGCACTTTAATGCTACTGAACTCAGATTAATCCTTCTCTACAAGAAAGTTTAGTTGGCATCCGTCAAATGTCATGGTAGCCAACCCTTTTTTTGAAGAGATTTCAATGACTCAGTTTACGTTTCATCGGGTACACCCCGTCTCACGCGGTCTGCTGCGCATTGCGCAAGATATGTAAAGGACATATATAGATTTAATATTTTGTTATTATATATTTCTGTAAATGAACCAATGTAGGTTACGCGCGCGACCATTTATCTTATATCTACAGTATGCGCATATTTTTACTTAACGGGAAACATACATTCGTGAAAACGCATTCTCTTAAACCGCTTAACCTCGTTTTAGCCGCAGGGTTGTTGTCGCCGGTTGCCGCCGTGGCCGACGACTTAGAACCAGTTATCGGTGACGGCAGTCTATGCGCTCTGGCATTTCCGACCCAGTAAAAATGATTATGACGATATGAAAGCACTGGACAAACGCCGCTCCACGGTCATGGCCGGTCTGCGCTATAACCATACCGCGGATTGGGGGGTAGTGAGCGCGGAATATTTGGGCGATGTGCTGGATAATAGCGATGGCTTCACCGCCGATTTATCCTATCTGTACCCTATCCAGCAGGGCTGGTTTACCCTGTTGCCGGGCGTGGCGCCATGTGGGCGAGCAAAGACCAGAACAACTGTTATTATGGCGTGAACCGCAACGAATCGCGCCGCAGTGGTCTTCGTGAGTATCATGCCGACGATGGCTGGTCACCCTATGTGGAGCTGATCGTGAATTACGCCATTACCCAGAGTTGGCACACTTACGTGATGGCGCGATATTTGCTTCTGAGCGATGAAGCGAAAGATAGCCCGATGACCGATAGACAATCCATCGGTCTTATCGGGGTGGATACCACCTACAGCTTTTGATGGTGCATGATATACACTAAAATGGGGCGCATGCTACCCGTTTGCACATAGGCTGTGCAAACGGTTAATGCTATTTTCTTGAGGAGGGGACTTTGAGCGCCAGCGACATTCGATTTCCCGATGAGCACAGCGTGCCCGCCATCGGTCAGGGAACATGTTATATGGGCGAGCGAAACAGCGATATTGCACAGGAGGTGCGCGCGCTGCGCTGCGGCCTGGATGAAGGTTTAACGCTTATCGATACCGCCGAAATGTATGGCGACGGCGGCTCGGAGCGGGTAGTAGGGTAGGCAATCGCCGGTCGTCGCGACGAGGTGTTTTTGGTGTCGAAGGTGTATCCGCAAAATGCCGGCGGGCAAAAAGCCGTCACCGCCTGTGAAAACAGTCTTCGCCGGCTGCAAACCGATCATCTGGATTTGTATCTACTCCATTGGCGCGGCGGGATCCCACTGGCGCAGACCGTTGAAGCGATGGCTCGATTGCAGCAAGACGGGAAAATCCTGCGCTGGGGCGTCTCCAATCTCGATGTCGCCGGTCTGGAAGAGCTTGAGGCGGTGCCGGGCGGTGAAGCGTGCACGACCGACCAGGTGCTGTATCATCTTGCCTCGTGGGGGATTGAATATGATCTGCTGCCCTGGTGCCGCCAGCGCCAACTGCCGGTGGTAGCCTATTGCCCGCTGGTGCAGGCCGGCAAATTACGCAAGGGGCTGTTGCACCACGATGCCGTGCAGAGCATTGCCGCGGAATTAGGCGCGACCGCGGCGCCGCGTTAGCGGTTAAGCTTCCTGCCAGCGTTGCAAGGCGTGGGCGCCGCGCTCCCGTTGTTGCGGGTTACCGCTTGCGCCGGCTCAGGACTTACGCAGACGCAGCGTTTGCCTTAAGCGCGCCGGCGTGGCGGAGGTGCTGATAAGCGGTGCATTGACCCGCGCCGTCTCCACACACACATAGCTCAGGTAACTGTCATCAGCCAAATCGCCGATCGATTGCGACAGCGATTGCCCACAGTTCCAGGACACGACGTCGCTATGATGCTGATGGTGGACTTCAATCACCCGCCCCAGCACCGGATCATGAATCAGGCTGGTTTCCGCCGGCGCGGTGTAAACGCGGTCCACTTCGCCGGAAAAGGTCAAATCTCCCTGTTGCTGGGCAGGCAAGGCGCCGTTGACCTTATCGATAAAGTTGGCGCCGAGGCCGCTGACGTGGATATCGCCGATGGCTCCCACGGTGAAATAGCTGTGCAGCGCGGCCGTTGCCTGATACTCACCCTCGGCCACCAGTTCGATACTGCAGGTCTGCCCGAGCGTAAAATGGGCTTTAAGCGTGAACGGGTGGGGGAAAAAGGGTTCGGTCAGGGTGCTATCGCGCAGGGTAAAGGTCAGTTGTACCTGTTGGCCGTCCTCGCTGTGATCGCTCAGTTCCCACGGTAGAATACGGGCGAAGCCATGATTCGGGGTAGCGATCTTGCCAAACCAGGGCCAGCAAATGGGCACGCCACCGCGTATAGCCAGGCCTTCCTGAAAAGCGCTTTTCTCGCTTAACCATAGCACCGGTTGCTCGCCGGTGGGCTGCCAGGCGATAAGATGCGCCCCCTGCAACGTGATCGCCGCCCGCACCTGCGGATGGTCCACCGCCACCAGCAGCAACTGATCCTGCTGGCGCAGTGTTAACGACGGCGACAGCGTTTGCTTGACGGGCAAGGCAAGAAGAGAGTCGGACATGATATACCTCCTGAGTAAAAGAAAAAGGGCGACATCGCTGCCGCCCTTTCGTCATCTGGTCACCACGCTTATTTGTTGGCGATATGGGAGATCAGATCCAACACTTTATTGGAATAGCCCGTTTCGTTATCGTACCAGGCTACCAGTTTGACAAATTTGTCGTTCAGCGCGATACCTGCTTTGGCATCGAATACGGAGGTCAGCTTTTCACCGTTGAAATCGGTGGACACCACGTCTTCATCGGTGTAGCCCATCACGCCTTTCAGCTCGCCTTCGGCGGCTTTTTTGATGGCGGCGCAGATGTCTTCATAGGAAGCCTGTTTTTCCAGACGCGCGGTCAGGTCGACCACTGAAACGTTCGGCGTCGGTACGCGGAAGGACATACCGGTCAGTTTACCGTTCAGCTCGGGAATCACTTTACCCACGGCTTTAGCCGCGCCGGTAGAGGAGGGGATGATGTTCTGGGATGCGCCGCGGCCGCCGCGCCAGTCCTTGTGGGACGGGCCGTCAACGGTTTTCTGAGTAGCTGTGGTGGCGTGAACGGTGGTCATCAGGGCTTCAACGATACCGAAGTTGTCATTGATGACTTTGGCCAGCGGCGCCAGGCAGTTGGTGGTACAGGAGGCGTTGGAAATGATATCCTGGCCATCATAGGCTTTGTGGTTAACGCCCATGACAAACATCGGCGTGTTATCTTTTGACGGGCCGGTCAGTACCACTTTCTTGGCGCTGGCGGTGATGTGCTTACGCGCCGTTTCGTCGGTCAGGAAGATGCCGGTGGCTTCAGCGACAACGTCTACGCCGACGTCACCCCATTTCAGGTTAGCCGGATCCTTCTCAGCGGTACAACGGATGGTTTTACCGTTGACCACCAGATGACCGTTCTCTACGGCGACGGTACCGTTGAAGCGACCGTGGGTCGAGTCGTACTTCAGCATGTAGGCCATATAATCAGCATCCAGCAGGTCGTTGATGGCAACGATTTCGATGTCGTTACGTTCCTGCGCAGCACGGAAAACAATACGGCCGATACGGCCAAAACCGTTGATACCTACTTTGATAGTCATATATTCCACCAGCTATTTAATAATGAATAAAAGGTTACTTGTAAATTTACAAAAACCTCGCGCAGCGTCAAGCAGAATCGTGTCAATAGTTGCGGCAAATCAATCCGGACCCCGCTCAGCGCACGATATGTACGCAACTGACTCAACACAGTTATCTTCTATATGGGGATGGCAGGGTCCAATATAAACGGCGACAGGTTGCAATATGTGATTGATATCACACTTCTGCGGCGACAATGTGTCTTTGTAGAGTTTACGCCAAAATTGCCTGCCGCGTTGTTAATTATTTGTTATAATAGTAGTACTAAAAAGCATACCTACCCATCGCCCGAGAAGCGTAACAATGGCCAATAATACTCCCCCCAGATTACCCGATGAAGCAATGACCGAGATGCAGCGTTATGTCACTCAACAACGGGGCACCGAGCCGCCCTACAGCGGTAATCTGTTGGAAAATAAGCGAACTGGGCAGTACCATTGCCTGGTATGTCATGCGCCGCTATTCTATTCCGAAACGAAATATGATTCCGGCTGCGGCTGGCCGAGTTTTTATGAGCCGGTGAGCGACGAGTCGATCCGCTACCTCGATGATGATAGCCACGGCATGCAGCGGGTGGAAATCTGCTGCGGCAACTGTGATGCCCACCTGGGACATGTATTTCCCGACGGGCCGCAGCCGACAGGGGCGCGCTTTTGCGTCAACAGTGCCTCACTGCGTTTTCGGGACGGGGAAAACGGTGAAGAAATCGCCGGCTGAAACTTAAGATTTATCGATTCAGCTAATTATTCCACAGTAAGGGTGCGGTAATGGATGTTGAAGCGCTACTGGCGACAATGACGCCGGAAATTTATCAGCGGTTGATGACCGCCGTGGAATTGGGCAAATGGCCCGATGGGATGGCGTTGACGCCGGAACAGAAAGCCAACTGTTTGCAGATGGTAATGCTGTGGCAATCGCGCCATAACAGCCACCCTGAACACATGAGTATTGGTACCGACGGCCAGATTACCATGAAGAGCAAGCGCGCCCTGCTGGAAGAATTGAAGAGCGCCACCGTCGAGGTGCTTAAACCCCGGTGACGTTTCCCCGAGCAGGAGGCTCAGCCACCGTCTAAGCCTTGCCAAGCTAACCGGTAGGTGTAACGCGCCGCAGTCGGCCAGAGGCGGCTCAGCGGGGATCAACGCTGCCGGCGGCGTCTAGGATTACTTGCGCGGCTTGCTATCTTGAACGCGCATGAAGCGCGGAACAAACGAGGCGTACGGCCCACGGGTTAGGCATATAGCTCATCGGTGAGACGCGCCGTAAAGGCATCCAGCGTCAGTAATTCGGCGCCGCGGCGCGTCATCTCCCGCATCCTGCGGTTGCAGGTTGACCCCCCGGCAGCCATCGGTAAGCACTTCGGTGCCATAGCCTAAGTGCAGCGCATCCAGTACGCTGTATTTAACACAATAATCCGTGGCCAGTCCCATCACGGTCAGCCGGTCAATCTGCCGCGCCCGCGGTATTCTGCACGCAGTGAACCGGCCACCAGATTTGCGCCAGATCGTCCAGTGTGCCAAGGGTATTGATCTGTTGTCCGGCGTTAACGGCAAAGCTGCCATGATCCTGCGGGTGCCAGTCCTGGCTGGCAACGACGGGTATCCCGCACCGGACGCACAGCGCCAGCGACGCATTGGCCACGGCGATCACCATCTCCCCCCCCGGTGCAGGAATCCTGTTGTAAATCAACTAAAAATAATGCTCTGGCCATGGCCTTCTCCAGATTCATCGAAGTGACTTAATTCACCGCGCAGATCTTGTTACATAAGACGGCGAATAGCCAGATCCGACAACGCCTGGCTAAGTAAAAAATGTAGCTTGGTCAGGGCAGCCTCGACAGTCATATCGCCTCGGCGGGGCGTTGTTTCAGGTGGCCCGGCGTCCGGGGCACCAGGACGGTCGCAGGTAACGCCCTAGCGCAAGATTTGCTCGCAGGAAAGGCAAAAGGCGTAACGATTTTGCGGATCGTTCCAGTTAAAGCCCAGGCCGGCATCCATCTTCAACCTGTCCACCACTTGGGTGACCGGCGCCGGCAGCCAGGACTGGATAAGCTGCGGCAGTAAGGCATACACCGAGGCGCTGGTCTGCGTGAACAGTAAATTCCACAGGCCCGGATCATCCAGATACCAGTTCAATTGGTATTGCTTCAACTGCGCTAGTTCAGCGGCTTTACTGACGGCATCGTCGAAATCACCCACTCGATCGACCAGCCCGTTTTGAACCGCATCGCTGCCAATCCAGACATGGCCCTGGCCGATTTTGTCTATCTCCTCTGGGGTTTTGTGGCGGGATTGCGCGACCAGAGTGATAAAGTTGCGATAACCGTTTTCTACGCTAAGTTGCATCATCTGCGAGAATTCCGCCGGCAGCGTTTTGGTCAGCGACACATCCGCCAGCGGCGAAGTGGCAACTCCATCGGTGTGCACGCCGATGCTGTCGAGGGAGTTCTCAACGGTATTAACCACCCCGAAGATGCCGATCGACCCGGTCAAGGTGCTGGCGCTGGCGATGATGTAATTGGCGGGAGTGGACACCCAATAACCGCCTGACGCCGCTATACCGCCCATAGAAATCACCACCGGTTTACCTGCGGCGCGCGCGGCGGCCAGCTCGGAACGAATGACCTCGGAGGCAGTAACGCTGCCGCCTGGGCTGTTGACCCGGAAGACAATGGCCTTGATGTCGGGATCCATGCGCGCATCGCGGATTTGGTCGGCGGTAGTGTCGCCCCCGACCGATCCTGGCGTTTCCGGACCATCGATGATGGCGCCATTGGCGAAAATAACGGCGATCTGACCGCCCTGTTGCGTCGACGTCACCGGCTGATAATCATAAATACTGATGCCATTAAACGCCTTGTCGCGCTTGTTCCAGCCAAACGCCTTGGTCAGGGCCGCGTCAATCGCCGAGCGGGACGCTACTTCATCCACCCATTTGTTATTGAGCGCGAATTGTGCAGTATTGCCCTCGACCGCGCGCAGATCATCCAACATTGCCTGGGCGCCCGGGAACAATTGCGCCGGCGTGGTTTGCCGATTGGTCGCCACCGTCGTCAAATAGTGCTGCCACAGTTGACCCACCCACCGGCTATCGGCTTCGCGGGCGTCGTCGGACATATTGTCGCGCAGGAAAGGTTCGACCGCGGATTTATAGGTGCCGACGCGGAAGATATGGCTATTGACTTTTAGCTTGTCGAGTAAGGTTTTATAGTAAAGGTTATTCGTTGCTATGCCGTGTAAATCCACCGCTCCCTGGGGCGTGAGATAGATTTTATTGGCATAGCTGGCAAGATAATATTGCGCCTGGCTATAGCTGTCGCCGACGGCATAGATAGGTTTACTGCTATCGCGGAATTCGCGCAGCGCCTTGCCGATGTACTCCAGCGAAGCCTGGTCCGCACCGGCAAAATCTTTCAACGACAAGACCAGCCCAGTGATATTGGCGTCGCCTTTCGCCTGGCGTAGCGTATCCACCACGTCAAACAGCGAATTTTCCTGAAGCCGGTTGCTGGAAGCGCCCAGCAATTCGCGGCCAAGCTGACGGAATTTATTATTCATGGCCGGCTTGTCTACCACCGTACCGGTCAGATCCATCACCAGCGCGCCTTTTGCCAGCGTCGGCGGTGTGTGACGCATTTGTAAATAGATCCCGACGACGATGATGAGAACCACCAAAAATACGTTAAGAATAAATTCACGGATGAAATTCAGTAAATGCCAGCACCATCTGAACGGGCCGGAAATAATTCGCCACAATGTGCGCATGGGATCTCCAATAAAACAGCGAAGTTCAAAATCATAATATAAAATTTGTCCGGCCGCGCTCTAAAAAACGCTTCAGGTAAAGCTTACCAGCGCGCCGATACTGCCGGCCGTGAGGGGTGGAAAATGCCGGAATCGCCCATGTCCGCCCCGATCAATGGCAGGCTGTTACCGGCCAGGGCGCTATGATACCGTTAGCGCCATTAAAATATCAGCATTTTCATTCAGTAGGTTACAAGTTATCGATCGAAATTACTCAATCTCAGCCCACTTCGATCCTCTTACATCCCGGTACTTATCGGTCATCTCGGATGAATTATGTCCTAGCAATTTTTGCTCATAATCCCTACCTTTCTTATCGGTGTAAAGTCGCGCTGCCAAACTTCTGATTTCATGAAATGGGGGAGGGTTACGTTCCCATGTTAATCCAGATGCTTTGCGAGCTTTCCGAAATCCAGCGGAGAGTGTTTTCGCAGAAAATTGCTCGTGTCCTGCATCGGCGACAATATGCGCTCCACCGTTGTGTAATGCCCTAAACTGGTTCAGTACATCAGAAAGGCATAAGTTGAGACAGTCGATGCGGGTTGTCTCGGAGAACACAAGCATCATGCCTGTTTTCGCCTGTTTTCGCCTGTTTAATGGCTTTGTTGAATAAATATAACGTTTAGGTGATCGTCTGCTCAGATCACTACCGTCATTTCAACATCTGCACTCCATGGCAAAGCAAAAGTTTAAAATAACCAACTGGTCCACTTACAACAAAGCTCTCAAGCAGCGCGGGGCTCTGACGATATGGCTGTTGTTGCATGGACGGAAAAAACAACGCCTGAACGGCCGCTTCACTACGCAGATATGGCTATCACCACTGTTCTGATGATGAAACTTGGCCTTTCGTAAGGGCTTTACAGGGCTTCGTTGACGCCATTTTTAAACTGATGATGGTGCTGCCGCTAAGATGCCCAGACTACTCGCTGATCAGCAAGCGAGCAAAGACAGTTAAGATTAGCATAAAAACGCCGACCCGTGGTGAAATCTCACCTCTAGTCATTGACGGAACCGGCCTGAAGGTCTTTGGCGAAGGCGAATGGAAAGTCCGACAGCATGGTGCCGACAGACGGAGGGTGTGGCGTAAGCTGCATATGGCCGCAGACAGTGTAACGCATGAGATTATCTGTGCTGACTTATCGCTCAGCGGTACGACGGATACTCAGGCCCTACCCGCTCTGATAAACCAGACCCAGCGGAAAATCAGGGAAGCGTCAGCTGATGGCGCTTACGATACCCGCTACTGTCATGATGCTCTGCTGAGGAAGAAAATAAGGCCTCTTATTCCTCCACGAGGTGGGGCGCAATATTGGCTAGACCGATACCATGAGCGTAACTACGCCGTTGCGAGTCAGCGTCTAAGCGGCAGTAACGATGTATGGAAAAAGCAAGTGGGCGATCATCTAAGTCTGCGTGACTATGATGCGCAGGTAGGTGAGGCAATGGAGATGGTCAAAGCGCTTAACAAAATGACGCTGTTAGGAATGCCGAACAGCATCCGGATCGCATAACAATCGATCTGCTAGGGGGTGCGTAGTCACACAAGTTCTGATTTATTCAACAAAGCCTCTTTGCAGCAGAAATTACCCTCGGCTGGGTCTTCACAATTATAGCAACGACCGGTTAGGGGTAATTCCTCTTCTCGATAATGGGCAATCTGGTGTTGGCGGAAAGCTTCTTCGTGTTGGCTGTCTAAATCGATATCATCTGCCATAAATCTATTTAATGCTCCTAATCGTTTAATGGTAATCAGGTATTGTCCGTAAGTGGAGCCTAATATTTCTCAACCATCCTTGCTGCATAAGCGAGTGCATCCTCACGGTCGAAGAAGTCGCCGATGGCCTGTAGCAAGCCGTCGTAGCCTCGGATATAGACGCTAAAAAATTCAGGATTATCATTCTATTGCATTATATCGCCGTAGTTGTCTACAAAGCCAGACAGGATTATATTAGTAACAATCGTCCCCGGCGCTATCAGGCGGTCGAATTCGTCAATGAGCTTTTGCATGGTGGTCTCCGTGGTAATGTTGACGACGCTATGAGCTTACAGACTGAGTCTATTGATTTCCTCAAGCTTATTTTCTATCTCATCGGCCACACGTATAATTTCACGCGCAAATTCTCTAGCAATTCTCGGGCTAACTTCGCCTATCTAAGGCCAACTTACTGTTACACGATTTTCGTATTTTAATTCAGCAATATCGAACTTTATGTTGGCGGTAATGTTTTTTAAGCATATGCCGTCATCGCCAAAAATAGAAATCATGGACATCGACTATTCTCCGGTTATTAAATGATTACCTCGCTGAAAATGTCCCCGCCTGTCGTGTTAAGTGCCTGCTTTGTTGACCCTCTCAGGCGGCGAGGGTTGCTGCTATTCCCCAACAGTAAGGTGGATGTGTAGATAACTGTTTCCAGGTTGACATCCTCCATTTGTCGGAATGATATGTCACTAGGACAGGGAGGGATGTATATGAAGCTTACTCAGTGCGCCGTAAAGCCCCGTCTTTCAGAGCGGGGAGGATGTCAAAACTAGACCGACTTAAGAATTGCTAGAGTAAGCGAAGGGCCTTTGGCTGTTTTATCATCACTTCCTAAAAGATTAAACTCTTCTAAAACAATGTCTAAACTTTCGAGTAAAATATCATCTTTTATGTTTATACGAGAAATAGATGATAAATTATCAATTATTTTTTCCTTTGTACCAAGGAGCTTGATTGCCGTAACCATCGCAACGTAAAACTTAATATTTGTTATTGTCTTAGTATCGAGAGTGAACTTTTCTGAATTACTCTTTAAAAATGCTTCTGTGGTTTTAATGATTAATGTCACTTTTAGATAAATATCAATATTAATGTCCCGACTAAAAATCTTTTTATATTCAACATCAGAATTGAGCAATGTAGATGGTCGAGCTCTTGCGGTGTCTGGTTTGAGTAAAAATATGGCCATCATTGATTGTGCTAAGTAAGCAATGCTTATTATTTTTGATACTGGCTTCCCTGAGTTTTTATAGAATTTTTTCTTCCTATCATAGTAAAAGTCGTTGGCTTTAAAGTAGTCTTCTATATTTCTGTGAATTACATCTGAACTTCTTAATGAAGAGGGAATGTTACGGTTTGGCACTAGTTAATTATGTGGCTGAAAAGCAGAATGCCATTGCCAACACATTGAATATCGTGCGCAACAAGTTCTCTTTCTACGGCGTTTCAGGCGTGAACCACAGTGCGCTCAATGATCCGTCCCTGCCCACGCCGATTACCCCCGTGGCGAATGCCAGTAAGAAAACGCAGTGGAAAGATAAAACCATCCAGGAGCGCTATAACGATATTCTGGCGCTGTACGGCGATCTGGTCGGCCGCACTCACGGTGCTGTCGGGGATGGGGTAGATATGGCTTCGCCGTTAAAACTGGTGCTTTCTAACCAGGCGTCGGTCTACCTGAAAAGCGCTAATGAAAGCTTCAACACCTCGCTGGAAGACATGATTAAGAAAGCCTTCCTGAATCTGGTGATTGAAACTGCCCCGCAGTTCAGTACCGATGCCGGTGAACTGATGCAGATGTTCCTGCCGGAATGGGGTGGCCAGCCGCATGCTATGTGGCCTTCTCGGAGAAATACCGCGCGCATCCGGTCATCACCCAGCCGTCAAGCTGGGAGCAGAAAGTTTCCGCCGGAACCTTTGGTACCGTCATCACACAGCCGATGCTGTTTGCTCAGATGTTGGGGATTTAATCATGGCACAAAAAATCATTGTTGGATGCCGCCTGCCACACGGTCTTAGCGTTACGGTTGATGGCGTCCGCGTAACCTTTAGCGGTGCCAGCCACGGTGTTAAATCCGAAGAGGGGGTGTTTACGCCCTTCGGTGTGAATGGCTGTGGTATTACCCGTGATGTCGATGCTGAGTGGTTCGACACATTTTTGGGGCTTTACGCCGCCGCGCCTTATGTCCAGAAGGGATTGATTTTTCAAATCAAGTCCGAAAACGCCATTCATGATGTTACCCGTGAACGCAAAGGCGTAAAAACCGGCATGGAGCAGGTGGTGCCGAAAGACGGCGATGGTGATGGTAAAGGTGCTGTCGTCACGGAGCGTGTGTAATATGGTGTCGGTCACGCTTGATATCCCCCGATTTCGGGCGTGGTATCCTCGCTTTAGCAATGTTACCAATGACGCACTCGTTTACCTTTTTGAGCTGGCCTGTATGGGGTTTGATAACAGCGACTTTTCGCTCGAATCCAACCTCGATAAACGCGAGCGCCTGCTGTATTTGCTGCTGGCCCACCTGGCCCACCTGGCCCACCTGGCCCACCTGGCCCACCTGGCCTATGGCCGCTATGGTGATGCGGACGGTCACGGTGGTGAAGGGGCGGTGGGACGTATCGGCAGTGCAGCGTCAGCGTCTCTTTTGATATCGGCACTGGACTGCCCTTTGACGCCGTCTGGTATATGCAGAGCGAATATGGGCAACTCTTCTGGCAGCTGACCAAACCCTACCGACTGTTTGCCTATTTCCCCGGCGAAACAGGAGGGGCAGGTTGCGTAAGATGAAAGCACTTCTTGACGCGCAGGAAAAGCGGCTTCAGTCACGGGTACTGAAAGTGGGCTTTGCCGCAGGCGCGGCCTACCCTGATGGCACGTCGGTGCCGGTGGTGGTTTATACGAATGAGGTAGGACGACCGGAGAAAAGGCAGCCTCCACGCCCTTTTTTCCATATTGCCATCGCTGAACATCAGGTGGACTGGGTGCGCACCTGTACTCGGGCGTTACGTGCCGGCGTAGACACCGATACGGCATTAAATCTGGTGGGCGAGCAGGCGGTTGCGGATGTGCAGGCCTCAATTCTGGCGCTGTCATTTCGCCTGTAATGCCATCTTGTCCATACCGGCTCTGGAAGCCAAATACAGCTTCGTTAACGGGGTGCTGTATTCCTGGCCCCCAGCCCCTGTAGGGCAACGTATTCTTGGCGCGCGCCAGGCCGTTTTTCATTTTGAGTCGGTGACCCGGAGTGCCCTGTAATGCGAAAAACACATGAGTATGTCGTGAAAGAGCAAAACCGTGATGCGGGAAGGTGTTTATCATCACCGAAATGTCCGCCGTGGCGGGCGAAGATTTGGCTGAAGAGATGTTCAGAGTCATGGGCCAGTCACGTTTTTACAGCATTCCGCCCGAGGTGGTGCAGATGGGCACGGCGGGGTTGGCGACAGTCGGCCTGGCGGCCCTTGCCAATGCAGATCGTGAAGCGGCCAGGCTTATCAGCCAGCGACTGTTGTCCACGGTGAAAATACGGATTAAGCATGAGGGCAAGGTGATAGAGCGGGCACTAGATCCTGATAATGATTTTGAGGAGATTTCCACCCTTCGCGCGCTTAAAGATAACGTTTTCAGGCTCAATTTCGATTTTTTAACCGTCGCTGCTGAATCGACTACCCCTGCCTGAGAGACGGCGGCAGTCCCCCGTCACTGGTCACGACCCGCAATATCTCCCCGCATATCGCCGCCGTGGTGCGTTCAGGTAAAGCGCGCTTAATTGAGCTGCAGCAGGATTACAGCGTGAAAGATCTGTGGGATTTTTTGGAAATGATAGCGGTGGAAAGCCATAACCACGCTGCCTGGCAGCATTACAGCGAGGTCAACCATGGACGTCGATGAGTATGTCTATGTCTACCGGGTAGACGCCCGCGATTTTCTTAACAACAAAAAGAAAATCGTCATTGCCCTGGATGATCTGGATAAACACACGGTACACAGTGGAAAACAGGTCAGTGTGCTCAGTAAACAGGTGGCTGTCAGTGGGCGGGAGGGGGTCAATGCCTTTTCTGCGCTATCCAAGGCGGCGTTGGGTTTCTTTGGCGCTTCCCTGACGCTTGGCGGCATAACGGGCCTGCTGGGCGGCATATCGTGCAACCTGACCCAGCTGGGAAACCAGTCCGCCTATCTGGCTATCCCGGCACAACGTCTTGATGGGCTGTCTCGTGCCGCAGAAGCCGCCGGCAGCAGTACCGGCGCAGTGATGACGCAGCTAAAAAAACTGCGCGATTCACAGGCATGGCTACGTGCCGGTATTACGGATGTCAATGACTATACGCTGGCGTTATCACAGTTACAGGGCGTCACCGGGGTAGACATTATCGGTGCAACATCGCCAGATGAGGCCTTAGATGAGGCCTTCGCGCGTGTTGGCCAGGCATTGCGATCGCTCAAAAACGCCGATCTGCGTCTGCAATACGCTAACCGGCTCGGACTCGACGCGGGCTTGCAACGCAGCATGAGCGACCAGACATTTGACCGTAACGCCAGCACATTTACCCGTAATTCACGTTTGACCCCCGCGCTGATTGCCCAGGCGCAACGGGTCAATGCCCAGCTCGAAGATCTGAAGCAACAGATGGGGATTTTAAGCCTGCAGGCGTACGACGCCATTATTCCGATAGCCGAAGCGCTGATGCCCATACTGAAAGACCTGATTAAATATGTTGCCGATCATGGCGATGATATTGCGGCCTTTTTCAAATCAGGCGCGGCAGGCATCCAGGACTTTACGGCGGCGGTCGGCGGTGCGGAAAATGCCATGAAGCTGCTGCTGGCAGCCTGGGTAGCGGTCAAAGCAAAAGGATTATTGACGGGTGGCGCGGCGGGGGCTGCTGGTAGGGCAGGGGCCCTCGGAGCGGCCCTCACGGCAACCGGCGCGAGCGACTCAAGGCATTAAAAGACGGACGACACTATGGCGGGATCGCCACACAAAGCGAAGAGATGCGTGAGCTTGCACGGCTGAAACATCACAATCTGGCGGTAAATAGCGCTCAGGTTGCACAGCATGCACAGTCTGCTCGCCTATCGAGGGGGATCCGCAACAACAATCCCGGCAACATTGAGTTTAGGGGGCAGCAGGGGGCGACGGGGAGTGATGGGCGCTATGCCATCTTCGAGACACCCTACACGGGGATCAAGGCGCTATCGGGACAGTTGATGCGCTATTACAGCGGACAAACCACCGGGCGGCCATTGCGCACCGTTAACGATATTATCTCTACGTGGGCACCGGCCGGTGAAAATAATACCGTCGCCTATATTGCGCAGGTGTCCAAGGCGCTAGGTGTTGAGGCACATACGCGACTTGACCTTAATGATAACGCCGTGATGCAAAAACTGGTGTCGGCCATTATTCGGCATGAAAACGGCACTAACCCTTATGACGCATTGACCCTTGCCAAGGCGGTAGCAGACAGTCGTACCGACAATCCGCAGATGGCAGCGTACTACCCGCAGCAGCAACGCGCTCTCCAACAGGCGCAGACGGTCAATCATAGCCAGCGTGTCAGCCATACCGTAACGGAAAATCATATCCAGAACGTAAATGTGACGACGAACACGGCACAGGCTGATGTGCTGCTCGAGCAGATACAGCAAAAGGCGCGCCAATCGCAGCTGACCGCGCCGTATATCAGCGGCGTCATGCCGTAAAGGGGGCCCTATGGCGTTCGTTAATCGCAATAGGCTGAATATCAATGCCGCCACCCTGTTCAATGCCTTGGGCGGTGGCAGTCCACTCAGTATCATCAACAGTATCGTCGGGGCGTCTTACCGTATTCTAAAGCATAAGACGTCAGAAAATGCATTAGGGTTTGATGGCGTCGTGGCGCTGCAGCCCACCAAAGGGGCAAGCATTCTTACTGCACCCGTGGCCCAAGGCCAGTACGGTGCCTTCAACAAGATCCAATCGCCCGGCAAGCTGACGGTCAGGGTGGCGATTAACGGCTTTACCGGATATGCCGGCTCAATACCGAATCTGGCTAACCTGACGCTGACCAGCCAAAGCGATATCCTGGCGGCCATCGACGACATGATCGCCAATACCGATCTGTACGATATTGAAACACCGAAAGAAACGTTTGTCAGCTATGATCTGGTGGGCAAGGACTACAGCGTGACAGCAAGAAACGGCGTCACCTTGCTGGTCGTGGATCTGTTTTTTCAGGAGGTGATACAGGCGACAGAGGTCGTGCTGTCCTCCCCGGCGACGCGTAACCGCCCTGCCGCCAATGCCACGGCGAAGAGTGCCAGTGCGGTCACTGAATCGGTACCCGGTAATACCCGTAGTGTGAGCCTGGATACGGTGAAAGCGGTACCACGCAGCGGACAGCCTGTTCCCGCGCCGGGCAATACCCGCGCACTCAAGACGGTCGGGCAATCGCCGCAGGCGGTCGGTAGCGCCACCGGCAACGCCCTTCGTCAAGATATTCACGCTATCGCGCAAGGACTTTTCTGATGCTGGAGATGTCACTTAGCCCCCTGAAAGCCCAACAGTTTACCGTAGGGCTGGCGGGGCAATCCTGCCTTATCCGCCTGTTTCAAATGCCCAACGGCCTTTATCTGGATCTGTCTCGATTACCGCCTCAGCGCCTTTGTGGATGAGCAGAATACGTTTCATGCCTGGGTAAAACAACGTGATGGCCTGCGTCCGCACATCAGCCCGGCACATGGCCTGATTGGTTACCCGGTCTTTACCCCCCGCGGGATCCTGTTTAATACCGTCTACTCCCCGATGCTGAGTGTGGGCAGGGCGGTTTATCTTGAGACTGCATTACCGAATGCCACAGGCAACTACATTATTTTTGCCGCCGATCATGTTCTGACCACCTGGAGCGAAGGCGGGGTGTGGCAAACGGTCTGCCAAGCAACCAAGGAGAGTGTCACCGATGACAACGCCGTATATCCGCGCGGAATACAGCAATAGCGATGCGGGCAGTATTGAATTTATGATTGAAAAAATGCTGACCGGTAAGGTGTTTATTGAGCTGGCATGCGTCAATGCCTGTGATCCGGCGGTACAAACCGTCGATGTGATCCCGCTGGTTAATCGCACCGATCCCGAGGGCAAACCGATAACGCACGGCACGGTCTACGGTGTCCGTTTCCTGCGCTGGCAATGTGGCGGGAGTGCCATCATCTATGAATCCGGAGCCGGGGGATATCGGGCTGTTTGCCGCCTGTAACCGGGATATCAGCCTGGTTGTCGCCAACCACCGGGGGGCGTTGGCGGGTAGCCAGCGTCGCCACTCGCGCACGGACGGTGTTTATCTGGGCGGTCTGCTGAATGCCTTTCCGACGCAATATCTGGAGCTGGCGAAAAACGCGATCAATATCGTTACCCCAATCCGGTCAATGTCTCGGTGCCGCCATGCCACCCTCAAGGCCCCCCCGGAAGGGGTGACCATCGATACGCGGCTGGCGGCCTTCACGGGTGATATCGTTGACCATTCTGGTAGTAATAGCGTGTCGCTCAAAGACTTGCGCGACCATTTTAACCGCCATCGGCACGACGTTCAGGGTGTGGAGAGCGGCGGCAGTCGCGTCACGTCTGCACCGCCTGATAATCCGACGGAGTAAGCATGCTAACACAGTCACTGAAATTGCATTCACAGACGTGGGATCTTACGCTGGACGGGGCCGGTCATCTTGCCACGGTGTCCGAGGCGGTCGCAGTAGCACAGGACGTGGTGAGCGCCTGTAAAACGTTTTTGGGCGAGGTGTGGTTCAATGACAAGCTTGGCATACCGTGGATGAGTGAAATACTGGGTAAGCCCACCACGACCACCTTTATCCAGGCGCAGCTTGAACAACAGGCGATGAGACTGCCCTACGTGGCGCAGGCCAGAGCCACCGTCATAGCCCATCGTGATAAGCGCGGGGCCAGCGGCGTTATCGCGGTGATCGATACGAATGGAGAAAGCAGCCAGGTGTCTTTATGAACGAGAAAACCTTAACGACTGTGGTACCGGGCGTCACCCTCACCGAAGCGGGGCTGGCTATTCCCGATATTGCCGATGTGCTGGCGGGTCGCCTGGCGGATTTTGATGCTGCGCTGGGCAGTAGCATGAGTCGTGAACTGACCACGCCACAGGGGCAGATAGCCAGCAGCGAAGCGGAAATCATTTACCGGGCAGGACGATATCAACGCCGCGGCGACCATCGGGGCACTTATCCCTGCCGGGCGGTTTTATGCCGGTGTGCCGCCGCTGACCCGGTCAGGCTGAATATCGCGGTGATAGAGCTATCACTGGACGCTCAGCACTGGTCGTCGGGGGTGACGCTGGGTATTGACCAGGTGCCGGTGACGTCAGAGACGGCTATTCAGGTGGTGACGGCTGAACTACCTGAAGACGATACAGGCGTAGTATGCAGCATCACTGGCGTTAAACGCTGTGATAGCCACCTTTGAGCAGGCCGTCAGTCTCGAGCGCTTTACCGACACCTTTTTAACGGCGTTATGGGATATCGAGACGGCACAAACCTATGGTCTGGATATCTGGGGAAAAATTGTCGGCGTGTCGCGTTATCTGACGGTGGAAGATACCCCGGATTATCTGGGCTTTGACGAAGTTGAAATCACCGCCATTGACGGCTACCCGCAGCCGTTCGATGTGTCACCGTTTTATGCCGGGCTGCAACCCTCATCGGTGGTCAGATTAACCGATGATGCCTACCGCAAGCTGATACGGGCAAAAGCCTTTAGCAATATTACCGATGCCACTATCCCGTCGGTTAACCGCTTTTTGCGCATTCTGTTTACTGACCGGGGCAAGGTGTACTGCACTGACGGGTGGGATATGGCCATGAACATTGTGTTCGAGTTTCCGCCGACGCCGTCTGACCTGGCGATACTGAAAACGCTGGCATTGTGCCGGTACCGAGCGGGGTAGAGGTGCGATTTATCATTGCGCCGACGCTCAATCTGGGCTTTGCGGCAGACACCTATACGATGGATGAGGGCACCTTTTACTGAATGACCTGCGACATACAGGTTTTTTATGGGAGTTTACATGAAATCCAGCCATACCCCCACCAAACACGCGATACCGTTCGGGCAGAACGGCAACAAGCGTGATATCCCGCTGGAAAGCAAAACCGGCAGCGGCGAGGCCTCGCTGAGTCTGGGCTTTCCGCCGGAAACGATGGTGCCCAAAGTCTCGGGCGGCATTCCGCCCAGCGGCAAGGACTTTAACGGTATCCTCAATGAACTCTCGGCGATGGGTCGCTGGGCCAATGCCGGGGCGGGTTACCCGTTTGATGCGGCGTTTGCCAACGCCATCGGCGGTTATCCTGCCGGTGCGAAAATCCCGAACGTGGAGAACAGCGGTTTCTGGCTGAACACCGTCGATAACAATAACAATCTGGATAATCCCGAGGTGGCAGACGACCGGCTGACGGGCAGGGTACCGGCAGAAAACTACGGTATTGCCACGCTATCCGGGCTGGTAAAGGCGGATGTGACGCTGACCACGTTACAGTCGGCCAAGGTGCGTATCGTGCTTACAGGTGAGCTGAAGGCCAATATGGCGGTCATTTTCCCCGCGTGGCAGACGAGCTGGACGGTGGTGAATCAATGCACGGGCAGTGGCTCGCTGATTTGTCGCACGAAAGCGGGAGCGGGTGTTGTGGTGCCCAAGGGTGAGTCGAGGGAGATTATTGGCGACGGCAGTGGCCTTGTGCCGCGTATCGTGAATGCCAGCACAACAGTTGCGGGCATCACCCAGCTTAGCAGCGCCATAGACAGCGACAGCGAGACGCTGGCTGCGACGCCAAAGGCGGTGAAGGCGCTCGCTGATACTCTCAGTAGTGGCCGCCTGCTGAATATCCAGTCCTTCACCAAAAGCGGCATCTATACGCCGACGCTGGGGACACGGAAAATCCGCGTGAAATGCTGAAGCGCTACTTGATGTCACGCCCCTTTCGTCCGTAAGCGTTGAGGTGGACACGGGTGGTGCGGCGTCTCCTGCTGGCGTCTCTCAGGATGGTGGTGACGGTGGTGGCTCGTCTTTTGGTTCTCTGGTGTTTTGTGAAGGCGGTGGCGGCGGCATAATTAAAAACGGTTCATCCGTTAGCGGCAAACCAACTGGTGGGAATGTAATGATGGTCTTCGGACAGTCCGGGCAAGGGGGTACCTATACCTCCGGATTATTAATCAACGGCAACGGCGGGGCCTCTTTTGGCGGCTATAACGCACTGCCCCATGTTTCTAAAGATGGCGATTATGGATCGTTTCCCGGCGGCGGCGCGATGGGGGCCTATGTTGATGAGAATACGCGCTATGCTTCCGGTCGTGGTGGCGATGGTCTGATTATTGTCGAGGAGTACTCATGAAGGAAAACACCGGATCGTATGCGCTGATACCTGAAAACAGCAACAGGGTTAAAAATATTATTGTCGCCAGCGATGACCATAAGCGCGACGGTTATTACACCGTCAGGTACGACGAGAACACATTTTGTCAGCCCAGAATGTACTACAACGCGAAAACCGGGCTTTTTTATGATGTTCCGGAATTCACAACAATCAATAAGCGTCAACATAATAAATCACTATAAGCTATCTTTTGGATCTTATTGAATCTCTAATTTTAGATATGGGATTATCTATTAGCACTATGGTTATTAAACCAAAACATATAGACAGGCCATATCCAATAGAGAATATTAACCATCCATTTTTTTCAGTTGGATGTCCTATCAGCTGCCATGCTGCAAGTCCCATGAAAAAATGGCAAAGAAATATGGGGTATGAAAGATCTCCTAAAAATTTAGCTAGTCTTGAAATTTTTCCTGATAACGTTGTTGCATGTAATGCTACAACTGCTCCCAAAGCAATGATGTTATTGAAATAGTAATGAAATGATGCGAATGCCTCGTCACGCTGCCATCCAATATACCAATTGGTAATAAACAAAAATGAGAAAAGGAAAAGAGAAAATATTTGATATCTTGTGGACTTGATTAAAGCTTTATTTTTCTTTTCTATTGAATGGGATAAAAAGTAACCTAGAGAGCCTATACTAAAGGGAAGCATTGCGGCTAAAAAGGGAGAATAGGTTGTTATGATGTTGTCGCTGACACTTATTGAATACCAATGATAAATGCCGCTAGTGAGTATTGCTAACATTGCCCGTTTATACCCTCTTGCTACAAATGACCAAAGAATAAAATAACATACAATTTCAACGGCGATAGACCATGATGATGTTACCGCCCTAAACATATAGCCATCAAAGTTTAAAATTTCTGGTATTGCAAAAGTATAGAAAGGTGAAATAACAATTTTATCAGACAACAAAGCCCAAGGAATCAATAGGACATTACCTAAAAGCTCTTTGACTGATAGATGAATGCCATAGGAGTGATGAAAATCCGTGGTGTTGTTAGAAAAGAAAATACATATAATTCCTATGATACAGGCGAACCAGTATAAGGGGAAAAGGCGCAAAAACCTATTCTGGGCAAATGGTATTAATTTGAAATCGTAAGTTCTATTAAGAATCATGGTTATCAGATAACTACTTATTACATAAAAACAATTTACAGCATATAAACCTAAATTAGGAAACTTTGCTACTAAATGAAAGATGATGACACTAGTCGCAAGAAAGAATCTGATAATGCCCAGCATATTTTACGCCCTGTTATTTTGTAGCAAACACATGTACTTTATGAATGGCTAAATTTGGTAAAAATCATAGACTTTTCCAAGGTATTGTCAATTCAGGCCAATCAGAAGCAGAAAAACTACTGACCAGCTAAATTATCCAGCTCATAGTCGGAAAGGCCGGTAGCAATTTTGATAAGATTACGTTCAGCACCGTTAGCCAACAGCTGCCGAGCAATCTTAAGCGAGGCCAGCTTTTCACCTTCTTGCAGCCCTTCCTGCCGTAGCTGTTCTGCAATAGTCATGACATCCTCCCGATAATCCTGTGTCTGCGCTGCTATGGTCTGCAAAAACTGTCCGGTATCTGAGGTTTCGCCTCGACCTACAATATAGTACATCAGGCTACGGAATTGCTCTTTCGGTATCGCCCATAAATTGAGTAGAAGAGCGATGTCAGAGGCTAGTTCTAACATATCACGGGTCTGAATGTGTTTCTGCACCAATTCTAGCAGCGCTACCCACCGATGAAACAGTATTTCATCATCCGGCATAGCTGTAATATCAACCAGCGGGAATGCTTGCCTGTAGACTGATTCTGCCAGTTCGGGGTCAGCAAAGCAATCCAGCCATTGGGTGGTGTATGGATAGGGCGACGTGGTGCCGTGGTAGAACAGGAGCGGAATAACCACTGGCAAAGAGTTATTGCCTTGCTCAAGATGCCGCCGCATCGCGGCGACGGCGTACCTTAGCAGCCTGAACGCCATCAGCTTTCGGGCGGCTCTGATGCTCGACAAGGCAGTAGACGTAGCCATCATGGCCCGTCATGGTCTTCATACAGCATGTCCGAGCATTGGCTCTTTAGGTCGTCTTCGATGAAGCTGCCAGACTCCATAGTCAGTGTGCCGAAATCACAGCGCTTTCGCAGATGAAACGGTAGATGGATTTCCAGAAAGTCGCGAGCTACAGCAATGTCGCCGAGGAACTTTTTGAACAGAGAGTCGTGTTGGGATAGTGGAGATTTTGTCATCAGCGCAGTATACCTTGGTCCAGTTAGGGTATGCCATCGAAATCCCCGGCCCCTCAATGAGCCGGGGCGGCTGTCAGTGCCTCTGCGCGAACTGGCCGAGCTCGGACTTATGCCAGCGGGTCAGGGTATCGCTGCGCTTGAAGGCGTTGCTCTAGCTTGACTCAATGAGTAGGCTATCGATTTCACCCATCACACTATCCACATTCTCCCGCTTGCGCACCAGTTGCCGAATGGTTCGCCTTTCGGCTTCCACCATAGCAGATTGCAGACGTTCAATCACCGCCCATATAAGTTCGCATTCTCTGGCAATATGTGGGATGTGGCGGACTTCCATAGGCTGCGGTGAGGCAATGCCGGTGACTTCGCGCAGGGCGTACCATATGCCATTGCTCCATGCTTGCTTGAAGCGGAAGTTGTGGCTCATGTACCAAATCAGGCGGGCGAGGTTGGAGGTATCGTTAGCGGTGAAAAGTTCGTGGGATTCGGGTTTATAAACGGGATGCTCGTACTTGCCGGTTTTGCGGATTGAGGGAAGGACTTCACTCGTCACTCATTTGCGAAAGCGATGGGGCAGTGTGCCTTGCTTCACAGCGTCACGGCAACGTAGTACCAAGGTGAACATGCCGGATTCGGAGATTAGGCAAATGCTCTGAGCGCCCATTCCTGCCTGACTATCGGTTAAACCGATAGTCGTCTTTTCATCAGAATCTAGCTTATATAAAGCATCCGTGACATTGGCTATTTTTAGTGCTGAGCAAACGTCTGTAGCGACGAACCAAAGCTCACCGTCAACGATAGATGTACGAATTTGATTACTTTCAAAGGAGAATGGGGTTATTGATAGTGCGGTCATGATGACCTCCAACGGTGTATGAGGTTAATACTATCACCGGAGGTTCTAATCTCGTGGTGGTAGCCCAGATAGGGTTAGAACTGCCGGTACACCGCCGGTGTGCCTTTCAGCCCCACTACCTGAGCCACCATTGTATGCAGCTAGGTTGTAACATAAAAAACACGCTCGCGGCGTGTCATCATGGTCTCGGTGTAAACAGCGGGGTTCTAATCCCGACACCTGAATTTGCAGATGCAGAACGACTATAGTGCATGGTATTTCCTTCGTCAAATGTGGGGTGTTCAGCGGTCAAATTTGGTCGATTCTGGCGTAGTCGACAGGTCGAAATGAGCGATAAGTTATTGATAAAAATGTTGTGCTTTGTTGTGTTTTGCCGCATATTTTTTGAACAAATATAGCGGTCAAGATATTGATATTTATCTTTTTTATGCATATTATCTCCTCTATGATACCGTTAGCGCCATACCTTACATCAGGAGTGAACTCATGGATGCATTGGAACTGTTACTGAATCGCCGCTCGGCTTCCCGTTTGACCGATCCCGCGCCGGCCGGTGAGGCACTGGATCTGCTGCTGCGCGCAGGTATGCGCGCCCCGGACCATGGCGCTTTGCAGCCGTGGCGCTTTATTATTATCGAAGGGGAAGGCCGCACCCGGTTCAGCGAGCTGCTTGCTCAGTCGGCGATAAACGCCGGCATGGATCAGAAGGGCATCGACAAAGCGCAGCAGGCGCCGTTTCGCGCGCCGCTGATAATCGCGGTCGTGGCCTATTGCGACAGCCAAAGTAATGTGCCGCGCTGGGAGCAGGTGGTTTCCGCCGGCTGCGCGGTACACGCCATGCAAATGGCGGCACTGGCGCAGGGATTCAACGGTATCTGGCGCACCGGCGTGTGGACCTCGCAGCCGGATGTGCGCGCCGCGTTCGGCTGTCGTGAGCAAGATGAAATAATCGGGTTCCTCTATCTCGGCACGCCCCAGTTAAAGGCCAGTACCACGTTTTTGCCCCCCGATACCGACGCCTTTGTGCACCATTTCTGATTGGCCGGCGCTAACCGTAGCCTCACCTGCAACCGGCCGCGGTGCGCGGGCATAACGTCGCGATGCGTCTCGCCGCAGGCAATGAAGACGCAGCGTCGGCAGGCTTAAAATGCTATGCTGTTGCGTTCAATACGGACGCTAACGATGGGTGTACACCTCATACATGCAGTTGTTTATTGCCGAAAAACCCAGCTTGGCCCGCGCCATCGCCGATGTTTTACCAAAGCCCCACCGGCGGGGCGATGGCTACATTGCCTGCGGCCCGGATCACGTGGTGACCTGGTGTATAGGGCATTTGCTGGAGCAGGCGCAGCCTGATGTCTATGACGGTCGCTATGCCCGCTGGTCGCTGGCGGACTTGCCTATAATCCCTGAAAAGTGGCGGCTGCAGCCACGACCCTCGGTGCAAAAACAGTTAGATGTGATTAAAACGCTGCTGGCTAAGGCGGAACGCGTTATCCATGCCGGTGACCCGGATCGCGAAGGACAATTGCTGGTAGATGAGGTGCTGGACTATCTGGCGCTGGACGAAGCTAAACGCCGGGACGCTAAACGCTGTCTGGTCAATGACCTTAATCCCCAGGCGGTGAGTAAAGCGGTAAGCCGGTTGCGGGAAAACAGTGAGTTCGTGCCGTTGTGCGTGTCGGCGCTGGCGCGCGCCCGTGCCGACTGGCTGTACGGCATTAACATGACCCGTGCTTATACCCTGATCGGTCTCAATGCCGGCTATCAGGGTGTTTTGTCGGTGGGAAGGGTACAGACGCCGGTGCTGGGGCTGGTGGTCAGGCGGGATGAAGAAATTGAACATTTCATACCCAAAGCCTATTTTGAAGTCAAAGCGCATATCGTGACACCGTCACAGGAGCGTTTTATCGCCCTGTGGGTGCCGAGCGACGCGTGTGAAAGCTGGCAGGACGAAGAGGGGCGCTTGCTACATCGCCCGCTGGCGGAACATGTTGTCGCCCGTATTACCAGCCAGCCGGCGTACGTCATGCTGTATCAGGACAAGCGGGAATCGGAGGCGGCACCGCTGCCGTTCTCGCTGTCGGCGTTGCAGATCGAGGCCGCCAAACGCTTTGGCCTGAGCGCACAGCAGGTGCTTGATACCTGCCAACGGCTGTATGAAACCCATAAGCTCATCACCTATCCCCGATCTGATTGCCGCTATCTGTCGGAGGAGCATTTTGCCGGGCGTCAGGCGGTGCTGGCCGCCATTGCCGCTCATCAGCCCGCGCTGATGACGCAAGGGCAACTCAATACCGACCAGCGCAACCGCTGCTGGAACGACAAAAAAGTAGATGCCCACCACGCCATTATTCCTACCGCCCGCACCAGTCGCGCGACGCTAAACGACAGCGAGCAGAAAATTTATGCTCTGGTAGCGCGTCAGTATCTCATGCAATTCTGTGCTGACGCGGTGTTTCGCCGCTGCATTATCGAACTGGATATCGCCGGGGGCAAATTTTTCGTCCGGGCCCGTTTCCTCGCCGAGGCTGGGTGGCGCGCGCTGTTAGGGGCGAAAGAGCGGGATGAGGAAGACGAGGGCACGCCGTTGCCGGTGGTCGCAAAAGGGGATGCGCTGCTCTGCGAGTGCGGCGAGGTGGTGGCGCGTGAAACCCAGCCGCCGCGGCCGTTTACCGACGCCAGTCTGTTGTCGGCCATGACCGGCATTGCCCGTTTTGTACAAGACAAGGCGCTGAAGAAAATTCTACGCGCCACCGATGGTCTGGGTACCGAAGCGACGCGGGCCGGTATTATCGAGTTATTGTTCAAGCGCGGTTTTTTGTTCAAACAAGGTCGCTACATTCACGCCAGCGAGACCGGCCGCGGTTTGATCCATGCGTTGCCGCCGAGCGCTGCCAGTCCAGATATGACCGCTCAGTGGGAGGCGTCGTTAACGCAGATAAGCGAGAAGCAGTGCCGCTATCAAGACTTTATGCAACCCTTGACGCATACATTGCAGCAGCTTATAGAGCAGGCACGTCAGCAGCCTGCGCCCTCGTCGCTGCGGGGGCTGCCGCCGGCGAGTGAAAAGCCGGCCCTCAAGCAGGCGCGGCGTAAGCGTAAACCCCCTTAGTCACCCGCCAGCCCGCGGCCGCCGGCCGGCAGTGCGGCCTAGAGCACTTTTCATCTATTCCGGTTTTTTCGCATATAGCACTGCCTCAGTAGATAGAATTCCTAATCCACAGATGTGCCGAAATAGATGAAAACCGCTCTAGCCTTCCAAGCGGCGGAGCGAGGCCGCGCACGGGCCAAGAGGAGGCCGCGACTTGGGTGCTCAGTACACCGATAAGGCGCGTGCACGCGCGTAATGACGTGCCTACACGTATGATGTTGAGTCCGCCCTCGTGATTAAGGTTCAGTACGATCCGCAACGACCGATCTCCTCGTGCCTGGTCCCGCGCGCTTAAGCAGCGCGGCGCAGCCGAAAAGTGCTAGCGGTAGGGTGCGGCTAAATCCGCGAGCTTGTTGATGGCGCGTCGACAGGCGCGCAATCAAAGCTTGGATGAGTGGGGCATCCACCGGCGCCAGCGGCATCGTAAGCGGGCGGGCGCAAGCCACAGATATTCACTATGACAGTGTAACAGCGGCTCGCCGCTAAATTCTGTAACACGCCAGCCGTAAAGCACAATTTCTCGCACCCCGACAATATGGCGCTGACTGGCGACAAATGCGCCAATATGGGCGTTGAGGGATAATTTCTCAAACAGCTCACGCCTGAGCGCCTGGGGCTGCGTTTCCCCCGGCTCGACTTTTCCGCCGGGGAGCTCCCATAAACCCGGCTGATCGCGGTTGTCGCCGCGCCGGGCCAGCAGCAGGGCGCCGTCGCGCAGGATAAGCCCTGCTACCACACTGAGCGGTTGCGCCGTACTCACAAAGCGAAATCCGCCCACACCGGTGCGTGATCGGACGGTTTGTCCATTGCGCGGATGGTGTAATCGATGCCGGCCGCCCGGACAACTGCCGCCAGCGGCTTCGAGGCCAGCAACAGATCGATGCGCAGGCCACGGTTCTCATCAAAGCCCCGCGAGCGATAATCAAACCAGGAGTAGCGACTATCGTCGGTCGGGTTGGCCTGGCGGTAAGTGTCTACTAGTCCCCATGACAGCAAGCGCTCCATCCACGCCCGCTCCTCCGGCAGAAAGGAGCACTTACCGGTACGAAGCCAGCGTTTACGGCTCTCTTCGCCGATACCAATGTCCAGATCGGTGGGGCTGATATTCATATCTCCCATAATCAGCAGCAGGGACTCGCCGTGATGGCTTTGCTCCACATAGCCCTGTAAATCGCGGTAAAAACGCTCTTTGGCCGGAAATTTAAGCGGATGGTCACGATTTTCGCCTTGGGGAAAGTAGCCATTGACCACCGTTAACGCGCCTTTCGGGGTGAGAAAATCCGCCATGATAATTCGGCGTTGTGCCTCTGCGCCGTCGGTACTGAAACCGCGACGTATAGCCAGAGGTTTCTCGCGGCTGAGCAGCGCCACGCCGTAGTGCCCCTTCTGACCGTGGTAATAAACATGGTAACCGTGGCGCGACACTTCTTCGAGAGGAAACATATCGTCATGGACTTTGGTTTCCTGCAGACCGATAACGTCCGGTTGTAGTGTAGTGATGATGGCTTCAAGCTGATGCGGCCGGGCGCGTAACCCGTTGATATTGAAAGAAACAAACTTCATCGTTTATGCCAGGTGAGAGTATTTTGGCTGATGTTAGCAGAAACCGCTAGTCATGGAAACGTGCGTCAGTGGTCGTGCCGGTCGGTGAAGGTCGAGAGAGGTTTATCAGCATGGGGTGTAGGGAAAGGGGGGGATGAAGAATGATTCGGAGCGTTGCGCCTCACCCTGCGGGCCGATACTGCACATCGTTGTTTCGCGAGGCTCGACGCGAACCTGGGTCGAAGGTTCTCACCTTCCCCCGCGAAGCTCAGGGAAACGGTAGTGCAGCGTGTAAACGGGAGATTTATTCAGATGGTGGTGGGGAAGGATTCGAACCTTCGAAGTCTGTGACGGCAGATTTACAGTCTGCTCTCTTTGGTCGTTCGGGAACCCCACCTGAGCGAAAACATGCGATAACGCGTCAAGCGGGGCACATCATATCAAATAAAGCGCTAACGCGTGCACCCCGATTCTTTTGCCGTTTTTTTCTTCAGTCGTGTAAAATTCCGCGCGGCGACTGCAGGCTTGCCGCGCGCGGCCGGAGGCGAAATTAGAAAATCACGGTCCGGTTGCCGTAAACGAAGACCCGCTGGGCAAGCACGCGGTACAGCGCCCGGCTCAGCACATTTTTTTCGACATCCCGGCCCGCACGCATCATATCTTTCGCAGTGTAAGTATGATCGACGTGAATGACGTCCTGGATAATGATAGGGCCTTCATCCAGATTGTCGTTAACGTAGTGCGCGGTGGCGCCGATGATTTTCACCCCGCGTTCATAGGCCTGATGGTAGGGGCGTGCACCGATGAACGCCGGCAGGAATGAATGATGAATATTGATGATTTGATTGGGATAGTGACGGACAAACGCCGGCGTTAGCACGCGCATGTACTTCGCCAGCACCACATAGTCGGGTGCGAACGTGTCAATCAACGCCATCATGAGCGCATCATGCTCTTCACGGCTGAAGCCGTCGTGGCTGACCAGATGAAAGGGGATATCAAACCGCTCCGCCAGCGCCCGCAGCGTCTCGTGGTTGCCTATTACCGCGGCAATATCCACATCGAGGCCGCCATAGGTGCTTTTCATCAGCAAATCACCCAGACAGTGGGCTTCTTTCGTCACCAGCACGACGATGCGGCGCCGGCCGGCATGATTGAGTTCCCGAATCGTTCCCGCGGGCAGGACCTCGTCCAGATCCGCCAGCAGCGCGGCATCATTGAAGAGCCCCTCCAATTCGGTACGCATAAAGAAGCGGCTGGTATGATGGTCAACATACTCGTTGTTTTGCACGATATTGAGTTGATGCTTGAAGCAAATGCTGGTGATTTGCGCAATCAGGCCTTTCGCATCCGGACACAGGGTGCGTAATACTTTTCGTTGTACATTTTGCGACTGCATTGACTTGCGGATCCTGTCCTGTCTGTGAGTTTTTGCCATGAAGCGGGCCGCGAGCAAACACCGGCCGGATTATTGTTCACAACACTTTTTGTACTTAAGGCCGGAGCCGCACGGGCACGGCGCGTTTCTGCCGGGTACGATATGCCGGCCGTCGACATAATACCAGCGTTCGTTGAGGCGGACAAAGCGTGAGCGTTCATGAATAAAACCATTGCGCCGCTGACGCTCGTCGTAGAAGAGCGCCAGAAAGGTCACATAGCCGGAATCGCTATCCTGGCCGGCGGCGCATTCCTGCACCGCCAGGTCGCGCCAGCGGGTAGTACGAAAGCCGGCTGTGATCTCATCGCGCCACGCCTCGGCGACGGCTTGTGGGTGCCAGGTGGCAATCAAATAATCCCCATCCTGAATAACAAAGGCGCTGTAGCGCGACCGCATTAATTGTTCAGGCGTTGCGGGAAGGGCGTCTTTGCTAATAAACGGGGCGCAGCAATCGGCATAAAGCTTACCGCTATTGCAGGGACAAGGTGAGCGCACGGTACTCCCGGATTAGTGGCGGTGTCAAGACGTGATACGGCTGGCACATACACAAAAAAAGGTATTTTACCCGCATTGACGGCGGGAGCGACTTTTTTGCACGAATTCAGGTGAATGACTGTCCGGCTGGTGTCGCTAGGACGAGGTTTTCCCCTTAATCGGCGGTTAACCCTTGTCAAGCCGGCGCGAAAGCTCCATCATTTTGCACTGCAAAGATACAAATTTCCCTAGGGGCGACTACGCTCGTTAGAGGTGCATCGGGATTTTAACGTCGCTGGCAATAGCATCATGGCCGTTAAATGGGGTAGCAATGGGGCCGTCGGGATAGCCGGGCGTCGAGTTTTTTGACTATGTGAGCGGATGAAAAACCAGCAGCAGACTAAACAGCCCCTGTCATTACTTATCAGTAAAAGTGGTGTGTTTCAGCCACTGTCAGAGATAAGCGGAGGAAGGGGTTTCAATGGTCAAACCGTTAGCAAGAAAATTAGTTCTAATCATTGAGGATGAGGCGGTTTTTCGATCCGTGCTGAAGCAATTTCTTCTGACATTAGGGGCTGATGTTGTCGAGGCCGATCAAGGGCAGTATGCACTGGACAGGTTGGCTTCCATCCGTCCGGATCTCATCATCTGCGATCTGGAAATGCCTGAGATGAACGGTGTGACCTTTGTTGAGCGTTTTCGCGCGACCGATACCGCAACGCCAATCCTGATTGTCTCCGGCACCGATCAAATGACCGATATCGCCCGGGTTCTTCGCCTCAGGGTGCAAGACGTACTGCTTAAACCGGTGGAGGATTTCTCCTGCCTGCGTGAAACGGTACTGGGCTGCCTTTACCCTGATATGTTCACCTCCAAGGTCGACGAAGAAGAGCAACTGTTCCAGGATTGGGACGCGCTGAATCAACATCCGGGCGCTGCAGCCAAACTGCTCAAGCAACTGCAGCCGCCCGTACAGCAGCATATTGCGCAATGCCGGGTCAATTATCGCTAGTTGACCATGGCGGAACAGCCGGGTCTGGTGCTGGATATCGCCGCACTCTCCGATCACGATTTGGCCTTTTACTGCCTTGATGTCACGTGCGCGGAAGAAAAAGGCGTATTGGCAGCGTTGTTGTTGCGTGCGTTGTTCAACGGTTTATTACAGGCGCATCTGGCCAATCGCGCGCACCGGTTGCCGGAATTATCCACCTTGTTGAAACAGGTGAATCAACTTTTGCGTAAAGCGAATCTCGAAGGACAATTTCTTTTATTAGTAGGCTATTATCATCGCGTAATGAATAATTTAATTTTGGTTTCAGCCGGCCTCAACGCGATGCTCAACACCAATAATCAGCAAATCCAGCTAAATAGCGGCGTACTGCTTGGCTCAATGGGGAATGCCTACCTGAATCAGGTCAGCCAACACTGCACTGCCTGGCAGTGCAGGGGTCTGGGGCGCCGGCAGCCGTCTGCGGCTGATGCTCAACACCGATTGACGTGCGAATGCACGTCGACTTTCGTATAGAGAATAATCAAGTTAATACCTTTTAACTCTCACTATTGGGTAATTGTCCTATTTTAGACTGAACGCCCATTATTCCACGGGTTTCCCATGCCGAAACTGATATAATCGAAAAGTTAAACATATTATAGAGATAAAATTTTATCTTCACGAAAGAGAGGTGGTTCATGTCTGCTATTACGACCAAAGTGAAAAAAGCAGTAATCCCGGTGGCGGGACTGGGTACACGAATGTTGCCGGCAACCAAAGCTATCCCGAAGGAAATGCTTCCCCTGGTGGATAAGCCTCTGATTCAGTATGTGGTGAATGAATGTATCGCCGCGGGCATCAATGAGATTATCCTGGTGACCCACTCCTCCAAAAATTCCATTGAAAACCATTTCGATACCAGCTTTGAGCTGGAAGCCATGCTGGAAAAACGCGTCAAGCGGCAGCTGTTGGCGGAGATTCAGGCGATTTGCCCGCCGTATGTCACCATCATGCAGGTTCGTCAGGGGCTGGCCAAAGGGCTGGGGCACGCGGTATTGTGCGCGCATCCGCTGGTGGGTGACGAGCCGGTTGCGGTGATTTTGCCCGACGTGATTATCGATGAATATGAATCAAACCTGAAGACCGAGAATTTGGCGGCGATGCTAAAACGCTTTGAAGATACTGGCCGTAGCCAGATTCTGGTCGAGCCCGTGGAAGATGTCACCAGCTACGGCGTGGTCGATTGCCAGGGTAAAACTCTTAACCCGGGCGAAAGCGTAGAGATGGTAGGCGTGGTTGAAAAACCGTCTGCGGAAGAAGCGCCGTCGAATTTGTCCGTGGTGGGCCGCTATGTCCTTTCCGCCTATATCTGGGCGCTGTTGGAAAAAACCCCGCCGGGAGCCGGTAATGAAATCCAGCTGACCGATGCCATTGCGATGCTGATGGATAAAGAAAGCGTAGAAGCCTACCACCTGATGGGGCTGAACCATGACTGCGGCAACAAATTGGGTTATATGCAGGCGTTCGTGGAATACGGCCTGCGTCATGAAAGTCTTGGCAAAGAGTTCAAAACGTGGTTAAAAGACGCCATTACACAATAAAGCGCTGAAGTTTTTGGCTATACATTGACACAGACCAGGATCTACCAACATGAAAGTAACGGTTTTTGGTATCGGCTATGTCGGCTTGGTGCAGGCTGCGGTATTGGCCGAAGTGGGGCATGACGTGCTGTGCGTCGACGTGGATGAGCGCAAGGTCGAGAATCTGAAAAAAGGCGTGATTCCCATTTATGAACCGGGGCTGACGCCGCTGGTACAGCAGAATTATGAAGCCGGCCGGCTGAAATTTATCACGGACGCGCAGGCCGGCGTCAATCATGGGGTTATGCAGTTTATTGCGGTGGGCACGCCGCCTGACGAAGACGGCTCGGCAGACTTGAAATATGTCACCGCCGTGGCGCGCGCCATTGCCCAACATATGCAGGATCACAAAGTGGTCCTGGATAAGTCCACCGTGCCGGTCGGTACCGCGGATAAAGTCCGCGCCGTGATGCAGGAAACGCTGCAAAGCCGTAATAGCAGCCTGACCTTCGATGTCGTATCCAATCCCGAATTTCTGAAGGAAGGGGCCGCGGTGGCAGACTGCATGCGCCCTGAGCGCATTGTGGTCGGCACCGACAACGAGGATGTGGTGGACTTGCTTCATGAGCTGTATGAGCCGTTCAACCGCAATCACGACCGGATGATCTTCATGGATATCCGCAGCGCCGAGCTGACGAAATATGCCGCCAATTGTATGCTGGCAACCAAAATCAGCTTCATGAATGAAATGTCCAACCTGGCGGAGCTGTTGGGCGCGGACGTGGAGAAAGTGCGCCAAGGTATCGGTTCCGACTCGCGTATTGGCTACAGCTTTATCTATCCGGGCTGTGGGTATGGCGGCTCCTGCTTCCCGAAAGACGTGCAGGCACTGATCCGTACCGCCGAGCAGATAGGTTACCAGCCCAAGCTGCTGCAGGCGGTAGAAGACGTCAACTACAAGCAGAAAGACAAACTGCCTGCTTTCATCCGCCGTCATTTCGGCGACGATCTGAGCGGCAAAACCTTTGCGTTGTGGGGGCTGTCGTTCAAACCCAACACCGACGATATGCGCGAAGCGTCAAGCCGGGTGTTGATGGAAGCGCTATGGGCAGCGGGGGCGACCATTCAGGCTTTCGATCCGGAAGCGATGAATGAAACCCAGTGCATTTATGGCCATCGTGACGATCTGCAACTGATGAGCACCAAAGAAGCTGCCTTGCGTGGCGCCGATGCCCTGGTTATCTGCACAGAATGGCAGAACTTCCGCGCTCCGGATTTCGATGTCATTAAATCGGCGCTTAAACAGCCCGTTATCTTTGATGGCCGTAACTTGTACGATCCGGAACGCCTCGCCAATCGCGGTTTTGTCTATTATGGCATCGGCCGCGGTGCGTCGCTTGCCTCTCATTGATAAGAGACCGCGATGAAATTTCTGGTCACCGGCGCCGCCGGTTTTATCGGCTATCATGTCAGCGGGCGTTTGCTCGCTGACGGTCATCAGGTGGTCGGCATCGACAACCTGAGCGATTATTATGATGTGTCGCTGAAGCAAGCGCGTCTTGACGGCCTGCAGGCCGTCAAGACTTTCCGCTTTCAAAAGCTGGATTTGGCAGACCAGCAGGGCATCGCCAGCCTGTTTGCCAGCGAACGCTTCACGCGGGTGATCCACCTCGGCGCACAGGCCGGGGTACGTTATTCGCTGGAGAACCCGCTGGCCTATGGCGACGCTAACCTTATCGGTCATCTCAATATTCTTGAGGGATGCCGGCACAATCAGGTGCAGCACCTGCTGTATGCCTCCTCCAGTTCGGTCTATGGTCTCAACCGCAAGTTGCCTTTCTCGATGGATGATACTGTCGACCATCCGGTATCGCTGTATGCGGCTACCAAAAAAGCCAACGAGCTGATGGCGCATACCTATGCGCACCTGTACCAGTTGCCTACCACCGGCCTGCGCTTTTTTACCGTCTACGGCCCGTGGGGGCGTCCGGATATGGCCTTGTTCAAGTTCACCCGGGCGATGCTCAACGGTGAACGTATCGATGTCTATAACGGCGGTGAAATGCTGCGCGATTTCACGTATATCGACGATATCGTGGAAGCGATCGTGCGCCTGCAGGACGTGATTCCGGTGCCGGATGCCGGCTGGACGGTAGAAACCGGTTCACCGGCGGCGAGCTCCGCGCCTTACCGCGTCTATAATATCGGTAACAGTCAGCCGGTAAAGCTGATGGACTATATTGAGGCGCTGGAAGACGCGCTCGGCATTCAAGCCGAGAAAAACCTTCTGCCGATGCAGCCCGGTGATGTGTTGGAAACCAGCGCGGATACGCAGGAGTTGTATCGCGCGATTGGCTTCAAACCGCAGACGCCGGTGACGGAAGGGGTGAAACGTTTCGTGAAGTGGTATCGCGATTATTACCAGCGTTAATGTATTGCCCTATCAGCAGAGATAACAGCGGCCCGTTGGACGCTTTTTTTGCCAGGAGTAAAGGGGCCCGGGCATCGTGCAGGAGGCACTGGCACCCTGTTGCGCTGCGCTAGAGTACTTATTATGCGCAGAGGACCGCCAGGGTGGCATTTCTGCAAGGCGCTTAGGTTCCTGCATTTTTGCGTCCACACCGGGGAGGCCCTAAACGAGGCCCGTCAAGCGCCAGAGTGGCCGGTGACGCCGCAGCAGAGCGCCGGTAAGGGTTACGGGTCGATACAAAAGCCGGTCCTTTACAGCCCCTTGCAGTCGGTGAGGACATGGAATAGGAAACGTTATCCGGCAGTGAATACGGCGGTGCGGCGGTAACGGTGTGAACGTGGGCTCTCCACGTTTGCGGTCACGCCCGTCTTTGTCGCGGATATTCCGCTCCGACGGCTCATCTCCCGACGAGAATAAGGCGGAGCGAAAAAAGTCCCAGCACGCACGCTGGATTCTGCAGCGCAAAAACGGCGATTTTCCATTATTCTTTTGGCTATTGACCAAATGCTGGGGCGGAGGGCAAAGAAGGAAATATGGCTCGCGCGTAGGCACCTCTTGTTTGCGCAACGCGCGGATTGCCGGAGTATAACGGGATGGGGAAGATTCACTCGATAATATACACGCAGGTTAACGAATATATTCACTGGATGAAAAAGCTATCAATAATGCGGCATAACGCACATTTTGGCAGCAGTATAACCCTATTTTGGTCTTGAAATTTGCCGCCTTCTTTACTGCCTTTTGCAATATACTGCAAGAAAAAAGGGCATACGCTTACCGTCAACGATAGAAATCACTGTAGGTGAAATATTTCTTGAACATGAAATGTCCTCTAATCAAACTGGGTTCCGGGTAACGGCTTTTTAACTCATTGGTAAATTAGCGGACAGAAGTGCATCGATTTGTCACAATGGAATAGCGCCAACCCCTCCCGCGAGTATGCGAATGTGAAGATTATGTTGAATTATAACGGCACAATGGCGGTGCTAGCGTAAAACGCCGGGGGTTATCCCCACGCTCACCGCCGCTCGCCAGTTAATTATTCTGTTCATAATTTACTCATTATAAGGTTTGTCTGCTGATTATTAAATGGCATTGCGGCGCAGATCGCGGTGGAATAGACTTTCGCTTAGCCAAAGCGTGTTGCAACAGAAAGGGGAATTGATCAACGGATAGGGCGTTTGTCGCCGTCGCCGCCGCCGCCGGTGGCACATAAAAAAAACCGCTGCGGGCAGCGGGTTTTTTGTAACCTGGATCAAGCAGGCGATTATAGCAGGAAATCTTCCAGTGCTTTGCCTTCTTCATCAATCGCTTTTTTGATTACCGCAGGGGTACGGCCTTGACCGGTCCAGGTTTTAACGTCGCCGTTTTCGTCGGTGTACTGATATTTCGCCGGACGAGCGGCACGCTTGGTTTTACCAGCGGATTTGGAGGAACTCATCGACTGCAGCAATTCGTTCGGGTCGATTCCATCGGCAATCAACATTTCACGGTATTGTTGTAATTTACGCGTATGCTCTTCAATTTCAGCCTGGGCTTGACTATCTTCCTCACGGCGTTCATTGACAACGACCTCCAGTTTCTCCAGCATTTCTTCAAGAGTTTCCAGAGTGCATTCTCTGGCCTGTGCGCGCAGAGTACGGATGTTGTTAAGAATCTTTAGTGCTTCGCTCATTGACTTAATCTCAAATATTATAAAGGGGGCGTCCCAGTAATAATAGAGCGCTAGTTTCTTTTCTGCAATACCCAGATTGTGATTAATCAAAAATATTCTTTATAAATGCTCATGAACCCGCAACTGTAAATATATTGTGTTCGCCAGGCGAGGCAAAATTGATTCATCAGGTTCCGTTTTTCCTTCAGGACGCCTTATGAGTGCATAATGCACTGCTGATTTCATTATAAGGAAGGTTTATATCACCGCGCCCGCGGAGGGGGTTATAACCGCTGTAGACCTTACCTGAGGCTGAAAAATAAAAGCTTTCCAGCATAATCTCCTGCGATTTTTATATCATCTGCGGTGGGACAGATGCCCGGCTTACTCGCGCGTCATCGCGATAAATGTCGCCCGCTGGTGTGCTAATGCCCATTGCGCGCGGCTTTGGCGTTCAAAAACTATAACCCGGACGCCGTTGGCGAAGGATGCGCATTTTTTATTGTTTGTGGAAGCAAGTTATTGTCTCGAGCGCTTACCGCCGCCGCTGGCTGGCGGAGTGCCGGGTGGATGGCGCAACTCTATTTTTATTATTCTGCAATGAATGCCGGAAAGACAACCTCGCTGCTGCAGTCCTCCTATAATTATCAAGAACGCGGCATGCGTACGCTCGTGTTCACGGCAGAAATCGACGATCGTTACGCCCGCGGGCAGGTTCATTCGCGTATCGGGTTGTCTTCGCCTGCGGAAGTGTTTTTTGCCCAAAATGATATGTATGTGGCTGTGGCGGCCGCGCACAAAAAGCAGACCGTACATTGCGTGCTGGTGGATGAATGTCACTTTCTGAGCCGTGAACAGGTTGCCGGATTATGTGCCGTAGTAGATAAGCTGACTATTCCGGTGCTATGGACAGCGCACCGATTTTCGCGCTGAGCCGTTTGCCGGGAGTTTGTGGCTGCTCGCCTGGGCAGACAAACTGGTGGAATTGAAAACCGTTTGCTACTGCGGTCGCAAGGCCAACCGTGTGCTGCGTATCGATGAGCAGGGTAAAGCTGTTCACGATGGGCAACAAGTGGTGATTGGCGGTAATGATCGCTATGTGTCGGTCTGCCGCAAGCATTTCACCGCGGCGCTGACGCGTTCGGCACCGGGGCAGGGAATGAACATCCTGCCTCCGGCATAGCGAGAATCGTTGTAACGTAAAAAAGCCTCCTGTGCAAAGCCTGCCGCGGGCGCGCTTCTCCGCCCGTAGCGGGTATCTTACCTCCTGCGGCGCATACGCGTCCTACCGTACCGCTCGGTCGCCATGCGGCGCTGAGCGCCTCCTGTCATCGTTCTGAAGCTAATTGTCAATTGTCTACCCTAATATCAAAGGACGTGTTAGCGTGGCATTAGCCAGTTGCGGCACGGTCGGCGCCTCAATCATTGGCGGGCGTGGCGAGGTCGGCAGCGTCGCTGGCGCCTGTGATGCAGCGCTAGCGGGCCGTGGACGGATAATGCGCGGAGAAGTTAGCCTTGGCGTGAACGGATAAAAAACGCCCCGGAGGACGTCACTCCCGACGGGGCGTTTTAGGGCCATGATGACCCTTCGGCAAACTCAGTGACCTGCGGCGGAGTAGTTACCTGGGGCGCAGACCGTCAACTGGTCACTTTCTCGGCTTTCTTTTCGCTTTTGGGCGCCTGAACGCTCGCTTTAACGTCCCCGACCGGGGCAGGTGCGGTGGCAGCCTCTACGGCATTGTCAAAGGGTTCGACAAACTTGCGGCCGTAGTAAGTATCCAGCAGAATTTGCTTCAATTCGGCAATCAGCGGATAGCGCGGGTTGGCACTGGTACACTGATCGTCGAAGGCGTCTTCCGACAGTTTATCCACTTTGGCCAGGAAGTCCGCCTCCTGCACTCCGGCCTTACGGATGGAGGTCGGGATACCCAGCTCCAGCTTGATCTCATCCAGCCACTGCAGCAGCTTTTCAATCTTCTGCGCGGTGCGGTCGCCCGCGGCGCTGAGTCCCAGATGATCCGCGATTTCAGCGTAGCGACGACGGGCCTGCGGGCGGTCGTACTGGCTGAAGGCCGCCTGTTTGGTCGGATTGTCGTTGGCGTTGTAGCGAATGACGTTGCTTACCAGCATGGCATTGGCCAGGCCATGAGGAATGTGGAATTCCGAGCCCAGTTTATGGGCCATGGAGTGACATACCCCAAGGAAGGCGTTGGCGAAGGCGATACCGGCAATGGTCGCCGCATTGTGCACGCGTTCACGCGCAACCGGGTTTTTGGTGCCATCGTGGTAGCTGGCGGGCAGATACTCTTTCAACAATTTCAACGCCTGCAGGGCCTGGCCGTCGGAGAACTCGGTCGCCATAATGGAAACATAGGCTTCCAGCGCGTGGGTCACCGCATCCAGCCCGCCAAAGGCGCACAGGGATTTCGGCATGTTCATCACCAGATTGGCGTCGACAATTGCCATATCCGGTACCAGAGCATAGTCCGCCAGCGGGTATTTCTGACCGGTGGCATCGTCGGTTACTACCGCGAACGGGGTGACTTCAGAACCGGTACCGGAGGTGGTGGTAATGGCGATCATCTTCGCCTTCACTCCCATTTTCGGGAACTTGTAAATACGTTTACGGATATCCATAAAGCGTAGCGCCAGCTCTTCAAAATGGGTTTCAGGATGTTCATACATCACCCACATGATTTTGGCGGCATCCATCGGCGAACCACCGCCCAGGGCGATGATGGTGTCCGGCTTGAAGGAGTTCATTTGCATCGCGCCTTTACGCACGATGCTTAAGGTCGGATCCGCTTCAACTTCAAAGAAGACTTCGGTTTCGATACCGTGTTTTTTCAGCACCGAGGTTATCTGATCGGCGTAGCGATTATTGAACAGGTAACGGTCGGTGACGATGAAGGCGCGTTTGGCGCCGTCGCTGGCCACTTCTTCAAGCGCAATCGGCAGGGAACCGCGACGGAAATAGATGGATTTGGGAAGCTTATGCCACATCATATTTTCAGCTCGCTTAGCGACGGTTTTGGTATTGATGAGGTGTTTGGGGCCAACGTTTTCAGAAATCGAGTTGCCGCCCCAGGAACCACATCCTAGCGTCAGCGACGGCGCCAGCTTGAAGTTATACAGATCGCCGATGCCGCCCTGTGAAGCCGGGGTATTGATAAGAATACGCGCGGTTTTCATCTTGTCGCCAAAGAACTTGACGCGTTCGCCCTGGTTGTCCTGATTGGTATAGAGACAGGAGGTATGACCGATGCCGCCCATGGCCACCAATTTTTCTGCGATGTCCACAGCGTCCTCGAAATCCCGTGCGCGATACATCGCCAGGGTCGGCGACAGTTTTTCGTGTGCAAAGGGTTCAGACTCGTCCACTTTGCTGACTTCGCCAATCAGGACTTTAGTATTGCCGGGAACGAGCAGGCCGGCCATTTCGGCGATCTTCGCTGCTGGCTGGCCGACAATGGCCGCATTCAGGCCGCCATTTTTCAGGATGATATCTGAAACCGCTTTCAGTTCCTGGCCGCGCAACATGCAACCGCCGTGGCTGGCGAAACGTTCACGCACCTGATCATACAGCGCATCAACAACGACCACGGATTGTTCTGAGGCGCAAATGACACCGTTATCGAAGGTTTTCGACATCAGAATGGAGGCGACCACGCGTTTGATATCCGCGGTTTCATCCACCACGACCGGGGTGTTGCCGGCGCCGACGCCGATGGCGGGTTTACCGGAACTGTAAGCGGCTTTCACCATGCCTGGCCCGCCGGTGGCGAGGATCAGGTTGATATCAGGATGATGCATTAATTGATTGGACAGCTCCACCGACGGCTCGTCGATCCAGCCGATAATGTCCCGCGGCGCGCCGGCGGCGATAGCGGCCTGTAGCACAATATCGGCCGCTTTGTTGGTGGCGTTCTTGGCGCGAGGATGCGGCGAGAAGATAATCCCGTTTCGGGTTTTCAGGCTAATAAGCGCTTTGAAGATGGCGGTAGACGTGGGGTTGGTCGTGGGCACGATACCGCAGATAAGGCCAATCGGCTCAGCGATGGAGATGGTACCAAAGGTGTCATCCTCGGCCAGGATGCCGCAGGTTTTTTCATCTTTGTAGGCGTTGTATATGTATTCAGAAGCAAAGTGGTTCTTGATGACTTTGTCTTCCACGATACCCATGCCGGATTCGGCTACCGCCATTTTGGCTAGGGGGATACGGGCATCTGCCGCGGCCAGGGCGGCCGCGCGGAAAATCTTGTCCACCTGCTCCTGGGTAAAATTGGCGTATTCGCGCTGTGCTTTTCTCACCTGTGCAACTAAGGTATTGAGTTCAGCGACATTAGTAACAGCCATATTGCTCTCCTAATAAAGTTAAAAATTGCGATTAATCTGTTAAACCATTTAAGTAAAGAGCCCAGTGTTGACAATTATATGACCGATTTGCTCATTCGTCGTTCATTTGGCTCGTTGCTTTGTGACCTTTTGGGCCATGGCGTTTTACTTAACCAGTCTTCAGATCGCCATCATTAACATCTCATTGTTCACCTCGCCAGTCCTTTATTCCTCTTATCGCCTTCCTTAATGCAAAGCTTACGGTGTATCGGAGGATAAATATGTGATAAATATCAATAAAAATGCAAGCTGATACCTTTCATCTTCAACAAAAAAACGCTTTGCTACTCGTGAGATACGTTTGACAAACAGAGTTCACATAAAGGTTAATAAGCCTAACATAACAGCAACAACTTGACGACTCGACGGGAGTTATAAAGCCCTGCAATAGGCAGGGTAAAGAGGACAAAAATGGCGCTAATTAAGGCTATAAGAGAAACGTAACCTTATTTGCCAGCATATTCCAGCGCAGAGACCGCGCTATTGACCAACAATCGAACCGACAAGGGCAACGACTAGCGCCCCAGAAGGCATATATTCGCGTTGCCAGCCGACGCAGGGAATAGATTATTTTCCCTCAGCCTTAAGCTATGCATTAAAATTATTTACGTTGTGCGTATCGATGACGGTCCCGAGGGGCCAAGGAAAAGAGAATAGCTGATAGCAATACGGACAACCTATCCGTCTGTGGCCTTGCGCGCACGCAACGCAGTGCACGACATCAGCGTCATAGGCGGAGCAGGGTGGATAAAGCGCGCCAGGGGGAGACACTGACGTTGGCGGCGGCGCACAATCATGCGGCGTGCTCCAGGTTAACGAACGTGTCGCCCTCGCATCGCTACCCGCGTTGTCAGCCCAAAAGGCGCGGTCGGGATCTTGAGTCCTTAACACCCTTGTGATGGGGCATATAACAGACCGCCAGGCAGAGGCGGTCGGAATGCGCCAGTGATCGTCGAACGGGCAGCCTACTGCGGCCGTAAACCACGGGTGGTCCTCCGGCCGTAAGCGGATGATGGGGCGCGTGGCATATTATATTGTGCCCAGGGAAAAGCCTCAAAATAAGGCATATTGCACTATGACGAGGCTTTGTTGAATAAATATAACGTTTAGGTGATCGTCTGCTCAGATCACTACCGTCATTTCAACATCTGTACTCCATGGCAAAGCAAAATTAAAATAACCAACTGGTCCACTTACAACAAAGCTCTCAAGCAGCGCGAGGCTCTGACGATATGGCTGGATGAGTCGGCAATTGTTGCATGGACGGAAAAAACAACGCCTGAACGGCGTGGCCGGCCGCTTCACTACGCAGATATGGCTATCACCACTGTTCTGATGATGAAACGCGTGTTTGGCCTTTCGTTAAGGGCTTTACAGGGCTTCGTTGACACCATTTTTAAACTGATGGTGCTGCCGCTAAGATGCCCAGACTACTCGCTGATCAGCAAGCGAGCAAAGACAGTTAAGATCAGCATAAAAACGCCGACCCGTGGTGAAATCTCACCTCTAGTCATAGACAGTGTAACGCGCATGAGATTATCTGTGCTGACTTATCGCTCAGCGGTACGACGGATGCTCAGGCCCTACCCGCTCTGATAAACCAGACCCAGCGGAAAATCAGGGAAGCGTCGGCTGATGGCGCTTACGATACCCGCTCTGTCATGATGCTCTGCTGAGGAAGAAAATAAGGCCTCTTATTCCTCCACGAGGTGGGGAGCAATATTGGCCGGACCGATACCATGAGCGTAACTACGCCGTTGCGAATCAGCGTCTAAGCGGCAGTAACGATGTATGGAAAAAGCAAGTGGGCTATCATCGACGCTCAGTGGCTGAAACAGCGATATTCCGGTTCAAAACGCTTATGGGCGATCATCTAAGTCTGCGTGACTATGATGCGCAGGTAGGTGAGGCAATGGCGATGGTCAAAGCGCTTAACAAAATGACGCTGTTAGGAATGCCGAACAGCATCCGGATCGCATAACAATCGATCTGCTAGGGGGGCGTAGTCACAAGTTCTGATTTATTCAATAAAGCCCTATGACGAGTCAATCGCGCACTCTTTATGCGGCAGGGCGAGGTCAAAGGACTTCAGCGTGGTTCGAGGGCAGAAAAAACTTTTTACGATATATCAGCCATATATCAGTAGTGCCTTTACGGTAGGTTTTTTTTAACCGTTCACGTTCAAGGGACTTGTCACAATGCAACCCAGATGTTATTAGTGTTATTTATCTTATCATTATCAAATTATTATAATTACTTTGTACATATTGACCTTATGTGTTTTTGCTACCCTCGGGATAACTTAATTATTTGATATACGGTCCAATGCAGTTGAAATCACAATGACAAAAGCTACGCACAGCGCTAAGGCGGGTTTGAGCCTGTCGCAGCAACTTTTTTTTACGGCGACGCGACGCCTTGTTTAACATGCCTGGGTTAATACCGAATATCATACCTTTAACCTTGCGGCTTCGTTCGCCGCAGCGGGCGTGAGGTGCGTTATACCCGCATAGCGGGAATCTGCAGAGGGCTTGACAGGGTCCGTGCAATAATAAAAAAACCGGAGTGCATCACTAATGACCAACATCACGAAAAAAACGCTTCTTGCCGCGGCCGTGGTTACCGCCATGGGAATGAGCGTTGCTGGACAAACTTTTGCCGCGGCCGTTCCCGCCGGCGTGCAGTTAAGCGACAAACAGGAACTGGTACGCGGCAATGGCGCCGAATTGCAATCCCTGGATCCGCACAAGATAGAAGGGGTTCCCGAATCTAACGTTAACCGTGACGTACTGGAAGGCCTTATCATTAACGACCTGCAGGGTCGGGCACAACCGGGCGTGGCCGAGAGCTGGGAAAACAAGGATTTTAAAGTCTGGACTTTCCATCTGCGGCAAAACGCCAAATGGTCCAATGGCGATCCGGTCACCGCGCAGGACTTTGTCTACAGCTGGCGACGACTGGCGGATCCCAAAACTGCCTCTCCTTATGAAAGCTACCTGCAATACGCTCAGATCACCAATATCGACGATATCATCAGCGGCAAGAAAAGCCCGGACACGTTGGGCGTGAAAGCGCTTGACGATCATACCCTGGAAGTCACGCTGGCCGAGCCGGTGCCGTATCTCATCAAGGTGTTCGCCCATCCGTCCATGTCGCCGGTGCCGCAAAAAGTAGTGGAAAAATTCGGTGATAAGTGGACCCAGCCTGCCAATTGGGTGGGTAATGGCGCCTATGTCGTCAAAGACTGGGTGATTAACGAACGTATCGTCCTGGAGCGAAATCCGCAGTACTGGAATAACACTAAAACCGTCATTAATAAAGTCACCTATCTGCCGATCTCGTCCGAAGTCACCGACGTCAACCGCTATCGCGCCGGCGAAGACGATATGACCTTCAACAAATTGCCGATTGAGTTGTTCCAGAAACTCAAGAAAGACATCCCCAAAGAAGTCCATGCCGATCCCTATCTTTGCACTTATTACTACGAAATCAATAACCAGAAAGCGCCGTTCACCGATGCGCGCGTGCGTACCGCGCTTAAGCTCGGGCTGGATCGCGATATCATCGTTAATAAAGTGAAAGCGCAGGGCGATCTGCCGGCCTACGGCTTCACGCCGCCCCATACCGATGGCGCCAAGCTGACGGCGCCGGAATGGTTTGGCTGGTCGCAGGAGAAACGCAACGAAGAGGCGCGTAAATTGCTGGCCGAGGCGGGCTATACCAAAGACAAACCCTTGACCTTCGATTTACTGTATAACACCTCGGATCTGCATAAGAAGCTGGCCATCGCCGTGGCTTCTATCTGGAAAAAGAACCTCAGTGTCAATGTGAAACTTGAAAACCAGGAATGGAAAACCTTCCTGGATACCCGCCGTCAGGGCAATTTCGACGTCGCCAGGGCCGGCTGGTGTGCGGATTATAATGAACCGACGTCCTTCTTGAACATTATGCAGTCCAACAGCTCCAATAACAGCGCGCATTATAAGAACCCGGCATTTGATAAATTGCTGGTCCAGGCCCTGCAGGCCGGTTCGGAAGACGCCCGCGCCGGCATCTATCAGCAGGCGGAACAGCAGCTGGATAAAGACTCAGCAATCGTCCCGGTGTATTACTATGTTAACGCCCGTTTGGTCAAACCTTACGTAGGGGGTTATACCGGTAAAGATCCGCTTGATAATGTATATGTAAAAGATCTCTACATTATCAAACATTAAGGACGTTTGACGTGAGACAATAGGGTAGGCCGCTGGCGGTCGTGCCCTATTTGTTCTGCAAACGCCTTACCGTCTACTGCCATTTATAGGTCTGGTAATGTTAAAGTTTATTCTTCGACGGCTGCTGGAAGCGATTCCAACGCTGTTCGTGCTGATCACCATCTCATTTTTCATAATGCGCCTGGCACCCGGCAGCCCGTTTACCGGCGAGCGCAACCTGCCGCCGGAAGTGATGGCCAATATTGAAGCCAAATATCATCTGAACGATCCCATCCTTACGCAGTACGGCAATTATTTATTGCAACTCGCCCACGGTGATTTCGGTCCCTCGTTCAAATATAAAGACTACTCGGTCAATGATCTGGTTGCCAACTCGTTTCCCGTCTCGGCCAAACTGGGGCTGGCGGCGTTTTTGCTGGCGGTGGTGGTCGGTGTCGCCGCCGGGGTTATGGCAGCGTTGAAGCAGAATACCAAATGGGACTATCTTGCCATGGGGTTTGCCATGACCGGCGTGGTGATCCCCAGTTTTGTGGTAGCGCCGCTATTGGTGCTGATTTTCGCCATCACGCTGAAATGGTTGCCCGGCGGCGGCTGGAACGGCGGCGAACCCAAATATGTCATTTTGCCGATGGTCGCGCTTTCACTGGCCTACATCGCCAGCATCGCCCGCATTACCCGCGGTTCAATGATTGAAGTGCTGCATTCCAATTTTATCCGCACCGCGCGCGCCAAAGGGCTGCCGATGCGGCGGATTATTTTCAGCCATGCTCTGAATCCGGCACTGCTGCCGGTCATCTCGTATATGGGGCCGGCGTTTGTCGGCATTATTACTGGTTCGATGGTGATAGAGACAATTTATGGTTTGCCCGGTATTGGCCAGCTGTTTGTCAACGGCGCTCTCAACCGCGACTATTCCCTGGTGCTAAGCCTGACGATACTGGTGGGTACCCTGACCATTGTGTTTAACGCCATTGTCGATGTCCTGTATGCGGTTATCGACCCGAAAATCCGTTATTGACGCTGGAGCGCACAAATGATTGTGAGCAAAAAAAATAGCGAAGCTCTGGAGAAATTCAGTGAACAACTGGAAGTGGAAGGCCGCAGCTTGTGGGCCGACGCTCGCCGACGCTTCATTCATAACAGGGCGGCGTTGACCAGCCTGTTTATCCTGCTGCTGATAGCGTTGTTCGTCATCTTGGCGCCGTCGCTGTCTGCATTCCGCTATGACGATACCGACTGGGCCATGATGTCCAATGCGCCGGATATCGCCTCCCAACACTATTTCGGCACCGATTCCTCCGGCCGTGATTTGCTGGTGCGGGTCGCCATCGGCGGCCGTATTTCGCTCATGGTGGGCATTGCCGCCGCACTGGTGGCGGTCGTGGTGGGGACGCTCTACGGCGTGCTGTCCGGTTATCTCGGCGGCAAAACTGACTCCCTGATGATGCGGCTGCTGGAAATTCTTAACTCGTTTCCGTTCATGTTTTTCGTCATCCTGCTGGTGACATTTTTTGGTCAGAACATCTTTTTGATTTTCGTGGCCATCGGGTTGGTTTCCTGGCTGGATATGGCCCGTATCGTCCGCGGGCAGACGCTGGGCCTAAAGCGCAAAGAGTTCATTGAGGCGGCTATCGTCAGCGGCGTGTCCACCCGCAATATTATTCTGCGCCATATTGTGCCGAACGTACTGGGTGTGGTGGTGGTGTACGCTTCACTCCTGGTGCCCAGCATGATTTTGTTTGAGTCCTTCCTGAGTTTTCTCGGTCTGGGCACCCAGGAGCCACTTTCCAGCTGGGGGGCGCTGCTTAGCGATGGCGCCAACTCCATGGAGGTGTCTCCCTGGCTGCTGATTTTCCCGGCGCTGTTTCTGGTGGTGACGCTATTTTGTTTCAACTTTATCGGCGATGGGTTGCGTGACGCCCTCGATCCGAAAGACCGTTAAGGAGTGCCGCCATGAGCACGAATCAAACCTTGGTGCCGGACGCGGTGACGCTTACGGACACCGCCTGGCCGGTACTGCTGGATGTACGTGACCTGCGGGTGACTTTCGCCACCCAGGACGGCGCGGTGACCGCGGTCAACGATCTCAATTTCACTCTGCACGCCGGCGAAACCCTGGGCATCGTCGGCGAGTCCGGCTCCGGCAAATCCCAGACCGCTTTTGCCTTGATGGGGCTGCTGGCGGCCAATGGTCGTATCGACGGCAGCGCCAAGTTCAACTGCCGCGAAATTCTCAATCTGCCGGAAAAGCAGCTGAACAAACTGCGCGCCGAGCAGATTTCGATGATTTTCCAGGATCCGATGACCTCGCTGAATCCCTACATGCGCGTGGGCGATCAGTTGATGGAAGTGCTGCAACTGCATAAACGGATCGGCAAACATGAAGCTTTTAATGAGTCCGTGCGCATGCTGGACGCGGTAAAAATGCCTGAAGCGCGCAAGCGCATGCGTATGTATCCCCATGAGTTCTCGGGCGGTATGCGCCAGCGGGTGATGATCGCCATGGCGCTGCTGTGCCGACCGAAACTGCTCATCGCCGATGAGCCGACCACCGCGCTGGATGTGACGGTGCAGGCGCAGATTATGAACCTGCTCAACGAATTAAAACGTGAGTTCAATACCGCCATCATCATGATTACCCACGACCTTGGCGTCGTGGCCGGCATTTGCGATCGGGTACTGGTCATGTACGCCGGACGCACCATGGAGTACGGCAAGGCGCGCGATGTGTTTTATAGCCCAAGTCATCCCTATTCCATCGGCCTGTTGGCTGCGGTACCTCGTCTGGATGCTGACGGTAGCGAAAGCATGACCACCATTCCCGGCAATCCGCCTAATCTGTTGCGCTTGCCTAAAGGTTGTCCTTTCCAGCCGCGCTGTCCGTACTCGATGGATATTTGCGCCACCATGCCGCCGCTGGAGCGCTTTGGCGATCAGCGACTGCGCGCCTGTTATAAGTCACTGGAGGAGCTGGTATGAGCACCCTGGCCGAGAAGAAAAAAGTCATCCTCGACGTCGACAATCTGAAGGTGTATTTCGACGTGAAAGGAGATAAACAGTGGTTCTGGCAGCCCGCCAAAAGCCTGAAGGCAGTAGATGGTGTGTCCCTGCGGCTGTATGAAGGGGAGACGCTGGGCGTAGTCGGCGAGTCCGGCTGCGGCAAATCGACCTTTGCCCGGGCGCTGATTGGTCTGGTCAAGGCCACCAGCGGGCGTATCGCCTGGCTGGGAAAAGAGTTGCAGGATATGAGTACGGCGCAGTGGCGAGCCACGCGTAACGATATTCAAATGATTTTCCAGGATCCACTGGCCTCGCTCAATCCCCGCATGACGATTGGCGATATCATCGCTGAACCGCTGCACACCTATTTCCCGAAAATGCCCCGCCAGGAAGTGAAGGAAAAAGTGCGCAACATGATGATGAAGGTCGGACTATTGCCGAACCTGATTAACCGTTATCCCCATGAGTTTTCCGGCGGTCAATGCCAGCGTATCGGCATTGCCCGGGCGCTGATTCTGGAGCCGAAGCTGGTGATATGTGATGAACCGGTGTCAGCGCTGGATGTGTCCATTCAGGCGCAGGTGGTGAACTTGTTGCAGCAACTGCAGCGGGAAATGGGGCTTTCGCTGATTTTCATTGCGCACGATTTGGCGGTCGTCAAGCATATCTCCGATCGGGTTTTGGTCATGTATCTCGGCCATGCCGTGGAGCTTGGCACGTTTGATCAGGTGTATCACAATCCACAGCATCCCTATACACGCGCGTTGATGTCGGCGGTGCCGATACCGGATCCGGATAAAGAGCGCAATAAGGTCATTCAGCTACTGGAGGGGGATTTGCCCTCTCCGATTAATCCCCCGTCGGGATGCGTTTTCCGCACGCGCTGTCCGCTGGCCGATGAGACCTGCGCCGTGACGCGACCAATATTACAGGGCAGCTTCCGCCACGTCTGTTCATGTATTAAGGTAGATATAGCCCAGCTGGCGCAATAACAGGTCGCCCAAGCGGGAGCTGCGGGAGGGGGGGGCCGCGCCCGATTGGGGCATCAGGATGTGCTGCGGCAAGCGGCGGCGCGGCTGACGTTGAGGAGGGCATTTGCTACCTAGCCGCGGCCGATCGGAGGCGCGGCGCGGGCGGGACAGGGCTCACTCCTTCCACAGAATGTGGCAGACCTTTTCGCTCCGGTCGCGGCATATCAGGATGCGCGTGAATACGTCGTTTACCGCCATACCGTCTTGCTCCGCCAGGCTGATGACCACTTCGGCGAAAAGATCGGGATTGAGATCGAAATCCACCTGCTCATGCCACGCTTCTGACGGGTCAAACAGCTTTGCCGCGCCGCTCAAACTGCAGATTGAACAGCAAAATGTCCGCCGGATCGAGATTATCCTGCGTCGGCTCAAGAAAAATATCGTAGGCCGCTTCGAGCGTTTCATCATCCGTCAGACGATTATCCACATCCATCATTACTGTCCCGTTAGCTGAATTGGCTCTATTACAGCATGCCGTCCGGTAAAATTACAGCAATGGACTGAAAAAGTAGAACAGCCGCTCGACAATACGCTGCCAGTAGGGACGCTTCGACCAGACTTTGGGTTCAATGAGCCGTGAGCGGGCGATATAGTCCTCCTGTACCCGTGCCAAATCGCTGCCAAAATCGTCATCGTCGATGACCAGGGTTATCTCAAAATTAAGCCATAGGCTGCGCATATCCAGATTTACCGTCCCCACCAGACTCAATTGACCGTCGACCAGTACACTCTTGGTATGCAGCAGACCGCCCTCAAACTGATGGATCAGCACTCCGGCTTCCAGTAGTTCGGCAAAAAAGGCCCGGCTGGCCCAGCCTACCAACATGGAGTCGTTGTGGCGTGGAACGATAATATGGACTTCCACGCCGAGCTGTGCCGCGGTACAAATGGCCTGGAGCAAATCGTCGCTCGGCACCAGGTAGGGCGTGGTCATCACCAGTTGTTCGCGCGCCGCATAAATCGAGGTGAGCAACGCCTGATGAATGACGCCCTCGGGGAAACCGGGACCCGACGCGATCACTTGGATGGTGTGTCCGGTGGCCTGTTCAAACGGCATGATATTGACGTCGGGCAGCGGCGGCAGGATGCGTTCCCCGGTTTCAATTTCCCAGTCGCAGGAGAAAATGATCCCCATCGCGGTCGCAACCGGCCCCTCCATGCGCGCCATGATATCGATCCATTGGCCGACGCCGGCGTCCTGTTTGAAAAAACGCGGATCCACCATGTTCATACTACCGGTGTAGGCGACATAATTGTCAATCAGCACCATTTTGCGATGCTGTCGCAAATCCATGCGGCGCAGAAAGACCCGCAGGAGGCTGACGTGCAGGGCTTCTACGACATGCACTCCGGCGGCGCGCATCAGCGCGGGGTAGGGACTGCGGAAAAAGTCCACGCTACCGGCGGAATCGAGCATTAGCCGGCAGCGCACGCCGCGCCGCGCCACCGCCATCAACGCCTCCGCCACCTGGTCCACTAGGCCGCCGCTCTGCCAGATATAGAACACTATCTCAATATTTTTTTGCGCCAGGCCGATATCGCGGACCAGCGCCCGCAGGGCATCATCGCTGCTGGTCAGCAGCTGCATCTGATTGCCCTTCAGGCCACCCATGCCCTGACGGTGCTCGCACAGTTGAAATAACGCCCGGGCCACTTCGCTGTTTTCACTGGCAAAAATGCGGCGACAACCTTTTAGATCTTCAATCCACTTGGCGGTGGACGGCCAGAGGGCCTTACTGCGTTCGGCGCGGCGTTTACCCAGGTTGAGTTCGCCGAACAGCAGATAAGTAATAATTCCCACCAGGGGGAGAATATAGATGACTAGTAGCCAGGCCATGGCGGAGGGCACCGCGCGACGTTTCATCATAACCCGCAGGGTGACGCCTGCGATCAACAACCAATAGCCGAATAGCAATAGCCAGTTGATTACGGTATAAAGCGTTGTCATAGGGGCGAAAAATCCTGTTCGCGGAGCGTTAGCCTGAGTTTACGCATAAGGGGCGCAAAGAGGAAATTGTTTTACCCGGCGCATAATGCGCTGCATCCGCGCGCGGCTTGGCAGGGATGAAAAAGCGGCTATAATGGCGAGCGTTCGTTTAAGCCCGTTCCAAAGGTCTTTGTGATGAAAAGAAGTCGTAACGAAGTAAGCCGTTGGCGTATGCAGCGTCAGGTACAGCGACGGCGCAGCCAGTGGGTTGGAGCCCAATCCCGCACTTATCGGCGATTGACGTGTTTGAGCCATCTTCAGCTCAAACAGCAGCGGCGTTCCTTGCTATTTTCCCTCTCCTATACGCTGAACTGAACGGAGGCGCTGTTTCTGCAGTCTGTCGCACCTACGCTCAATACGGGGCATTTCCTTGACTTTCAGGCGGTAAAAAACCGGCTTCATGCCGGTTGAGATGTGACAAACACTCTGCCTGTTTTCCTCCCTGAGGCGTTGCCAGTTGCGTTACTGCGTGGCGGTCGTGGTTGAGGTTGATGTAGAGGAACCGGTGTTTTTCCGGATCGCTCGCCGAGGCCACCGCGGCGACAGAGCTGGACACAAAGCTGGCATCACTGCTGCTGGCACTGCCGGATGCGCTCTGCGATGCCGCAGTAGTCGTACCAGCCGCGCCGGCGGCGTAAACAGCCGAGCTGCCGACCGCAGACAGAACCAAGGCTGCCATCAGTGTTTTCTTCAACATATTTACCTCCTACTGTTAAGTGTTTAACCGGGAGTACAGCATTTCTACGTTATGCGATAAGCTGGCGGGGTACAAACCGGATATCCTTCAGTGCGGCATGATTCGGAACTATCTGTCAAAAAGCGGTTAGATAACATACTGAAACGCGTCAATTTATAAAGTTGACTGCGAAAATTCCTGAATAGAATAATTTCACGCCACGCTCACGGAAATCGTGGTGGTTTTATTACTAAGGGGACCGTTTACCGCCAGTCACTACATCCCCTTGCCATTCCTGCATGACACTATAAGGGCCTTACACTATTGACCTTGCTCTCTGTGTTGCATCCGCAGTCCTATGGCGACTATGCCGACCATGGCGCCGGTCATCATAGGTATTCGGGCCACGGTTAGTGTGGCCGGCGACATCAAACGCCATTAGGAAGGGGGGAAGGCGGGCGCCGCCGTGGCCCTTGATGGGGCACGCACCCGCTGCGTTGGCGGTCAGAAGACCTTTTTGTAGGGCTTGACCTGAACGGTCGCATACACGCCGGCGGCGACATAGGGATCGGCTTCGGCCCAGGCCTGCGCCGCTTCAAGGGAGTCGAATTCGGCGATGACCGTTGAACCGTTGAAGCCCGCCGCGCCGGGATCATTGCTGTCTATGGCGGGCGTGGAGCCGGCCGTAAGCAGGCGGCCCTGATCACGTAGCAGCTGGAGACGCGCTAGATGAGTAGGGCGAACCGACAGGCGCTTTTCTAACGAATCGGCCACGTCTTCGGCATAGATGACATAGAGCACGGTAAAACTCCCAACCTGGAATGAGTAAAAGTAATTCACGTTATGATATTGCACCCTGTAGCGCAACGAAAAGTTACGCAGCCGGGACATGTTAAAGGGGGGCAGGCGGCGGGCGCCGACATATGAGCGCTGAGACAGTGGCCCGTAAGCGAAAGGTCCGGCGCGCCTGCCCTCTGACAGATAAATGCGCTAAACGATAAAGAGATCGCCGTCAGTTATTGAATATGATTGCTATTTGCATTTAAACTTTTCCCTCATCCACGACCTCCAATGATATGGCGTTAACTATTTTGAATCAGACCCGTCGCTTTTCCTGGCCGTTTATTGCCTCTGCCGGATTACACGCCTCTTTGGTCGCAGGATTACTCTATGCCACGGTCCCGCCGATAAGTTTACCCTCAGCTGTCGAGCAGCCCATGACCGTGATGCTGGTGGCGCCTGAGCCGCAGCAACCGCCGCAGCCTGTCCAACCCGAGCCGGAAGTCGAGCCGCAACCCATCCCGGAGCCGGAACCGCCTGCACCGGTGCAATTGCCTAAACTCGCGCCGAAACCCAAACCTGAACGGCACCGTGAAATCAAACCACAGCCGCCGAAACCCGTGACGCGTCCGGCGATGCCCGCCCCCAGTGCGCCGTCGGTTCGTCCGACAACCGCGCCGGTTACCAGCGCCCCGGCGAGCAGCAGTGTGAAAAGCGAGAGTAATTCGCCGCGGGCCATGCAGCGTACCAACCCCATTTATCCCCCGCGGGCAAAGGTGTTGGGCATTGAGGGCCGCGTGAGTGTGATGTTCGACGTCAATGCCGAGGGTCGGGTGGAGAACGTGCGGGTGCTATCGGCTCAGCCACGTAACATGTTCGAGCGCGATATCCGTTTAGCCATGCGTCGCTGGACTTATGAGCCGGGCAAGCCGGCAACCAATTTGACGGTCAATTTCAAATTCGACCTTGAGGGCGTCAGCAGCGGCGAATAGCGGCGCAAAACCGCTGCCCGTTGAGCACCTTAGTCCGCAGCGCTGACGCCGGTCCGGCGGCAGCGGGTGAGGTTTACCGTCATTATCCACCACGACGTACGTAAACACCGCCTCGGTCGCCCGGTAGCGTTGGCCGATGGGCTCCGAAGACACTTTCTTCACCCATACCTCAATATTGATGTGATGGTCAGCGAGCTGTTGCCGGTTTTCAGGCACTTAGCATAGCAACAAATGACATCTCCCACCGCGACCGGTTTCAGGAATGTCATGCCGTGTCGACGCGCACCGTCACTACCCGACCCTGAGCCAGCTCTTTCGCCAGAATAGCGCCGCCGATATCCATTTGCGACATCAGCCAGCCGCCAAAAATATCGCCGTTGGCATTGGTGTCAGCCGGCATTGCCAGCGTACGCAGCACTATCTCGCCACTATTCGTCATCTCTTCGTTCATCATTACTCCCGTTTAACTACACCCGCGCTGAAGGCGCAGGATTAATGGGTATTATTATAGCGGTAGATATAAATGCCGCTGAGCAGCGTAAAGACCAACGTCAGGCCGGTGAGGCCGAAAACCTTAAAATTGACCCACACGCTCTGCGGCAGCCAGAAAGCGATATAAATGTTCGCCGCGCCGCAGGCCAGGAAGAAAAGCGCCCAGGCAATATTCAAGTTGTTCCAGACTCGGGCAGGGAGATGGATCTCTTTATCCAGCATACGCTGGATAAGCGGCTTGCCGAATACAAATTGGCTAATCAGCAGCGCTGCGGCAAACAGCGAATAAATCACCGTCACCTTCCACTTGATAAATTCCGCGTTGTGGTAATAAAGCGTCAGCGAGCCGAAGATCGCCACCAGTACGAAGGTAATCAGGGCGACTTTTTCGACCTTGCGATAGCGCAGCCAGGTGTAAACCAATACCAGCGCAGAGGCAACGATTAACGCGCCGGATGCGTAGTAAATGTCGTAGAGATTATAGACGATAAAAAACACCACCAAGGGCAAAAAATCCAGAAACTGCTTCATAACAAAATCCACCGGTAAAGAGGGTAAACGACGTCCATCAGGCCTGCCGCAGCAGCATATACAGACGATAAAGATAGATTAGTAGCAGGGCGGAAATCAGATTGCTCAATCCATTCAATAATACCACCGCCACCAACGATGACACCAGAGTGAACTGAGTGGCCAGCAGTAAAACCGCCGCCTTCGCTAGTAGCCAGAACAAGACCGCCGGCGCCAACAGACGAAGATTGGCAAACGCCAGACTGGAGCTCTGGCGCATTGATTTGATAGCGCCCAGATCGTCACTGGTGGCGATGACCGGCGCCAGGCTAAAGGCGATGGCCAGCAGGATTCCCGGTACGATAATCAACAGCAGTCCCAGTTGTACCAGCAGCGTAGTAAGAAAGATAAGCAGCAACAGGCGCGGCAACAGCGGCGCCGACAGGCCGATGGCGCGCAATACGCTGACGGGCTGGCGGTTGGACACTTGGCGGATCATGGTCAGCAGCCCGCCGGCTAAAAGCACATTGCCGACCAGACCCGCCAGAGTGCCGGCGGCGGAAGCTTTCAGCAATACCCGTTGCTGTTCCACTGACATCTGCTGTACCAGCTGTTGCAGACTCATCTCGGCGGTATCGCCGAGATGAGTACCGTCGCTCAGGGTCATCAGTTGCTCACTTCCCGGCGACAGCGCATGGCCCAGCACGACGCTTATCAGCGCCGTCAACAGCGCCAACAGCAGGATACTGGCAAACTGATTACGGAAAAAATTCAGCATGTCGCGGTACAGGGTACTTGCCATAATTGGCATGGGGGCTCCTTGGTAAAACAATCAACGATTAGGCTAGCCCGCTATTCTACCCTGTTAATCCACGGCTTGGCACCCTAATGCATCATCCGGGGGCGAGCGCGGCACGATAATCCCCTGCGCCATCGTTCGCGCCAGCGGCGGCAGGCCATAATGCGCCCGGGCGCGATCGCAGGCGGCGTTTGCCCGGCCGTCTTCGCTGCTCATCTGGAATTCCCGACAGGGGGAAGGACGGGAGGCATAGAGTGTGCAGCTGACGCGCTTGCCGATTTGGCCTTGCAGCGCGGGAGGCTCGTTGGTGCCCGACATACAGCGTAAGAATGGGGTGAGCGGTTCCGTTAACGCCGCCGGCACCTGGCCTGCGCCGTCATCCGCCTCGGCCCAGTAAAAAGACACGCGAAAAAAGGCGCAGCAAGCGCTGCAGGACAGGTAGGGATTGCCATCACCGCTCATGCTGTTATCCCACCGACGCTACGGCGTCGAAGCTGAACCGACACTCCCCGAAAACTACCCAGCCGGAAGCCGGAAAACAACAGAAATGAGTTATCACCGCTTTTTTTGCTGTTGTTGCCATTCGGTTGATATGGATCAACCTGTAAATAGTAAGGGAATTGATATAACACTGGCTATCAATGTGACACATCAATTTGCCTCTACACCACCGTTAGCCCGGATGGTGACAAGGATCAAATTTACCCCTTAACGGTAAGCACAACAGCAATGGAGCAGGGCATGAAAACAACGCTTTTGGCCGCCTCGGTGGACGCTATTTTTTCAGTCAACCCGTATTCGCCATCAGGCCGGCGACTTTATCGCCCGTGCCGGCAGCATTACCGTCCGGCCCAGCGAGAGTTCGGATGATGTGCTGGGATTGGGCGAGTTCAACGTCAGCAACAACACGCAACTGGGGCTGACCTTTGGCTATATGATCACCGACAATATCGGCGTTGAATTGTTGGCGGCGACGCCGTTCAGTCACCGCGTCGGGCTTAACAGCACCGGTAATATCGCTAAAGTTAAACAACTGCCGCCCAGCCTGATGGCGTAACACTATTTTGGCGATGCCCAGGATAAGCTGTGGCCTTATATCGGCATCGACGTCAACTACACCACCTTTTATGACGCCTATTTTAACCAGAAGGGCCAAGATCTCGGCTTGACCGATTTGAGCGTGAAGAATTCCTGGGGTCTAGCCGGGCAGGCGGGGCTGGATTATAACGTCAGCGAGAACTGGCTGATTAATATGTCGGTGTGACATATAAAATTCAATTTCATAAGTACTCATAGTCTTTCAAAAATATGACAACTCGCTAATTTCAAGCCCATAGCGCCCTCAGTTAATTGCATGTACTTTCATAAAATTGCAAGATTACGTTGTACCCTATTGTGTACCCATAAAAATATGGGTACACATAGATGTCAAATCTTCTATTGCAAAAGGTTAGCTGTATGGGGAATTTAACTGACTTACAGATTAGATCATGGCTTAAGAAGGAAGAGCGATTTGAAGGTAGGTCTGATGGTGGAGAACTATACTTGAGGTATCGAACAAGTGACAAAAAACCAACATGGCGCTTTCGATATAGGATGCTAGGAAAATGGCGTGTAGTTTGCCTAGGAAACTACCCTGATGTAACCTTATCCAAGGCTAGGGAAGTGGCTAGGGAGCTATCAGCCCGTGTTGCACTCGGTTTTGATGTGGCAGAAAAAAAGAAGGAACGAAAAGCTGGATTTTTGGCGAAATTAAATGAGGATAATAATGAAAAGACTGTGGCTGATATTGCTAATTCTTTTTATGAGCAGTTAATTTTGCCAAGGCATAAACGGCCATAACAAATACGACATAATATTGATAAGGATATTATACCTAAGTTGGGGAAATTAAAGTTAAAAAAAGTCACAGCTTCCGATATTGATAATATGATAAAATCTATTGTTGCTAGAGGTGCTCCAGCTCCAGCTCCAGCTCCAGCTCCAGCTCCAGCTCCAGCTCCAGCTAATGATGTATTATCTTTAATTAAAAGAATTTTTAGCTATGCAATACGCCACCGCTATATGGAAAATAATCCTGCAATTTCTTTTGGCTGTTAGGATGCTGGTGGACAAGAGAAGAGGAGGAAAAGATGGTTAACATGTGATGAGTTGAAGTGTTTTTTTGAAACAATGAAATCTATAGATAGCTTCAATAAACAGAATGAACTAACTATAAAATTATTACTAGCTCTTTGCTGTCGAAAAATGGAATTATGTGCTGCAAAGTGGGATGAATTCGACTTTGAATGTGTGATATGGCATCTTCCAAAGAAGAGAACAAAAACAGGTGAAGGAATAGATATATCATTATCTGAGCCTGTACTGGAGTGGCTGAGAGAACTTAAAGGTTTTTCATATAATAGCCAATGGATACTGCCGGCACGAGCAGTAAGAGAATGCATTTGCAATGCATATTTCAGAATGCACTATTAATGTTGCTTTATCAAAAGTTCGCAGTAATATGCCCCCCGACATTTTGCCATTTACAGTTCATGATTTTCGACGTACATCGAGAACTCATCTAGCAGCTTTGGGTATTGATCCCATCGTGGCAGAACGCTGCCTTAACCACACCATCAAAGGTATTGAAGGAATCTATAATCGTCATCAATACTTAAATGAGAGAAGGGTAGCTTTGGAAAAATGGTCAGAGCTGTTGGTGTCATTAGAAAACGGCTAGGGCCAGCATTATTATATATGATTAATTAAAGGTATGATGATATGAATACCAAAAAGCTTGAGTTATGGGTTAATATACCGGCAATGTAGTACTACTCTATCGAGAAAGCTGCAAAGCTTCTATCATGTAATATTGATGATATTCTCCATTTTGGGTCTGTTGGCACGATAAATCTAGGTATTTATTTAGATGAACATGACTGCACATTGAAAGTGCTTAGGGGAAATGAAAATCTAGTAGATTTATTTTGTTCTCCAGAAATTGATGAGTATCTAACTATAATTCATTTAATTTTTCATGTGAATGAAAATGATGATGGATATGAAGTGGAAGAGGATGAAATGTATTTTCTATTACGTGGTACGACAAGGAGATTTTGGGAAATAGACTTGTGTAGTTTAATGAATCTAGAGTTTGGACGTGAAAGACTAATGGAATATGTTGGCCTATTTCCTTTTTTGAAACAAGAATTTAAAAATTACGGTATGCTCCTATATATAAATAGTGTACATAAAAAAATTTTGGTGTGGATGTTTCTGAAGATTGCAAATGTAGTAGTGTATGGTTGCATAAAGCGATTGAGAAAACTCACCTTTGGATATTAAAGGATGACATTGAATTTTTATATAATAAAAGACAAAAAGACGTCCCTTTATTTAGCGCAGGATTTAAAGAATTTGGTGAAAATTAATTTGATTTAAATCTTTCCCATCCGAACAAAGAGAGATATGCAGTAAATAGAGAAAAATTATACAAGGCTGCAATACATATACTAAGTGCTTACCCTGATGAATGTAGGGGGAATAAGAAAGAAATTAGTACAGAAAAATGGCTCGAAGCAATTAAAAACCATATTTCAGAAATTACAATATTACATATAGCTAACGATGAAGTGATATTGAGACATCTGAGGGCGGCAATAAACTTCGGAACAAAGCAAGGGGGATAGTAACTTACTATAGGGGGAAAGTACGTCTACTCTCCCTTATCACAGAAAATTTTCTAGACTAGAGTGCCTGCCAATCACACATCACCAAATGGCAGGACAGTAGATGAAGACACATGAGGTAACATCCGTATCATTTCCCATCACCGGCAATGCTCGCATAAAAAGTGTTGCTCAGTTTCTTGCTGTTAGTGAAGTAACCGTTTGGCGCTATACCAAAAAGCCGGACTTCCCCAAACCCATTAAATTATCCGATCGTGCGACTGTTTTCGATGCCGCTGCTGTACGTCAGTGGTATGAGACTCGGAAAAAATTAACCCAACAGGCTGATTAATAGCGCAACAACAAGTTAAATAATCGAGGTTTAAAATGAAAATGCCAAACATGGCTAATGGCCGTGACGGGTTCCCCTGCGCCTTAAATCCAGTGGGCGATATATTCAAGCCGGGCATTCCTCCGTTTGAAACGGAGGGATTACTAGACTTGGGTGAGGCCAGCCAGAAAGGAGGCTTCCCCTTGGCTGGCCCACTGAGCTTAATATTTAGCTCAACCAAAGTGATGGCCTCGGATAGAGTCGAGGTCACTGTATCGATGACCTCGGAAGATTCAGCGGGTTACGGTAAATGTGATTCCGGCTCCCATTTGAGTTCGCCAGAATCGGCGAGCGCAAAATATCGCCAGCACCGTAGTCCCATGAAGGGGATCACTGTGACCTATCGCAATCCAATCAATGGGTTAGCTTCCGCTCATATGGTGGCGGTATGCCCAAATAACCTACTGAATATCAAGGCGGAATCGGCGCTTGTCCAGACAGCAGATATTGCTCAAAATTTGTGCGTTACCATTAGTAACTCGCAAAATCAGCAGGGGTTGGGGTCTTTAAGACCCCGGCATGTTCAAAGAGACGATTTTCGTACTTTAGAAGATGTGCAAGCAACGGAAGAGGAAGAAGGGCAGCATTGGCAGTGCCACCCTTCGGCATGGTGGAGAAGTAAGTCAGCTTTGGGATTCTTGCTTGGCTTTCTTGCGTAGACGGCGCTTTATCTCTGTTCGCAACGCTGTAATTATAAACTGCCCCACACTTTCACCATCAACCTTAGTTTTTATAAGGTCTTCAAACGTATCGAGAGATGTTCTCATGATACCCAAACTCGCCCCAAATTTACAGATACATATTGGATCGTCCCGTGTTACGAGACTACGCCCTACGGCAAAGTGTCGTTCACACGTCAAGATCGCCGCACCTTCATCGCCATGTTCAAAGATAGCCGCCTAGTTTGGGCTGGACATCAACGTGTGAAGCGCTTCACTGAGAACGTTAAACGTACCGAGTCGCCAAAGCTGCCGGTCAAAGACCCCGCAACCATAACGAACATAGTTACAGTTCAGGGGGTGGCACATGTCTAATTACGTCTCCATTCAGAACACCGCTATGCCGGTAGTCGAGTACCAAGGTAAGCGTCACCTTTGCCATGATCGATAAGGCGCATGGCCGTCCGAAGGGAACCGCTGGGCGTTATTTCCGCCGTCATCATGAACGTTTCATCGAAGGGCGCCACTTTTTTGAGCTATCTTCCGGACTAATAGTCCGCAACATACCTACAGACCTTTTCCCGAAGAAGAGTCCCAACGGCGTACTCATCACCGAGATGGGCTATCTGTTACTAGTTAAGCCATTTCAGGATGATTTGGCATGGGAAATTCAAGAAGAGCTGGTCAACGTCTACTTCCGCCGCAATACTTTAGGTGAACTCCGTCACGTCGAGATACCCAGCCTCGAAGAGCTACGCGAGATGCCAGCGGAGAAAGCCCAGTATATTGTCGCTAAGGCCGAGAAAGGATCCTCCTTTGGTCACGGTAAGCCCGGAAGTGCCGCCATGACATTACACCGCAAGGAATTAAAGCAGATACGTCCGGCAATCAGGACATTAATCGATTTGCATAAGATTTCCATTTGCGACTTAGGCGATTTTGTCAAGGTGAAAAATAACACCTAACTGTTTGTGCCGATGGATAGGAGGGCTTCTATCGTTATTAACATCTAGGGCCTATAAAGACAGGCAGGTTATTCTAACCGGGTGGAGAAATTCACACTTTTTAAAGATGATGATGTCGAGATAAATAAAAGAGGGTGTTCTTAGCAGCAATGTTTAGTACTGATAAGTGAGTCGGTGATTTTAAATGATGCGGAATAACTGCAGGGCACCCCCTTAGCTAAACACAGGATTCGAGATGAGTAATTTATATTACGAAGAGGCTAATCACGCCGTAGAGACGGAAAGGTAACGCCATTACAAAGTGGCTGAATACGCATGGACGCGGGCAGCGCAATATGCCAAAAACCCTAAAAACAAGGCATATGCTTTAAGGAGAGAGTTACTAAACAGTAAACGTCATTCGCTGGACGAACGTTATTGGCTGTTGAAACTGGAAGGCCAGCGATTACATGCCGAGCAAATGGTGCGCGTGAATCCTGGCTTGAGAAGAAGTTGGCAATTATTCATCCGCGAACGCGTCAGGAGGCAATAGACGTATTAAAATAGTATATAGACTTTCCACACTTTGAGGACGGGAATAGCGATAACGTTTATCTCAATCTTATTGGTCAGCATCAGGTCGAATAGGCCTTACTGGCCGTGCCTTATTATGAGATAATTAATCCATTAGAAAATACTGAATAGCTTGTCGCAAGCGTTGAATTGATTTGAGTTCAACGGTCTTCTTTTTGGTACCGTCAAAAATTTATTATGGGAGGCAGCATGAAAGATATTCGATACCTGTTGACGGCATGGGGACATTGGAGCGGCTCACGCATTGGCACCGAGTACAAGGCTGCATGGCCCATCGTCACGGCAAGCAGCGATATCCGGCCCATGCTGTCCGATGAGGACGGGGAGATAGTTGACCGGGCGGTAGGGCGGCTGAAGGTCTTCGACCCGCTGGGCTACGATATCGTGGTGGCGTATTACAAGGGCAAAGTGTCGTGCAGGGCGATAGGCCGGGAAATTGATCGGGACCACAAGTATGTTGCTGCTATTCTAACTCGCGCTGAAGCATACATTGCTGGTCAAGTGGACGCTATTTCGGTTGTTGCATGAAAATACTGATCAAACGATCAGTTAAATGCTTGACTGGGTCCCCGGGACCCCACATAACATGAAGCCTCAACTCCCTCTGGTGGTTGGGGCTTTTTGCTATTGACAGCTACTGATTTCTGAATAAAATTATTGGGTCGCACATCTGATTGTTGTCCAGTCCGTATCAGTTTTGCACAGATGTGCGATAGGGCCTCGGCTAATACCGGGGCTTTTTATTTTGATTCGGACACGATGGGTCAATGCATTTAAAATGGCAGAGGAATGAAATGAATCACATAGGACAGCACAGGTGTACGCTTTTTGCAGGGCTAGATAGCGACATACCTAAGATATTTTCGCTTGAGTTCAAGTCTTGCTCTGTCATTACTGCGCTAAATGCAATGGAAAGAGCCATAACAGAGTTAAGATATCGGCAGTTTCAATTCGGTAATAAAAATAGTGATGGTGTAAAGGCAATCGTTCGTCATTCCTGAACTTTTTTTCCAACCTTTGCAGGTAATGGGATTAGTATTTCCCAGAATGGAGGAGTTCCCTCAGATGTTTGATCAGTCATTCCTTTCCAATACAAGTCAAGTCGATAAGATAATTCTACAGGTGTGCAATTCATGTTAAGAAGCCTCATATCGCCTCTGTGCCAGCCGGTTAAAGCGTGAATCTCAAATATTGGGGTATCGATGGGGGATTTTGAAAAACCACGAAACCAAGCAGCGTCTCTAACTGATTTACACACGAACAAAGATTGAAAGCGAGATGGTTTTTCGGGGAAACTATTTCTTCTGCGTTCTTCAAGAAGCATTTCAATGGTAGCACCAAACCTTTCTTCTGATTGGACTAGATTAATTTGATAATTGAAGAAATAGTTGTTTGCATGATAAGATGCTCCACTATTAAATATTGACAATGCATGAGCTACCAAGGGTTTTAGGGACATGATGGTGTGACTAAATCTAATATGTCTCCTGTATTAAGGCACAGCCCTCTATCCACTGAGTAAAAAAATACTCACATAATTCTCCATATCTGAATAGTAAACTTTTGCGAATTAACGATATCAGATGTGGAAATGCGCCGCCAGACGCTATCTGGCACTTGTTTCAAGGCTACGCTCCCGCGTGGCCTTTTTCTTGGCTGGAATTTACAGAAGGAGCGAACATGCTATCCGCTATCTGCGCAAATTCGTCCATCACCCCCACCATCCGCCCTTTACCCAGTCGCACGACGTTGAATCCGCTAGCGGGAAGTATTGCCAGTGTCCGCAACCGGGCGGTAGGCTTTGACAGCAAGCCCTCGTACTGGTCGTCAGTTAAGCGCACATTGGTCTCATTGCTTCGTAAGGTAGTGCGTGTCTGCCAGGCCATCCCTGAAGCGTTGGCGACCCTGGCGTCATGCTGGGGGCGAACTAAAAACAGTCCATCAAAGCCGGATATGGCTCGCACACGCCTGATGACGAAGAAACTCCAAACGGCAGGGATACTGCGCATCGGTTGGGCTGAAGTCAATCACGATAATCCGGAGCGCCTGTGTGACCAGATTGCCCGGCGCAATTTTAACCGCACAGTGCTGACGGCAGAGCTTGAAGGCCAGTCGTTTAACGCCTGTACCCGGATGCTAGCGCATCTGGAAGGGGGGATACAACACCTTCGGGGTGTACTGGACTTCGCTGCCGAGCAGGTAGGGCAGACGGAGGACGACCCTGTGAAAATCTCCACCGCCTACAAATACCCCACTTTCGTCGAGGACATCATCATCGCCTTGCACGAACGTCTGGGGCGTTACGATGTACTGGTTGACTCTGGCGACTATATCTATCGGTACAGTGAAATAATTTACAAATATATCAATGCGTTATCCTCTGTTGGCATTGGCGCCGATTTGTTGAAAGCGAATGCCTGATTGTATGGCTACCACTTTGTGGCTTTTTTCTGACCGATAGCCACCTTGTCCGGGGTGGAACAACAACCCCAATAACTTCAATGGAAAAATACACCACCGGCTCTGCCTACAGCTGGGGCTTTGTCACGTGCCTGCTGGGCGCGTTGTCGCTTAATCAATGGGCATTGATTACCGGTATCGCATGCACCTTGGCCACCTTTTTGCTGAACTGGATTTACCGGCATAAGGAATACCGTTTCAGGACGAAACGCGACCCATGAATCCCGAGCTGCGTAACCGATTGATAAAAGGCACAGCAGGCGGTGTTATTGCATTAGCGACCGTGCTAATTCAATGGCACGAGAGCGTACACTACACTCCCTATCGGGATTCTGGCGGCGTATTGTCGGTCTGTTATGGACATACCGGTAGCGATATTGTCCCCGGTAAGCGCTATACCGTTGCTGAATGTCAAGCCCTGCTAGATAGCGACCTGAAAGCCGCAATGTCCGTCGTTGACGCCAATGTTACCGTACCACTGACTGAGAGCCAAAGAGCGGCGTTAGCCTCGTTCGTCTACAACGTGGGGAACGGGGCGTTTGCGCGCTCTACGCTACTGAAAAAGCTGAACGCCGGAGACATGGCCGGTGCCTGTGATGAGATGCGGCGCTGGAAATATGTTGGCGGCAAGGTCTCGAAGGGACTGGTCAGTCGGCGGGCAGTAGAGCGCGAGTTTTGTACTGAAGCCTCTGTCATTCTTTAATCCAAACCAATGGGCCTCGCATTCCGCGGGGCTTTTTTTCGCCTGCGCATCCTCGTGCGCATAAAACCAATAGTGATAAAGTATCAGAATATTGTCGTACTGCCAACATCCGAACAGCCGACTATGAGCAGTCTTGAAATGGTCGATTACATTAACGCTGAACGTAAAGCTAAAGCAGAAGTTGAGGGGTTGAAGTTCCCATACAAGAAAGTATCGTCGTCTTCAACACAATAATTTTATGGCGAAAACGCCCAAAGTATTGGGTGAAAATCAATCTGCTAAATTTTTAGCAGATTACACAGACGAAAAAGGTCGCACATATCCCTGCTACCGCTTCTTTAAGCGTGAAGCCTGTTTGATGGCAATGAGCTACAGCTACGAACTTCAAGCGCAGGTATTCGATCACATGACCGCTCTCGAAGGTGGCAAGGATATTAACCTGCTTGATTTTCTCCGGACTGGCAGAGATGGCAATCAGCGAGATGCAAAATCGTGTTGCAGCCGCTGAAAAGTTTTCCTTTAAGGAGCATGGTCAGGTAGGAAGCGCTTTGTTTACCCTGCGTAAGAAAGAAAAGAAAGCCATCAAGAAAGCTGAGCAACTGGTGAAAGATCTCATCCAATTTAAGTTGTGTGACATGGGTGACTTTCCCGGCGCTGACGAGGATCCGGAAGCAGCATAAAGGACTACACGTCATTCATTGAAAAGCATGTGGTCGCTGAACTGGTGAAGCAGGGCTATGAGCAATCGGTCGCCCTGAAGGGTGCAGACAGGGCGGTAGACCATTACCGCCACAGTGCTTCCGCCAGTGCCAGGGGCAAGATGTTTGATGACTGCCTGCATATTGCCAAGGTGTGGCAAGTCAATATCAGCCGAAACGCAAGGGTGCTGCACGATGAACACTGCTCTCGGTTGGCGGATGATGATGATCGGTCTTTTGCTTGCCGCGATGACCGCTCTCGCTATCGTGGTGAGACTCCAGTACGTCGACATCATCCGTTTAAAACAGACCAACCAATCGATGGTCGCCGAGCGTGACGCCGCCCACGCACAGTTTACCCACTATGAACAGGCGGTAGCGCTGTTCAACCAGATAGCCGGAGCAACACAGGATGCACATCAGCACGCGGTGCAGGACTTTCAGCCGCGCATTATCCAAATACGCGAGGCCCTTACGCCTGAGCGCTGTGCTCGTCTGCCTGTGCCTGCCAGTGCTGTTAACCGGCTGCGGGCGCACGCAGACCAGATACCTGCCCATCCCGCACGCGCCGATACCGGCCACACTGCTCGATGATTGTCCAGCGCCAGTTATCCCGGAGCGCATGACGTGGGGCGACAGCGTGATACTCAACGAGAAGCTGCTGCTGGCATTGGAGATGTGCAATCAGGATAAAGCCGCGCTGAGGCAGATAGAGGATATAAGACATGGGACGACAAACAAAAAATAAAGTCGGTCGCCCGAGTGAGCTTGCACAAAGTCTGGAAAAGGCTAAAGCGTATTTGTTAGGGGACTATGAAAAGCTGGGTATGTTGTCCCGAGCATCGCCGGATTGGCTGGCTATCTCGCTGTATCGCGCTCATCAGTGTACGACTGGACTAAACAATCCAATGAATTTTCGTACATCGTAGAGGGCATTCTGGCTCTACAAGAAAATTGTTTAATTAACAAAGGATTGCAGGGCGAATTTAACGCAACGATTGCCAAGCTTATGCTGACCAAACATGGTTACTCGGATAAGCAGGAACTAACCGGTAAAGACGGCGGCGCACTTCAGGTAGAGACCAAACCACTCTCCTCACTATTTCATGATGACGACTCTTAATGCTATTTTCCGTCCATTTATTCAGCCACATCGCTACAAGATTGCCAAAGGTGGACGGGGAAGCGGTAAATCATGGGCCATCGCACGGTTACTGGTAGAAATAGCGCGACGAGGCACTTATCGCTTTCTTTGCGCACGTGAGTTCCAGGCCAGTATGGCCGATTCTGTTATCCAGCTGATTGCAGACACTATCCAGCGCGAAGGTTATCTGAAGGAGTTCGAGATTCAGAAAGCGTATATCCGCCATCTTGCCGCCACCGATAGCCTGTTTATGTTTTACGGTATAAAAAATAACGTTACCAAAATTAAATCGCTGGAAGGCATTGATATTGCGTGGGTAGAAGAAGCTGAAGCGGTGACCAAGGAGAGCTGGGATATTCTTATCCCCACTATCCGCAAACCGGGCAGTGAAATCTGGGTTAGCTTTAACTCGAAGAATATCCTCGACGACACCTATCAACGCTTTGTTGTCAATCCACCGGATGATATCTGCCTGTTGACGGTGCATTACACCGACAATCCCCACTTTCCTGAAGTACTCCGCCTGGAAATGGAGGAATGCAAGTGCAAAGACTATGACCTGTATCTGCATATCTGGGAAGGGCAGCCGGTCGCGGACAGCGACCTGGCGATTATCAAGCCGTTGTGGATTGCTGCGGCGGTCGATGCGCATATGACGCTGGGATTTGACGCCGTGGGAGAAAAGCGTCTCGGCTTTGACGTTGCTGATGAAGGGAAGACTGCAACGCCTTGTGCTTTATGCAGGGCTCAGTCGTGCTAGACCTTGATGAATGGCATCGAGGCGATGTGATTGCTTCCTCCAATCGGGTTAATCGCTACGCGATAGAGCGTGGCATCACCTGCATTATCTACGACTCTATCGGTGTAGGCGCTGGCGTCAAGGCACACCTGAAGCGGATAGCCGCCATCAACGTTAAAGGGTTTAACACCGGTGAAGCGGTCAAAGATCCTGATGCACTGTATATGCCGGGAAAAACAAATAAAGATATGTTCGCCAACATTAAGGCACAGGCGTGGTGGGCGGTACGAGAGCGATTCTATAAAACATGGCGCTGCATTGAGGCCAGAAAACAGGATCCCAAAGCGGCATTGCTCTACCCAACAGATGAACTCATCAGCCTGTCAACGACAAACATCAAAAAACTGGAATACCTGAAGGCGGAATTATCCCGGCCTCGGGTGGATTACGACAATAACGGACGCGTCAAGGTCGAGAGTAAAAAAGATATGAAAAAAAGAGGCATTCCCTCACCGAATATGGCGGATGCCCTCATTCAGATCGCGCCTTGGATACATGGGCATTGCTGGGGAGAAAGGCTTAAATGTCACGAAAACGCCATGCCTGCCATCAGGCGAAAAATCACGCCATCAGGCAACACACCGTGGATGGTTACGAAAACTTAACGGCGCGCCTGGGGATAAGAGCCCCCAATCTCAGCAGTGACGGCACGTATTTTCCCAGTTTCACCTCACGCAACCGGACGTTGGTAGAATTTACCTATCGCTCTTCTTGGCTGATTGGCGCAGCAGTGGACACCATTGCCGACGATATGACGAAAAAAAGGTGTCAGCATCACCTCGCAGGTCGCGCCTCAGGCAAGAGGCCTACTGGAAGGGCGCTGGGTATCGTTGTCGCTCAGCGATACCCTCAAGTGGTCGCGGCTCTATGGCAGGGCCATCGGTGTCATTCTGATTGACGGACAGGATATGAGCCAGCCGTTACGCATGGAAACCATTGGGCGAGATGCGTTCAAAGGTCTACTACCCCTTGACCGTTGGATGCCGAACCTAACGAGTACCGAAATAATTACCGATCTCGGGCCTGATTTGGGCAAGCCCAGGTTTTACGAGGTGGTCGGTACTGCCCAAGGCATTCTCGGTTGGAAAATACATCATAGCCGTGTGATACGCATGGACGGTATTGGCCTACCTTACCAACAGGCGTACACGGAAAACGGTTGGGGCATGTCGGTGATTGAGCGCATTTATGATCGCCTGTTGGCTTATGACAGTGCCAGTACGGGCGCGGCTCAACTGATCCACAAGGCGCACCTGCGTACCTATAGCATTGAGGGCATGACCATCATGGATAAGGACGATGAATTCCAGACGCATTCTTACGCATTTAGCGGACTGTCCGATGTGCTGGCACAGTTTGCCCAGCAGCAGATTGCCGGTGCATCAGGGAGTCCGTTGGTGCGCCTGTTTGGTCAGTCTCCTGCCGGATTTTCAACCGGGGAGACTGATCTGGTCAACTACTATGACAATGTCAGTACCTTGCAGGCGCGTAGACTGCGTCGGCCTGTGAGACGCCTGTTTGAAATCCTGCATCGCTCTGAGGTTGGTACGCCCTTGCCTGATGACTTCGCCTTTGAGTTTATGCCGCTCTGGCAGATGAAGGAGACCGACCGGGCTACGGTGGCACTGAATACCATCGAGGCACTGAGTAAAGCGGTAGAAAATGATTTGATGCCATTACACGTCGCCCGTGCAGAGTTGCGTGATGCGGCGAAAATGACCGGCATCGGTGCCAACATCAGTGATGAGGACATTGAGGATGCGAAAGACATCGACCCGCCCGCGTCCGGCGATTTCCACGCGCCAGACCTCGACGCGACAGGAAAGGCTTTACGCGACCCAACTGCGTAAGGTGGCGCAGGCGGTGGGCGATATCGTCAACGGCACTTACGATAGCTCACAAATCTCCGCGCGGGACGCGACACAACGACTCCGCCAGTATGCCGACATCATCAGTCCATGGGCCGAAACCGTGGCCACGCGTATGCTGAACGGCGTCGCACACCAAGAGGAAAAACAATGGCGTACGCTATCCCGTGACATTTCGGCAGAACTGCGCCATCAAATGAAAAACACCGCCATTGGTCAGGCGGCCCGCAGCATTATTGAGGAAAATATCCAGTGGATGAAGTCTGCCCCACTGCATGCGGCTGACCGGATCGCGGATATCCAATCTCAGGCTATCGAAGCCATGATCCGCGGCGAGCGCCCCACCGCATTGATGGACGCTCTTTTGCGTACCGGAGAGGTGGCCAAATCCCGCGCCAGACTGATTTCCCGCACGGAAATTGCTCGTGCCACCCAGGCACTGACACAGGCGCAGGCCACGGCTATCGGCTCTGAGGGCTATATCTGGCGCACGGCCCATGATCCTGATGTTCGTCATTCTCATGCCCATATGGAAGGCACGTTTGTGCGCTGGGAAAATCCGCCCACGCTGGACGGCATGACCGGTCATGCCGGCGCGTTGCCCAATTGCCGCTGTTACTACGACATCGTGATACCGGAAAACTAATCCATGAAATATTTCTTTAAGACGCGACTGGGGGAAACCCGTTACCTCATGGCTGGCGGCTCCCTGTTGTGCGAAGCCGTTCCGGTCGCCCGCACGGGCAGTCAGATGTATGCAGCGGCCGACATTCCTTACATTGAACCGGACAGCACGGGTGATATTGACGTCATCCGAACGCCTGATGCAGTTTTTAACCCCGCGTCTATGGCGTCATTTGAAGGTATCGCCGTGGTGATTAACCATCCTCGGGATGCTCGCGGTGACATCCTTTCATTGCGCCAGGCAACTGGCAGAGCCTGGCGCAGGGGCATGCGCAGAATATCCGCCGGGGCACGGGTGAGCAGGTGGATTTACTGCTCGCCGATATCCAGACGGGTGTTGGTAAAGTCGAGCAAATCAATATTGTGGGAACCATATCGCGCTTGTCCCTGAAGGACCGGCTGGGAAACGTTGTTCAATTGGAGACAGTCAATCTATGACAACCAAAAATACAGGCTGGTTTGCCAGCTTAAGGCGCGCCATTAAAACGGGGGATTCGGTGGAGGCGGAAGCCTTGCTTAAAAATGCACCGGACAATCTCACCGGCGATGACGCTGTTGAAACGCCTACCGTGATTTTAAAGGTGGAGGCGGCAGAAAAAACCGAGGCAGACACGCCTACCGCCGATGAAAACGAGACCGGTATGGCCGCACGGCACGCCGCACTGGAAGCGGCGCTGCAGTCCATTCTCGAAAAACTGACGCCGTCATCAACGACGGTTGATGAAACTACAGAAGAAGAGGAAGAAAAGGACACGCGCCGATTGACCGGCGACGCGGCTTATCAACAGGATGTGGTCGCCCGAACTGATTCTGCCCGGCTTCTCTCTGCCTGACAGCACTAAACCGGGAACACTCAAGCGGCAGGTGTTAAGCACCGCCTGCAAGACCACCGATGGCAAGGCGTTACTTGCCTCACTGATTGACGCTGATGCCGATTTTATGACGATGCCCTTCGCCACCGTCGATAGCATTTTTAACGGTGACAGTGAAATTGCCCGCTGGCGCAATAACGCCAAGCAGCAGATGCCGGTCTTCAATCTGGGTGGCTGCACTAACCACATTGCGGAACTGAACAAAACCAAAGCAGATTTCTGGAAAAACAAAGGAGCCACGGCATGGCCGGTTCATCGATTCTCTTTACGCCCGATTTCGGGTACGCCGGCGAATTAACGCGGCCTTCCCATTCCACTGTCGAGCCGGTAGTAATGAGCACCGACAAACCCTTCGCCGGTGACGGCCTGATGGGAAAAAAGGTAGCCGGTAAATTTGTGCTTATCTCGGAAGGGGATGCGGTCACCGTTTTTTTCGGTATTCGTGTGCGCTCTTACCCGTTTATGTCGGACAGCGATTTGGCACGACAGCTAACCACACCGTACAACTATACCGGGGATGTGCTGACCCGCGGCTATATCGCCGTCAAGGTCAATGCGGGCACGGTAGCGGATAACGCCCCCGTTTTTGTCCGCGTTAAGGCTGGCACTAAAGAGAAACCGATCGGCGGCTTTGAAGCCGAGGCCGACAAGACCGAAGGCAACACGGTAGCGCTCACCAACGCCCGGTTTATCGGTGCTGCAGATGCTAATAGCATCGCGGAAGTGGCCTTCAACATTTAAGGAACGCACACGTCATGTATACGTTTGACCAAAAGACCTTTGATCATAAGACCGCCGACAGTGCGGGCGTTTTTTTACTGGGCCAGCTTGAACGGCTGGATCAAACTGTAGACGGCATTTGATGAGGAGGGGACGGGATAATGGGCAATCCATCCATGCCAACGATTGAAACGTTTAGAGCCGACTTTCCCGTCTTCGCTGATCCCCTGCGCTACCCCAATACACAAATCCGTTTCCGGCTGGATCTGGCGGATACGCTGCTGGATGAGAAGCGGCTGGGCAAACTGTTTGTGTATCTGGTGGAGCTGTTTGTGGCGCACTCTATCTGACCCTGTTCGCCGCAGATAACCGTTCGGTGGTAATAGGTGGGGTTGGGGGAGCGAATAGTGGCATTGTGTCGTCAAAATCCGTCGATAAGGTCAGTGTGAGCTATGACAGCAGCGCCACACTTAACCCCAGCGGGGGATTCTGGAATAACACACGCTATGGCGCCGAGTTCTACCAGTATCTGTGCCTGTTGGGTGCCGGAGGGCGGCATCTATGAAAGTTAGGTTGCAGGTAGATAAGGCGCCATCCCTGCCTTTATCGGTGCCAGCAGCACATCACGTATTTTCGGTGTAACCACGCAGGACACGGCGACTATTGACGCTAGCCGAACCGACGATATCGCCTCACAACTCAAGCAGGGCAAGTCCGGACGGGGTGTTCACGCAGTATTCCAGCACGTCACCTTATGCGGCCGCCTCAGCCTTCGGACGGGCCTTTACGGTCAATTTTGGCGCTAATAACACCACCCTGACCCTGAAGTTCAAGCAGGAGCCGGGCATCCAGGCTGAACGGCTGCGCACGTCTCAGGCGGATGCGTTGGCGGCGAAAAACTGTAATGTGTTTGTACGCTATGACAACGATACGGCTATTTTGCAGGAAGGCGTGATGGCGAATAGCGATTTCTTTGATGAGCGCCATGGCCTCGACTGGTTGCAAAACTACGTGCAGAACACGCTTTATAACCTGCTGTATACCAGTACCACCAAAGTGCCGCAGACCGACGCTGGCGGTACCCGCCTGTTGGCCTCCGTTGAACAGTCGATGGCGCAGGCCGTGAATAACGGTCTGATTGCGCCTGGTGTGTGGAATGGCGGGGCAGTCGGGCAACTGTCGCCGGGCGATACGCTGACCAAAGGGTATTATGCCTTTATTCAGCCGATGGCGGCGCAGGCCCAGGCAGACCGTGAAAAACGTCAGGCACTGCCGATCCAGGTGGCCTGTAAACTCGCCGGTGCCGTGCATTTTGCAGATGTGCTGATCACCGTGGTTCGCTGAGGAAAATAATTTATGGCAACTTATTCATTTATGGATGTGTCGGCGTCAATGACGGGGCCGACTGGGGTGATTGATCTCGGTTATGGCTCGGCAAACGCTGAAGAAGGGATTGTGGTGGCCATGACCGAGGCAAAAAACACCATGACCATTGGCGCAGATGGCGAAGGGATGCACGGCCTTCATGCCGGAAAATCCGGTACTATCACAATTAATCTGCTGAAAACATCGCCCTTTAATAAAAAGCTGATGCTGGCCTACAACGCCCAAAGCCAGTCGTCAGCATTATGGGGCAATAATGTGTTTGTCATCCGCAACCATGCGTCAGGCGATATCGCCACGGCGCGCGGTGGTGCGTTTCAGAAAATACCCGACTGGCAGAATGCCAAAGACGGTAATACGGTCGCCTGGGTGTTTGACTGTATCAAAATCGATGAATTTCTGGGAGAATTTTAAATGATGGAAAAGAAAACCTGCTTCGTGGACGGCGTGCAGATTGATGAAGATATTGCCCGAACCCTGCTCAATGATGTACTGCCCGCCGTTACACAGGTAACGGGATAGATAACGCCTGGGCCAGTAAACATCGCGGCGATGCCTCCGCCGATCCACTGGCGCTCCCGCGCGGGATCCGCAACAACAATCCGGGGGATCTGAATTATGCGGGACAGGCGGGCGCGGAAAGAGAGTCGCCCGGTGGCCGCTTTGCCCGCTTTCAGACGCCGTTTGAGGGGCTGCGGGCCATGGCCTTACAGCTGGCCCGTTATGCGGGGCGTGGTCTTAACACGATTGAAAAAATCATCAACACCTGGGCACCGGGGAGTGAAAACAACACGGGCGCCTATATTGCGGCGATATCCCGCCAGTTGGGAGTCGCCCCGGATGCGGCGCTGAACCTGGGCAATCCTCAGCTGATAGCGTCGCTGATGGGCGGCATTATTCAGCATGAGAATGGGCGTAATCCCTATAGCAGTGAACTGATTGACCGTGCGGCGCTCGCGGGGATAGGCGGGAAAAGTCTTCAGCAAGAAACGACGATTAATGTCTATGGCGCAAGCGATCCGGCGACCACCGGCACGGATATCGCCGACAGGCAGACCGGTGTTAACGCCCGCTTGATTGGGCAGTTCAGGCAGAGGGCCTACTGATGGATATTCTTTCCACACTGTTCTCGCAGCCCTCGCGCAAAATTGGGTTGTTGGTGCCGGATGTGGTGATTTCGGAGAAACACCAGGACCAGCTTGACATCACCGAGCATCCGGTGGAAATCGGCGCTGAAATCGCTGACCACGCCTATCAGCGGCCCGCTGAGCTGACGATGGAGGTGGGGTTTGCCGGCGGCGGCTCACTGCTGGATTTGTGGGATACGGCAAAAATTGGGCTGAGTCTGGGCCTGAGTCCACGGGAAACCTATCAGAAGCTGCTTGAACTTCAGGCCAGCCGCCAACCGTTCGATGTGATAACCGGCAAGCGGCAGTACAGCAATATGCTGATCTGCGCGATTGAGGTGACGACCGATAAGGCCAGTGAAAACGTGCTGCTGGCCGTGCTGACGCTGCGTGAGCTGAATATGACCCGGACGGAAACCGCGACGGTGACGCGCCAGGCCAACATGCGGGAAGGGGTCACCACCGCCGGCGTGGCGAATACCGGGGTCAAAACCACGAAACCCGTTGAGAACGTCGGTTTGCTACAGCGTGGTGCGGAGATAGTGCATGGTGATGAATGAAATTCCCCTGACGGCGACGAATCAGCAGTTCAGCATTACGCTTTCCGGCACCGTCTGGCAGATGCGCATTATCTGGCGCGACGTAGCAGGCTGGATGCTAGATATGCTTAATGCCTCGGGCGCCCCTGTCATTACGGGGATACCGCTGCTATCTGGTCAGGATGTGCTGGCGCAATACGCCTGGCTAAAGCCGGGCGGCAAACTCATCGTGATTGCAGATGATGAACAGTTGCTGGGTGCCACTGGATTAGGCAACACGGCAAAACTTTACTGGATAACCGATTAATCTGCGCTGGCAGTTTTTTTACGGAAAACACCATGCCTCAGAACTGGATAAGACAATGCTCGCTGATCGTCACCGATGAAAAAGGTGAGGGTATCGAACTGTCCGCCTTTCGCACCACGTTCAGTATTTCATGGCCGGATACACGCTGGCCGCGCACGGCCGTGTTTAAAGTCTGGAACCTGAAACCGGAGACGGTGAATCGCATTCAGGCGGACGAGTTTGCTCGTGTGCAATTAATGGCAGGGTATCAGGATAACACGGGGTTGATTTTCACCGGAAACATCTGCTATTCCCTGACCGGCAGAGATAACCCGACCGATACCTTTGTGATGATTCAGGCGGTCGATGCCCATGATGCTTACGATTACGCCACTCTTAATACAACCCTGGGTGCAGGCCATACCCAAGCCGAACAACACCAGACGCTACTCACTGGCCTGGCCCCCTACGGTATTGTGAAAGGCACGACGCCTGATTTTGAGGCGACGCGCTTTCCCCGTGGAAAAACCTACTTTGGCATGGCGCGGGATGCGATAGATAACCTCGCAGGGCAGTGTCGCGCGTCCTGGCAATATATCAACGGACAGCTGGTGATGGTACCGGAAGAGACCTACGTGCAGGAGGCGGTGGTGCTCAACAGCGCCACAGGGCTGATAGGTTTGCCGCAGCAGACGATTGAGGCCGGTGTCAATGTTCGCTGTCTCATCAACCCGACAATTCAGGTGAATGGCCTTATCCTGCTGGATGAAGCGCTGGTTTACCGCACGATGTTACCCGAACGCGATATTGCCGCGGTGCCGGGCCGGATAGGGACGGTCAATCATGGCAGCGTGCAACAGACCGAAGGGGCATTATCGCCACCGGCGAGCCTGGCGACCGATGGGGCGTATATTGTGAAGAATATTACCTACAGCGGCGATACGCGGGGTAAAGCCTGGTATATGGATCTGGTGTGCGTGGCGAAAGGCGCGGCGGATTTGATGAAAACCTCAACACTGAACAAGGTGGGATAATGACGATTTCCGTATCAGAACGCGCGGGGGATAAGCAGGCGCTGCTTGAGGTCCTGCGCCACACTATATTGTCCCAGCTGCGGGTCGCTCTGCCGGGGATTATTCAGTCATTTGATGCGGAGGCTATCACCTGCACGGTACAACCGGCAATTAAGGGTGTTATCAGTGACGCGCAAGGCCGAGCGCAGTCTGTCGCGTTGCCGTTACTGGTAGATGTTCCTGTCATTTTCCCTCGTGGCGGTGGCGTTACGCTGACGTTTCCTGTTGCCGCAGGTGATGAATGTCTGGTGGTGTTTGCTGACCGCTGCATCGATTTCTGGTGGCAGAACGGCGGCGTGCAGGAAACGATTGACTAACGTCAACATGATTTGCCGGATGCGTTTGCGTTTGTTGGCCCACAGTCGCAGGCAAAAAAATCAGTGGTATCAGCGTGCATGCCGCCCAGCTGCGCAGTGATGATGGTGCTGCCTTTGTCGGGGTGGCGGCGGGACACGCCATTACCGTTACCACACCGGGTACCTTAAAGGCCACGGCGCAGGGCGGTGTGGACGTCACTGCGCCGACCATTGTGCTCAATGGCAATGTCACCATCAATGGCAATCTGTCGCAGGGCATGGGGGATAGCGGGGGAAGCGCCAGCATCAACGGCCCGGTCAGTGTGAAAAACGACATTACGGTGGCGGGTATCAGCCTGACAAACCATGTGCATACCGGCGTTCAGTCCGGTGGCAGTAAGACGGGTAAACCGCAATGAGATACCGATCTGGTAAACAGCCCTGAGTGTGTTGCCCAGGCGGTGAAAACGCGTCTTGAATTATGGCGCGGGCAATGGTTTCTGGATAGCGAGGAGGGGACGCCCTGGCGTCAGGCGGTGCTGGGTAAGCATAACACTGAGGCTTACGGTCTGGCCATCAAGCAGCGTATTCTTAACACCCCCGGCGTCCGTGGTATCAACGATTTTAACGCGATTACCTCCCACGAAACCCGAAAAATTACCGTGACCGTGCGGATACAGACGCTCTACGGCGAGACCGCAGTCATAAGCGAGGTCTAATGCTCCCTCTCGATACCCTTGGCCTATCGGCGACCGTCACCGACAGCGGCATCACTGCACCTGATTATCAGACGATACTGCAACAGCTCACCGGCTATTTTCGCCAGATTTACGGCCGGGAGTGCTATCTGTCGCCGGACAGCAAGGACGGCCAGATGATAGCGATTTACGCGCTGGCTCTCCACGATGCCAACAACGCGGTTATCGCCGCCTACAACAGCTTTAGCCCCATGACCAGTACCGGCGCGGCCCTGTCTAACACGGTGGCGATTAACGGTATCACCCGGCATGCCTCGGGGTATTCCCAGGCTGATGTCCTGCTGACCGGTCAGGTTGGCACCGTTATTACCCACGGCAGCGTAAGCGACCGCAATGGCCAGACCTGGCGCCTGCCTGAGCGGGTGACTTTCGATACGCACGGTGAGGCCAGAGTGACCGCCGTCTGTACGGCAGCCGGTAATATCACGGCGGCTCCCGGCGATATCAGCGACATAGCGACCCCGACGCGGGGGTGGCAGACGGTGACCAACCCGGCCGCTGCCACACCCGGCAGGCCGGTTGAGCGGGACAGCGCATTACGTGCTCGGCAGAAGAAATCCGTTGCCTTACCGTCGCGCACGGTGCTGGACGGTATTCAGGGCGCGGTCAGTTTACTGCCCGGTGTGGTACGGTTGCGGGGATTTGAAAATGATACGGGCGAGACAGATAAAAACGGCCTGCCAGCCCATGCTATCGCCATGATTGTTGCCAAGTGCTTGAGGATATGAATAAAGCGCTGCAATTTAAGCATGCGCTCCGTCATGTACAAGACAAGCACGCCAGTGTTATTGAAAAACTGGCTGGACTCTGATTTTTAAGGAATAATGATGGCCAAAAATGAATTTTTATCGTTTGCGACAGCAGACGGCGCTAATGTTTTGTCGGCGGAAGACTATCAGACGTTGCGCTCGCGCAGTAATGGCTTTAGCGCGGGTGTCGCTTGTTCGCAAGAACTGAATACAGTCTAGCGGCAGGCATCGGTGATTACGCATGTGGTGGCGCAGTTTATTGCCGATACCAACAACAGTGATGTGGCTGATGACGGCGACTTGGATAAACTTCAGGCGAGGTTAATTCAAGCGTTGTCGAAAAATGTCAATAATACTGTGCCAGCCGCATCACTGAAAACTGCTGGCATCACCCAACTCAGCAGCGCCACAGACAGCGACAGTGAGACGCTGGCTGCGACGCGAAGGCGGTGAAGGCAGCTTACGATATGGCCAGCAAGGTCAGTATTGATGGACTCTATCCCGTTGATATCGTGGTTTGCTCAGCACAAAGATCCCAATAAACTTTTTTCCGGAACAACATGGAAATATATTGGTGAAGATCGCACGGTGCGTTTAGCGAAAGCCGATGCTTCAGGCGCTGGAGCGCACTTACATACGGTTTCTATTGGTGGACATAGACATTCTGTTGGGATAGGGGCACATTCTCATTCAGTATCGGGAGTGACGGAAAATACGGGGTTAGGTGTAGAACTGACAGTAAAAAACTCCTACATAAAATTAATGGGGTGGTATCGTATCTCTTAAAAAACTATGGTGATACATGATTTTTAAAGCCCCGTTCAAAAATAATTATTAGATTGTTGCATTTTTCATTTGAGTTGCGAATTTTTTCTTGAGCCAATAGGTAAATTTCACCTCGATGTATTTGTGCGTGAAATGAACAGTGATTACAGACGCAGCAATTGCTATTATCACAACAAACCAAGAAATAATGAAATTATTATGAAAGATATTAATGTGTTTCATTATAGCCATGCCGATAGAATTATGCAATAGGTAAAGAGAAAATGAAACGTCACCCAAATAAATCATATTGTTAGGTATTTTTTTTGAAATTATAGGCTCTGCTAGTGTTATGGAAAGGATGAAAAAACTGATTATGATAGTGCTATAAATATTTAACGCTCTAATTTTTTCAGAATACACTCCATAAGCAATAAAGGGAAACAATATACAAGATATCAATAGAGATGTTAATTCTAAGTTAAAAGACAAATTCTGTCTTTTCAATAAAATATATAAATATCCAATTATAGCGCCAATGAAAAACTCAAGAATAATCGGATTTGAAAGAAAACCATATATTACTGTTTGAAATTTGTAATCCTGCGAACTAAGCGTTGGTAGAAATCCTAAAAAAATAGGTATTATGCACGTTGCAAGTAATCCGTAGAGCAAAAGGGTTATGAGTCTACTCTTAACTACCAGACACAATGCAAAAATAAATTTCATAATTAAGAGTCCAACGAATATTGTACATTTCGTCATCATCAATGTAATGTGGAGTTATGTTAGTTTTATAGACTGTAAAAGTAAGTGCGCTAAATAAATTTTTTATTTTTTCAGTATAATGAAATGTGCTCATCGCACCGCCAAGTAGAAAGGCGACAAGCAGACAAAAGTAGTATAATGGAATAACTCTCGCTGCCCGATTTAGTAAAAAACGAGTTGATGAGTGCCATCCATCAGAGTAATAATGTGTGGTATAAACCATAATAAAACCACTAATCACAAAAAAAACATCAACACCTATGATGCCCCACCCAAATAAGATATCCCACAAGGAATAACCAGAAGCATCGTTTCCTCTTAAGTAAAACCTGTAGTGGAAAAAAAGAACTGACATGGCAGCAATACCTCGAAGTGCCTGTATTGTTTTTAATTTTTGATTCATGTCAACTCCGTGTTGACACAGCTAAGTGTCACATCCCACAATTACGACCTTGAACCGAAACTGTTATCGATGGTTAAGATTAACGAAAAGAAAACTACTGACTCACCAAATCATTCAACTCATGGTCAGATAGGCCAGTAGCGATTTTGATAAGATTTCGCTCAGCACCGTTAGCCAACAGCTGCCGGGCAATCTTGAGTGAGGCCAGCTTTTCGCCTTCCTGCCGGCCTTTCTGCTCGCCAAGCTGGATACCTTCTTGACGCCCGAGTTGGATGCCCTTAGCTTCAAGCTGCTCTGCAATGGTCATGATGTCCTCCCGGTAGTCAGTGGCTTTGGCGGCAATATGCTGTAGGAATTCCGATTCATCCGAAGTATTTCCCCGCTCTGCAATATAGTACATCAGGCTACGGAACTGTTCTTTCGGTATTGCCCATAGATTGAGCAGACGGGCGATATCAGCGGCTATTTCTAACATATCACGGGTCCGGATGTGCTTCTGCACCAATTCCAGCAGAGCCACCCGCCGATGGGACAGTATTTCATCATCCAGCATAGCCGTGATGTCAACCAGCGGGAATGCTTGCCTGTAGACTAATTCTGCCAGTTCGGGGTCAGTAAAGCAATCGAGCCATTGGGTGCTGTAGGGATAGGGCGATGTAGTGCCGTGGTAGAACAGAAGCGGTATCACCACCGGCAAAGCGTCATTGCCTTGTTCAAGATGCCGTTGCATCGCGGCGACCGCATACCGTAGCAACCGAAACGCCATCAGCTTTTCCGGTCGGCTCTGGTATTCAATCAGACAGTAGACGTAGCCATCATGGCCCGTCGTGGTCTTCATCGAATAGAGCATATCCGAGCACTGGCCCCTGAGGTCGTCTTCGATAAAGCTGCCGGACTCCATTGCCATGGTGCTGAAATCGCAGCGCTCACGCAGATGCGGCGGCAGATGCACTTCCAGAAAGTCACGAGCTACAGCAATGTCGCCGAGGAATTTTTTGAACAGGGCGTCGTGTTGTGAGAGTGAGGATTTTGTCATCGGTGTAGTATATAGCTTGTTCAGATTGCGGTATTCCATCGAAATCCCCGGCCCCTCAACGAGCCGGGGCAGCTGTCAGTGCCTCTGTGCGAACTGGCCGAGCTCGGATTTATGCCAGCGGGAGCGTATCGGTGAGCATGAAGGTGTTGCTCTGGCTGGCTTCCTTCTTTTGCTGTAGCTCTTGATCTTCATGTTCACTGCGAGCCATTTCATGTAACTTCCAGCCTGAATACTGACCATAGATACGATGGACTTTGTCGAGTATAGCTGCTTCATCAGGCGTAAATTTGCTCATGTCTATCTTGACTGGTGGGACTGGTAGCGGCTCATTTTTATAGTATCGGTATCTTAGTTTCAGTGCATGCACAACAGGACCATCGGGGGAGGCTTCAACTTTTTCATTGAATAATGGTTTTCCAAGCAGCGATAGGGCAAAGACCTGCGCATAGTAAACAAGTCGTTGCAATTTAGTGCTGGTCATCACATCCCCGCAGCCCTCGTTTTGATTTCGGACCAGAAAATAATTTGCTAAATCGAAACAATCTTTCATACACCACTCCTTTGTATAAACGAAAACCAAATAACCACACATCCTTGTAGATGAACTCCAAGTATTTCATACCTTGACAGAAATTAATTTTATATTTCGCTTGATGTTGTTCGTGTAATATCTACAGATTAAGATAGAGTTTTTTGTTCGTATTCAACGCAATGCATCCGATTCCGTTGACTGTTGCACTCCAACGCAAAGTAATATGTACACTGGCGTTTAATCTTTGTTGAACATCCACGGTAGCCACAGCCTCTCTGACTTCAATTCCTCTCCCAACAGCATCAGGCATGCATCCATTCACCGATATCGATTTTAAGGCACCTGTTAGCTTGATAGAGACGCTTTGCCAATGTCTGACATCGATTACCCCTAGAATAGAAATCTTCTCACAATGGCGCACAGACGCTCTCAGGCATGATCGCGTGAGCAGTGAAGTGATTGACGATGTCGGTTGACGTGCACCTGTCTATATTTTGAACTACGAAAATTTTGTAGTTCAACTTTTAAGCAGAAATCAGCTTCCACGACTCCACGGCAGTGGAACTTTGCAAAATCCGGTAAAAGCTGCCGATGAGCACTACTTTTGAGGGTGGCAAGGGGGTTGTGTGCAGCAAAAGCCGCAGCCGACAAGGCTTCCGGGGCAGTTGTCCAGCACATGAGCCAGCCAGAGAGGGAGCTTTTCCAGATGATTTTATCGATAGCTCGGTAGTTTCAGGGGGAGGATTGATTGTTTCAAAACGGGGGCTGGTTGTTTCAAGATTTTCGACAATGTCATTATATATCATGAAGATAATGATTTTGAAACAACTGAAACTACCAAAACAACCCTCTTTTGCTTATATTACAAAAAAGTTGCTGTCGCGTGTTTAGTGTTCGTTTATCTTTCACCATCCCACGGAGCCATCCCTCCGTTTCAAACGGGCTGATGAAAATGTCGCCACCAAGCAGCCATAGGGGGCTTGCGCACAGATAACTCATTGAATATCAGTGCAGATTTCGGATTTGTCCAGCGGTATAGCATGGCAATTAATTTTCCCCCGTTTCGGGGAATAATTACGCACTTGAAAGATGAAAATCACATAGTCGCATTGCAGCGAGATTATTCTACGGGTTATTTGAAGTTTATCACTTGTTAGAAGCGGAGTTTCATATTTACGATTTTCTGGTTAAAAAAGTATCAAAGCATTGATTTTTTAATGTGAATAAAAAATTAGCACCCTATGATAACTCAGTAACCCGTGGCTTTTTTTACTTTTTACAAAAAAATTCCAGCCTACATTTAGTGGGTAAATCCCCGCCCCATCGGATGGTTAAAATATAACCATTCCTCTTAAAGAGGGTTACCTGCCTCCAACCACGTTGCTAAAAGATACGCGGTTAATGTCGCTTTGACTTACGTACGTCTGAAGGACTTGTCCAGCGTCCCCACCCGAAATGATTTCCCGCTTCCTATATCCAACGGCCGTACGCTTCACGGAGATCTACAATATTTTTGTAGGTCGTGTGGTATGTCCAGCAGAATCCGCGTAGCACAAGGGCTGAGGAGATTTTGTGCAGTCATGTGTGAGATTGGTAGGCATGAACCCCCTGTGTGCATTATCTCTGTGGCTGGCCTAATGGCATATGATCGTTGTACCCTATTGTGTACTTAATGATTATGTGTTTTTATTAATTTTCTTTATTTACAGTGTCTTAATTTTTATTTTTCATTTGCCGGTGTGGGATATTGATACCAATGTTCGCTTCAAGGCCGGCGGCGAACAGCAATCCATTCATACCGTATCAACCCGTGGGCGTTTATGTTTGGCGTGGTCTATCGTTTCTGATAGTCGTCGGCCAAGAAAAAAGGGGCGCGCGCGCCCGATGAAAGCCGTAACGCAGGCGTGGGTTATTTGATTTGCATATCGTTTTCCACCGACTTGACGCCGGCAACCCGCGCTCGGCCTGAACCGCCAGGCTGGCCTCGGTGGCGGAGCCCACAAAACCGCTCAACTGAACGCGGCCTTTAAAGGTTTCCACGTTTATTTACCGCGCTTTCAGGCGATCGTCGCGTACCAATTCCGATTTCACTTTCGCGGTGATCACCGTATCGTCAATGTAGCCGCCGGTGCCTTCAGACTTGGCGGTCGGCGCACAACCGTTTAGCGCGAAGACCAATAACAGCGGGTTAACAGTCTGGCGGCGACTTTCCACACGTTCATAGTCTCTCCTTGATGGAATGCGTTGTCGTTTTATGCTTGGTTTCTTTGCCGGGGCCCTGTGTATGCCCGGCATTGAAAGTGTTAATGATAAATTGCGTTTGCGCCAGTCAGCCGCGGGTCGCTGCCTTGAGTTCACGCACAAATTGGGCCAGCTGTTCCAACATCACGGCCGGATTATCCTCATGCTTTTCGATAATACGCACAATCGCCGAGCCGGAAATAGCGCCGGCCGTGCCGGCATGTAGCGCGGTACGGACCTGACCGGGTTCGGAGATGCCGAATCCCTGTAATGTCGGTGCGGCATGGTATTCCTTCAGGGTATCGATTAGATGCTTGAGCGGGGTGTTTGCGCGTTTCTCGCTGCCGGTAACGCCGGCGCGCGCGAGCAGATAGGTATATCCCCGTCCGTGCGAGGCGATTTCGCGCAGCAAAGCATCATCAGAGTTGGGCGGGCAGATGACAATAGGGGCCACGTTATGGCGCAGGGCGGCCTGGCGAAATGGCAGACTTTCTTGCAGCGGCACATCCGCCACCAGCACCGAGTCGATGCCGACCTCGGCGCAGTGGGCGTAAAAGGCATCTATCCCCTCGTTGTAGACCAGATTGGCATACATCAACAGACCAATCGGTATGGCGGGATACTTTTGGCGAATTGTTGCCAGCATTTCAAAACAGTGCGCCGGCGTAACGCCGGAGGAAAACGCGCGCAGATTGGCGTTCTGGATGGTGGGGCCGTCGGCCAGCGGGTCGGAGAACGGGATGCCCAGCTCCAGTGCATCGGCGCCGGCGTCAATGAGTGTATCGATGATGCGTAGCGAGAGTGTGGGGTTGGGATCGCCAAGCGTCACAAAAGGCACAAATGCGCCTTCATGGCGCGCCGCCAGCTGGCTGAATAATTGCTGATAGCGTTCCATTAAATGTCTCCTCGCGCCTTCAGAATATCATGAACGGTGAAAATATCTTTATCGCCACGGCCGGACAGGTTGACCACCAGGATCTGCTCCTTCTCCGGTTCCGCTTGTATCATTCTCAGCGCGTGGGCCAGCGCATGGGACGATTCCAGCGCCGGAATAATGCCCTCATGGCGGGAAAGGCGACGGAAGGCATCCAGGGCTTCTTCGTCGGTAGCAGATATGTACTCCGCCCTGCCTATGCTATCAAGGTAGGCATGCTGGGGACCCACCGAGGGAAAATCCAGGCCGGCCGATATGGAGTAGGATTCCTCGATCTGCCCTTCGGCGGATTGCATCATCGGCGACTTCATACCGAAATAGATGCCGGTGCGGCCGTGTTTCAACGACGCCCCATGCTGCCTGGTCTCGATACCCAGGCCGCCCGGCTCTACGCCTATCAGGCGAACCGCCGGTTCATCGATGAAATCGGCGAACATTCCGATGGCGTTAGAGCCGCCGCCGACGCAGGCGATGACTGCATCCGGCAGGCGCTGCTCGTGCTCTTGCAGCTGCGCGCGCGTTTCCTCGCCGATCATACGCTGGAATTCGCGCACGATGGTCGGGAACGGATGCGGGCCGGCGGCGGTGCCAAGCATGTAGTGGGCGCGCTCATAGCTATCGGACCAGTCGCGCAACGCTTCGTTGCAGGCGTCTTTTAAGGTGGAGGAGCCGCTGTGCACCGGAATGACCTCGGCGCCCATCAGCCGCATGCGAAAAACATTGGGAGACTGGCGTTCGATGTCTTTGGCGCCCATATAAATACGGCATTTCAGCCCCAGCAGTGCGGAGGACAGGGCGGAGGCCACGCCGTGCTGACCGGCGCCGGTTTCGGCGATGATTTCAGTTTTGCCCATCCGTTTGGCCAGCAGCGCCTGCCCCAGCACCTGGTTGGTTTTATGGGCGCCACCGTGCAGCAGGTCTTCGCGTTTGAGATAAAGTTTGGTCCGGGTGCCGGCGGTCAGGTTGCGGCACAGCGTGAGCGGGGTCGGTCGGCCGGCGTAGTTTGTCAGCAAATCGCTGAATTCGGCCTGAAACGCCGGGTCGCTCTGGGCGCTGACGAACGCGTCTTCCAGCTGAATCAGCGCAGGCATCAGGATTTGCGGCACATACATGCCGCCAAACTCGCCAAAATAGGGATTAAGTCGTGTCATGCTTGATTATCTCTCACGGTGTCAGGCTGAAGGTTAATAGGCGCTCAGCGTCTGAAATACCGTAGCCAGTTTATGATGATCTTTAATACCCGGCGCGCTTTCCACGCCGGAGTTGAAGTCCAGTCCGGCGCAACCGAGACGGGCTGCCGCCACGCAGTTGTCCGCCGCCAGGCCGCCCGCCAGCATGACGTTATCCAACGTGGCTCCGTTTAACAGCGACCAGTCGAAAGGTTTGCCGCTGCCGCCGCCGTTGTCCAGTACGTAGCGATCGACCTGGCTCAGATCGCGCGCCGGCAGGGCCTGGCGCATATCCAGCGCCTTCCAGATACGGCACTCGGGCGGCAGGGCGCGGCGCAGCGCATCGATATAGCTCTGATCTTCGTCGCCGTGCAGTTGGACTGCCGCCAGCGACAGCACGCTGGCGGTCGCAGCGACGTCTTCCACCTGCGCATCGCGAAACACGCCGACATAGCGCAGCGCAGCGCCGGCCATCACGGTGCGGGCGGTGTCGATATCCACACACCGCGGGGAGCCGGGGACAAAAATCAGCCCGCCGTAAATCGCGCCCGCTTCCAGAGCAGCGCGCGCATCGACGGCGCGGGTAAGTCCGCACACTTTGTTTTCGCCCAGCAAGACCCGATGCACCGCCATCGTCAGATCGGGTTCAGACATTAGCGCGCTGCCAATCAGGAAGCAGTTGGCGTAGTGGCTGAGCTCGCTCACTTGGCGATAGCGGTTAATACCGGATTCGCTGATAACCGTCACGCCCGCCGGCAGCCGCGGACCGAGCGTGCGGGTGCGGTTCAAATCAATCGACAGATCGCGCAGGTCGCGGTTGTTGATGCCCACGATTTTTGCGCCCAGCGCAATGGCGCGCTCGCGCTCTTCATCGCTGGTGACTTCTGTCAACACGCCCATATTCAGGCTGTGGGCCACCGCCGCCAACGCGCGGTAGGTATCGTCGTCGAGGACGGACAACATCAGCAGAACAGCGTCCGCCTGATGCAGGCGCGCGAAGTAAATCTGCCAGGGGTCGACAATAAAATCTTTGCATAATACCGGCTGGCTCACCGAGCGGCTCACTTCGCGCAGATAATCGAAGCTGCCTTGAAAATATTTCTCGTCGGTCAGTACTGAAATCGCGGAAGCGTAATGCCTGTAAACGCCTGCGATGGCGACCGGGTTGAAATCATCGCGAATAAGTCCTTTGGACGGCGATGCCTTTTTGCATTCCAGTATAAATGCCGTGCGGGTACCGGACAGCGCGTGATAAAAACTCCGGGTGCTGGGCTGAACCTGATGGCGGAAACTGTCCAACGGCCTCAGCCGTTGGTGCTCGGCAACCCATTCATATTTATCTGCGACGATTTTCGCAAGTACCGTGTCCTGCATGACTTTTTTATCCTCTTGCTGCCAGTGCCATCACGCGCGCATAGGGGGCACCGCTGTGAATTTCCTCCAGCGCCCGATGGGTGTTGTCACGGAGATTTTCCTGCCCGAACAATTTGAGCAGCAGGGCCACGTTGGCGGCGACAGCGGATTCATGCGCGTGTTCACCTTTACCTTGTAACAAACGCGCCAAAATGTCACGGTTTTCTTCCGGCGATCCCCCCCGCAGCGCCTCTGCTGGCTGGGCTGACAGGCCAAAATCCGCCGCGTTCAGGGTGTAGTTCTCAATCGTCCCCTCGCGCAGCTCTGCCACGTGCGTCGGTGCATGGAGGGCTACTTCATCCATGTCGCCGCCGTGTACCACCGCGGCGCGTTGATAGCCCAACACGCGCAGTGTCTCGGCAATCGGCAGCACCAGTTCCGGGCTGTAGACGCCAATCAGCGCCAGCGGCGGTCGGGCCGGGTTGATTAGCGGACCCAGTACATTAAACAGGGTACAGGTTTTCAACAGTTGCCGCACCGGCATCGCGTGGCTAAAGCCGGAATGGTACTGTGGGGCGAACAGGAAACATATGCCCAGTTCATCCAACGCCTGGCGCGACAGCGCGGCCGGCATGTCCAGCCGGATGCCGAACGCCGCCAGCAGGTCGGAGGAACCCGAGCAGCTGGATACGCTACGGTTGCCGTGCTTGGCCACCCGGGCGCCGCAGCCGGCGGCGACGATAGCGCTGGCGGTAGAAATGTTGATGCTATTGCTGCCGTCGCCGCCGGTACCGACGATATCGGCAAAAGTATAATCAGGACGCGGAAACGGGCTGGCGTCGGCCAATAGCGCGCTGGCGGCACCGGCGATTTCCTCGGAGTATTCGCCGCGCACCTTCATGCTGATAAGCGCGGCCGCCAGCTGTTCCGGAGCCAGTTGCCCTTGAATGATGGCCCCGAACAGCTGCTGGCTTTGTTCGCGGCTGATACGCCCGCCCTGATAGAGATGTTCCAGTATCGCTTGCATGAAAAAGTCCTTCTGATTACGCCAGTGCCCAGGCGAGCGTCTGGTTTAACAAATGTGCTCCCTGGGTGGTTAAAATAGATTCAGGGTGAAACTGAAAGCCGCAGATCCGATCGGCATCATTGCGTACCGCCATCACCATGTCGTTAAAGTGGGCATTGACCGTGAGCGTTGCCGGCACTTGATTCCCGACCAGCGAATGATAGCGCGCCACTGGCAGCGGGTTCGGCAGACCGGCGAACATGCCCTGGTTATCGTGGCGGATGGGCGAGGCTTTACCGTGCAAAATCTCGCCCGCCTGGCCGACGTGGCCGCCGTAAGCTTCCACAATCGCCTGATGGCCCAGGCAGATGCCGATGATGGGTAACCTGCCACGCAACGTCGTGAGCAATGCTGGCATGCAGCCCGCCTGAGCGGGCGCACCGGGGCCTGGCGAGAGCATCAGGATCGGGTTTTCCATTTCGGACAGCGCCCGCGTGATGAGCGCGGCCGGTAGCCGGTTGCGGTAAATCACTACTCGGTGACCGTTGGCGCGCAGCTGATCCACCAGGTTATAGGTAAACGAGTCGATATTATCGAGTAACAGGATGTCGGCCATCAGAACAGCTCCTTTGCGTCGTGGGCGGTAGCAATGGCGCGCAAAACGGCACGCGCTTTGTTGCGGCTTTCGTCGGCTTCTGCCTGTGGAACGGAATCCAGTACCACGCCTGCGCCGGCCTGCACCGTGGCGATGCCGTCTTCGACGTAGGCGGAACGGATGACAATGCAGGTATCGAGCGCGCCGGCGGCGGTAAAATAGCCAATCGCGCCGCCGTAGCTGCCGCGGCGTTCGCCTTCTGCCTCGGCGATAAGCTGCATGGCGCGGACTTTCGGCGCCCCGCTCAAGGTGCCCATATTCATGCAGGCGCGGTAGGCGTGCAGTACGTCAAGATCGGCGCGCAGCTGGCCGACGACCCGAGAGACCAAATGCATCACGAAGGAGTAACGATCAACTTTGATCAAATCCGCCACGTAGCGGGTGCCCGGCTCGCAGATACGCGCCAGATCATTGCGCGCCAAATCCACCAGCATCAAATGTTCGGCCAGTTCTTTATGGTCGGCGCGCATTTCAAGTTCAATGCGGCTGTCGAGATCGGCATCCAACGTGCCGTTGGCGCGCTGTCCGCGTGGCCGGGTGCCGGCGATGGGGTAGATTTCAATCTGTCCGGTATCAGGGGCGTATTTCAGCAAGCTTTCCGGCGAGGCGCCAAACAGGGTGAACTCATTATCCTGCATAAAAAACATATACGGGCTGGGATTGCTTTTCTTCAAGGTATGGTAGGCGGCGAGCGCCGAAGGACAGGGGAGTGAGAAGCGCCGCGAAGGCACGACCTGGAAAATTTCCCCTTCGCGGATCGCCTGCTGCATCCGGCGTACGACCTGGCTGTACTCTTCGTCGCTCTGGCTGCAGGTCAATGTCATGGTGTCGATAACCTGATGCGGAATGGGCTCCGGCGCTTGGGTGAGCTGATGCTGCAATTGCTCAAGGCGGTGCTGCAACCGCTGCTTCTCCGACGGACTGGGGCTGAACAGGCTGCATTGCAGTGCGCAGCTTTGTTGCTGATGATCGAGGATCAACAGCGTTTCCGCCAGATAGAAGCAGTAATCGGGGCAGAGCTGTCCAGGACGCAGCGGCGGCAGAGATTCAAAGCCTGCAACGAGATCATAGGCGAATAGCCCGCCGACAAACATCGCTTTCAGCGCGTCCGGCGGCTGACCGACCAGCGTCAGGAGCAGGCGCAGGCAATCGAATACCGACAGCGAGCGCAGGCGGGCATCCTCATCCACGTCTTGTACCGACGGTGGGAAGGTTAATTCACGGCCATAGGGATGGGCGATGATCGTGACCTCCTCGGTTAAGGCGGCATCCAATAGCGGCAACAGCGCAGCGCCGTTGCCGCTCAGCGCCTGTAGCGTGACGGTCTGGCCAAGGGCGGTGATACGCAGCGCACTATCCACCACCATCATGCTTTCCAGATCATGCTTCTTATCGATCTCGGCCGATTCCAGCAATAGCGTCGCGGGCCGCGCGCCGCACAACTGATTGAACATGGCCGTCGTGTCGGGGCGGTAAGGGGTCTGCGCGTGCAGCAATTCTATCTGGTACTGACTGGTTGTGGTTGGCATTGGCATTATCTGTTTTCCTGATTGTCGTCCATAAAAAACCCGCTAACGCAGCGGGCTATTTGGGATCGTGCTCTGTCTGATGACAGCGACGCATGATTTCACCACCCGCTAAAGGGGGGCGCCACCAGCGAAGCATTACGGTTGAAAAGGTCATTATTTTGCGCGTCTCGAAGGCCGTTGTTGTACTGCGTACTAGTAAACTAGTTCAGAGATAAAAAGTCAACCACAATGGATGCTCACGAAAATAAATCCATTAGTTCGATTCAGCTCTGTTTACCGTTATCATGGAGGGCAATGAACACCACGGGGAGATCCCTTGACGGCACAACCGATGACGACAGCCTTACGCGTTATTTATGATCTGCACAGTCATACCACCTCCTCTGATGGCCTGCTCAAGCCGCGGGAACTGGTGGTGCGCGCCCATGGTATGGGGGTCGATGTCCTGGCGATAACTGATCATGATACCGTCGAGGGTATTGCCCCCGCCGAGGAGGCCATTGCCGCGCTTAATTTGCAGCTCAACCTGGTGGCGGGGGTGGAAATTTCCACCCTTTGGAAGCATCACGAAATCCATATCGTAGGATTGAACGTTGCGCCGCGTCACTCGGCGCTGACGACATTGCTGGCGTCGCAGCGTCTGCAGCGCCTGGCGCGCGCCATTGCAGAGCAGCTAGTCAAGGCGGGCATCCACGACGCCTGGCACGGAGCCCGGCAGCTGGCGCAAGACGATCTGGTGACCCGCGGCCATTTTGCGCGCTATCTGGTCAGCCTTGGCGTGACCACCAACGTCGCCAACGTCTTTAAAAAATATCTGTCGCGGGGGAAAACCGGCTATGTCCCACCACAGTGGTGTATAATAGAAGATGCGATTGAAGTGATCCACCTGGCAGGGGGACAGGCGGTAGTGGCCCACCCCGGGCGTTATCATCTGTCTGCCAAGTGGTTGAAACGGCTGCTGACGCATTTTACCGCCGGCGGCGATGCCATGGAAGTCGCGCGGTGCCAGCAGTCGCCGCAAGAGAGGAGTCAGCTTGCGGCCTATGCCCGTGATTATCGACTTCTCGCTTCACAAGGGTCCGATTTTCATCAACCCTGCGCCTGGATTGAGCTGGGTCGCAAACTGTGGCTGCCGGGAGGCATTGAGCCGGTATGGCGTGACTGGCCGGTGTTACCTGCCGCCAAACCTCCTGGAGCCGCAGAGGGATAAACCAGGCTGCCCGTAAGCTCTGCCGGCTGCCCTAATAAGGAGTGTTTGATTAATGAGTCAGTTTTTTACCCTTCACCCGGATAATCCGCAGCCGCGTCTGGTGAGCCAGGCGGTGGATCTGCTGCGCAAAGGCGCGGTCATTGTCTATCCCACCGACTCCGGCTATGCCTTGGGCTGCCAGCTTGAAGACAAAACGGCCATGGAGCGCATTTGCCGCATTCGCCAGTTGGATGGTCATCATAATTTTACCCTGGTATGCCGCGATCTTTCTGAATTATCCACCTATGCCCAGGTGGACAACCAGGCGTTCAGACTGATGAAAAATAACACCCCCGGTAAATATACCTTTATCCTTAAGGCTACCAAGGAAGTGCCGCGCCGGCTTATGAGCGACAAGCGTAAAACCATCGGCCTGCGCGTGCCGTCAAACCCTATCGCGCTCGCGCTGCTTGAGGTCTTGGATAAACCGATGATGTCCACGACCTTGATGCTGCCGGGCAATGATTTTGCCGAATCCGACCCGGAATCCATTTGTGATCACCTTGGTAAACAAGTCGATCTGGTTATCCACGGCGGCTTTCTCGGTCAGCAACCCACGACGGTCATCGATTTGACTGATCCAACGCCGCGGGTGGTGCGCCAGGGGGTTGGCGATGTCTCACCGTTTCTGTGAGCCACCCGCCACCCGGTGGCATATCATTGCACCGACGCGGTAGTCTGGCATGCCGTTGACCCTGAGCAAATAGACTTGACCCGCAGTGCGGCTAAAGCCTGTAGCACCAGAGCTGCCATGCGCTTGCATTGCGTTAAGGCAGTGCGGTGATGGCCTAACCCGCACTGCCGATTTGCCAAGGTGCGGCAACTGGGCCGGATCGGCGCTCGCCGTCCGGGGTGTGTCGAGCGTCGGCGTTCCAGGTTACGCCGCTCATCTTGAGAGCGCCTGCCGACAGCAGGATTGAGCTGTGCCGTTTGTTCGCCATCATGCTGCCCCTGTAGGCAAATACAGCCCCGTATCGACCGCCGTACCTGTGGGGGGCAGAATAAAGATTACAGGGGAAGGATAAATCTGTATAATAGCGCAAGTGTTTTTAGTTAATATTTTGATTTTAAATGTATTTTAATCCATTCGACGCCTGTGAAGGCGACATGTGAGGTTCGCCATGAGCGAAAGCGAAAAACTGCAAAAAGTCCTGGCCCGCTCCGGTCAGGGTTCCCGTCGCGAAATCGAAGCCGTAATCGAACAAGGCCGCGTCAGCGTTGACGGCAAAGTTGCCACACTTGGGGATCGCGTTGACGTCACCAGCACCACCAAAATCCGTATTGATGGGCGCATCATCGCCATCAAACCGGTGGAAGATGCCGTATGCCGCGTGCTGACCTATTACAAGCCGGAAGGAGAACTGTGTACGCGCCGCGATCCGGAAGGTCGGCCAACGGTGTTTGATCGCCTTCCGCGTCTCAATAATGCCCGTTGGGTGGCCGTTGGACGACTGGACATCAATACCTCGGGGCTGTTGTTATTCACCACAGACGGGGAACTGGCCAATCGCCTGATGCATCCCAGCTGTAAAATAGAGCGTGAATATGCCCTGCGCGTTTTTGGCGAAGTGGATGAGGATAAACAGCGTCAGTTGACCCGTGGCGTGCAGCTGGATGATGGCCCGGCGGCTTTCCGCAGTTTGACGTTCCAGGGCGGCGAAGGTCTCAACCAGTGGTACAATGTGACCTTGACGGAAGGGCGCAATCGCGAGGTGCGGCGCCTGTGGGAGGCGGTTGGGGTGCAGGTCAGTCGGCTTATCCGTGTGCGCTACGGCGACGTTACGCTGCCGAAAGGGCTGCCGCGCGGCGGCTGGACCGAACTGCCGCTTGAGCAGACCAACTACTTGCGCGAAAAAGTGCAGTTGCCGCTTGAATCGGTCACCAAACTGCCGGTCGAGCGCGATCGCCGCCGCCTGAAAGCGACGCAAATTCGCCGTGTGGTGAAGCGCAACAGTCAGAGAGCGCCATCGCGACGCGGTGGTCAAAGCATCAAACGTAATAACGGTGTAGGTTAACGGTGCCCGCGCACCGACTTAGGCTAGCGCCGGAACCTGTGCTAGCCTTAAGGCCGGGACCCATCGCCGCATGACCAATGCGCTTAAGCATTTTTCCCGGTTATCACGCCCAGAAGCGCGGGCGGGCAGCCCACGCGAGGTGGTGTCTAAGCGATCGTGTCACGTGGCGTCGTCAATGCGGTTTCGGCGCCTGACTTAAAAAAACGTCTGTCGACGTGACAGCGTCACCAATAAATTCCCTGCTGCGCCATGACGCCGGCATCTAAAGCGTGTTTCACCAGCCGGATCTCGCTGACGGTATACGCCATCTCCAGCAATGCTCGGTGGCAGCCCCGTCCGGCGATAATGTCTGCGCGATCCAAGAAGGCGGCGCGCGCGCCCTGCGCGGTGCCCGGTTGCCGGGAGATCACGGTTGCGAGCCCCGGTCCGACGCAGGCCGGCTCAGTTCGCCTTGGACGGGAAGCGGGCCTCTCGCCCTGGCGGCATTATTCTGATTTTTCAGGCGACGCGGCGCAGACTCTTGGCTAGAATAGTTGGCAACTGTTCTCATAATTAGCAAGGCGGCTTTATGGAATATTTTGCATTGTACGGACTTTTTCTGGCCAAAACCCTCACCGTAGTGCTGGCGATCGGCGCGCTATTAATAGTGGTGTTTGGTTTACGCCTGCGGACGCGCCAGCGTAAAGGACAGATTCAAATCGAGGATTTGGGCAAGCACTACCGCGAGAGACAGCGGGAGATGCAACTGGCACGGCTAGGCGAAGCCGAGAAGGGAGTATGGCACAAACGGCACAAAAAGCAGGATAAAGCCGAAGCCAAGCAGGCCAAACTTCTGGCGAATCGGGGGGATAATGTTGGGGCCCGTTCTTGCCTGTACGTGCTGGACTTTACCGGCAGTATGGACGCGGGAGAGGTGAGCTCGCTGCGCGAGGAAATTACCGCCGTGTTGTCGGTGGCTAAATCGGGGGATGAGGTATTGCTGCGGCTCGAAAGCCCCGGCGGCGTGGTGCACGGCTATGGCCTGGCGGCGTCACAGCTGCAGCGGTTGCGGGAAAAAGGCATTCCGCTTACCGTCGCGGTAGATAAGGTCGCCGCCAGCGGCGGTTATATGATGGCCTGCGTCGCGGACCGCATCGTCGCCGCCCCCTTTGCTATTATCGGCTCCATAGGCGTGGTCGCGCAGATCCCTAACTTCCACCGCCTGTTGAAACGTAATGATATTGATATGGAGCTGCATACCGCCGGCGCTTATAAGCGGACGCTGACACTGTTTGGCGAAAATTCCCCCGCCGGGCGTGAGAAGTTCCAGCAGGAGTTGAATGAGACACATCAGCTGTTTAAGTCCTTTGTCCAGCGTATGCGCCCTACGCTTGATGTCGACACCGTCGCTACCGGCGAGCATTGGTATGGCGAGCAGGCGCAACATTTGGGACTGGTGGACGCAATCGGCACCAGCGACGATTTGCTGATTGAACAGCTGGCGCGGCATGAGGTGATCAGCGTGCGCTTTAGCCGACCGAAATGCTGGATGAGTCGCTTTACCGACAGCGCCGCGTTAAGCCTGGAGCAGCGGCTTATGCGCTACTGGCAGCGCGCGCAGAAGCCGCTGCTGTAACGACAATCGGGCGTCAGCGGCCGCAAAACGGCGGCTATCGCGGCGACTCCTTAGAGGGCACAAAGCCGCTACTCTCGTGATGAGGGACAGCAAGCACCGCCAGCTGCTTGCCCTAGCGGAGCCGCGCAAGCGGCTAATGCCGCATGGCGACCGTCAAGGGGGGGTATGATGACCATAGTCTTTATATGGTCATAGGGACATAAGTTATTGCCGGAAAGAAGATAATCTTTGCGTCACGTTTCAGACCCTTTCATACAGAAATCCGGGTGGCCACCAGGTTGACCTGCTATCTAGTTAGTTTGCGCGCCGGCGGCGGGGCGGGTGACGCGTCGACCAGGTAGCGCCATACGCGTGCTGCTGCTCGACGAAGACGGACAGCAACGCGACTGGGTCAAGAGGGCTGACGTTTTCAGCCCGGCCTTTCACTTAATAACGCGCGCCGGCACGCAATCTAATCGGCATTGAACATTTATGTCCGCCGAACCCGTCGTTTGGCGCCGCTTGCAGCACAAACGGCGGAGTTGACCCGGCGCGCTAGATCAGTCTGCCAAATGATATTTTTCCGACAGGACATGGGCAAGATGCTTGAACATATTAAAGACGGCGGTTGTCTTTGGCGTGGGTATTCCTTGCTCATCAAGAAAAAACTCACCGCGAAAAACCAGCACCGGCCCTTTCTGTTCAACCTCGGTGGCTAGCATTCCCTGCATATAGTCTTCGTGCTCGCGAATTATCCGGTTCGCTTCTTCTAACAGACTTTTTCTGTCTATGGCGATGGTGAAGTTGTGCATATTTTTCACTCCTGTATTAACGCGTGCTCTATTGTAATACTCGGTTGTGTTTGTCGGCAAACCGACTAAGGTTTATTCGTTTAGATTGCGGTTTTGCTAATTGAGTAGCAGGTAAAACCATTTTTTCCCCCGCTTATTGGTTGCACCAGTTTTTTTATCATGTACAGTGTGGCCTTCCGCGCATCGGGTGGTTATTTTGTTACCGATTAGCGGGGAAATAAGCAGCGATCGCCTGCGCTTATTATAAAAATAAGCGGATTAACAAGAAGTTGACCAGGTGCTCTCCCGTTTGGGAAGTGCGACAAAAAACAGGTTGATTTTTGGCGTCGCTGCCGCAATATAAAAAAAGAGGTATGCCCAGCCAGGGTCTGGCGCTAAAAACTTCTTAATTGCAGAAGACATCACTCAGGTAAAGGTAAAAATGGGTAAAGCTCTCGTTATCGTTGAATCGCCGGCCAAAGCCAAAACGATTAATAAATATTTAGGCAAAGACTACGTGGTTAAGTCCAGCGTTGGTCACATCCGCGATTTGCCGACCAGCGGTTCAGCGAGTCAAAAGAGCACCGACGCCAGTAAAAAGAAAAAAGGCAAACCGGACGCGCAACTCGCATTGGTCAACCGGATGGGTATCGATCCTTACCATGGCTGGAAAGCCCGGTACGAGATTTTGCCCGGTAAAGAGAAAGTGGTGACCGAGCTGAAAGCGCTGGCGGAAAAAGCCGATCACATCTACCTCGCAACCGACCTTGACCGCGAAGGGGAGGCTATCGCCTGGCATCTGCGCGAAGTCATCGGCGGTGATGATAAACGTTTCAGCCGCGTTGTGTTCAACGAAATCACCCGCAACGCCATCACCCAGGCTTTTGAGCAGCCGGGCGAGCTGAATATTGACCGGGTCAATGCCCAGCAGGCGCGGCGTTTCATGGATCGCGTCGTGGGCTATATGGTATCGCCGCTGCTGTGGAAAAAAATTGCCCGTGGTCTGTCGGCTGGACGGGTCCAGTCGGTCGCGGTCCGCCTGGTTGTGGAACGCGAGCGGGAAATCAAAGCGTTTGTTCCCGAAGAGTATTGGGAACTGCATGCCGACCTGAAAACGGCGCAGGCAGCGCCGCTGGCGATGCAGGTGACGCATCAGCGGGAGAAACCTTTCAAGCCCGTTAATCAGCAGCAAATCCAGGCGGCGTTGGACGGGCTTGAAAATGCGGATTACGTGGTCAGCGATCGTGACGATAAACCGACCAGCAGCAAGCCGGGGGCGCCGTTCACCACATCGACGCTGCAACAGGCGGCCAGCACCCGCCTGGGCTATGGCGTTAAGAAAACCATGACGCTGGCGCAGCGCTTATATGAAGCCGGACATATCACGTATATGCGTACCGACTCCACCAACTTGAGTCAGGACGCGCTTAATATGGCTCGCGGCTACATCAGCGCATCTTTCGGCAGTCCCTACTTGCCGAAGCAGGCCAATGATTACGCCAGTAAAAATAACGCCCAGGAAGCACATGAGGCGATCCGTCCCTCCGACGTTAACGCCCTGGCGGAACAACTGAAAGACATGGAAGCCGATGTGCAGAAACTTTACCAGCTGATATGGCGTCAGTTTGTTGCCTGCCAAATGACGCCGGCGCAATATGATTCCACCACGCTTACCGTCACCGCCGGCGAGTTTCAACTGCGCGCCCGCGGCCGCACGTTACGTTTTGACGGCTGGACCAAAGTCATGCCAGCGCTGCGCAAAGGCGACGAAGACCGGACCCTGCCGGCGGTGGAAGCAGGCCAGACGCTTACGCTTATCAAATTGCTGCCCAGTCAGCATTTCACCAAACCGCCCGCCCGCTATAGTGAAGCCTCGCTGGTGAAAGAGCTGGAAAAGCGCGGGATTGGCCGGCCGTCGACCTATGTTTCCATCATCTCCACCATTCAGGATCGCGGCTATGTCCATGCGGAAAACCGCCGTTTTTATGCGGAAAAAATGGGGGAAATCGTCACCGATCGTCTGGAGGAAAACTTCCGCGAGCTGATGAATTACAATTTTACCGCCAAGATGGAGGATACCCTCGATCAGGTGGCCGCCAATCAGCAGGAGTGGAAACAGGTGCTTGATGCCTTCTTCCAGGAATTCAGTCAGCAGTTGGAAAACGCCGAAAAAGATCCGGAAGACGGCGGCATGCGGCCCAATCAGATGGTGATGGCTAGCATCAACTGCCCGGTCTGTGGCCGCAAGATGGGGATCCGTACCGCCAGCACCGGCGTGTTCCTAGGCTGTTCGGGCTATGCGCTGCCGCCGAAAGAACGCTGCAAAAATACCATCAATCTGATCCCGGAATCAGAGACCCTGAATGTGCTAGAGGGCGACGATGCGGAAACCAATGCCTTGCGCGCACGTCGCCGCTGCGGGAAATGCGGCACCGCCATGGACAGCTATGTTATCGACGGGCAGCGTAAACTCCACGTGTGCGGCAATAACCCGCTGTGCGACGGCTATGATATCGAACAGGGAGAGTTTCGTATCAAGGGCTATGACGGTCCGGTCGTGGAGTGTGAGAAATGCGGTGCCGATATGCACCTGAAACTGGGGCGTTTTGGCAAATACATGGCCTGCACCAACGACGACTGCAAGAACACCCGCAAAATCCTGCGCAATGGCGATGTGGCGCCGCCGAAGGAAGATCCGGTGCCACTGCCCGAGCTGCTGTGCGAGAAGTCGGATGCTTATTTTGTCCTGCGCGACGGTGCGGCGGGGGTATTTCTGGCCGCCAACACGTTCCCGAAATCCCGCGAGACCCGCGCGCCGCTGGTGGCCGAGTTGGCCCGCTTCCGCGATCGCCTGCCGGAAAATCTGCGCTATCTGGCCGACGCGCCCGTCAAGGATGACGAAGGCGATAGTACGTTAGTGCGCTTTAGCCGTAAAACCAAGCAACAATATGTCTCATCGGAAAAAGACGGCAAGGCCACCGGCTGGACCGCTTTCTACATTGATGGCGAATGGCAGGTGACGAAAAAGTAAAAGCCGCCAGCGTCACAGAGCCAACCTCGCGGTTGGCTTTTTTTAATTGATAATTAAGTGATATTAAGTGTTTTTTTATGATTAAATAGTATTAGTCATAACCAACGCTTTTAAGCGCTTTCGCAGAACCTGGTTCGTCCCCGGCCCGGCGGCCTATCGCCGTGCGTCAGGTTCACGGTATTCGTCAGGACAAGCCAATGAAATTGCAGCAACTTCGTTATATTGTGGAAGTGGTTAACCACAACCTGAATGTCTCCTCCACCGCCGAGGGGCTTTACACCTCTCAGCCCGGCATCAGTAAGCAGGTGCGGATGCTGGAGGATGAATTGGGCGTGCAGATTTTTGCCCGCAGCGGCAAGCATCTGACCAAGGTCACACCGGCGGGCCAGGAAATCATCCGCATAGCACGCGAGGTGCTGTCCAAGGTCGATGCCATCAAGGCGGTCGCAGGGGAACATACTTATCCTGATAGAGGGTCGCTGTACGTGGCGACCACCCATACACAGGCGTGCTATGCGTTGCCGGAGGTGATTAAAGGGTTTATCACGCGCTATCCACGGGTTTCACTGCATATGCATCAAGGCTCGCCTACCCAAATCGCCGAAGCGGTGTCAAAGGGGACGGCGGATTTCGCCATCGCTACCGAGGCTTTGCATCTGTATGACGATCTGGTGATGCTGCCCTGTTATGATTGGAATCGGGCCGTCGTGGTGTTGCCGGACCACCCGCTCGCCGGCAAGACATCGCTGTCTATAGAGGAGTTGGCGGTGTTTCCGCTGGTGACGTATACCTTTGGTTTTACCGGCCGCTCCGAGCTGGATACCGCCTTCAACCGCGCCGGCCTGACGCCGCGCATCGTGTTTACCGCCACCGATGCGGATGTCATAAAAACCTATGTGCGCATGGGACTGGGGGTTGGCGTTATCGCCAACATGGCGGTCAATAGCGAGGCGGATCCGGATTTGGTCAAAATCAATGCCGACGATCTGTTTGCCCAGAGCACCACTAAAATTGGTTTTCGTCGCAGCACCTTCCTGCGTAGCTATATGTATGATTTTATCCATCGCTTTGCCCCGCACCTGACCCGCGATGTGGTCGATATGGCGGTGGCGCTGCGCTCCAATGATGATATCGAAGCGATGTTCAAGGACATCAAGCTGCCCTTGAAGTAACCGTCCCCCGTAAGCGGCTTCCGTTCGCAACGCCCGGCGCTGGCCGCCGCGGCGCCGACTTGCCACTTTGGCGTGCAGCTAACCCGCACTGACTGCCCTGTTGGGGGTTATACCGGCGGCCGCGCATGATTCCCTTCTCTTTGCCGCTACCGTAGCTGTCTCTCAGAGTGGCGCTACGGCAGCCGCGAACGTGGCCTATCGTGGCCCCTGTCGCTGTCGCTGCCGCTGTTGAGCAAACGGACGGATCGACATCGCGGTTGCAGGTGCTGACGGGCGACTGCCGCTGCGGCCGCAATCAAGGGCGGCGAGCGTACAGGCGCGTCCCAGGCCATGCCGCCGCTGTATGTAGAGTTTTGCCAATCGCAGTAATAATCCACCTATATTATGAAAACGTTGCCATTTGTTTGTACTATCTTTAAATGATTACCTCAACCCGAATAGGGTTATGACAATAATGATTTTTTTGGGAGGAGTTATGTCGTCATCAATTAAAGAAGCAAGCAGGGATATGTTCACCGCACACCATAAAACCTACCATTTCTTCAGTCTGGCGCTGGCGGCAGAACATTTGGGGCCAGTGGAGAAGCTGCCCAAATCCATGAAAGTGCTGCTGGAAAATCTTCTGCTCCATCAAGATGACGTTATCGTCACCGAGGCGCACCTGCGCGACGTCGCGGGCTGGCTGAAAACCGCCCATGCGGAGGGGGAAATCGCCTATCGTCCCGCCCGGGTATTAATGCAGGACTTCACAGGGGTGCCGGCGGTAGTCGATCTGGCCGCCTATGGCAACGAGGATGCATATGCTGAAAACAATCATCTGGAAATGTCGCGCAATCGGGAACGTTACACTTTTCTGCGCTGGGGGCAAAACGCATTCAGCCGTTTCCGCGTGGTGCCGCCGGAGAACGGCATCTGTCATCAAGTCAATCTGAATACCTTGCCAAGACCGTCTGGAACGAAGAGCAGGGCGGACAATAAATCGCCTATCCGGATACGCTGGTCGGCACCGACTCCCACACCACGATGGTCAACGGACTGGGGGTATTGGGCTGGGGCGTCGGCGGGATAGAAGCGGAGGCAGCCATGCTCGGCCAACCGGTGTCGATGCTGATCCCGGACGTAGTAAGTTTTAAATTGACGGGTAAGCTTAACGAAGGCATCACCGCGACCTATTTGGTGCTGACCGTCACGCAAATGCTGCGGGCGCACGGCGTGGTTGGCAAGTTCGTCGAATTTTACGGCGACGGGCTGGATAAACTGCAGCTGGCGGCTCGGGCGACGATTGCCAACATGGCGCCGGAATATGGCGCGACCTGCGGTTTTTTTCCGGTGGACGCCATTACCCTCGACTATTTGCGTCTGACCGGACGCAGCGAGGAGCCGGTGTTTACCAGCACCCTAGAGCTTGATATGGAAAGCGTTGTGGCAAGCCTCGCTGGCCCGCGTCTCCCTCAGGATCGGATGGCGCTGCCGGCCGTGCCGGGGGCGTTTAAAGCCACTGATGAGCTGGCGTTGGGTAAACGCGCCGAACCAGTTGCGCAGCCGTTCGAGCTGGACGGTGAAACCTACCGTCTGGATCAGGGCGCGGTGGTTATCGCTGCCATTACTTCCTGTACCAATACGTCCAACGCCAACATTCTGATGGCCGCCGGGCTACTGGCGTGTAACACGGTCGATAAGGGTTTGCGTACCAAACCCTGGGTAAAAACCTCGCTAGCGCCGGGCTCTAAAGTGGTGACCGATTACCTTGCCGCGGCCGGTTTGACGCTGTACCTTAACCAGTTGGGCTTTAATCTGGTGGGCTACGGCTGTACCACCTGTATTGGCAACTCCGGCCCGCTCAAACCCAGTATCGAGGCGGCCATCAAGGCTGGCGATCTCACCGTCGGCGCTGTCTTGTCCGGCAACCGCAATTTCGAGGGGCGCATCCATCCGCTGGTGAAAACCAACTGGCTGTACTCGCCGCCGCTGGTAGTGGCTATGCGATGGCGGGCAATATGCTAATCAATGTCAGCGAGGATCCGCTGGGCAGCGGAACCGATGGCAAGCCGGTTTATTTGCGTGACATCTGGCCCACCTCGGAAGAAATTGCCGACGTGGTGACGCTGGTCAATAGCGATATGTTTCACAAAGAATAAGGGGAAGTGTTCACCGGCAACCGCGATTGGCGTTCTATCGCGGTCAATCGCGACCCGACCTACCATTGGCAACCAGATTCGACCAATATCCGCCTGACGCCGTTTTTCGAGGATATGCTGCATCAACCGAAACTGGTGGAAAATATCCACGGGGCGCGCATCCTGGTCATGCTGGGGGATTCGGTGACGACCGACCACATCTCGCCTGCGGGCAATATCAATGTAGACAGCCCCGCGGGGCGTTATTTGCACCAGTATGGCGTGAGCACAGAAGATTTTAACTCCTACGGGTCACGGCGCGGCAATCACGAAGTGATGATGCGCAGTACTTTCGCCAATATCCGTATTCGCAATGAAATGGTACCCGATATTGAAGGGGGCTATACCTGCCATGTCCCTTCCGGTGAAGCGCTGGCAATTTACGACACCGCCATGCGTTATGCCGCCCAGCAGGTGCCGTTGGCGATTATCGCCGGTAAAGAATACGGCTCCGGCTCCAGCCGCGATTGGGCGGCGAAGGGACCGAGACTTTTGGGTATCCGGGTGGTGATTGCCGAGAGCTTTGAGCGCATCCACCGCTCCAATCTTATCGGCATGGGCATCCTGCTGCTGGAATTCCCGCACGGCGAAACCCGCAAGACGTTAGGCTTAAGCGGCGATGAGACAATTGACATACCCGATCTGGCGGCGCTGAAACCCGGCTGCGACGTGCCGGTGATTTTTACCTGGACCGAAGGCCACAGCTGCACTATCGATGCGCTGTGCCGTATCGATACAGGCAATGAGCTGACCTATTACCGTCACGACGGCATCTTGCACTATGTCATTCGCAATATGCTAAATGAACCGGTGGGGGATCCGGCCTGACGTCGGGCGCCGGGTGCGGTGATGATCCCGGGTAACCCGGGCCGCCGGATGGCTGAACCGATATAAGAGGACGAACTGTCGAAACGGGCGGGGCCGCGCCGACAGGACCTCATACAGCCTGGCCGCGCAGGGGGAGCAATGATCCGACCGGCACTTATTCGGCGGGGCCGTTAAGCAAATGCCCCATTTTGGCGGCCTTGGTATCTAGATAGCGGGCGTTTTTGGGGTTGCGGCCCACTATTAGCGGCACCCGCTCGCTGATATGGATGCCTGCCTCGGTCAAAATCTCGACCTTTTTGGGATTGTTGGTCAACAGACGTACCGTTTCAACGCCCAGCAGTTTGAACATATCGGCGCACAGGGTGAAATCCCGCTCGTCGGCGGCAAAGCCCAGCTGATGGTTGGCCTCGACCGTATCGGCGCCTTTGTCCTGCAGGGCGTAGGCGCGAATCTTGTTCAACAGGCCGATATTACGGCCTTCCTGACGATGGTAGAGCAAAATACCGCGGCCTTCTTCGGCGATGTGGCTGAGCGCCGCCTCCAGTTGAAAGCCGCAATCGCAGCGCAGGCTGAACAGAGCATCGCCAGTGAGGCATTCGGAATGGACACGCGCCAGCACCGGCGCCGGCCCGGTGATATCGCCGTACACCAGCGCCAGATGGTCGTGCCCGGTGGCGATTTCCTCGAATCCCACCATCAGGAAATCATCCCAGGGTGTCGGCAGTTTGGCTTCTGCCACACGTTTAAGCTGCATGTTGCTCTCCAAAACCTAAGAATGACGCGCATCCTACTGCTTGGCGCGCCGTTTGACCAGCACCAGCACATGAAGGCGCGCCGATCGGAATCCTCTCTGGATGCTATTTTGCCATAAATTTACCCTATGACGGGATGTTTTGCGGTCAACTGGCGACAAAATGTGCAACCAACACGCCGTCTGCCATTGTTTAAGGCACTTTCTGTTAAGCTTGCTTGCGGCCGTCGCGCACCCTGACGGCTATCCGGATAAGGGAAGTTAAATGGTTGAAATTGCAAAACGCACCGGCATGGGCGCGCTGCTGCTGATGGTCTTGCCGCTACTGCTCTGGGCCAGCGGCTGGCAGTGGCAGCCGGAAAATGATTATCGCTGGCTAAAAGGGTGGTACTGGCTGACACAAACCGTCACCTCGCCGTGGAGCACCCTGACTAGCGCACTGCTGATAAGCTGGTTTCTCTGGTGCTTGCGTTATCGTCTCAAGCCGGCTCTGGTGCTGGCGGCGATATTGACCGCGACGTTACTTATCGGCCAAGGCATGAAATCGTTCATCAAAGAACGGGTGCAGGAACCCAGGCCCTACGTGGTGTGGTTGGAAAAGCATTATGCGATCGACGATAGGGCGTTTTACGCGATGCCGCGCAAAGCGCGCAGTGCGGCGGTGGCGCGGGAACTGAAAGAGCAGCAGGTGATTCCGCCCTGGCTGCAGAAGCATTGGCGGGCTGAAACCGGTTTTTCGTTTCCCTCGGGCCACACAATTTTCGCCGCCAGTTGGGCGTTACTGGCCGTGGGATTGCTCTGGCCGCGTCTGCACAGGGTCTCCACCGTGGTGCTGATGGTTTGGGCCAGCGGCTTGATGGTCAGCCGCATGGCGCTCGGTATGCACTGGCCGTGGGATGTGGTCATGGGCGTTGCCGTCAGTTGGTTGGTGATAACCCTTGGCTGCTGGCTGGTGCAGCGCTGGATAGGCGCACTGACACCGACGCCGGAAGAAGCGCCGGATATCCGCTCTCGCGGTTGAGGGGCCAAGCGTTCCTTGCGTTTGACCAGCAAAGAGAAAAGCACCGCCGGCGGTTGGGTTTTCCCTGCGGCGGCCCTATAGTAATTATTCAGCGTGCGCAGGTATCGCCGCCGCGACGAAGCGCGCCGCCGGAAGGCAGTATGGTTTATCGCAGGGGAAAATTTCCTTCATTACCGGGGAAATGGTAATTTAACTGTGTCAGATGAGCTAAACGTCTGAACATACGACTAACACGGCTTGCAGGAAATCATGTGAAATATATTCTGATAATTTTGCTGGTGCTGGTGATTTTTATCATCTCCGTTACCTTTGGCGCGCACAACGATCAGGTGGTGACCTTCAACTACCTTCTGGCGCAGAGTCAATTTCGTGTGTCGACCTTACTCACCTCGTTGTTCTCTGCCGGCTTCGTCATCGGCTGGGTCATCTGTGGCTTGTTCTGGCTGCGCACGCGCGTGGCGCTGATGCGGGCCGAACGCAAGGTGAAACGCTTGGAACAGCAGCTTGCGCCGCTGAAAACGACGACCAAAGCGCCCGCCGGGGTACCTGCCGTTGCGCCTAAGGAATAACGTATTATGTTAGAACTGCTGTTTCTGTTGCTGCCCGTGGCCGCCGCCTATGGCTGGTATATGGGGCGCAGGAGCGCGCAGCAGGATAAACAGCAGGAAGCTAATCGTCTTTCCCGGGAGTACGTCGCCGGGGTGAATTTCCTGCTGTCCAACCAGCAGGATAAGGCGGTGGACCTGTTCCTCGATATGTTGAAGGAGGACAGCAACGCCTTTGAGGCGCACCTGACTCTGGGTAATTTGTTCCGTTCCCGCGGCGAAGTCGATCGCGCCATCCGCATTCACCAGGCATTGATGGAGAGCACGTCGTTAACCTTTGAACAGCGGTTGCTGGCCATCCAGCAACTGGGCCGCGATTATATGGCGGCCGGTTTTTACGATCGCTCTGAAGATATGTTTAGCCAGTTGGTGAACGAAGATGATTTCCGGGTGGGCGCATTGAGTCTGCTGTTGCAGATCCATCAGGCGACCAGCGAATGGTCGAAGGCGATAGACGTCGCGGAAAAACTGGTCAAGCTCGGCAAAGAGCAGCACCGGGTGGAAATAGCCCATTTTTACTGCGAGCTGGCCCTCCAGGTGATGGGCAGTGACGATATGGATCGCGCTGTCGCGCTGCTGAAAAAAGGGGCGGCCGCGGACAAAAACAGCGCGCGGGTGTCCATCATGCGCGCTAGAATCTACATGGCGCAGCAAGATTATGCGGGCGCGGTCGGCGAACTGACGCGGGTGTTGGATCAGGATCGCGAAATGGTCAGCGAAACGCTGCCGATGCTGCAGGAATGTTATCAGGAGTTGAATCAACCCGCCCAATGGGCGGAATTTCTTAAACGCTGCGTGGAAGAAGACACCGGCTCGGCGGCGGAACTGCTGTTGACCGATATTATTGAGCGCGAACAGGGGCCAGAGGTGGCGCATGGCTATATCAACCAGCAATTGCGCCAGCATCCGACGATGCGCATGTTTCACCGGCTGATGAATTTTCACCTCAGCGAGGCGGAAGACGGTCGCGCCAAAGAGAGTCTGCAGACGCTGCGCGATATGGTCGGCGAACAGATCCACACCAAACCTCGCTACCGCTGCCAGAAATGCGGTTTCACCTCCCACAGCCTGTATTGGCATTGCCCGTCGTGTAAATCCTGGGCCTCGGTCAAGCCCATACGCGGTCTGGACGGCCAATAATCCCGGTAAACAGGCGCCGCCAGGGCTGGGCTTTTGCGCCGCCGGCGGGTAAAATGGCCTGATGCTAACGGGCCTGCGCTAGCGGACCGCCAACCAGAGATGTTTCATGACGCGCACGATTTTATCTTCCTCTTCTTCTTTATCCCCGCAACAGGCGGGCTCGCCGGTGATTGTGGCGCTGGATTATGCCGATGCCCGCCAGGCGTTGGCGTTTGCCGACCGTGTGGCGCCGTCCCAATGCCGGCTAAAAATCGGCAAAGAAATGTTTACCCAAGCGGGACCGGCGCTGGTGCGCGACCTGCAGCAGCGCGGTTTCGAGGTTTTTCTAGACCTGAAATTCCACGATATCCCCAATACGGTGGCCAAAGCGGTCAGCGCGGCGGCGGAACTGGGGGTATGGATGGTCAATGTACACGCCAGCGGCGGTGAACGCATGATGGCGGCGGCGCGGGAAGCGCTAGTGCCGTTCGGGGCTGACGCGCCCGTGCTCATCGCCGTCACGGTGCTCACCAGTATGAATGATGAGGATCTGCGGGGGATAGGTATTGCCGGCAGCGCTTCTGACCACGCCGTGCGTCTTGCCATACTGGCGCAAGCGTGCGGCCTGGATGGCGTGGTGTGTTCCGCCTGGGAAGCCGCGCGGCTGAAAACCGACTGCGGCGCGGGTTTCGCGCTGGTGACGCCGGGGATCCGCCCCACCGGCAGCGACGCGGGGGACCAACGCCGGGTGATGACGCCGCTGCAGGCGCAGCAGGTGGGCGTGGACTATATGGTGATCGGACGTCCTATTACCCAGGCCGCCGATCCCGCTGCCACCCTGGCGGCGATTTTGCAGGAACTGCAACCCGGAGGCGCCGATGTCTGATGCAAACTGACTGGTGTATTCCACCGGCGGCGGGCGCATAAAAGCGGACGAGATGCCCGCGCTGCGAGCGTCAGGAGACGGCATTGTGCGCCTGCAGAGGCAAACCAGCGGTCGAAAAGGCAAAGGCGTGTGTCTGATTACCGGCCTCGATTGGGATGACGCGGCGTTACAGTCGCTTGCCAGCGAGCTGAAAAAGAAATGCGGCACCGGCGGGGCAGTGAAAGACGGCGTTATTGAGATTCAGGGCGATAAACGCGATATGTTAAAACAGCTTTTAGAAGCGAGGGGTCTGAAGGTCAAGCTGGCGGGCGGTTAAAGGGACCATTACCGCCAAACCGCGTTAGATGACGGTGTGGCGGCGGCAAGCGTAACGGACAACGGGCATCAATCCACCTGATGGCCAATAATCCCGCCGACGGCGCCGCCGCCGATAGTACCAAGACTACTACTGTGGGTCAGGACCGAGCCGCCGATAGCCGCCAGCGCCGCGGCGGCCATGCGTTTAGAGGTTGAGCTCATCATCACGTTCTTCATTTCCAGCTGTTATATTGAATTACCTTGAAATAATTATAGACTTATTCGCAATATTTAGCGCTTAAAAAAATCTGTAAATAATCAATTATTTACATGTTTTTCAAAGGTTAAATAATCCGAAATTTTCCTTCTGATTTCTGGCTGACACGTTTCCCAGCGTCCCAATAGCAGAACCACGCTCGATCTTCAGCCGGTTTACCCATACCGGACCCGCACGCCGGACCGGATAATAGTCTTATCTTGGGATAAGGAGAACACCATGCTAAACAGTCTGAAACAACAGGTGTTGGAAGCGAATCTGGCGCTGCCGCAGCATCAGCTGGTTACCTTTATCTGGGGTAATGTCAGCGCAGTCGATCGGGAAAACGGCCTGATGGTTATTAAACCGTCCGGCGTCGACTATATGGCGAGCGGCCGGCGGGTGGAAGGCTGGCAGAAACCTTCATCCGATAGCGACACCCATCGTGCCCTTTATCTGGCGTTCGAGGCGCTGGGCGGTATTGTCCACACCCATTCCCGTCATGCCACCATCTGGGTGCAGGCGGGGCGGGATATTCCCGCCTGGGGCACGACGCATGCCGACTATTTCTATGGCGCGGTCCCCTGTACCTGTCCGATGACCGAAGCCGAAATCAACGGACGTTACGAATGGGAAACCGGTCAGGTTATTGTGGAGACCTTTCGACATCGGGAACTCGATCCGGCGGCGGTGCCGGCAGTGCTGGTTAATGCCCACGGACCTTTCGCTTGGGGCAGTGATGCGGCGAATGCGGTGCACAATGCCGTGGTGTTGGAAGAAATCGCCTACATGGGGATTTTTTCTCGCCAGCTCAGTCCGGAGCTGCCGGCGATACAGCGCAGCCTGCTGGTGAAATACTATTTGCGCAAGCACGGCAAAGACGCCTATTACGGTCAATAACCAGCCCCTCCAGGGGGTCACGCTCGCATGCCGGCGTTTTCGCGACCCTCAGGTTGCTCGCGCGCCGGGCTTTGCGCCGAACGGCGCGGTTGCTTTTACTATCCCACGACGATGCGCCTTCCCATGCAGTGCGGTGTGGCCCCACAGAAGCCGCCCATTAGCGAATATGTCGCTCCGACCGGGCGGTCATAGGCCGTTGTCACAGGATAGCGCCAAGCGTGTGCGCCGCCTCGCGTTTCTATTAAAATTACGTGTTTTAAAAAGGGAAGAATCATTTTAATTTTTCAGACGATCACTGTTTGACCCCGTATTTGCTGCTAGTTTATGCCTACATTTCCCCCGTACCCGGGGGACCCGGCCAGCGACTGGCCCTAGCGCCTCAGGGCGGTCTTTGAGATAAGGTGGCAGCAAAATGCAAATTAAACGCGCTATCGATAAAATTCCAGGCAGTATGATGCTCATTCCGCTGTTCCTCGGGGCCCTGTGCCATACATTTTCGCCAGGCGCCGGCGCCTACTTTGGTTCTTTCACTAATGGGCTGATTACCGGCACTGTGCCGATTCTGGCTATCTGGTTTTTTTGCATGTGTGCATCCATCAAGCTGAGCGCCACCGATACGGTACTGCGTAAATCCGGCACGGAGTTATGCTCATTTCTGGTGTATGAGGTTTCGGAGAGGGTGGCGTATCCTGCTGATTGATTCCGTGGATGATTTCAACAACAGAGAGATGATACGCCATGAAAAAGTCTACCCTACAGGTGTCTCCGCAGAACCAGATATTACCGGTGAGCCCTTACATGAACTCATCCGTCATGGTGCCAGACAACTGATGGCCGCCGTCGTTGAGGCTGAGCTCGAAGCCATGCTGAACGCCGTCTTGACGATGGGCGTCATGCCGTCGTCCGTAACGGTTATTTGCCACAGCGTTCAACAGCGCGTTGCTGCCATGGCTGTATCTGTGAGGCATATCCACCGGTGATTTTCATGAAGCCCTGGGGGCGCTACTCGGTGAAAAAGTCCATGGCCTCTCCGCGAGTACCATCAGCAGACTGAAACAGCAATGGCTTGAAGTGCACAGGCAATGGTGCCTGCGTGATTTAAGCGATACGCGCTACGTTTATTTCTGGGCTGATGGCATATACAGCCATGTCAGGCAAGATGATCGCCTTTGCCTACTGGTCAGTATCGGCGTCACTGAGCATGGACGTCAGGAGCTGGTTGCGGTCGAAGAGGGTTATCGAGAATCAGAAGCAAACTGGGCCGAACTTCTCAATGGCTTGCAAGCAGGTGGCCTAACCGTATCTCCCAAGCTGGCTACGGGAGACGGTGCCCTTGGTTTTTGGAATGCAATGGCAAAGATATTCCCAGACACGCAGTACCAACGCTGTTGGGTGCACAAAACGGCTAATGTGTTAGCTTCACTCCCCAAAGCCATGCAACCGAAAGTTAAGGCTGAGCTTCGGGAGATCTGGCTAGCAGAAAGCCGCGATGCCGCTAATGACGCTTTTGATGTTTTGTTGGCAAGGTTTTCAGCGAAGTATCCTGCAGCGATGAAGAAGCTGGAGAAAGATCGAGAAGAACTGCTGGCATTCTACGACTTCCCGTCAGAGCACTGGGCATCAATAAGAACGACAAAGCCGATTGAATCGGCTTTTGCGACTGTGAGGCTACGAAGCAGACGCGTAAAAAAGTGTGGTTCGAGAGAAACCACCCTGTCAATGGTATTTAAGCTGCTCCAGTCTGCTCAGAAAAGCTGGAACCGGCTAAGAGGATTTGACCTGCTGACCCTGGTGGTAAACAACGTCCAATTTCAGGATGGAGAACAGATTCACGAAGCATCAGAGCAGAACGTAGCCTGATCGCCATACACCAAATTTGATAATAACTCTAGTATATGCTTCTAACTAACGCCACAATCAATACTGCCATCCCTACCCCAAGCATAGCATATTCGATGGTGGTGACGCCGCGTTGATCTTTGATAAACTAACGATAGCGTGCAGTGAAACCGGTTAGTACTTTTTTCCTTCGTTGCTGACAACATTTTCTGTTCCATCTTTTTTCAATATAGCTTTAAAAAAGGTAATCGCTTCCTTAATAGCAAGCTGATTCCGTGTGACAACCTTGAATGTTACCCGCCAGCTATAGCCTGACGGACGGTTACCTGTAGTAATCTTTCGTAACCTCATCTCGGCTGAGGCCATCATTTCTATCGTGATAATGCTTAGTTGTCCTCATTGCGGCCTCAGATTTTCTCAAAGTTGCATCATTATTTATCAAGTAGGAAAAAAAGTAAAAATGAGTGTCGTCAGCCAGCACATCGCCAGAACGGCCAGGAGAGAAACAAAAATATCTCAGCTACGGCATTGGTACCAGTCACACATCGCCGTTTTAAGTTGTTTGGCTAATTTGGTGGTTGGTTTTGTGTGAGCGGGTGACAGAGGCCTGGTGCTGGTATATTTTTTTCCTTTTCTTCGCACGTGAGGGGGGGCGGCAGAGAGTGGTCAGTCAACTTACTGACCACCGATTCTTGGCTTTGTTGAATAAATAAGAACTTGTGACTACTCCCCCCTAGCAGATCGATTGTTATGCGATCCGGATGCTGTTCGGCATTTCCTAACAGCGTCATTTTGTTAAGCGCTTTGACCATCGCCATTGCCTCACCTACCTGCGCATCATAGTCACGCAGACTTAGATGATCGCCCATAAGCGTTTTGAACCGGAATATAGCTGTTTCAGCCACTGAACGTCGATGATAGCCCACTTGCTTTTTCCATACATCGTTACTGCCGCTTAGACGCTGATTCGCAACGGCGTAGTTACGCTCATGGTATCGGTCTGGCCAATATTGCACCCCACCTCGTGGAGGAATAAGAGGCCTTATTTTCTTCTTCAGCAGAGCATCATGACAGTAGCGGGTATCGTAAGCGCCATCAGCCAACACTTCCCTGATTTTCCGCTGGGTCTGGTTTATCAGAGCTGGTAGGGCCTGAGCATCCGTCGTACCGCTGAGCGATAAGTCAGCACAGATAATCTCATGCGTTACACTGTCTGTGGCTATATGCAGCTTACGCCACACCCTCCGTCTGTCGGCACCATACTGTCGGACTTTCCATTCGCCTTCGCCAAAGACCTTCAGGCCGGTTCCGTCAATGACTAGAGGTGAGATTTCACCACGGGTCGGCGTTTTTATGCTGATCTTAACTGTCTTTGCTCGCTTGCTGAGCAGCGAGTAGTCTGGGCATCTTAGCGGCAGCACATCAGTTTAAAAATGGCGTCAACGAAGCCCTGTAAAGCCCTTAACGAAAGGCCAAACACGCGTTTACATCATCAGAAGAGTGGTGATAGCCATATCTGCGTAGTGAAGCGGCCGGCCACGCCGTTCAGGCGTTGTTTTTTCCGTCATGCAACAATTGCCGACTCATCCAGCCATATCGTCAGAGCCCCGTGCTGCTTGAGAGCTTTGTTGTAAGTGGACCAGTTGGTTATTTTAAACTTTTGCTTTGCCATGGAGTGCAGATGTTGAAATGACGGAGTGATTTGAGCAGACGATCACCTAAAAGTTATATTTATTCAACAAAGCCCCGATTATTGAAAGACTTCGCTGTGACGTGACCAACATATTTTACGCCTTTACAAGAAATCTTTTTGATTAGCGAATTAGGCAAGCCAACCAGGTTGAATGCCCTATGTAGCAAATACAGTTGTCCCTAATAACTACTTTTGCTAGAAGAGCCTCGTTGTTCTGCCCGCACCTGGTTGATCAGATTTTGTTTGTCTGTCTCTCCCTCAAGCAGTAGCAGCAGAAATCGATAACTGTTTTCTGACAACTCAATTGACCTTCCTCCATTTGAGATTAATCGTCGTTTTTCTGGAATGAATATTACCCCCTTATCGAGGATAAACATGAGATCTTGTTTATTAATACAATCCATTTCGAGCTCCGGAAGTACTCTTGTATATTATTATTGTATTCATTTTATAATAGGTTAATAGAATCAATAGCATATCCTGCATGCCACTTCAATAATACCCATTGGGAAATATCATTTACTCATTAATTCTCATAAACCTTACATGCAGTCTAAAGTGAGTAAAGCACCCAATGAATAAATAATCTGAGATGTAATAATAAATTTCTTTGTTTCTTTCCTGGGTAATAGGCGGATGATAAATTTCTTGATTCTTTTGTACATTCTTTACCATTTCGGCAAAGAGAGGGGGTGGGTACAGACGAAGCGCTGTAGAGCTCATCTCGCCCACAAACTCATTTATGCCGTAAAGAGATGAAGGTAACACTGGGTTTTGACTCATGCTTGTTACCTAAAAAGGGTCTTAAGATTTTTCCATCATGATGTTAAATGAGTGGACAGGCTGTATCATTAGCGCTTGGCCAATGACATGGGTTGAGAGGCGGGCTTGGGGCTTATCCTTACTTAAGCCATCGTGATTTCTTCGCCATAGCAAACTTGACGTCTGCTAGGCAAGTCACATTCCCGTTGAATAGAGAATATCCTCGGGCCAGGCAGCGTTTTGCGGTGGGGCTATCGCTCAGAACATTACGCCAGGGCGCCCGTGGTGCTTGTCGGGATGGGGCGTTACTGTCTTTGGCCTCAACGGTGGTGTTATCACCACCGATCATTACTTTCCACGCGAAAGCCCGTCAAATCAAATCGCGCATCCTCTCATCTGCAGCCTGCCTATTGTGTTATCAAGAATGCGTATTGATTTTCTGACTGCCGTAAACAGCCTCTAAAGATGCTGTTTGAACCAGGCGGTCTGCGCAGCGATGATGTTAACAAAGTAATCGCCGCTGTAGATATCATAATGACGGGCATCAGGTTCGATATAAAGCTGCTTGGTTCGAGAGCGTAGCGAATTATATAATTCAATTCCGTGTTCAGGCGGATTGACATTATCTTTTTCTGCCAGTATAATCAGGGTCGGGCACGTCACCTTGGCTGCATTGTCTTTTGGTTTATAATGCAACGTCTCGCGAACGGTCAGAAAGGGTATCTTGATGTCCATTGCCGGAAAGTGCGTTTTGTGATGCTCAAAAAACGCTTTTGATTCATCGTCACTTAACACGCGCGTTATGCCGACGAACATCTCTTTGCCCGTGAGACGTTGCTTTTCCGCCATCTTATCGAGTGTGGCGAGAAAGGCGGCTTTTTCTGCTTTTTTCATCTTACCGGTGACGATCTTTTCCCCGTCTGCAAAGGCCAACTGACTGATAATGCATTTGATGTCAGGGTTATCTGCCGCCGCGCCAAAGACATGACAGCCGCCAAATGACGTTCCCCAAAGGCCGAGACGCGTCGCATCAACATCAGGCTGTCGTTTAGCCCAGGCGATAACCGTTAATATATCTTCTATCTGCATTGCCGGCACTAACCGTCCGCGTTCTCCTGCGCTGTCGCCGAAGCCGCGGTAATCAAAGGTGAGAGTGGTAAATCCCGCTTGGGTAAATGCTTCGGCAAAGACGGGTACTAAAATAGGCTGAATACCGCAAAACCCGTGACAAAGAATGATGATCGGTTTCGGGTCTTGCCCCGCCGCTTTACGCAAAGTCACAGCGATGCCGTTGGTTAATTTTGTTGTGATGATTTCCAAAGTGACTTTCCTCCTATGACAAACATTTATCGTGACAATGCTTTTTATTAGGTGTGAATAAGATTATCTCAACCCTGTTTTGACAATACCGCTGTGGTGCCAAGAGAATAGGGAAAATGTCTCATTGGCGCTTGGCGCGTCATTGGATAACGTGCAGATGATTTGCATCATAAAAGAATTATTTAGTTAAAACAAAAATAATTTAAATTACGCTTTTCCCATTTGAGAGAGGTTTATGTTATTTCAATAAAGGATTTTATTCACTGATTTAATTGTGAATAATAAATCAAGGGATTATCTGGACAGCCCTGAGGTGGTGGCAACTGTCCTCTGCATCATTAGAAGAACACTTTGCATCGCATCGATTGACCGTATTTACAGCGTGCTGACATTGACCACGCGCCCGGCGCGCCACTGTGCAAGTGTCAGAATGCCGGATACGGGGGGCTCACCACTGCTGGCCAACTGTCCCTACTCATCTCAACGAGGCCGTTTGTAAAGTAGAGAGGTAGTCCGGCATGCCTCGGGACATTTGCGGCATGAGCCTGCGAACATACCTCATCCCACCATCTTGAGTTTACACGGGGCAGGGCGGTGGCCCGGTTTGAGAATGTGTCCCCGCGGCGCTGTATTCTGATATCGGCCGCAAATCCATCGCGTTGCCGTTAACGATATCGTCACTATAATCAGGCGAAAACGAGGCAGAGGTATGACAACACCCAGTATCCATGTCGATTTCGTGGTAAACTGCAGCCTCCAGGAGCAGCTAAGGGAAAAATTGATTACTGCCATCCTAACGGGGATCTTTCTGCCCGATAAGGCATTGCCTTCATGCCGTAAACTAGCCTCACAACTGTCCATTTCCGGCAATACCGTCGCGTGGTATATGAAGGAACGCATAAGAATAGAGAAAGGGGACGTCAGAAAAATGAAAAAAGCGGCTTTCCTCAGCAAGCGTATTCGACGACAACGGCGCAGTGTCTGGCCCGGTTTTTCCGGGCCAGATTGATTTCCGTTAATGGTAGGAGCAAACCGGCAAATAGTTCAGCTGGTGCGCCATATCAGACAGAAGGCGCGGCAATAGCATTAAGCTTGGCAAGCGCATCCGCGGGGAGCGTAAGCTGGAGGCTCGCCATATTCTCCCTTATAAGTGGTGGGGGGATGAGGTGCCGGGAATGAGCAGAATATTCGGCGGTGGGCCATAAACCCCTGGACCGGACAATTGCATTGTGCCGTAACCCATGCGGCTAATTTGACGGTCGCCCAAGCGATAGGTGAGAGCGGATTCAAACATGGCATACCTCCTGAGATAGTGACCGGAGGATTGTGATGTTACCTTAACTGTGCGACTATCCAGCTAAATGGTGACAGGCTGTACGAGGTGACGGACAATGCGGCTCGATTTAGGACTGCTTCACGCCGTGGCGGCGGTGGCCAAAGCGGGTGGATTCCGCTCGGCAGCGCGCGTCGCGGGCAGTAATGCCTCACGGCTCAGTGATGCGGTGCGGCGGGCAGAGCAACAGCTGGGCGTCCGCCTGTTTCACCTCAATACGCGCACGGTGGTGTTAACCGAGGTGGGCAGGACATTGATGGATCGCTTGTTGCCGGCCATGAGCGAAGTCGATATTATGTGTTTACCTATCATTCTCACTACGCTGAGGATATGGAGCTGCAAGCGCTTATTGAACACGCCGGGGGCGCGTTGTTGCCTTAGCGCTGGATACCGGCGACACGAGGACGTTTGCGGCATTTGTTGAACGGGTCAAAGACGCGCTCGCATCGTTGCAGGCGACGCATGTCGATTATCTGGTCAACAACGCGGGCATTTCGCATCATAACAGTATTGCGCTAACGACCGAAGACGAGTTGGATGCCCTGTATCGAGTGCATGTCAAAGGGGTATTTTTTCTCACGCAACGCTTATTACCTCTGATCCGAGATGGGGGCAGCATTGTCAATATTTCATCCGGGCTGACCCGCATCATTTATCCTGGTAGTTGCGCCTACGGGGCCATGAAGGGGCCGTTGAGATCATGACGCTCTATCTGGCCAAGGAGCTCGGACCGCGGCGTATCCGCGTCAATGTCGTGGCGCTAGAGGACCCATCCAAACCGATTTCAGCGGCTGTATGGTGCGCGACAACCCTGCAGTCAATAAAGCGGTTTCGGACATGACGGCGTTGGGGCGGCCGGGTTTGCCCGAGGATATCGGACCAATGATTGCCAGCCTTCTGTCTGAGGAGAACCGCTGGGTGAATGCGCAACGTATTGAGGTGTCAGGCAGCATGGCGATTTAAGCATGTCCGCGGCGCCGGGCGCATCTGCCCGGCGCGAAGCCCGGTTAGTCCAGATCTGCTCCGTTGCTGGCGATGACCTTTTTATCCACCAGAAGGACTTTTTCCGGCGGTGCGCCAAGGTACCCTTGCCTTGGTCGTCGCGATCGACATAGACAAAGCATAGCGTTTACTCATCTCGCCGGTTGAAGCAGCGACCAGATCAATACATCCCCAGGTGATATAACCGATAACCGGGATCCCGTCGGCAATAGCGTCGCCCATGGCGCGGATATGTTCTCGCAGGTAGCTGATGTGGTAATCATCGTTGATGTCGCTGTTGGCATCGGGTTCATCACGCGCCCCCAGCCCCATTCGCTGCGTGACACATGCGGATTGGCCAGGGATTTCACCACGTTCGCCGCGCTACTATTGTGTTCGTTCATCTCCGCGGAGGGGGGTAGGCGCCACGGGCCTGAACATCGATAAAGAACAGATTTTCCCTATCCTTTTCCAGCGCTGCCCAAACTTCTTCCGGTTTGCACGACCAGAGATAAAAATTACCGCCCGCTAGCATGCAGCCGACTTGATTGGCCGGATTCACCTCATGAGCGATTTTGGTGGCTAGCACGCTGGTAATGAGTTCGTGGTGGGTCGCCTGATACTTTACCTGCTCGACGTTCTCGCCCTCTTCAAAGACCAGGCCCGAGCCGGAAAACGGACTGTGCAGTAAGATATTGATCTCGTTGAATGTCAGCCAGTATTTCACTAGCCCGTCGAAGGCGGTGAAACAGGTCCGCGCATAGCGGGTAAAGAAGTCGACCACCTTTCGGTTGCACCAGGAACCGTATTCGATGACCAGGTGCATAGGCACATCAAAGTGGCTCAACGTCACCAAAGGCTCTATACCGTGACGGCGACATTCCATGAACAGATCCCGATAAAACGCGATGCCTTGTGGATTGGGGGTTAACTCGTTGCCCTTGGGAAACAGACGGCTCCAGGCGATGGAGGTACGAAAGACGCTAAAGCCCATTTCCGCCATCAAGGCGATGTCGTCCTTATAGCAGTGGTAAAAATCAATCGCCTGGTGGCTGGGATAAAATTCATCATCGCGCAAACTAAATACGCTTCTGTAGTCCCAACTTTACGGGAATCCGTGCAGGACCGAGCGAGCATATCGACCGTTGTCAGTCCTTTTCCCCCTTCAAGATAGCCGCCTTCCGATTGATTGGCGGCCAGTGCGCCACCCCATAAAAAACCTGCCGGGAATGTCGATGCTGACATGTCTAACCTCTTTCTGATGCAACTTGGGTATTAACGAACGGGCTGGGCTATTGACCGGTTCTGTCGCGGGTTTGGACGCCGTGCGCGGCGGCTCTTCCGTCTCGGGGATATCCTCAAAGCCAAGAATGAGGGTCAGCATAAAGGAAAGTACGACCGCTAGAACCATGATGCCGACCACCCCACCCAGGCCATACTTATGGGATTGGCGGGGTTAAAGAATTGCACGCTGGTGAAGAGACCGGGGGAAGCCATGGAATGGCTGGCGAGACCGCCGAGACCGGCAACCGCGCCGCAAAAAATCTGCTGATGACGCTTGCGATTAGCGGACGTTTCAAGCGCACCGCGACACCATACAGCGCCGGTTCCGAAGTGCCGGCGACAATCGCCGAAGCGGCGGCCGCCAATGCGGTTTGACGTAATTCACGGTTTTTGGTCCGCAGAGCGACGACGGCCAAAGACGAACCGCCGAGGGATAAGTTGGCGCCTATTTCGGAGGGCATGACCATGCCTTCTTTACCGGTTTCAGCAATGGTTTGGATAATGGTCGGGGTAAAGACACGGTGCATACCGGTAACCACCAGCAGCGGCCACAACGCGCCCATAATGGCTACCGACAACCAGCCCAGGTAGCCATGAATGGTATAGACCATGCGGGAGATCCCGGTCCATATACCCAGCGGGACGATGATAATTATCGCCACCGGCGCCGCGATAAGCATCGGCTTGAGGAAGTTTTTAGTGACGGCCGGCGTGATGCGGTCGACCCCTTTCTCGATATAAGACAAGATCCAGGTCATGCACAGAGCAGGAATAACGGTATAGGTGTATTTCACCGCCGTAACGGGAATAAAAGTAAATTCAACGGGCTGGGCTGCTTTGGCCATCAGGTCGATGAAATTCGGGTGAACCAGCAATCCCGCAATCGCAATCGCCAAGGACATATTGGTTTTGAATTTTAACGTAGCCGAGGCGGCGACCATCACCGGCAAGAAGAAGAACGCGCCGTCGCCGATGATGTTGAGCAGTTGTAGTGTGGTGGAGACGTTATCAAATACGCCCGCCATTGCCAGAATCATCGCCAGCAACTTGACCATTGAGCCGCCGATAATGTCGGGAATCAACGGCTACATGGTGCCTATCAGCGCATCGAGGATACCGGCGCCGACACGCTTGAGTGACCATTTACGGGGGGCCGGCCGACCGCCGTCTAAGCCGGGCGTGCCGAGGTTCATAAACGCCTGACAGGCTTTTCCGACATTATTGCCGATAATGACCTAACACTGGCTGTCGGTATTGACTACCTCCATCACGCCATCAATGGTTTTCAACGCAGCATTGTCCACCAGGGCGCGATCCTTGATGACAAAGCGCAGGAGCGTCATACAATCGGTAACCGCTTCAATATTTTCCAGCCCTCCCACGGCGTCTACGATCGCCCGGGAAATCTGCGCATAATCTTTTGGCATGAGGAACTCATCTTTTGGTATTAATCGGCAGCGAGAGTCAAACCTGTTTATTGCGTCAACGGTCATCCTACCGGCATCAACATTTCTCTTGGAGTCGCGCTGGTAAAATGAGTGCACCAACGCGGCATAACATCGATTTCCTTAACGGCGGTGCACGCTATAGAAAACCGGTTTCACAAAATCATGTTTTGTAATTAATTAAATAACAAAAATTTAAATTTCTTTTTATTATTATTGTGACGATGATCACTTCTTCTGTTGGCGGCTTTTGCATACGTGTTGCGGAAAAAATTTCACCTGCATGAACGGTTTGGGTAAACTGTGTAGGATAATTTTTGCTGTGGAAGACAAAATGACGACAATCCTTGAGGTCGCAAACAAAGCCGGCGTATCAAAAGCCACTGTCTCACGGGTGTTGTCAGGCAACGGTTATGTGAGTCAGGCGACGCGCGAACGCATATATCGCGCCTGTGGTTTTGGCGCAACCGGCGATTGATGACCATGATGGGCTGATTATGCCGGGTAATAATGTCATCCATCGCGTCGATACTTAGAAAGCGGGGATAAATGATGATTCCGTCACAACGCAGGTCAAGCAGAAAATCAATGGCGGCCTTTGCTCTGAGGGGTATACCAAAGAATACACCCCTGGTTTTCAGGAGGCAATCGATACCATGATCGTTAAAATTGAGCATAAAATTGGTATTAGAATCCGCAAAACCATTATGAGATATGGTTTGCGAAATAGCACACCGACAGGCGAGGAAATAATTCAGGGCGTGATTTTAGCTGAAGAAGTCGTAAGATGTATCAAGAGCGAGTTAACAAATAAAATTATCGTTATCAATAATAGCAATAAGGCCATACCGATTGACCTTGAAGATTCTGGAAAACGTTTAGTTGATGAAGATAGCAATCTCTACAAACTGGCTAAAGTAAATAACCTTATCTGAGGTAATATTATGCTTAAAGTACTCTGCGTATGTAGCTGCGGCCTGGGCTCAAGTTTCGCAATTGAAATGAGTGCGAAAGCCGTACTGCAAAAACTCTGTATAGATGCCGATATTGATCATACTAAGGTATCAGAAGCGTCTTCTTTTAAATATGACATTATTCTTACCCAGAAAATGTTCGCCGATATTTTAACCTCAGATGCAAGTGAGGAGTATAAGAAAAAAGTCATTATCTTAAACAAGCTTACCGATAAAAAAGAAATTGAAGAAAAGATCCTCGCCTACATGAATGCGGACTGACAAAAGAGGTGATAAATGGATGCAATTATTCATTTTATTGTTAAGGACTTTTTGGGGCAGGCGGCTATCTTGATAGCGCTTATAGCCATGCTCGGCCTGATCCTGCAAAAAAATCCATTGGCAAGACTGTCGAAGGTGTGTTTAAAACCCTACTGGGATTTTTAATCATGATAGCAGGAATTAATATCATTGTTGCTGCCCTGACATTCCTAAATGATATCTTTACCAGCGGTTTTGGCATGCAGGGATATATCACGGATGTCGCAGCGATAGCCGGCGTGGCAAACCGCGAGCTCGGCTCTGAGGTTGCGCTCACGCTTCTTGTGATTTTTGCCGTGAATATCATTATCGCTCGGTTTACGCCCTTCAAATATATCTTCCTGACGGGACAGGCGCTGTTGATGCCGGCTATCGCCCCAGCCGATTGTGCGTAAAATCAAAGATTCTGACGATGTGGCGTTAGGGCACTTCTGCACGATTGGTTACCTGGTCCAGGCGGCGGTTGCCCGAGCGATAGGGAAAAACTCGCGAAGCACCGAGGATTTGGAACTGCCCGATAATTTCAAGTTTTTGCAAGATACCTATCTGTCAATGGCGGTGATTATGGTGCCGATGTATCTAATTCCGACCATATTCGCCGGGCCGGAATATATTGCCCAATTCGCTGGCGACACCAATTACCTGATGTATGCCCTTAACGAAAGGCCAAACACGCGTTTCATCATCAGAAGAGTGGTGATAGCCATATCTGCGTAGTGAAGCGGCCGGCCACGCCATTCAGGAGTTGTTTTTTCCGTCCATGCAACAATTGCCGACTCATCCAGCTATATCGTTAGAGCCCCGTGCTGCTTGAGAGCTTTGTTTAAGTGGACCAGTTGGTTATTTTAAACTTTTGCTTTGCCATGGAGTACAGATGTTGAAATGACGGTAGTGATCTGAGCAGACGATCACCTAAAAGTTATATTTATTCAACAAAGCCTACTGGAGGACATTTAACTAAACACCTTTTTATGTAAGAGGAATTAATCGATGAATAAAATGACAACCGCAGAGCGTCGTGGATATCAAATGATCTGCGATACGACCGGCTCTATGATGGTGGTGGCCTGTGATCAACGTGGCGACATGAGAACGCTGCTTGCCACAACGTCGGAAGAACAGGCGAAAATCAGCAATGAAACGTTAGGCAAAACTAAATACGATATTACCCGTTATTTGGCCTCGGAAGCCGGCTGCGTATGAGTTATTATCAAATCTGGTGTATGGCGATCAGGCTACGTTCTGCTCTGATGCTTCGTGAATCTGTTCTCCATCCTGAAATTGGACGTTGTTTACCACCAGGGTCAGCAGGTCAAATCCTCTTAGCCGGTTCCAGCTTTTCTGAGCAGACTGGAGCAGCTTAAATACCATTGACAGGGTGGTTTCTCTCGAACCACACTTCTTTGCGCGTCTGCTTCGTAGCCTCACAGTCGCAAAAACCGATTCAATCGGCTTTGTCGTTCTTATTGATGCCCAGAGCTCTGACGGGAAGTCTTAGAATGCCAGCAGTTCTTCTCGATCTTTCTCCAGCTTCTTCATCGCTGCAGGATACTTCGCTGAAAACCTTGCCAACAAAACATCAAAAGCGTCATTAGCGGCATCGCGGCTTTCTGCTAGCCAGATCTCCCGAAGCTCAGCCTTAACTTTCGGTTGCATGGCTTTGGGGAGTGAAGCTAACACATTAGCCGTTTTGTGCACCCAACAGCGTTGGTACTGCGTGTCCGGGAATATCTTTGCCATTGCATTCCAAAAACCAAGGGCACCGTCTCCCGTAGCCAGCTTGGGAGATACGGTTAGGCCACCTGCTTGCAGGCCATTGAGAAGTTCGGCCCAGTTTGCTTCTGATTCTCGATAACCCTCTTCGGCCGCAACCAGCTCCTGACGTCCATGCTCAGTGATGCCGATAATGACCAGTAGGCAAAGGCGATCATCTTGCCTGACATGGCTGTATATGCCATCAGCCCAGAAATAAAAAATGCGCTGGATGCTCAACGGGAACTGTACAGCGCCAGAACGCAATTGGTGAGTACGCAGTTGGAATATTATCAAAACTTAATCACGCTTTATAAAGTCATGGGGAGCGGGACGGCGCTGGCGGAATCAAGCTTGTCCCTTTAATACCCCGTGAGGATGTCATAAGCCCGGCTGAGGGTGGCGCTTGTCATGCCGCCGGGCAGTATTCGCCCACGCGGCCATTTATATTTCCCCAGCGCCCTTTCGGGTAGACTGGCCGGCCAGGGACCGCGTATTACTGCTGGAAACGTTCTCGGAAGCCTCGTGTAACCGTCAAATCCAGTCTATTTTGCGTCAGGAAGAGCAGGCGCTGGTGGATGTCCTGGTAAAACAGGGCGCGCCGTTGGCGGCGTCACAGGACGAAACCCAACGCCGGGCGGGTATCGAGCTGCTGTTAACACTTATCAATGGCGCGGTTTGCCGGACCTTTCATGAAGAGGATATCGACAGCAACCTTATTGCGCTGGTAACGCGGTTTTTGTCAACCGCCGTTCGTGCCTGATGTCATTCGCGGCCAAGCCCGTAACGCCCAATGGCGAAGCGTTGGTGGGTATGGCGTGGTCGTTGCGGGGCCCAGGCGCCATTCAGGCTGAGGTGGTGCGGGCTGAGTTTACGCCCGGCGTCATTTGCCGGATCAACTCGTCTAGCAAGGGTCTGAAGGCGGCATTATGCTGCGCGATATTCACGTTTTCGCGCATGATCAAGCCGTCAATGAGCAAGGAAAAAATGTACAGACGCGTGCGGATTTCGCTGTCACGGGCGTTGCGGCTGGCTTCCGCCGAGATAGCCAGCATGAGAGCGATATTGTACCGTGCATCGTCATTGACTTTATCGCGGGCAAAGAGCGTGAGACGGGAGCTATCGCCCTCGAGAATATTATCGGCTTGGATTTTCTGCTGCAGCCGCTCGACAACGTTGCTCACCAGCGCCGCGATTATCTCGCTTTTACCGGTAAAATAACGGTAAATCAGGCCGGTACTGATACCCTCCATACTCGCGATTTCTTGCACGGTGGTGTTGTGAAACCCTTTTTGCATGACGCATTTTTCTGCGGCAGAGAGTATTTGTTCGGCAGGATTCATTTTCATCGTTTAACACTATTCGTCTGCAAGTTTCACCGGTATGCGGCCCTGGCGCCAGTTTAACATGGGGCGCAGTGCAGGCCTAACGATTCGCTTTTCGCATCATGATCGCCCGTCGTCTGACTGATGGCGGCGACGGATTTCTTCGGCGGACAAAAAAACGGTAAGCGCCTTTGGCGCTTACCGCCTGCAATCCCGACAACGATCGCCCGTCAGGCGAGCATCCTGGCCGCTTTACCCAGCCGTGACCAGACGCGATGTTCACGCAGACTCGCCAGGAAGGCCTGCATCAGCTTGTCGCTTATCGTCGCGTCCTTGCTGATGCCTGCTTCATCATCGCCATCTTTCAGCCCCAACTGCTTTTTAAAGCGTCGTACGTCGCCGCCGAAGGCTATCGGCTTCAGATGCTTATAGGCTTCGAGGATGTAATGGCGCGACGCCCCGTCTAGCGAGAGCGCGTCCAGATTACCGTTCGGCACCACGACACCGTCCACCGTGATAGACGGATTGCCCTCGATGGTGCCATCGATAGGCAGGGTGGATCCGTCGCTCGCCTGCAGATTGCCCATGTGCGATGCCAGCAGCTTGGCATGGATACCTTCTGTTTTCAGCGCCTGCAGCGCGGCCAGCACATCGGTGGCTTCAACCCCGTCGCTGACCAGAAGCGCGCCACCTGTCGGCCCTTGAGCGGCCTGGGGCCGGTCGCATACAGGCTGAGCGTGGGATCGCGGGTAATACTGTTCACCGGCGGAGGCGGCGTGGTTTTTTGCGCCTCGTCGGACAGGCGATAGCCGAGGCGTGCGGCGACCTGCGTGGCCAGATCGACATCGACGCGGGTAAGCAAATCTATCACCCTTTCGCGGAATAGGGACGGGCGACTTTTCTCGCCGTCCACCCGTTCATGATAGGTTTCAAAGCCGGCGTTCTCCGCCACCGGCGCGGTTTCACGCGGCCAGTTATCGTTGAGCGAGTTGGGCTTATAAGCGGCAGGGTTGGTATCAATATCCTGACGGTGCATGCCATCGCGCTGGAAATTATTATAGGGGAAGACGGGGCTGTTGATGGGAATTTCATGGAAATTAGGCCCGCCAAGGCGGCTGATTTGCGTGTCCGTATAGGAAAACATCTGGCCCTGCAGCAAGGGATCGTTGCTAAAATCAATGCCCGGCACGATATGGCCCGGATGAAACGCCACCTACTCCGTTTCGGCGAAGAAATTATCCGGATTACGGTTGAGGGTCAATTTGCCCACGATCTCAACAGGTACCAGCGCCTCGGGAATGAGTTTGGTGGGGTCAAGTAAATCGAAGTCGAATTTCTCTTCGTCTTCCTCGGGAATAAGCTGCAGGCCCAATTATCGTGGCTTTGTTGAATAAATATAACTTTTAGGTGATCGTCTGCTCAGATCACTACCGTCATTTCAACATCTGCACTCCATGGCAAAGCAAAAGTTTAAAATAACCAACTGGTCCACTTACAATAAAGCTCTCAAGCAGCGCGGGGCTCTGAAGAAATAGCCGCACCCGTCCGCACCGGGTCTGGGCTTGAGGGCCAACTAACGCTTTCTCTATCGTTACGATAGCCAGCGCCGTGTAAAGGGACCTGCGCCCTGTGTCAGGGAGAAGGCAACAGGCTGGCGCGCACCCGCTGCCATAGCGACTGAACGGACTTGGGGACGGCCAGATGGCGTACCAGCGGCGTGCCGTCCGGATGCTGTAGCGCGAATATCAACGCTGCGATACATACTAAACGCTCCAGCTGATTGTCCTTTGCGGGGCGCAAAAGCGCCAGCGACAGGGCCACAGCAGCGGCACATCGGCGGGTGTCAGCATGTCGGCGGCGATATGGCTTAAATAATCGATTATCATGGCGTGAAACGCATCAAGCGGGATGATGCTCTGCGGCGGCAAACGCAGGGTAAACAGCAGGATACCGGCCATGATCGCCAGCAGGCTGTGGGTGAAGCCGCGATGGCCGCAAAGACGGGTGATAGGGGCCGACATCCAGGTTAGCCGCTGCCCAGTACCGATTTGGGGTGATCGATATCCGTCAGCAGACAGGTAAGCAAGCCGCCGGCGACAATATGCCACCATTCGCCCTCGGCAAGCGCGGGGGTGAGGGCCATTTTTTTGGCCAAAATGGTGCTGGCCAAGGCAAAGATGAAATGTCCTTCGGCGGTAATAGGCGGCACGGGGCAAAATGTCTGGTTATTTGTCCAGTATGGAGCAATCCCGTGCCGCCGGGAATAGGTTACCTTGTAACTTTTTTTCTGACTGTCAGCGCGCCAGCCAGCTGCCGTCTCCGCCAGGGTGTAGCCGTTAACATAATCCGACGCCGCCGAGGCCAGGAAGACCGCCGGCCCCATCAAATCGGCGGGCAACCCCCAGCGACCCGCGGGTATGCGCTCCAGGATCGCCTGGCTTCGTGCCGCATCCTCGCGCAGTTGCTGGGTATTATTGGTCGCCATATACCCCGGCGCCAGCGCGTTAACATTAATGCCATGCTGCGCCCATTCGTTGGCCATCAGACGCGTTACGCCCATCACGGCACTTTTTGAGGCGGTATAATAGGGAACGCGAATCCCGCCTTGATAGGAAAGCATCGAGGCGATATTGATAATTTTCCCACCGCGGCCCTGTTGAATAAATTGACGGGCCGCCGCCTGAGCAATAGAGAATAGCGACTTGATATTGAGATCCATCACATCGTCCCAATTCTTCTCGCTGAACTCGATAGCATCCTGCGGCGAATAATACCGGCGTTATTGACCAGAATATCAATATGACCAAATGTCGCCACTGCCTGGGCGATAACCGCGGTATCGCTTAAATCGACCTTAATCGACAGAAAACGGCGGCCGCGCGCCTCTACCTGCCGCGCGGTGTCGTCCGGCTCAACGATATTGACGTCGACGATGTCACAGCCCGCCTCCGCCAACCCGATAGCCATACCTTGGCCGAGTCCGGTATCACACCCGGTAACGACCGTGACTTTTTCCTCTAATGCAAAGCTCTCCAGAATCATAATGCCACCTTATTGTTGGCGGCCGCCGGTGTTAATGTCGCTGTAGCCGGCCCGGCCGCAGGGTAATTAGCGCAATTCACTGACGCGCAGATGGTCCATATCGTCAAACACTTGGTTTTCGCCGACCATTCCCCAAATAAAGGTGTAATTTTTAGTGCCGATGCCGGCATGGATGGCCAGCTGGGGGGAGATGACCACCTACTGATTCCACACCACCAGGTGGCGCGTTTCCTGCGGTTGACCCATCATGTGAAAAACGGCCGTTTCGGGGTCCATATTGAAATAGAAGTACACTTCCATCCGCCGTTCATGGGTATGACAGGGCATAGTATTCCATAAATTGCCTTCCGACAGTTGGATTAATCCCATCGTAAGCTGGCAGGTGGGAAGGACATCCGGCACGATAAACTTATGGATGGTACGGCGATTGCTGATGACATTGTCACCTATCGTTTGCGGTGTCGCCTCGGCCAGCGTGATTTTACGGTTGGGATAGGCGGTATGCTCCGGTGCACTGTTGTAATAATACAATGCGGGCTGGTCGGCGCTGTGGCTCTCAAAGTGAAGATGGCGCGCGCCCTGGCCGATATACAGCGCTTCTTGATGGCCTATCTCATAGCGGGTGCCGTCGACATTGATGACACCGGGACCGCCAATATTAATGATCCCCAATTCGCGCCGCTCAAGGAAATAACTGACGCCCAACTGTTTGCCAACCTCATCGCCGATGGTCACCGCCTGTGTCACCGGCTTGATGCCGCCGACGATGATGCGGTCGATATGGCTATAGGTCATGGTGTATTGATCGTCGGTGAAAATCCTCTCAATAAGGAATTCGCGGCGCAGCCCTTCGGTATCAAGCTGTTTGGCATGGTCGCTGTGAATACTTTGACGAACCTACATGGTAACCCTCTCATGGCAATCTGTGGGCATTGGCCCGGTAAGCGCGGCTGCAGACAGTACCATCGGCGAGACTAGCCGTTAGTTTTCTCTGCCGCGGGTGTGGCATCATCATAAAAATTAAGTAACATTTTCAATAAAATTGAAATAATGTTTTATTTTTATGATGGCATCATGGATTTGGCAAATCGGTTAGGGAACGTGCAGCGTTCGGTTTACACTGGACCGAATACTTTCTGTGTTGGGCGTGGCGCAACAGAATAATAACGAGGAGCTTGATGAAAACTTTTTACCTGGATAATGAAACGCCTTGGGAAGCACTGGGCGGGGGCGTTAAACGCAAGGTGATGACCTTGATGAGCTGATGAGCAGCGGCCGCTGCTGCTCTATCATCCCCAGTGCGCAGTCAATAATGCGCTCGCTGATCTCCCGTCGCAACTGGCCCTGCCAGGGGGATGCCTGATACCAGAGTTCCACGATCTCATTAATCCGTAATCCCAGCGTATCGGGCAGGGTGGAGGCGATGCTGCTCGCTTTGCTTAATTCGGCGAAGACCATCAGCTCCGCCTGATGCCACAAGGGCTCGGAGTCAATAATCAGTCCAGGTCACGGAGTGCTGCTTGGTGGGGCGTTGCCATAACGAAACGTTTCCTATGGTTAACGATAAGTGGGCGTGTCACTACACGCAGGCGCGGCATAAAAGGCTTTTTAAGAAAACAGTAAAGCAAAAAAAGTAAATTATAGATAAATTTGAGCAAATCGGACCTGCGTCGTTTTATCAAGGGGAGCACATGAAGTATCAGCAAGCAGGCCGCCTGGCGGTGATTAAGCGGATTGCCGGATGGGTAATCTTTATATCGGCAGTGATTTCGACCTTTATTTCGGTGTTGAAATTCATTGAGCAAAATAGCGGTCCTAATCAAGTCATCAACGCGTTCGTAAGCGACTTTTTCCATGTCATTATCGATATGATGCGCTTTAATACGCCATTTCTGAATGCCTTTTGGCATAATTCGCTGCAGTCGGATTTCAGCCACGGTCTTTTTGCCAGTCCCAATTTAGTGTTTTGGGGGATTTATATATTGGTTTTTATTGGCCTGGCGCTGCAGGCGTCCGGTGCGCGTATGTCGCGGCAGGTAAAACATATTCGCGAAGGTGTCGAAGATCAGATGGTGCTGGAGCAGGCCCGCGGCGACAGCGGCATCAGCCGCGCCCAGCTTGAACAGCGCATTGTTATGCCACAGCATACTATTTTGCTGCAGATTTTCCCGCTGTACATTTTGCCGGTGATTATTGCGATAGTGGGTTATTTCGCCTTTAAACTCCTCGGTATGCTTTAATCGCCGGCGTCGGGGGGAAAGCACGCTGTCGAGCGCCGCTGCCGCCCTCGGGATATGCTCGCCGCCGAATAAAATAGCGTTTTTCAAGCGGTAATAAAGTTGATAAACCGGTTGGCGACGTACGAAGCCTTTATCCAGCGGCCACACGCTTTGATAACCGTCGTAAATCTGCGGCGGCATTTGGATAAATAGCGGCAGAGTGGCCAAATCACATTCACGATCGCCACAGTAGCTGGCGGGATCAAAAAGAAAACCGCCCTGATCGCTATTGGCGCAGTTATCCAGACAGAGGTCGCCATGCAGCAGGGAAGGTTGGGGCTGATGATCGTGCAGCCGCTGTTCGACCCCGTCAATTAGCGTGTCAATATCACCAAACACCAGCCCTTTTTCCGCCGCCAACTGCAATTGCCAACCGATGCGCTGTTCGGCAAAAAAAACGCGACCAGCGGCGCTGCCAGGCGTTGGGTTGCGGCAGCGTGGAAAGATCGTTGTCAAAATCCAGCCCAAATTGCGGTTGTTCGCTCCATTGGTGCAAACGGGCCATCTGTTGCCCGAAACGCCAGGCGCCGTGGGCATCAAACGGGCGGGGCGGTAAATATTCCAGCAGCAGAAAGCTACTCTCCCGGCCGCTGCCGACGCCATAGACCTGCGGCACGCGAACGGTGTTGCTACGCGCCAGTAGCGCGAGCTGGTCCGCTTCATCGGTAAACTTTTGCAGTAGTTCGTGAGCGTCACTTTTGACAAAAATGTGATGAGCGCCATAACGCACATACCAGGCAGCGTGCAGCTCGCCACCGGGTAATTCACGCCGTTCGACAATCGTATTTTCGTCCAGGGTTTCGGCCAGCAGAGTGCTTATGGCGTGCCACATTGTCATTTTCCCCTCAAGTCGCCGTGCCGTTTAAGGTATGGATCGCTGTGATGACAACTGTTTGTATGCCGTGTTGCGGATGAGCACTGTACGCGTATTTAAGCGCAAGTCGGCTTACACGCCGACGCTATCCGGAAAAGCAGAAATGATGCGGACAGGCTGCGCCCGTTGTGCCGTCAGCCGCCAGGAACGTAGGAATGAGTGTTGTTGTAAAATTGTTCAATGTCAACTGTTTATTGTCCTGTGAGCTATCCACAACGCCCAGCCCGACGGCGGCATCCGCCACTGCCGCGCGTGCAGGTCGGAGGCGCCGCGATCTGGCGGGCGCAGTTTGTCGATTGTCGCCGGTATTGCCTCCCCTTTTGTTCATCCCGGTTGTGCACCTTAAATGAGAGGCGGTCGCGGCCTTGCCACCTGCGAGTTTTACGGCCGAAGCCTGCTTTACGCGTTTCGTATTCCGTTGATGATGCCCCAAAGAAGTGCAAAGGCGTTGTTGGTGACATTTTTTTACTTTTTTACGGCATAAATAAAATCATCAGCACAATCAATGCTCAAAAGCATGATACAGGTAAAATAATGAAATAGCAAGATTTTCTAATCTTATTTTAACGATTGAAAACGGTGCGCACCGGTAAAAAATGCAGCCTACTTTGGTGAAGAAAAGATGAAATCAGTCGTTTTTAACGCCAAAAATGTGATGCAGGTAGAAATAACTAACGAAAAGAAAGGCAAATGGAGATCTAGACCCTATTCTTTGAAGTGAAATAGGTGTAAGATTATTCCTAAATATGCAAACCTACTGTGAGGTAATTATGGAAAACTTCTACAAATTGACGCTGCCAAGTATCATACTGATTAGTATGGCTTTCTGGTTTTCGGTCATCAGCGCAATGCTCTGATTCCCTCGCCAGCAGTTCCCAATTTCATGCAAACCCGCTTCGGCGAACTTGCTGTTTTTGGCGTTCGACATAATATTTTACTTGACATATAAATTATTTTAATAATCACTAATGAGATTTTCCCCCAGGCCCTGCTTTCTCCCCGGGCCTAAAGCATGAAGCAACGCGCCAAGCCGCCTGCCGGCAGGATGTGCGCCGGTTGTCGTCGCCCTTATCCACTGACAGGTATTACCAGTGCTCGTGGCGCATAGTGGTATGGCGCTCCCCTCGTAAGCCTGTCATGGCCCACTGGTCGGCGGGACCTTCCCGTGGGTCGCCTTGCCCGGCGCCACCACGCGTCCTTGCCGCCTTTTGTGGCGCGTGAACGAAAGGGAGATTAAGTTATGCAAGGAAAGCAGAAAAGGGTCATGCCGTTGCATTGGCTGGTTAAATTGGCCGCCATGACCTCGTACGATATCCAGGCTTCATCCCCCGCGCGACCCTCACTTTATTTCCCGTCAGAACCACATGCGCAACACCAGCCGCTCCTCTGCGCATCCGCACGGCCGCCGTAATGCGGCGGTGGGGACCGATAGCGTGACCAGGCTGCGCGAAGCCCCTTGTGTAACCCTGGCGCGCGTGAGGCTCGCCGGCCGCGATGCCTTGCCGTCCTGGCTCCGCTGCAGCGGCTGGCGGACGAGGTCGTCGGTCAGTGTGTGGACAAGCGCGCTATCACGGGATTAATAGCGCGATTGCAAAACAGGATCATCCGCCATGGCTGGGTGACAACGCGGGTAGTGGCTCCGCCGCAAGATCTGCGCCAGAGGATATTAATACTACGCCTTGTCCTCGGCGCGTGCGGCAGCTAATGCTTGCGCCCGATTCCTCCGCCGGTGTCAATCTGCATACCGCGCTGCCGGGCGGGGCGACCTGCTCGATCTGCGCGCGCTGGAACAGGCCGTCGAGAATTTACAAGGATCGCCTGTCAGCGGCGGCATTACCGTTACAGCGGCCATCAGCGTTCATGGAGTGGGCAACTCGCCCAGGTAATACATCGCGATGGCCAAGCCAAAACCACCGTCTCCGGCGATTGGCGGGTAAGCGACAGCGACGCCCCCCTCAATCAGAGGCCTTTGCGTCCGCAATTGCACCGGACCCACACCTGGCGGCTGGGGATCACCCATCGCCGTATCCTCCCTGGCGCCGCGGATCAGAGGGGTGCCCTGGTCTGCCGGCAAGGAGAGGAAATGTGCCGCCGGCCGGGCTAACGTCCGCCACGGTGCTAGAGAGTGGGGGCGAGGGGTCGGACAGGATACGCTGAGCGCCAGCGCCCGCAGCGCGTTTACCTTCGCCCGTCAGGCATTTACCTTCACTGCTGATTACCGATATCAGACCAGCTCCTCGCCGCAGTCCGTCAATGAGACCTTCGCCGCCGACGGGGAGTGGGCGCTGCGCGGTGTGGATGCCGGCCCGCCTCGCCGGCTTGCCGCTTTCGACATCGGCGGCTGGCGAGACGCCGGTCTTTCTGGGCTTTCGCCTGGTTTGGCATTATTGAGCGATATACCGCCTCGCAAATGGGGTAGTCAACCGGGACGGAACCCGCTATGCAAAAAACTAGTGAACCTCTGGGCGCGTCGGCATCGCGCGCGTATCGCGCTCAACCGATCAATGAACAGACTGAAGCGGCGCGACACGCTGACCGGCCCGCGCTTGCAAGATTTGCCCTCAAACGGCCTGCATACCCAGCCGCTCATCGGCTTAGCCCACGATGGCCGCCGGGCGGACGATTTCTCGGATTGGTCCCGCTGCTGATAGCGTCGCCGCTCTACGGCGGTGTCATCGCCGATGGCGGCGCTCCCCCTCATCACCAGCCGGAAGTGCTTACCACCGCCAACGCGCTACCGCTGGTCAATATTTGCGCCCCTGATCGGACTGGGATTTCTTACAATCAATTTCATTATTTCGATGTCGATGCACGTGGTGTCATTTTGAATAACGTGCGAACGGTGAGCCAGACCGAACTCGACGGTCCCGTAGACGCCAACCCGCAATTAACGCGGGAGGCGACGTTGATTATCAACGAAGTTACTCAACCGCATCCCAGTCTGCTGGACGGATTCATAGAAGTGGCGGGCCAGCGCGCCGACGTCATTATCGCCAATCCGGTGGGGATTAGCGGTTGCGGCTTCATCAATGTTCGTGCCGGTACGCTTACCACCGGTCACCCCCGCAGCGAAGAGGGCCAACTGCAAGGTTTTACCGTTTACGGGGGGCAGATCGATATCGCCGGTAAGGGAATGCATGCAGCGACGACGGATGCTCCCCGGCTTATTGCCCACGCGGTGGCGGTCAACGCCGGATTACATAGTCAATCGCTCAACATTGTCACCGGGCGCAATCGAGTTAATCTCGCGGGCGACGTGACGGGCACTTTCGCCGCTGCTCAGGACGAAAAGCCGGCTTATGCACTGGACGTGGCGGCCCTGGGGGGGGGGATGTATGCGCATAAAATTGTCATGGTGGGGACCGAACAAGGGGTTGGCGTACGCAACGCCGGCGAGCTGAGTCTTAGCGTCGCCGGGCGATTGGAAAATCGCGTCAGCCTGCAAAGTCAGGATACCCTGGCGCTCGCCGGCGAGGGGGATGTCATCAATGCGGGCCGTCTCAACACGCGCAGCAACTCCGTGCTTTCCGCCGCGACCCTATTTAACAGCGGCACCTTGCGCGGTGCGCGCGGGCGGTGACGTTACGTTGACCGCCAAACGCATCGACATGATGGGCGACAGCCAGCTGGTGGCCGGCAGTGACGCACAAGGCCAACTGACCCGTACGGGCACTCTAATGATGACCAGCCAAGGGCCATTGCTAGAGCAGGGGGCCAATCAGGCGACAGGCGCTTTGATGGTCTGGGGAAGCGAGGTGGATTTGGCCGGCAGCCGTACCTCTGGCACCGACATTATGTTGTCGGCGAATCGGGGCGCTATCACTACTAACGGTGCTGAGATGAGCGGCGGCAAAATTACCGCGCGCGCCGCGACATTCTTGTCTAACAACAATGGCAGGTTGAGCGCCAATGCGTTAAAGCTGATGGTGCATGAAATATCCAACCGGCTAGGCACCCTGCAGCAGCGGGGGGAGCATCTGCTGCAGTTGAAGGTCCAGCAGATGAATAATCATCAAGGGATGGTGCTCAACAACGGCGATACGCGCATCAAGGCGGCCTGGCTTGAGAACCGTGCAGGAAGGATTATCGTCCCCGGCGCCAATTTGTCGCTGCAAACCAAGATACTGGACAATCAGGAAGGTACGATAAAGTTGCTGGGGAGCGGGAAAATGACGGTGGTCGCGGAGCGGTTTAACGGCTATCAGGGCATCTTATGGTCCGCCGGCGCCATGACGCTTGCGGGTGAACAGCTCGAACTGTCGCAAAGCGTTACCCGCGCGCAATAGCTCTCGCTGACGGCCACCCATTTAGGAGAGCGGTGGCGTTTTGTGGCTGACGTCAGGCTTTCTGAATAATCCCGGCGGCATCCTGATGGCGGCCGAACACGGCAGCTTTTTCCTGCAGGCCGAGCGCGGCATCAACAACATCTATGGGCACCTGCAGGGGGGCGGCAGGGTGTTGGCGCTCGGCGGCGATGCGCAGCTTGAAACGCAATCGGTGATTGTCAATTCGGGGGGGGCGGATAGAAGCGAAGAATCGTTTAAGTGAGCGTAGTCAGCACTTAATGAACGCTCATGGCGCACTGACGGGCGATGAGGTGACGATCGATACCCGACGTAAGTCGCTCGGAAATACCGGCGGCAGCGTGGCGGCACAAGGGGTGCGACGGATAACCTGCGGCGCGGATTTATCCCTCGATATCGGCGATTTAGACAACACAGTGGGCATGATCAGCGCCGTGGGCAGGGTCCAGATAGACGGCGGCGCAGTCAAAAATGTCGAGGGCCGGCTGGCGACGGCGCAAGGCATGACACTGATGAGCCACTCGCTGGACAATGAGGGGGGGAAATGTGCACGCCGGCGCCTTATTATCGGTCAATACCGGAGCATTGGATAATACCGCCGGTCGTCATGACCGCGGGAGTGGCCTGAATCGACAGCCGGGGATCTGCATATCGATACCCACGACCAGCGGTTGACCAATGCCTATAACAGTTACGCTGGCATTTTGTCCGGGGGGAATTTGACGCTTGACGCCGGTGACATTAACAACGTTCGGGTCATATCAGCGCCGCAGGGGAGTGCCGCGTGAACAGCGGCGCGCTGCTCAATGCCGGCGGACGCTTGCAGTCGGTGGAATACCTGCAATTGAATACCCATGGCCAGCGGTTAAACAACGCGCACAGCCGTAACGCGGGCATTCTGAGCGGCGGCAATTTATGGCTGAACGCGGGTGAGATAGACAACACCTCCGGCCTTATGGCCGCTGCCGGCGAAACCCGGGTCAGCAATGCGTTCACGACAGTAATGGCGGAGATGACGCATGAAAGTATTTATCACGGGGGCGACCGGCTCGGCGGTAGTCGCTGAGTTACTTAACTCGGGACATGAGGTAACGGGACTGGTTCGTTCTAGCGACAAGGCGGCGTTGACGGCCAGCGGCGCCCTGGCATTGCCCGGCACGCTCGATGATCTCGAACTATTGCGCCACGCAGCAAAAGAGGCGGACGCGGTAATCCATACCGCGTTCAATCATGATTTTTCCCGATTCGCCGAGAGTTCGTAGCAAGACCGTGTGGCGATCGAGGCTTTGGGTAGCGCATTGAAAGGGTCAACGCGCCTGCTGTTGGTGACCACCGGGCTGGCTCATCTCACGCCGGGGCGAATTGCCACGGAACAAGACGCAGCCCCCACCGACCCCCGCTACCCGTGCCAATCCGAGGCCGCCGCGATTGCACTGGCGGAGCAGGGGGTGCGGGTATGCATTGTGCGGCTGGAGGCGTCGGTTCACGGTAGCGGCGATCATGGCTTCATTGCAGCTTTGATCCGTCTGGCGCGCGAGAAGGGGTATCCGCTTATCTTGGTGACTGCCAGAACCTCTGGGCCGCTGTCCACCGTTCGGACGCCGCGCTCCTGTATCGACAGGTACTGGAGCAAACCTGGCCCGACCGGTTTACCATGCGGTGGGCGACGAAAGCATCACCTGCAAGGCCCTCACCGGCGTGATTGGTGAACAGCTGGGGCTGCCGGTCGCCTCGCGCGAGAGCGAGCATTTCGGCTGTTTCGGCTGGCTAGCCAATTTCCTCGGCGCGGATATGCCGGCATCCAGCGCGCGTGGGCGGCGCTGGGCTGGACGCCTACCGTTCCGGATTTGTTAACGGATCTGCGCCAGGGGCATTACTTCGCGGGCTAAGACGGACCCGGGATCGGCATCAGGTCCCATGCCGTAGGGAAACAGCGTTGCGTGCCGCCATTTCCCTTTACGGCGCCGAGCGCCTGTTCAATCCCTTTTTTCCACCTGACCTGTAACACCCGCGCTCCAGCCCTGATGTTTCACTCACGATTTGCTCTCCCGACACTTAGCCTCTCGCGCCCCCTGCGTTGCTAACCCCGTCAATGTAGCGTTTGCGAACGTCTTGTCTATCGGCGACGCCGGTTAATTAAGCTGGCGTGGCGACACAAAGATGTGGTCTTGCCGGATAAGTGATACCATAGCGCCGTAAGCGGCCTGCCGTTTCTGCGGTGGGTGAGGAGTGAATCTGATTGCGTACCAAACTAGCGATTGTTGGTTAGTTGGCAGCGACATAAGAAGCTATGTACAAGAAAGATGAAACGTAAGTGATCTTGCGTATGGATCACCACTGCAATTTAAGGAAACCCGCATGCCCGTTATAACTCTCCCTGATGGCAGTCAGCGTCAGTTTGCCCATCCCGTCTCTCCCCTTGATGTTGCCCGCGATATCGGTCCTGGTCTGGCCAAAGCCTGCATTGCCGGCCGCGTTAACGGGAAATTGGTTGATGCCGTTGATGTCATTGAGCACGATGCCCAGATTGCCATCATTACCGCCAAAGATGAGGCGGGGCTGGAAATAATTCGCCATTCCTGCGCGCACTTGCTCGGACACGCCATCAAACAACTGTGGCCGCAAACGAAAATGGCTATCGGTCCAGTTATCGATAAAGGCTTCTATTATGATCTCGATCTCGATCATACCCTGACGCAGGACGATCTCGACCTGCTGGAAAAGCGGATGCACGAACTGGCTGAAAAAGACTACGACGTTATCAAAGAAAAAGTCAGCTGGCAGCAGGCCCGCGATGCGTTTGTGGCGCGGGGCGAGGATTATAAAGTCGCTATCCTCGACGAAAATATCCGTCGCGATGACCGCCCCGGGCTTTATCATCATGAAGAGTATGTCGACATGTGCCGCGGCCCGCACGTCCCCAACATGCGTTTCTGCCACCACTTTACCCTGCAAAAAACCTCCGGCGCTTACTGGCGCGGCGACAGCAAGAACAAAATGCTGCTGCGCATTTACGGTACCGCCTGGGGCGATAAAAAGCAGCTCAACACCTACCTGCAGCATCTGGAAGAAGCGGCGAAGCGCGATCATCGTAAAATCGGTAAGCAGCTTGATTTGTATCACATGCAGGAAGAAGCGCCGGGTATGGTGTTTTGGCACAACGACGGTTGGACCCTTTTCCGCGAACTGGAAACCTTTGTGCGTATGAAGCTCAAAGCTTATCAGTACCAGGAAGTGAAAGGGCCGTTCATGATGGACCGCGTCCTGTGGGAAAAGACTGGGCATTGGGACAATTACGCCGAGCACATGTTCACCACGTCGTCGGAAAACCGGGAATACTGTATTAAACCGATGAATTGTCCGGGCCACGTGCAGATTTTCAATCAAGGTTTGAAGTCCTACCGCGATCTGCCGCTGCGGATGGCCGAATTCGGCAGTTGCCACCGCAATGAGCCGTCGGGTTCGCTGCATGGACTCATGCGGGTGCGTGGCTTTACCCAGGACGATGCCCATATCTTTTGTACCGAAGACCAGGTGCGTGATGAAGTAAACAATTGCATCAAAATGGTGTATGATATGTACGGCACGTTTGGCTTCGAGAAAATCCTGGTCAAACTGTCAACCCGTCCGGAAAAGCGTATCGGCAGCAATGACGTCTGGGGCCGGGCGGAACAGGATCTGGCAGCCGCGCTGACGGAAAACGGTATTGCCTTTGAATACCAGCCGGGCGAGGGGGCTTTCTACGGTCCCAAAATTGAATTTACACTTCTTGATTGCCTGGATCGTGCCTGGCAATGTGGTACGGTGCAGCTCGACTTCTCGCTACCCGGTCGTTTAAATGCCTCTTATGTCGGGGAAAATAACGAACGGGTGGTACCGGTCATGATCCACCGTGCTATTCTGGGGTCAATGGAACGCTTCATTGGTATCCTGACGGAAGAGTATGCGGGTTTCTACCCAACCTGGCTGGTGCCGACACAGGTCGTCGTGATGAACATTACCGATAATCAGTCGGAATATGTCGCAAAACTGACGGAAAAACTGTCAGCGGCAGGGATTCGGGTGAAAGCAGACTTGAGAAATGAAAAAATAGGCTTTAAAATCCGAGAACATACTTTGCGTCGGGTGCCTTACATGCTGGTCTGCGGAGATAAAGAAGTGGAAGCATGCAAGGTCGCAGTGCGTACACGCCGCGGTAAAGACTTGGGCAGTATCGACGTTAACGAGATTATAACCAAGCTGCAGCACGAAATCCGCAGCCGTAATCTTCATCAACTGGAGGAATAAAGGATTAAAGGCGGAAAACGAGTTCAACCGGCGCGTCCCAATCGTATTAACCGAGAAATCCGCGCCGCAGAGGTTCGTCTGACGGGTATCGACGGCGAGCAGATTGGTATTGTCAGCCTGAATGAAGCGCTTGAAAAAGCTGAGGAAGCGGGCGTTGATTTAGTCGAAATCAGCCCTAATGCCGAACCGCCGGTTTGCCGAATCATGGATTACGGCAAGTTCCTCTATGAGAAAAGCAAATCCACTAAAGAACAGAAGAAAAAGCAGAAAGTTATTCAGGTTAAGGAAATCAAATTCCGGCCTGGTACCGATGAAGGCGACTATCAGGTAAAACTACGCAACCTGGTTCGTTTTCTGGAAGACGGCGATAAAGCCAAAATCACCCTGCGGTTCCGCGGACGTGAAATGGCGCACCAGCAGATCGGCATCGAAGTGCTTAATCGCGTTCGTGACGATCTGAGTGAACTGGCGGTAGTGGAATCTTTCCCCTCCAAAATTGAAGGCCGCCAGATGATCATGGTGCTCGCACCCAAGAAGAAACAGTAAGGCCTGACAAGTAAGGCGTCGCCTTCGCCTCACTGATTCATATTATTAACAATGCGGAGTAGAGATAAACTCATGCCAAAAATCAAGACAGTACGCGGTGCCGCAAAGCGCTTCAAGAAAACGGCTTCGGGCGGTTTCAAGCGTAAGCATGCTAACCTGCGTCATATTCTGACCAAAAAATCCACTAAGCGTAAGCGTCACCTGCGCCCGAAATCCATGGTTTCCAAAGGGGATCTGGGTTTAGTCGTTCGTTGTCTGCCCTACGCGTAAGCGTCATTTTTAATCGGTTTGAATAAGACTTTAGGAGAGAGCATATGGCTCGCGTAAAACGTGGTGTGGTAGCACGTGCACGTCACAAAAAAATCTTGAAACAAGCGAAAGGTTACTACGGTGCCCGTTCGCGCGTTTACCGTGTTGCCTTCCAGGCGGTTATCAAAGCAGGTCAGTACGCTTACCGTGACCGTCGTCAGAAGAAACGTCAGTTCCGTCAACTGTGGATCGCGCGTATCAACGCCGCGGCCCGCCAGAACGGTATTTCTTACAGCCGGTTCATCAATGGTCTGAAAAAGGCTTCCATTGAGATCGACCGTAAAATCCTGGCGGATATCGCTGTATTCGACAAAGTGGCTTTCGCCGCTCTGGCCGATAAAGCGAAAGGCGACCTGGTGTAAGCCGGTTAAAGAAGAGGGAGCCGGTCTTCCTCTTTTTTTCGTATCAACGTCGGGCAGGATTTTGAGTTGTCAAAACACAGCGTCAACAAGGTAATGCAAGCATGAATGCTACTATTTTCCGTTTCTTTTTTTACTTTAGCACCTGTATCCCGGGGGCTTGCGCGTAAGTCAAGAAACGAAAAATAGCGCTAAAGCCTCCCGGAGTGGAGGCTTTTTTATTGCTGATAAGCGGGGTGCTCTGCCCGTTTTGTACGGTCAACGGGCCTCTCGCTCATTTACGGTTAAGTCATCTACGGCAGGAAGAAGAGGAAAGCAATGCCACATCTTGCAGATTTGGTTGTGCAGGCCAAAGCAGATATCGAACGGTCCCAGGATATAGAGGCGTTGGAGTTGGTCCGCGTCGAATACTTAGGCAAAAAAGGGCATTTTACCCAGCAAATGACTGCGCTGCGGGATCTGGCGCCGGACGCGCGGCCTGCGGCGGGTGCGGTAATTAATCAGGCCAAACAGGACGTGCAGCAGGCGCTGGCCGAGCGCAAAGCGACGCTGGAGGGCGCGGCGCTGGAGGCGTGGCTTGCTGCTGAAACGCTGGATGTCTCGCTGCCGGGGCGCCGCATGGAAAACGGCGGTCTGCATCCGGTATCCCGTACCATAGCGCGTATTGAACATTTCTTCGGCGAATTGGGCTTTTCGGTGGCCACAGGGCCGGAAATCGAAGATAATTACCATAATTTCGACGCCCTGAATATCCCCGCCCATCACCCTGCACGTGCCGATCACGATACCTTCTGGTTTGACGCCACCCGGCTTTTGCGTACACAGACCTCCGGCGTACAGATCCGTACCATGAAGGCGCAGCCGCCGCCGATTCGCATTATTGCACCGGGGCGGGTGTACCGCAACGATTATGATCAGACCCATACGCCGATGTTCCATCAGATGGAGGGGCTGATTATCGATACCGATATCAGTTTCACCAACCTGAAGGGCACGCTGCATGATTTTCTGCGCAACTTTTTTGAAGAAGACCTGCAGGTCCGTTTCCGCCCGTCTTATTTTCCGTTTACCGAACCCTCCGCCGAAGTGGACGTGATGGGGAAAAACGGCCGTTGGCTGGAAGTGCTGGGTTGCGGCATGGTGCATCCGAATGTCCTGCGCAATGTCGGCATCGATCCGGAAATTTACTCCGGCTTCGCTTTCGGCATGGGCATGGAGCGGTTGACGATGCTTCGTTACGGTGTCATGGATTTGCGCGCATTCTTTGAAAACGATCTGCGTTTTCTTAAACAATTTAAATAAGGGCGGGATTAACACATGAAATTCAGTGAACTTTGGCTGCGTGAATGGGTGAATCCGGCCATCGACAGCGAGGCGCTGGTGGATCAGATTACCATGTCCGGCCTGGAAGTGGACGGCGTGGAACCGGTCGCCGGCCGGTTTACCGGCGTGGTGGTCGGTCGGGTGGTGGAGTGCCGTCAGCACTCCAACGCCGACAAATTGCGCGTTACCAAGGTGGATGTCGGCGGTGAGCGGCTGCTGGATATCGTCTGCGGCGCCCCCAATTGCCGTGCCGGCCTGCGGGTGGCGGTGGCCATGCTCGGTGCTGTGCTACCGGGCGACTTCAAAATCAAAGTCGCCAAATTGCGCGGCGAGCCGTCGGAAGGCATGCTGTGCTCGTTCTCCGAATTAGGCATTACCGGCGACCATGACGGCATCATCGAACTGCCCGCCGAGGCGCCTATCGGCCAGGATATCCGCGATTATTTGCAGCTCGACGATAACACCATCGATATCAGCGTGACGCCGAACCGCGCTGATTGTCTGGGGTTACTGGGGATTGCCCGCGATGTAGCGGTGCGCAATCGCCTGCCGCTGCACATGCCGGCCATCGAGACGGTGACGCCGGAAATTAGCGACACGCTGCCTATCCGCGTCGATGCGGTCGAGGCCTGCCCGCGGTATTTGGGCCGGGTGGTGAAAAATATCAATGTCAGCGCCGCGACGCCGCTATGGATGAAGGAGAAACTGCGCCGCTGTGGACTGCGCTCGGTGGACGCCGTGGTGGATATTACCAACTATGTGCTGCTGGAGCTGGGGCAGCCGATGCATGCTTTCGATCGCGCGCGCATCGAAGGGGGTATCGTGGTGCGTCATGCCAGGCAGGATGAGACGCTGACCCTGCTCGACGGCAGCGACGTGACGCTTTCGCTCGATACGCTGGTGATTGCCGATCATGGCCAGGCGCTGGCAATGGCGGGGATTTTCGGCGGCGGTGCGTACTGTATCAGCCCGACCACCCGTGACGTGGTGCTGGAGTGCGCCTTTTTCAATCCGTTGGCCATCACCGGCCGCGCCCGCCGCTACGGGCTGCACACCGATGCATCGCACCGCTATGAACGCGGCGTGGATCCGGCGCTGCAGCCGCGCGCCATGGAGCGGGCGACCGCGCTCCTGGTAGCCATCTGCGGCGGCCAGCCGGGCCCGGTTATCGATGTGACCTCCGCATCCGCTCAGCCGCAGCCGGCCACCATCACTCTGCGCCGCAAAACCCTGGATCGTTTGATTGGCCATGTTATCCCGGACGAGGACGTGAGCGATATTCTGACCCGTCTGGGTTGCCAGGTCAGCCGTACAGCGGAGGGCTGGCAGGCCGTGGCTCCGAGCTGGCGTTTTGATATGGCTATCGAAGAAGATTTGATAGAAGAGGTCGCTCGGGTGTACGGCTATGACGCGATTCCCAATGTGCCGGTGCGTGCCAACCTGGTGATGCCGCACCACCGTGAAGCGGCGCTGCCGCTGGCACGGGTCAAAACGTTGCTGGTGGACCGCGGCTATCAAGAAGCGATCACCTATAGTTTTGTCGACCCCAAAACCCAGGTGCTGCTGCATCCTCAACAGGCGCCGCTGGTGCTGCCCAGCCCGATTTCTCAAGATATGTCCGCCATGCGTTTGTCACTCTGGACCGGTCTTCTTGGCGCCGTGGTCTATAATCAGAATCGACAGCAGCAGCGAGTCCGTCTGTTTGAGAGCGGCTTGCGCTTTGTTCCTGATAACGCAGCCGACCTGGGAATTCGTCAGGATCTTATGCTGGCCGGGGTCATTGCCGGTCCGCGATCCGATGAACATTGGGATCAGCTGCGCCAGCCGGTAGATTTTTACGATGCTAAAGGCGATCTTGAGGCAATACTTGAGCTTACCGGCAAATTAGACGATATTGAGTTCAGAGCACAACGGCATCCCGCGCTGCATCCGGGGCAGAGCGCCGCAATTTATCTTAACAATGAAGCCATTGGATTCATTGGCGTTATTCATCCCGAGCTTGAAGCGAAACTGAATTTAAATGGCTGTACGCTGGTGTTTGAACTACTCTGGGAGAAAGTTGCCGAGCGTAAAGTGCCTGAAGCGAATGACATTTCCCGCTTCCCCGCTAACCGCCGAGACATCGCCGTGGTGGTGGCTGATGACGTCGCCGTAGCAGATATTATCGCGGAGTGTAAGAAAGTTGGCGCAAATCAGTTAGTTGGCGTAAACTTGTTTGACGTGTACCGGGGCAGAGGCGTAGCGGAAGGTTTTAAGAGTCTGGCTATCAGCCTAATCTTACAGGATACCGCTCGTACACTGGAAGAAGAGGAGATTGCCGCGACCGTTGCGAAATGCGTGGCGGCACTAAAGCAGCGATTCCAAGCATCCTTGAGGGATTGAACTTATGGCGCTTACTAAAGCTGAAATGTCAGAATACCTGTTTGAAAAGCTCGGGCTGAGCAAACGGGATGCCAAAGAAATTGTGGAACTGTTTTTTGAAGAAGTGCGCCGGGCGTTGGAAAATGGCGAGCAGGTAAAATTATCAGGCTTCGGTAATTTTGATTTGCGCGACAAAAATCAGCGGCCAGGACGCAATCCAAAAACGGGCGAAGATATTCCCATTACCGCCCGCCGGGTGGTGACGTTCCGCCCGGGACAGAAGCTGAAAAGCCGTGTCGAGAATGCCTCACCGAAAGAGTGAAGCAGACGCAAGAAGGGCGCGGGTGCTGCTCCTTTCGCTACCTCGCTTTGGCGTGTAGCGTGGTCCGGGTAATAAGCATAAAAACCCCAGACGGCGCGGCCCGGGTCGGAAAGCTGGTATTGCAGTCTTAATGCGGCGGCGGTTTGCGCGGGCCACGACCCCCGCCATGGTCGTAGTGGTCAGGTTTGCCATGATACTCGTGGCCATGCTGTCCGCTGTGATGAGGCGCGCCGGCCGGTGGGAATAATGAATGGGCGGTGGTGCATAATAGTGCCGCGGCTGCAGGGTCGCGACCCAGTGCCAGCCATTCCAGTAGAAGCCCTGACGGTTGAGCGTCCCCCAATAGCGACCGCGATGATCGTGCCACCAATACGGCGAATGCCAGTCAAAGCCGTCCCAATAATAGCCGCGGCGGTCCCAGTCGCCGACGTGCAACACCATACCGGGGGTGACTATTTCCACGGCAACCCCCTCCAGCGCGCTCCCCTCGCCGGCAGTAACAGCGCCAGCATTAACAGCCATATTTTTCGATTCATATGAGGACCTTTCAGGACGACATTGAGGCGGTTATAACAATGGCGTGGGGCGCTCACTATCAGACAGTATCTGATTTGCACGGCGCTTACCGTTTCCTTACCCGATCCTGACATTGTTTGCTAACCGTTGCCCGCCCTGCGAGGATTGCCGCTGCCCTAGGGCCACACCATCGTCGTTTGGGTAATTCCGCTGGCACGCATAGAATAAGTTTGTCGCGCCGATCCCGGCGCCGCTGGGGGACCTTTCAATAGCGAGGGGGAAAGGGGTTTAGCAGTGGGCTTTGCGCTTACTGGCTCACGAGACATGACCGCCTATGGCGGCTGGCGCCGCTATATTGACGAGGGCGAACGGATGGAATAAGCCCGGCGGCCATCGACAAGGCGATGACAAGCTGAATCCGGCCGGTCAGCCAGAATGAAATCAAAGTCCCGGCATAAAGCCAGTACTCTGTCAGCATGCCATCCGGGTTTTTTATGTCTGCTACCCGGACCGTGCCCCTGGGCGCTTAGGGTGCTATCACTTTCAATAAGATAACGTTAGGATAGGTGCATAATGGGCCGGTTTCATGCTGCGCCGGGGTAATTATCAGGGCAGGGAGTGATGGCATAATGACCTCCTCAGGCGATCCGGGCTACGCCCGTTTGCTGAAAAGGCAACAGCGGTTAGACCGGCTTTATCGGTCTGGTGGTGCCCCACATCCTCAGACTGTGGGGCCTGAGCGATCATCGCGCGTTATTGCCCGGTTGCGGGCTGGCCGGCGGCGGTATTCTGCTGCTGGCGGATGTGGTGGCGCGCGTGAGTCTCCGGGCCGCAGAATTGCCGGTAGGTTGTCGGTCAAGAGCTGGGTAGTGATGAGGACATCCTGGCCTTTTGCCGCGGGACCTTCGGGGTGCAATTTCCCATGTTCAGTAAAATTCACGTTAACGGCGAGCGCCGCCACCTCTCGCGGCCTGTCCTGAGACCACGCCGTCGCCACAGGGGACATTGTTATGCGCGGTTAGCCGCAAAAGGATTAACGCCGACCCATGAAGGACGATGTGTTGTGGAACTTTGAGAAGTTTCTCGTCGGCCGCGACGGGGGCGTGCTGGCCCGATTTGCACCTGACGTGACGCCGGAGGACGCGCTTTTGCAGGAAGCGCTACAACGGCGGGCGCTGGCGCAATAGACAATGGCGTTGGCGGCCCCCTGTCCCGCGCCGTCGACGCCGGCCGGCGTATCCATATCATCGGTCCCAATGGTGCGGGGAAAAGTACTCTGCTTGCTTGTCTGGCCGGTCTGCAGCCTTTTCACGGCGAGGTGCAAATGCTGGACAAACCGCTCGCTGCCTGGACGCCGGGCGCGCTGGCCCAACGGCGTGGTTATCTGCCGCGGCGCGGGCGGTAGCGTCAATCGCCGGGCAACTGGTGCGGCCGTTAAACGCGCTTTCCGGCGGCGAGTGGCAGCGGGTACGATTGGCAGCGGTCATGCTGCAGGTCTGGCCGACGCTCAATACCGACGCCCGCCTGCTGTTGCTGGATGAACCTGCGGCCAGCCTGGATATTGCGCAACAGGTCGCGCTGGATCAACTGATTGCCCTATTGACTACGGCGGGGCTGAGCGTACTGATGTGCGCGCATGATCTTAATCATACCCTGGCGCACGCTGACGAGGTCTGGCTGATGGTGCAGGGTGAACTGGTGGCGGCAGGCGCCGCCGCCGAGGTGATGACGCCCAAACAGTTGGCAAACGTGTTCGGCGTCGCGTTCAGCCTGGTGTCGGCCGGCGACCGCCGCTGGCTGGTGGCGCGTTAGAGAGTGAAACAACAATGAAAAGGATCGCTGTTCTACTGTTGGGGTTGGCGCTGTTGTTGACCGGCTGTAGCCACCATGCGCCGCGGCCGGATAGGCGTTTGTCCGATTCGATCATGGTCATCGCCAAGCTTAACGACCAGTTGAACCAATGGTACGGCACACCTTATCGTTACGGTGGCCTGAGCCCGAGCGGGCTTGACTGCTCCGGTTTCGTCTACCTCACCTTCCGCGACAGTTTCGCTATTATGCTGCCGCGCACGACCGAGGCGCAGACCGATATCGGCAGCCGGGTGGATCGCGATGAGCTGCTGCCTGGCGATCTGGTGTTTTTCAAAACCGGCAGCGGCCGCTATGGCCTGCATGTCGGTATTTATGATACCGACAACACTTTTATTCACGCCTCAACCAGCCGCGGGGTGATCCGCTCGTCCTTGGAAAATAGCTATTGGCGTAAAGCCTATTGGCAGGCGCGGCGTATTTGACGGTGCTGTGCCGGGAGAAAACATGTCTTCATTGCGATTACTGTTATCGGATTCCCACGATCCCTGGTTTAATCTGGCGGTGGAAGAGTGCATTTTCCGTCAGATGCCGGCCAGTCAGCGGGTACTGTTTTTCTGGCGTAACGTACACACCGTGGTGATCGGTCGCGCGCAAAACCCCTGGAAAGAGTGCAATACCCGACGTATGGAACGCGGATGCTGGCGGTCAACCAGCGCATTGTGTTGCGTAACTACCTGGCTCAACAGGCGATTACAGAGGCGGAAAAAGGGGAAGTAGGCGAACTGGCGCGGCTGCATCAGGCCCCGAGTGATCCCTACCGCGCCGCCACCCGACTGGGGACGTCATCTGGCCATCTACTGCTCCAGTTGACCGCGCCTTATTATCACTCCCGCTTCGCCTCAAGGGCTTCACGCTGCCGTCCCTCTCACGACGTCCTGCTGGCGGCGCCCGCCGTTCACTTCAGCCGACGATGTTTTTCGCTATAGTGGCGAATAACCATCCAGGCATCACCGCCGGCCGCGCCGGTCAAATCCATAATTCCGAAACGCGATTCGTAGCGGGAACCGTTTAGCCCCGGCAGCAGCGGCAGGCAAAACAGGTCCTGACGGCGTTGCTCCGTTTGCCATTGCACAAAAACCGCCGTATGACGGGTATCGCCCACCAACGTAACTATCAGCCGCAGGAAATGATGCTTCAATAAGCCCAATGTGGCCAGACTCACTCGATGGGCAATAGCCGACGCTGCGGATTGTTGCGCCGGGGCATAGGCGACGAGGGTGTTATCGGCAGTGCGAGTAAGGGTGAATAGTGGCTCGCGGAGGCCGTCGCTGTTTTTATACATCACGGTAAAGAAAGTGACGTCACCGCGGAAGGAAAGCGCACAATCCAGCCGATAGGTAGAATGAGTTTGTGGCGGGTAATTTTTTTCGCCGACAGCATCGCGTGGGATCCCCCGCCGTCATTACTGGCATACAGGCATAGTAGATTGACTCTTTCCCGGGCGCTGGCGATTTGGGTATACATCAGCAAACGACGCTGCTTAAGCGGATACAGGCAGTGGTTGATACAATCCTCGGACGGATAGCTTTGCTGGACAATATCAACCCGAAAATGGTGTAAATCGCTGCCCGGGATGCCGCTGATGCCGAGTGTAACGGTCTTAAGATGTTTGCCGGTAGCGGGCGGGATGATACCGTGGCAGACCATGGGCGGAAGCACCATCGGTAGCGTCTGCACTGCCGTCAGCCGTTGCGCCAGCGTCGTGGATGAAGGCGGTAACGGCGCTAGAAGGGGAACTGTCAGCGCGTTCAGCGAAGCGCCATAGGAAAGGCTGGTTTGCATGGATAAACCTCGCGGAGTAGAAGCGAAAACGTTTGCCCGGGTGCGCCGGTGGTAAAGCCTGCTGATGGGACGACATAAAGTCTACGCGTGTTTACCCCTTAATAAAAAGGGGTTATCCGTGCTGAAATGAGGGCGTGATGGTCGCCTGCACACCGGCGCGCGCGGACGGACAACCGGGTCAGCGTGCCACCATCTGGTCAGGCGTTTGTGCCATAAAACGATGTTGTGGTACAGCGATTGGGTAAACCAGAGGCCAGACATGAAACGGCGGACGCCGCCGCGGCAACAATGAGGCCACGGCCCGGCAGGCTATATCCTACCCGGCCGGGCCGCATAGCCGACTAGAAGCGGCAATCCACTGCGTCGTTCAGCAGCGCTAGCAGACGCTCGCTGTCTTCCCAGCCAAGACAGGCATCGGTAATGGATTGACCGTAGGTCAACGGCTTGTCGGCGCGCAGGGTCTGATTACCCGCCACCAGATTACTTTCAACCATTACCCCCACCACCTGCCGGCTGCCGTCACGTAATTGTTGGCCAACAGAATGCGCGATGTCCCATTGACGGCGATACTGCTTCTGGCTGTTGCCGTGGCTGAAATCCACCAGCAAATGCGCCGGCAGCCCGAAAGATGCCAACTGCGCACTGGCATCGGCGATCGCCGGCGGCTGATAATTAGGCACTTTGCCGCCGCGCATAATAATATGCCCATACGGATTGCCGCCGGTCTGATATATCGTCATCTGACCTTGTTTGTCCGGGGACAGAAAGAGATGGGACGCGCGGGCGGCGCGAATGGCGTCGATGGCGATTTGGATATTGCCGTCCGTGCCGTTCTTGAAGCCGACCGGGCAGGACAGCGCGGAGGCCATCTCGCGATGGATCTGGCTTTCGGTAGTGCGCGCGCCGATAGCGCCCCAGCTAATCAGATCTGCAATATATTGGCCGGTGACCATATCCAGGAATTCCGTTGCGGTCGGTAGGCCTAATTCGTTGACCGCCAGCAAGAGCCGCCGGGCGATCTCCAAACCGTCATTCACGCGAAAACTGCCGTCCAGCCCCGGATCGGCAATCAACCCTTTCCAACCCACCACGGTGCGCGGCTTTTCAAAATAGGTACGCATGACGATTTCCAGTCGGTCTTGGTACTTGACGCGCAGCGGATTAAGCCGGCGCGCATAATCCAGCGCCGCATCGGTATCGTGGATGGAGCAGGGGCCGATTATCACCAGCAAACGGGGATCATCGCCGTGTAAAATACGTTCAATACGCTGGCGCACTCGCAATACATTCTCGGCCATCGCCGCGCTTAGCGGCAAGGCGGCGGCCAGCGAGGCGGGAGCAACTAATCGGTCGATGCGCCGTGTGCGCAATTCATCTGTCTTTTGCATGCTTATCTCTAAAATGGTGGACTCACCGCGGTGGAGTTACCGGGAAGCGATGCTGCTCACGATACCCCAACCGGCGCTGAATTCAACCTTGCCCGGCAAAATTTGCTAATACATGCGCCGGCTCATCCCCAACACATCCATAATTTTCGCCGCGATTTCCTCAACGGAGTGATTGGTGGAGTTGAGATAGCGGATATTATTATTGCGAAATAGAGATTCCACTTCATTAATTTCCATCCGACACTGGCGCAGCGAGGCGTAGCGGCTGTCGCTCAGGCGCTCGTCGCGGATAGCAGCCAGGCGCTCGGGGTCGATGGTCAGACCGAAAAGTTTGGGCTGGTGGGCTTTCAGGGCCGCGGGCAGCGAAAGATTATCCATATCGTCAGCGATAAAAGGGTAATTGGCGGCGCGGATACCGTATTGCATCGCTAAATACAAACTAGTGGGGGTCTTACCGCAGCGCGACACGCCGAGCAAAATAATTTGCGCCTGATCCAAATTGCGCAGCGAAATACCATCGTCGTGGGCGAGGGTATAATCAATGGCGGTGATACGCGCATCGTACTTGCTTAAATTAGTGGCGGTCAGACCGTGGGTCCGGTGCGCCACCGGATCTGGCGCGATGCCTAATTCCTGCTGGAGCGGCCCCACCAAAGCTTGTACCACATCCTGACAAAAGCCGGCGCTCTCCTCGATAATGTGCCGGACCGCTGGGGTGACAATCGAATAAAATACCAGAGGTCGGACGCCGCTTTGTTGGTAGAGAGCATTAATCTGCTCGCGTACCGCGCGCGCGCGGGTTTCACTCTCGACGAATGGCAGAGTGTACAGGGCGGTCGTTAGAGGGAATTGCGACAAAACCGAGTGCCCCACTACCTCGGCGGTGATGGCGGTACCATCAGAAATAAAAAATACGCTTCTTTCCATAGACGACTCCCTTGCTGGAATACGGCTTGGTCTTAATTTGGTCGCTGACACGATTCATATTGGGCGAGCGCATGGAGGATTATGCTAACCTCAAAGTAGGCTTTTTGCCTGTCGTCACTATAGCGACACGATATCCGTGCACATATTTTAAAAGGATGACCCAGATGCCGCAAAATGACAATGTTGCCGAAAATGTACTGTGGTATAACCAGCTTGGTATGCATGATGTGGACCGGGTAGGCGGGAAAAACGCTTCGCTAGGTGAGATGATTACCCATTTGTCCGCCGTGGGCGTGTCGGTGCCCAATGGTTTTGCTACTACTGCCCAGGCATTCAACGAATTTCTCAATCAAAGCAGGATCAATCAACGGATTTACCAACTTCTGGACCAGACCGATATTGATGACGTCGCCGCCCTCAGTAAGGCCGGCAGCCAGATCCGCCAATGGATTATCGATACCCCATTCCAGCCCGGCCTGGAAGCCGACATTACCGCCTGCTACCAACAATTGTCCGCCGATGATGCCGACGCCTCTTTTGCCGTACGTTCATCGGCCACCGCGGAGGATATGCCCGACGCGTCCTTTGCCGGTCAGCAGGAAACTTTCCTCAATGTGCAGGGCATTGATGCGGTAATGACCGCCATCAAGCATGTTTATGCCTCGCTGTTCAACGACCGGGCCATTTCCTATCGTGTGCATCAAGGCTACGACCACCGCGGCGTGGCCCTCTCAGCGGGCGTGCAGCGCATGGTCCGCGCCGACGAGGCCGCCTCCGGCGTCATGTTCACGATTGATACTGAATCGGGCTTTGACCAGGTGGTCTTCATCACGGCCGCCTACGGGCTTGGCGAAATGGTAGTGCAAGGCGCGGTCAACCCCGATGAGTTTTATGTTCACAAACCGACGTTGGCCAGCGGTCGACCTGCAGTAGTGCGGCGCAATATCGGATCCAAGAAAATCCGCATGGTCTATGCCGACAGCGCTGCCCACGGCGAGCAGGTGCGCACCGAGCCGGTGCCCGAGGCGCTGCGCCAGCGCTTTGCCCTGACGGATGAGGAAGTGCAGGATCTGGCGTGTCAGGCGGTACTGATTGAACAACATTACCAGCGGCCGATGGACATCGAATGGGCCAAGGACGGGCACACCGGTGAGCTTTACATCGTGCAGGCGCGGCCGGAAACGGTGCGCTCCCGCGGGCAGGTGATGGAGCGCTACCGGCTCACCCACCGCAGCGAGGTCATCATAGAAGGCCGCGCCATCGGCCATCGCATCGGCGCCGGGCCGGTGAAAATCATTCACGATATCAGCGAAATGCACCGTGTTGAGGCCGGGGATGTGCTGGTGACCGACATGACCGACCCCGATTGGGAACCGATTATGAAAAAGGTCGCCGCCATTGTCACCAACCGTGGCGGGCGAACCTGCCATGCGGCGATTATCGCCCGTGAACTGGGGATCCCCGCCGTGGTCGGCTGCGGCGATGCCACCGAACGCATCGGCGACGGGCAATCGGTTACCGTGTCCTGCGCCGAAGGGGATACCGGCTACATTTATCAGGAAATACTGCCTTTCGAGGTCGCCCGTTCGGACATTGACGAAATGCCCGCATTGCCGTTGAAAATCATGATGAACGTCGGCAATCCCGATCGTGCCTTCGATTTTGCCTGTCTGCCCAATGACGGCGTGGGGCTGGCGCGGCTGGAGTTCATTATCAACCGTATGATAGGCGTGCATCCGCGTGCGCTGCTGGAATTCGATCAGCAGACGCCGGCCCTGCAGCGCGAAATCACCGATATGATCCACGGTTACGACAGCCCGAAAGAGTATTATATCGCCCGTCTGACTGAAGGGATTGCCACTCTGGGCGCGGCGTTTTCGCCGAAACGCGTCATTGTGCGTCTGTCCGACTTCAAGTCTAACGAATACGCCAACTTGGTGGGTGGCGAGCGCTACGAGCCGGACGAGGAGAACCCGATGCTGGGCTTCCGTGGGGCCGGACGCTATGTTTCCGACAGTTTCCGCGACTGTTTTGCGCTGGAGTGCGAGGCTGTTAAGCGGGTGCGTAACGACATGGGGCTGACCAACGTGGAAATTATGGTCCCGTTTGTGCGCACCGTGGCGCAGGCGCAGGTGGTGGTCGAGGAGCTGGCGCGGCAAGGTCTGAAACGGGGCGAAAACGGCCTGAAGGTGATCATGATGTGCGAGATCCCCTCCAACGCGCTGTTGGCCGAACAATTTCTCGCCCACTTTGACGGTTTTTCCATCGGCTCGAACGATATGACCCAATTGGCCTTGGGGCTGGATCGGGATTCGGGCCTGGTGTCGGCGCTGTTCGATGAGCGGGATGAGGCGGTCCGCTCGCTGTTGTCCATGGCTATCTGCGCGGCGAAAAAACAGGGTAAATATGTCGGCATCTGCGGACAGGGGCCGTCCGATCACGAAGACTTCGCCGCCTGGCTTATGGAAGAGGGCATCGATAGTCTGTCACTCAACCCGGATACCGTCGTGAGCACCTGGCTAAGCCTGGCAAAAAATTAGCCTACGCGCCACTCGTGGCAATTTAGCGCTTTAAAAGAGAACGGAACGAAATAATGGACACCGGTATATTAATACCGGCGTTGTTATTTTATTTGTCACAAATTAGCCATAAAAAAAAGCCCATCTTAAAGATGGGCAAAGACTACACACAGCAATTCTGTCATGCCGGGTAGCATTAAAATCATTACTAAATCATAGAGCTAATAACACGCATAGTAGGGATAAACCTGCGGTACGTCACTCAGATTCATCCTATATAAGCCGCTCGCTGGGGCCAGTGTCGGCTAAAGTAAAATAACGGCAAAATGACTTAGCGATTTAAGAGAATAGGTGCTGCGACGGGGGGAAATAATTGTCCCGACGAGCGCCGGGACCTAAGGGGATTAATGTAATTCTTTAAGCTGTTTTTCCGGATTATCGATTTTTCCCGGCGGTGGCGCTTCCTGCATCCAGGCGAATACCAACCGCCAGGAGACCGCCAGCACTACTGGTCCGATAAAGAGGCCTATCATTCCGAAAGCCAGTAAACCGCCCAATACGCCGCACAACACCAGAAGCATCGGTAAATCGGCCCCCATATGGATGAATATCGGCCGCAGAATGTTATCCAGGGTCGCCACGACACAGCTCCATACTAGTAATATCGTTCCCCAGGTGGTATCGCCGCTCCAATAAAGCCAGATCATAGCCGGGATCAGCACCGGCAAGGGGCCTAATTGGGCGATACACAACACGAACATGGTTACGGTCAGGACGGTCGCCAGTGGAATGCCGGTAATCGCCAGACCGACGCCGCCCAGCACGGACTGGACAATAGCGGTCAGCACCACGCCCATCGCGACCGCCCGGATGGCCTGCGCCGCCAGCAGAACCGATGCGTCGCCACGTTCTGCGCCCAGGCGTATGGCGAAATGCCGCACCGCCATCCCTACGCGTTCGCCGCGCAAATACAGCAAGACGCTGAACAAAATCATCAACCCGCAGTGCAGCAGCAGGCTGCCCAGGTTGGCCACCTGGCCCAACAGCCAGCTGGCGGCCTTGCCGATATAGGGCTGGATTTTGCTCATTAACGGCGCGCTACCGCCGGAAATCAGTGATTGCCAGGCGCTGTAGAGTTTGCGGCCCACCATCGGTATATCCTGCAGCCAGGCAAGGGCGGGCAAGGTCAGCCGATCCGGCTGTGTAGCCCAGGCAACCAGCGGGGCGCTATTATCGACAATACTGCTCACCAGGATCGATACCGGCAGCACAAACAGCAGCAACAGCAGTAACGTCATGACCACCACCGCCAGCGAACGCCGTCCCCAGAGCAAATGCTGCACCTTTATCAGCAGCGGCCAGGTCGCTATCACCACCATTGATGCCCATGAAAAGCCGAGAATAAAGGGCTGTACTACCCAAAAGCAGCTAAGGGTCATCAGCGCGATAAACGTCACGCTGAATAACATTCTGGGCAAATCGTGAAGCTGGCGCGGGAAATCCATGAAACACCTTTCTCCTCAAACAAACGACGGGTTGCCCGCGACCTGACGATGGCCGATGTGGGCGAGTAGCATAATGATGGGGTATATCGTCATTTTTTGACAGGGGCGAATGAAAACTTTCGTTTAGTTATTCACGCAGGCCGCCCGCGGGCGCGCGATTTTTTTGGGCCGGCAGGGCATGGACAAAAAATATGATAAAACAGTGAGGTTCGACTATTGCCGACGATGATGTCGCGCTGGTTGGCCGGCTGGCGGCCTTGCCGGCCTTTCAGGGACTCAGCTTCATCCCGCGCGACGGCGGTACCGGGACCAATGGGCAATCCCTCAATCGCGGCGTGATCGTGGATATGTCCCGCTATATGAACCGTATTCTTGAAGTCAATACGGAGCAGGGCTGGGTACGGGTGGAAGCGGGGGTTATCAAGGATCAGTTAAACCAGTACCTCAAACTCAAACCGCTTGGCTATTTCTTCTCACCCGAGCTTTCTACCAGCAACCGCGCCACTCTGGGCGGCATTATCAACACCGACGCCTCGGGACAGGGCTCGCTGGTGTACGGCAAAACCTCCGACCATGTCCTCGGGCTGCAGATGGTATTGCTGGGTGGTGAACGGCTCGAGACCAGCGCGATGCCGACGTCGGCGGCGCAGCCGGGCCGCATCGGCGACATTTATCGCACGGTGGTGGAACGCTGCCTGCAACAGCGCAGTCTGATCTTGGAAAAACTTCCCGATCTTAATCGGTTTTTAACCTGCTATGATTTGCGCCATGTCTTCAGCGATGATCTGCAAACCTTCGACTTGACCCGTATCCTCACCGGCTCCGAGAGCACGCTGGCGTTTATCACCGAGGCGACGCTGGATATTATGCTGCTGCCGAAGGTGTGCCGTTTAGTCAATGTGAAGTTTGACTCTTTCGATTCCGCGCTGCGCAATGCGCAATTTATGCTGGAAGGCCCATGCGCTATCGGTGGAAACCATCGATTTCAAGGTGCTGAATCTGGCGCGGGAGGATATTGTCTGGGACTTGGTGCGCGAGCTGATTGAGGATGTCCCCGGTCAGACGATGCAGGGGCTGAACATCCTGGAATTCGCCGGCGACGATGGCGCCCTGATAGACGGTCAACTCGCGACGCTGGTTCGCTAATGGCTGCGGCTGTTGGCACAGCAGGGCGTCGATCCGCTACAGCTGGAGCAGGAGTTGCCGCAGGGGATGGCCACGCTACGAGACGTTGTTGCCCGGGTCGGCAAAAGTTGGCGGGCGCGGCGAGTACGATTTTTCCCACGAGGTAAAAAGCGCGATGTCCGGCTTCCTGGCCTGTAAGGCATGCTCAAGCCAGTGCCCGATCAAAATCGATGTACCGGGCTTCCGCGCGCGCTTTGCAGCTTTACCACAGCCGGTATCTACGTCCGGTGCATGATTATCTGGTGGCCGGCGTAGAGGGGTATGCGCCTCTCATGGCGCGGGCGACGTTCAATTTTTTTCTGAAATGGTCTGTCGTGCGCACGTTGAGCGAGCGGACCGTGGGGATGGTGGATGTGCCGCCGTTGCGCCGTCAGGCGGCGGACATTCTCAACGCGCAGCCCACGTTGGAAGCGCTGGAGCAGATGCCCGCCTCACAGCGCCAGGCACATGTGCTTATCGTTCAGGATCCTTTTACCAGCTATTATGATGCGCGCGTGGTGGCGGATTTCGCCCGGCTGGTGGTAAAACTAGGGCTGAACCGGTGTTATTGCCCTTTTCCCCCAACGGCAAAGCGCAGCATATCAAAGGATTTTTGCAGCGGTTCGCCCGTACCCACGGCGCTGCTGGGACTGCCGATGGTGGCGGTGGACCCGGCGCTCTGCTATCGCGACGAATATCGCGAAGTGCTGGGCGCCGACCGTGGCGAATTCCAGGTACAATTGGTTCATAAATGGCTTGCCGGCCTGCAGGAGAGAGACCCGCATCGTCGCGGGCCCACGCGCCCGAACCAGCGGTGCAGGCGGCGCCCTGGTATCTGTTCGGCCACTGTACCGAAGCCACACAATTGCCGGCAAGTGCCCGGCAATGGCGCGACATTTTCGCCCGCTACGTGGCGCGCCTGGAGCCGGTCAGCGTCGGCTGCTGCGGCATGGCGGGCACCTACGGTCACGAGAGCACGAATTACGCCCATTCGCGCGGTATCTATGCGCTCTCCTGGCTTTTTTCTGCCCACGATCGTCATACCATTCTGGTTTCATGCTCGTTAAGCCCGCTGGATTTGAACCGCTATAATAGAGTTCACCATATTCATTGTACTGTTCACTTTATTTGTATCGTCGCTACTGATAGCCATTTTCCTGTCACCAAAACTCGATAATCTGGATCATGATGTTCTTTGCAACCCGCATGACGCTGGGCGAAATGCTGCATTACATCCTGCCAAACTATCTGTTCAAAGTGGTGTACTCGTTGCTGGTATGTATACCCATTACCTTCATTCTTCTCTAATGGCATCCGCCGCGAGTTGTTTAATAATCACCGTCCGCAGTCAGTCAGAAAGGACGCATGACCTCTCCCTCTCTTCACCGGCGACTTGCTCACCTTAACAGGCATACGCAATAGCAGCTCGGAATCAGCGCTTTGGCGAAGGGCTGAGGGCTGAGGGCTGAGGGCTGAGCAGACTATTTGGTGGTTTGCCCGGTAGCAAATGTCGCAAAAGTGCGTCATCCAGAGCGCGACGGCGCCCCGGATGTGCAGTGCCGCTGCCAACGGCTCACGGCAGGGTGACAGATTAAACGCCGCGCCCCGCGCCAACGACACGGCCTGCTCGCCTGACCGTCAATGTTTCACCACATAGAGCGTCTGACTGTAGGACAAGTCTTCCGGGTTGGTGATGATCGGATACCCTTTCAGCCAAGGCTTAATCAGGCGGCCATTGGTGAACTGATAAATCGGCGCAATTGGGGCCTGCTCGGCAATCATGGTCTCTGCTTTATTGTAATCTTCGCTCAGCCGCTGCGGCTGCGTTTCCCGACTGGCCTTCTGTAACAGCTTATCGTAGGCGGGATCACTAAACTTGGCGATGTTACCGCTATGGGTTGAGATCAGCAGCGATAAAAAGGTGGAAGGCTCGTTGTAATCGCCGATCCACGATGCTCGCACCACGTCAAAATTACCGGTATTGCGGCTATCGATATAGGTTTTCCATTCCTGATTGACCAATTTGACATTGACGCCCAGAGTTTTTTTCCACATCGACGCCACGGCAATAGCGATCTTCTGATTACTTTCCGACGTGTTGTACAGCAGGGTAAGGGTCAACGGTTTATTCGGTCCGTAACCGGCGGCCTGCGTCAGGGCCCGCGCCTGGGCACCCAGCTCTTGCTGGCTATGCTGCTGCAAATAACTAGCCGTGGGCGTGAAGCCGACCGTTACGTCAGGGGTAAAATGCCAGGCCGGTTTTTCGCCAGAGCCGACCACTTTGCCGGCGATGATCCGTCGGTCAATAGCGTAGGACAGCGCTTTGCGCACCCGTACGTCTTGAGTGGGCCCCCGCCGGATATTGAAGGCATAATAATAGGTCCCCAGCTGGTCCGGCGTGTATACCTGATCGGGGATCTGTTGCAATAACTGCCGGTAACGGTCTTTGGGAAACGATTCGGTAATGTCTATAAACAACAACTTGCACAGCTGCCGCGCGGCCGCTGCCTGGCGACCGGTTATTCCTGCCGCAGTCAGGTCAAGCGTATCGAGGGTGAAAGCCTCCGTCATCCGCTACAGGCACTTTTGGAGATCATCGCATGATTTGGACGCGTACACCGTCGCTGGAGAGACTTAACAGCGTTTATGACGGCTGGGTGCGCGCGGTATGCCGCCCGTTTCACCTCGGCCGCACGCGCAAGGTGTGGGATATTCACATTTTCAACGATACGGCGCGGTTAACCTGCGTCTCCCGCTTGACCACCGCCGTTCTGGACGGTCCGAACGGCTGAGGCTGCGCCCGGTGCCTTTACAGCGAATTTACGCCGGCCCAGCCACGCCAAGTGCCAGATCGAGGAATGCGCAGTAGGTGCCCAGTGCGGTGCCCTGATTTTGTGTCGGAACCTGTTTCATGGCCTCCACCTCCAGCGCAGGAAACACCAGCGAGAAACCGGCACCGGTCAGCAGCCCCGCGGTTTCAACCACAAAAGACAGCAGCGCCACCCGACGGCCGCCAAAACGGCCACTGATGGCGATACCGGCGAGCAGGGTCGAAAAACCCAGCGTCGTGTGGGTAAAGCCCGGCAGGATGGCCAGGGGAATACCGATGGTCAAATAGCAAATAAAGGTAAAGAAGACGATAGGGATGATGCGCTTATTCAACTCCGGTGCCGCGAGTGACGCGGCGGTCGGACGTGGGCATAACAGGATCCAGCGGGAAATCACCAAGGAATCCAGCATAGCGATAGACCTGGATCAGGGGAATCAGAAATGTACCCGGAGGGGGCTTAGCCGCTTAAGCGCACCGACGGCGGGTTGCGCCGGAGGCGGACGAGGCACGCCAACCCGTCAACGGACAGCCGGCCCAAGGGGAGGCGACGCTAGGGCTTTGACCTCTGACGCTGTCCGGACGGGGCACAGAAGAGCCTGCTGCCGTCGGTGCTTTTGTGATATAATTGTTATCAAGACGAGAGAGGGCGCGTGGTACCCGATAATGGAAGCCAATATTGGAAAGAGTAATCGGCCAGTAGCTACGCTAATGATAATTATTATCAAATAAAGACAACAGAGCCGCTACGCTTATTTCCATAGCATTTTAGGGTTATTTGGCTATTGGCTGAGCGAAAATGACGAGTTATTTTTTCACCTGTTATAAAAATAGTTTATTTCTATGAATATTCGCTTTAGTCACGGGGCAGAAAGTTTTAGTATTAAAAAAATGATCTTTTCTTTTCATACATACGGAAAATCAGGGCATTAGCGGTAAAATAGCCCTAAATAAATTAGGGGAATAGCGGCTGAAAACGGCGCTTGCCGGCGATAGCTACAGCCATTTCCCATAAAACGGCCTATTCCCCTATAAAGGTCAAGGTTGAAGAGAAAATACAACTCTTTAACATAGGCGGGTTTTCCGAGTATCAGCTTGTAACGTCATGAGGTAAACCTGATGCAAGTAGACAATAAGGTTGAGACGTTCTCCCTGGAGGAGAATATCTGGCGCGGCTTGACGATAACCGATTCTGCCGCCCATCAGATTCTGCGTCTGGTAGAGAGTGACCCCACCATGCTGGGATTGCGGCTTAGCGTGAAACAGTCCGGTTGCGCCGGCTTCGGCTATGTGGTGGAGAAGGCCACGCAGACCGATGACAGCGATCGCGTCTACGAACATGACGGCGTCAAGCTGTATGTGCCGCTAAAAGCGATGCCTTTCATTGACGGCACGGAACTGGATTACGTACAGGAAGGGTTGAACCACGTATTCAAATTTAACAATCCCAAAGCTCAGCACGCCTGCGGGTGCGGCGAAAGCTTTGGCCTTTGAGCGATGAATCATTATGGCACGAAGCAATATTGACACGACGCAGCCCTGGGTGAAAAGCGAGCGTTATAAAGAAGGCTTCTTTACCCAACTGGCCACCGAAGAACTGGCGCACGGTATTAGTGAAGATGTGGTGCGCGCTATCTCGGCGAGACGCGATGAGCCGGAGTGGATGCTGGAGTTTCGTCTCAATGCCTATCGCGCCTGGCTGGAAATGGACGAGCCGCATTGGCTGAAAGCCAAGTACAAGCCGCTCAACTATAACGATTACAGTTACTATTCCGCACCGTCGTGCGGCGCCTGCGATGATACGTGCGGCTCGCAGCCCGGTTCTACGCAGCAGTCCGGCGCGGAAGGGGCAAAAAACTACCTTACCGATGAAGTGGAACAGGCGTTCAACCAGCTCGGCGTGCCGGTACGCGAAGGCAGCGAGGTCGCGGTCGATGCGATTTTCGATTCGGTGTCGGTTTCCACCACCTATCGCCATAAGCTGGCGGAGAAGGGCATTATATTCTGCTCCTTCGGTGAGGCTATCCATGAGCACCCCGAACTGGTGCGCCAGTATTTGGGCAGCGTGGTACCCGCTAACGACAATTTCTTTGCCGCGCTCAACTCGGCGGTCGCCTCCGACGGGACATTCGTTTATTTACCGAAAGGCGTGCTCTGCCCGATGGAGTTGTCGACGTATTTCCGTATCAACGCCGCCAAAACCGGCCAGTTTGAGCGGACTATCCTGATTGCTGATGAAGGCAGCTATGTCAGCTATATTGAGGGCTGCTCGGCGCCGGTGCGCGACAGCTATCAGCTGCATGCGGCAGTGGTGGAAGTCATTGTCCTGAAAGATGCTGAAGTGAAGTATTCCACGGTGCAAAACTGGTTCGCTGGCAGCGAGGCCGAGGGCGGTATTCTCAATTTCGTCACCAAGCGCGCGCTGTGCGCGGGTGAAAACGCCAAAATGTCCTGGACGCAGTCCGAAACCGGCTCGGCCATTACCTGGAAGTACCCGAGCGTGATTTTGCGCGGCGACAATTCGGTGGGGGAATTTTTCTCGGTCGCGCTGACCAACGGCCGCCAGCAGGCGGATACCGGCACCAAGATGATCCACATCGGCAAAAATACCCGCTCGACCATTATCTCGAAGGGGATATCGGCCGGCCAGAGCGAAAACACCTATCGCGGGCTGGTGAAAATCATGCCGACCGCCACCAACGCACGTAATTTTACCCAGTGTGACTCCATGCTTATCGGCAGTGAATGCGGCGCACATACGTTTCCTTATGTGGAAGCGCGCAATAATACCGCGCAGTTGGAGCACGAGGCGACGACCTCGCGTATCGGCGAAGATCAGCTGTTCTACTGCCGCCAGCGCGGGATCAGCGAAGACGATGCGATTTCGATGATCGTCAACGGCTTTTGCAAGGACGTGTTCTCCGAGCTGCCGCTGGAGTTTGCCGTGGAAGCCCAAAGATTACTTGCTATCAGCCTTGAACACAGCGTGGGCTAAGGCCGCGCTACCGCGTTTGCTGCCCGGATGGCTCGATAGGTCGGGTAAAGGAAAAATGAAACATGTTATCGATTAAAGATTTGAACGTCAGCGTGGAAGACAACGCTATCCTCAAGGGACTGAATCTGGAAGTGAAACCCGGCGAGGTCCATGCCATCATGGGGCCGAACGGCTCCGGGAAGAGCACCCTGTCCGCGACGCTTGCCGGGAGCGAAGATTATAAGGTCACCTCCGGGGACGTTATGTTCAAAGGCCGCGATTTGCTGGCGCTGGAGCCTGAAGAGCGCGCCGGCAAAGGCGTGTTCATGGCGTTCCAATACCCGGTGGAAATTCCGGGCGTCAGCAATCAGTTTTTCCTACAGACGGCCGTCAATGCCGTGCGCAAATACCGCGAACAGCCGCCGCTGGACCGCTTCGATTTTGCCGATTTTATCGACGCCAAGATTGAACTGTTGAAAATGCCGGCCGATCTTCTGACCCGGTCGGTGAACGTGGGCTTTTCCGGCGGCGAGAAAAAACGTAATGATATTCTGCAAATGGCAGCGCTGGAGCCGGATTTGTGCATTCTGGATGAGACGGACTCCGGTCTGGATATCGATGCGCTGAAGATTGTCGCCCACGGCATCAATACCCTGCGTGACGGCAAACGTTCTTTTATTATCGTCACCCACTATCAGCGCATTCTGGACTATATCCAACCCGACCACGTTCATGTGCTGTATCAGGGCCGCATTGTGAAATCCGGTGATTTTTCCCTGGTGAAACAGCTTGAGGAGCAAGGTTATGGCTGGCTTACCGAACAACAGTAACGCCCACGTGCTGACTCAATGGCACCAATTGTTTGCCGGTCAGAGCGTGGCGCGCTCCGCCGAGGCTTACGCCCATTGGCGGGATGTAGAACGTCTGGGGCTGCCCACTCGCCAGCACGAGCACTGGAAATACACCCCGCTTGACGGACTGTTGGCGCACCGTTTTGCGCCCGCCACCGCCCGCTCGGTGTCTGCTGCCGTGCGCGATGCCCTCAGTCTGACGCTGGATGCCTACCGGTTGGTGTTTGTCGATGGCCGCTTTGCGCCGGCGCTGAGTGATAGCGATACTGGCCTGTGGCAAATCGAGGTGGAGGAAGGGGCCGCCCGTCGGGCGCTGCCTGCGCCAATTCAGCCGGAGGTGTTTTTGCATTTGACCGAAAGCCTGAGTCAGGAGACCACCCGCATCCGCCTGCCGGAGGGCAAGGCGGCGCAGCGCCCGCTGTATCTGCTGCATATCAGCCAGGGCAGTGAGGACAAAGAAGCGCTGAGCACGCTGCATTACCGCCATCATATCGATATCGAGTCTGGTGCGCAGGGGCAAATTATCGAACATTTCACCAGCGTCGATGCCCAGGGGCATTTTAGCGGCGCCCGTACCACTTTGGCGGTCGGTGATAATGCGCACCTGAGCCATATTAAACTGGCTTTTGAAAGCCGCGCCAGCTACCACTTTAGCCATAACGATATCAGCGTGGGCCGCGATGCGGTGGTGCGAAGCAGCACTTTTATTCTCGGTGCAGGATTGACCCGACATCAGACTAGCGCGCAATTGAACGGCGAAGGCTCTGATCTGGCGATAAACAGCCTGCTGTTGCCGTCGGGGCAGGATATCAGCGATACCCGCACCTATCTTGAGCACAATAAAGGCCATTGCCTGAGCCGCCAGCTGCACAAAGTGATCGCCCGCGATCGCGGCAAGGGAGTGTTCAACGGCCTGATTAAAGTGGCCAAGCATGCGCTGAAAACCGACGGTCAGATGACCAATAATAATCTGCTGCTCGATCGCCTGGCGGAGGTGGATACCAAACCGCAGCTGGAAATTTATGCCGATGACGTGAAATGCAGTCATGGCGCCACCGTGGGGCGAATCGATGAAGAGCAGATGTTTTACCTGCGTTCGCGCGCCATCACCCGCGAAAACGCCCAGCAGATGATCATTTATGCTTTCGCGGCGGAAGTGATGGAAGCGATTGGCCACGAAGGGGTGCGCGACACGGTACTGGCGCGTATCGCCGATGCTTTACAGGGGGTGGCGGCATGACCTATCCCATTGCGCGAATCCGGTCTGATTTTCCCATTTTGGCGCGGCAGTTAAACGATAAGCAGCTGACCTATCTTGACAGCGCGGCGAGTGCGCAAAAGCCTAACGCCGTGATCGATTGTGAAAGCGACTATTATCGCCAGGGATACGCTGCGGTACACCGCGGTATTCATACCTTAAGCAGCGAAGCCACGACCCGCATGGAAAACGTGCGTCAACAGGTGGCGCGTTTTATCCATGCTGCCTCGGCGGATGAAATCGTGTTCGTTAAAGGTGCCACCGAAGGCATCAACCTGGTGGCCAATAGCTGGGGCCGGCAGCATCTTCAGCCCGGCGATAATATTCTTATCACCGAGATGGAGCATCACGCCAATATTGTTCCCTGGCAAATGCTGGCTGAGGAAAAGCAGCTGTCGCTGCGCTATATTCCGCTGTTGCCTGACGGCACGCTTGACATAGCCAAACTGCCGGGGTTAATTGATGATCGCACCCGTCTGTGTGCCGTCACCCAAGTTTCCAATGTGCTCGGCACTCTCAATCCACTTCCGGAACTTATTGCTAAAGTGCGCGCAGCCTGCGACGCGGTGGTGCTGGTCGACGGTGCGCAGGGCGTCATGCATCAGAAAGTGGACGTGCAGGCGTTGGATTGCGACTTTTATGTGTTCTCAGGCCATAAGATCTATGGTCCGACGGGTATTGGTATTCTCTACGTCAGGAAAGCATTGCTGGACGCCATGCCGCCTTGGGAAGGCGGCGGCTCGATGATTCGCACCGTCAGTTTGACCGAAGGTACCACCTTCAACGATGCGCCCTGGCGTTTTGAGGCAGGCTCTCCCCATACCGCCGGCATGATGGGGTTGGGCGCTGCGATTGCCTATATTGAACAGGTGGGGCTGGACAGCATTCAAGCCTATGAGCACGAGCTGATGCGCTATACGCTCGAAGCGTTGCAGCAGGTGCCGGACCTGACCCTGTACGGGCCTGACGATCGCACCGGCGTTATCGCGTTCAATTTGGGGAAACACCATGCTTATGATGTTGGCAGCTTCCTCGATCAATACTGTATCGCCATCCGCACCGGCCACCACTGCGCCATGCCGCTGATGGCCTATTTCCAGGTGGCGAGTATGTGCCGTGCGTCGCTTGCGATGTATACCGATCGCGACGATATTGACCGGCTGGTGGCCGGTCTGGTGCGGGTGCAGCGTTTGCTGGGCTGATAGCCGACAGGGAAGCACGTAACGATGGCGAATCTGCCTGATAAAGATAAATTGCTGCGCAATTTTTCCCGCTGCGGCAATTGGGAAGAGAAGTATCTGTATATTATCGAACTGGGCGGGCAACTACCGCCGCTGTCGGCGGAGATGCGCACGCCGGATAATCGGATAGCCGGCTGCCAAAGCCAAGTATGGATTGTCCTGTCGACCCAGGCCGATGGCAGCGTCCAGCTGTACGGCGATAGCGACGCCGCCATTGTGAAAGGGCTTATCGCCATGGTGTTTATCCTCTATCAGGGGCTGACGCTGGCGGAGATTGTTGCATATGACGTGCGGCCTTTTTTCGACGCGCTGGCTCTCACCCAGCACCTGACGCCGTCCCGGTCGCAAGGGTTGGAAGCCATGGTCCGGGGCATTCGCGCCCAGGTTGCCGCGCGCCAGTAAACGCGTTCGCCGTCCCGAGCGGGATGGCCTCAGGGCGCCAAACCCGGCCGCTGGCGCAGCGGGGGGCCGCTCACCTCGATCTGCGTTCGTCATTGTTGCCGGCATCCTCTTCGTGGGGAGGGACCAATTCTCTCACTCACTTCTTGGTCTCTTCATCTCTTCACCTCTTGTATCTTGAAATTTAGTTAGCATGGTGACGAATAGATTTGTCAAGGTGTATGTAGTCTGATTCATCCCAGGGTTTATAGCCCGTAGAGAAGCTAATGACGCCTATACTGAGCCACTCATCTGAAACCTGAACAGTTGTCCGTACTCCATAACGTATTTGCAAGGATAGGTAATAATGAGTCTGCCAAATCCACTTTTTGTGGAAATTGATGTTTCTAAAGCGACACTGGACATTGCTGCCAGCAGTGATATTGCTCAGTTTACGGTCAGTAATGACTCTGACGATTTTGATGCTATTACATCAGGAACCACTTCAAAAAGCTGGCTGCCAGACTGAGCAGTATTAAAGGGGTTGGTACGATGACGGTTGCAGCGTTGCTGGCGGAGGTTTCCGACCTGGGTAGCCTCTCGAGACGAGCCATCAGCGCGCTTGTAGGCGTTGCTCCCATAAACCGGGACTTGGGTACCATGCGGGGCCGGCGAACCATCTTTGGCGGAAGGGGCGGAGTCCGAACAGCGCTTTATATGGCTGCACTTGTCGCAACCCGCTTTAATCCGGTGATAAAAGCATTTTATACGCGGCTGCTTGCAGCGGGAAAAGCCAAAAAAGTCGCGCTGGTTGCCTGTATGCGTAAACTTCTGACTATCCTGAACACGATACTCAGAAAGAACGAAGAGTGGGATGAATCGTACCATCACGTTTCTCTATAATTTTATCGTTCAAGACAGTTGCTTCTCTTACTCCCTTGCTGGCGTCCAAGCGGCATACCCTCGATCTTGGTAATTTGCACTATGGCGCCGCGTTATCGACCGTTGGGGGACGCCTAGCCCGAAGCGTTTGCTTCTGGTCGCGTGCAGCTGTTCGGCAGGGCGGCTTTCGCCGAGCTTTAGGAGTCCGCTGCATCTCGGTGACGGCCGGTCATTTGGTACAATCAGGGCTGGCGCCGGTCGGTCGTACTTCACCATGACTTGCCCTTGCGCCGCTCTACAGGTTACTGACCCAGGATCGCTTATGCTAAACATAACCAACAGGCTGGCTTGGACGCTGGACGCTGTGCTGCGGCATCAACGCGGCCGGCGCTACCGTCTATCCCTTACCGCCTGACAACAGCCGGCTTATCGGTGAGAACACAACCCATACCGTCATCCAGGATGGCGGTTCGCTGGAGGCTATCGCCGACAAATACAAAATCGGCCTGCTGGCGATGCTGGAAGCCAATCCCAGCACCGATCCCTGGCTCCCCCGGCCGGGCACGGTATTGGCCATCCCCAGTCAAATGCTGTTACCCGATACGCCGCGCAAGGGTATCGTCATCAATCTCGCGGCATTGCAGCTTTACTTTACCCCCAGGGACAAAACCAGGTGATCGTCGACCCCATCGGTATTGGCCAACTGGGGCGCAATACGCCGACGATAGTGATGTCGATTAGCCAGAAAATCCCCAATCCGACCTAGACGCCGACCGCCAATATCCGCAAGATTTACCTGAAAGAGCAGGTTATTACGCTGCCCGCCGTGGTCCCGGCAGGCCCGAGAAACCCGATGGGGTTGTACGCGCTGCGGTTGGCGGCCGGTACCGGCACTTATCTTATCCACGGCACTAATGCCAATTTTGGTATCGGCATGCGGGTTAGCTCTGGCTGTATTCGGTTACGGCCGGACGATATTGAGGCCCTATTTAACAGCGTACCGGTCGGTACCCGCGTTCAGGTCATCAATGAGCAGGTGAAAGTGGCGGTGGAGCCTGACGGTAAGCGCTATGTGTAGGTCCATCAACCGCTGTCCCGCACGGAGAAAGAGGATCCGCAGACTTTACCCATTCGCTTTAAGCCAGGACGAGCAAATTTGTTGCCGCGCCTGCGACGGACTGCTCCATGGTGAAGCAGGCCGTGGCGCGCCGCTCGGGTATGCCGGTGCTGGTCAATAACGGTGAACCGGCGCCGCCAGAGGCGTCTCAGATGGTGGAAAAAACGGCTGACCACACTGCCGCAAAAGGCGCTGCGGGCGCATAATCGGCCTGTCCACGCTCGGCATCGGGCTGAGGTGTTGACGTAGGGCCGCCGCAGCACAACGATAGATAAAGACGGACGCATCGCCTGAACTGGCGGCGCGTCCGTCGTCGTTTTTGCACTGGTATGCTCAAGGCAACGTTTTAAGCCGCGCGTCTGGCTGCACCTGGTGGCGTGATGAGCTAGGCCAGGCCTCTGGCGCGTTCTTGGGGATTAAGTTAGGGATTAAGGCATCCCATGATGATGCGTGCGGGCGCACAATAAGGGGAGGAATCAAGCGCCAGTGGTTTGGGTTTGGCAGGTAAAAAAATGGCGCACAGAGTGCGCCATTCCCATCAAGACCGGAACTCTTACTTACGGTAAGAAGTGGCTTGGTTGTCCAGACGTTGGTTAGCACGGGCAGCGTCGTCTTTAGCAGCCTGTAAGTCGGAGCTCAGAGCGTTCACGTCGTTGCTGATATGGTCAACTTTGGCGTTCAGGGTCTGAACGTCGGAGGACAGCTGATCGATTTTAGCGTTGCTAGAGCAGCCAGCCAGCAGAGTGGAACCCAGAATTACCGCGCCCAGTACCAGTTTAGTACGATTCATTATTAATACCCTCTAGATTGAGTTAATCTCCATGTAGCATTACAAGTATTACACAAACTATTTTCGAATGAGAATAAATTTTGTGAATAAAACGATTAAATTCGATCGACCGCTCAAAGAAACATCTTATTTTACAGGGTGGTTAAAAAAATGGGCTAAGAGCCTTGCGGCCATAAGATTTCTCCGATTAAGTCAGCGGCAAAACGTGCTATCGAAATTGGTTGCGCTAAATATTTTATTTCCCTGACGTGATTCTTTTTGTCTGTCCGCCCAATTAGCGCTGATGATGATGGCCAACGGGCCGTGAAATAGGTCCACAGATAAAGTTTCTTTATACCATTATGGTACCAATTGCGGTATTGCCAGGATGCCCGCTAATTAATAAGTATTACACTTATTTAATAACGCCGGCTGGGGCCAACAAAAAAGCCCCTGCATGAACAGGGGCCTGAGAGGAGGGCCGACGCCCGGGGTGGATGAGCTGGATCTGCTCTAAGCGCACCGCGCCAGCGGCGGCGCTACGTCGTGCAGTGCCGCAAGAATAGGGAGACAGACATGCCTGCCCCCGGCCTGCGTTACAGCATATGCACCGAGGCGGTGTTGGTGGTGCCGCTCGGTACCAGCGCGCCGGACACCATGACGATAATGTCGCCCTTGGCCGCTAAACCAGTTTCCAACGCCATTGCCTTGCCGATGCGGTAGAAATCATCGGTCGACGCGATTTCTTCGACAAGCTGGCAGGACACCCCTTTGCTCAGCAGAAGCTGGCGGGCGGTCAGCGGGTTCGTGGTCAGGGCCAGAATTTCCGCTTTCGGGAAATATTTACGCACTGACTTGGCGGATTTGCCGCCCTCGGTCGCGACTACAATCAGCGGCGATTCCAGTTTTTCTGCGGTTTCGACCGCGCTGCGGCAGACCGCTTCGGTAATGCGAAGTTTGCGGCTATCGTTCAGGCTGTCGATGCGGCTCGGCAGCATTCGATCGGTGCGCTGGCAGATAGTGGCCATAATGGTCACGGCTTCCAGCGGGTATTTACCTTTGGCGCTCTCGCCGGACAGCATCACGGCGTCCGTACCATCCAGAATGGCGTTGGCCACGTCGCCGGCTTCCGCGCGGGTCGGACGCGGGTTTTTGATCATCGAGTCGAGCATTTGGGTCGCGGTAATCACCACCTTGCGCGCCCGGTTACACTTTTCGATCATCATTTTCTGCGCGAAAATCACTTCTTCCACCGGAATTTCGACACCGAGATCGCCGCGGGCTACCATAATGCCGTCGGAGGCTTCGAGGATTTCGTCGAAATTATTCAGCCCTTCCTGGTTTTCGATTTTAGAGATGATCTGGATATGGCTGCCGCCGTGCTGTTCCAGGTATTCGCGGATTTCCAGTACGTCGGAACGTTTGCGAATAAAGGAGGCAGCGATAAAATCGACGCCTTGTTCGCAGCCAAAAATCAAGTCGCGTTTATCTTTTTCCGCCAGCGCGGGTAGGGGAATGGACACACCGGGCAGGTTAACCCCTTTGTTTTCACCCAAATCGCCATTGTTGAGTACCTTACATACAACCTGGTCCTGGGTGACGCTGGTCACGGTCATGCCCAGCAGACCGTCATCGACCAGAATGGTATTACCTACCGCCAGATCCTGGGTGAACCCCGGATAGGTGACCGCAACGCGTTCACTGTTGCCAATAATGCTCTGATCGGTCGTAAAGGTAAAGGTTTGGCCGGCGCGCAGCGAGACATCGGCGCCGTTTACCAATTTCATGGTGCGGATTTCGGGGCCCTTAGTATCAAGCAGAATCGCGGCCTGCTGATCGGTTCTTTTCAACACCGCACGCAGATTTTTGATGCGCTGACCGTGCTCTTCATAATCACCATGGGAAAAATTGAGACGCATGACGTTCATACCTGCATCAAGCAGGCTGGACAGTACCTCTTCGGATTCGGTTTTCGGGCCGATGGTACAAACAATTTTAGTCTTTTTCATAACGTTGATTTCTATAATTTGTGATGAATGATAAAGCTGGTGCATCACCGGACCAGGCCCACGATGAAAAAAAAGCCGCTTCAAACCTGCGGTCCATTTTAAAGGATAGGTGACAAAGCTCAGAACGTAAGGAAAAAAGCAGAACGGCTCAAGCCGGCGAGGCCAAAGTGCGCCGCAGGACAATGCTGTTTTTATCGATTTAAGACAAATCAATCGTTGCAAACCATTCAATTGAAATAAAGTTTTGCATTATAGTTATTGGCCGGCGGAAAACAAAGTAAAAACTGGACAATTAATGCGTTAGAACAAAAAAAAGCGTAATTGTGTCATTTTTACAACAGATCATCGCACTTTAGCCCTTATCGGCATAAATCACTGATAGGGCTTGATATCGCGCGTTGCGGTTTTAAGCGCACGTCGACGCGGCCATCTTGAAAATGCCTTGAAGCAGCATATGGAAAAAAAAAGGGCGAGAAAGGCGTATGCAAAGGAAGAGGCACAGACATTATTGGTGCGTCCGAGCGGACTCGAACCACCGACCCCCACCATGTCAAGGTGGTGCTCTAACCAACTGAGCTACGGACGCACAGAGAATGGTGCGTTCTAATGGACTCGAACCATCGACCCCCACCATGTCAAGGTAGTGCTCTAACCAACTGAGCTAAGAACGCATTTTGTTGCCTGCTGCCTGCGGGACGAATATTAACGGGCTCTATCACGCCTTGCAAGGGGAAAACGCGTTTTTTCGCCCAGACGCCGATTGATTGTCGAGGGAATGTGCATTAAGCCGGCTTTTTCACCGCTCAAGGCACATTTCGCCCTCAGCGCCCCGCCCGGTGCAAAATTCGCGCGGGCGTCTGTCGTTGCAGCCAGCGCATGCGGCACATCATTAATATAGCGGCAGAGGTAAGCCCGATAATGAACCCGAACCAAAAACCGCTGGGCCCCATGGCGGGACGAAGCCAATCCGTCAGCGCCAGCACATAGCCGCACGGTAGGCCGAGCAACCAATAAGCGGTAAAGGTGATAAAGAAGATCAAGCGGGTATCTTTATAGCCGCGAAACACGCCATTACCGATAACCTGTATAGAATCAGAGATCTGATAGATGGCCGCCATCAGCATCAGATGCGAGGCATCATCACCACGGCCGGAGTCGTTGTACAACAGGGCAATACGCTCACGCAACAGGGTGGTGCAGCAGGCCAGCGTGACGCCTATCATCAGGCTGGACCAGGCGCTGCCCCGCGCCTGCTCAACGTCACCTTGTCCCAGGCGATACCCGATACGGATGGTGGCCGCCACGCCTATCGACAGCGGCAGCACAAACATCAGCGAGCTGAAGTTGAGGGCAATTTGATGACCAGCTACGGCAACGATGCCCAGCGGCGCGACCAACAGCGCCACCGGTAAACCCAAGGTGAACAGCCGCCTTAGCGCTGCCGGATCCGGTTTTTGCCACCTGCCCGTCAGGCGGAGATCGCTAAACGTGCTCGCCCGGCGCGTGTAGGCGCGCAGCAATAGAAACATTATCCAGTAAACTGAAGCCGGTCGCCACACCGTAGCCAACGCCGCCCAGGGCCGGCATACCGAGCTTGCCGTGGATAAAGACATAGTTGATGGGAATATTACTCATCAGGCCGAGAAAGCCAATGACCATGCCGGGCTTGGTGCGGGAAAGTCCTTCGCATTGGCAACGCAGCACCTGGAAAAACAGATAACCCGGGGCGCTCCCCACAGTAAGCAGCGCAAGAACGCCACCGCTTTCTCCGCCAGCACCGGCTCGACGCTGTGCATGTGGTCGATGACGCGATGGCTGTTGTAGAGCAATACCATGATGACCAGCGATACACCGAGCGCCAGCCAGAAGCCCTGGCGGACTTGATGAGCAATACGGCCCGGCGCCCGGAACCATTAAGCTGAGCGATAACCGGCGTCAGCGCCAGCAGCAGAACGTGACCAAATAAAATGACCGGTAGCCAGATGGACGTTCCCACCGCCACCGCGGCCATGTCGGTAGCGCTTACCGAGCCGGACATAATGGTATCCACCACGCCCATCGCCGTTTGTGACACCTGGGCGAAAATGACTGGGATGGAGAGAGCCAGCAAGATACGCGCTTCCTTAACATAATTTTGCACGTAGACAGGCTTTGTTGAATAATAGGGAATCACGCTGTTTTGCCATACTCGTTTTGGCGGAAAATGCTTGCCACCCTAGGTGTGCCGTTTTCTTACGCGGCCTAATTGCATGATTTTACGTTGCCAGGATGATCAGCAGTTGCACTGGAGGGGCAGCATAAAATCGGTTTATTCAACAAAGCCACGTAGACACCTTTCTTTCGTTTGATAAAAATTTTTATTAGCGGAAATCCTGACGTTCACCTGGCAGGATCCTTTTAGCGGGATAGTGTAAAGCATTTCGTCGGCGAAGATAGCAGGAAAACGACGCGATATGAGGGATATGCCCTCTATTGCACCGTGTCAGTATTTGGAATTCGTCATATTATGGGGCAAAGTGAGCGCCACGACGTTCGGTGTAGCCAGATGAGGAAAACGCATGTTTACGGGGATTGTTCAGGCCACCGTGCCCATTATCGCGATTGAAGAAAAAGATCATTTTCGTACCCATTATGTCCGCCTGCCGGCGGCGCTGTTGCCGGATTTGGCTATCGGTGCCTCGGTGGCGCATAACGGCTGTTGTCTGACGGTGACCGGCATCACGGATGACGTGGTTAGTTTCGATTTAATGAAAGAAACGCTCAGGCTGACCAATTTGGGAGCGCTCACGGTTGGGGATGAGGTCAATTTAGAGCGGGCGGCAAGCCTACAGGCTGAAATTGGCGGTCATCTGATGTCCGGACATATTATGTGCACCGCCGAACTGAGCAAAATTGTCGCGTCGGAAAATAACCGCCAGATTTGGTTCACCGTGGCGGAACGGGCGCTGATGAAATATATCCTGCATAAAGGCTATATTGGCGTCGACGGTATCAGCCTGACGGTTGGAAAAGTAACGGTCAACCGCTTTTGCGTGCATTTAATACCTGAAACGTTGATGCGCACCACCCTCGGCAAGAAACGGCTTGGCGATAGCGTCAATATCGAAATCGACCCGCAGACGCAGGCCATTGTCGACACCGTGGAACGAGTATTGGCGGCGCGCGAACGCGCCTGACAGAGAAAGGTACTGAAAACGCCGACACCCGGCTCGTACGCCCTTACGCGGCAAAGACTTAACGCGCGACGCGTAAACCGTCTTCCGCCCCCTGGAGGCTGAACAGTACCTGCCAGAGTTGAATATTGCGGGCGCGGAAGGCGCCGGCGTAGGCCTGGAGGTAGTAAACAAACATACGGTAGAAACGCTCGGAATAATTGCCCTGCAACATCGGCCAGGCGGCGAGAAAGCATTCATGTCAGGGCATCAGCGTGCGATCATAATCCGCGCCGAAGTTGTGCCAATCTTCCATGACAAAATGCGGTTCGCTGGCATCGGCGATATGCCGAACGGAGGGCAAGCAGCCATTCGGAAAAATATATTTGTTGATCCACGGATCAACATTCATATCGGTTTTATTCGCACCGATGGTGTGCAACAAAAACAGCCCGTCGGGTTTTAAATTACGGGCAACCACATCAAAATAGGTGGAGTAATTCTTAGGCCCTAAGTGCTCAAACATCCCCACCGACACAATGCGGTCGAATTGCAAATTCAGGTCGCGATAATCCTGTAGCAAAATAGTGACATCCTGTCCTTCACAGCGCTTTTGCGCCAGTTTTTGGGCTTTGTTGAATAAATCAGAACTTGTGACTATGCCTCCCTAGCAGATCGATTGTTATGCGATCCGGATGCTGTTCGGCATTCCTAACAGCGTCATTTTGTTAAGCGCTTTGACCATCGCCATTGCCTCACCTCCTGCGCATCATAGTCACGCAGACTTAGATATTCGCAATGGCGTAGTTACGCTCATGGTATCGGTCTGGCCAATATTGCGCCCCACCTCGTGGAGGAATAAGAGGCCTTATTTTCTTCCTCAGCAGAGCATCATGACAGTAGTGGGTATCGTAAGCGCCATCAGCCGACGCTTCCCTGATTTTCCGCTGGGTCTGGTTTATCAGAGCTGGTAGGGCCTGAGCATCCGTCGTACCGCTGAGCGATAAGTCAGCACAGATAATCTCATGCGTTACACTGTCTGTGGCTATATGCAGCTTACGCCACACCCTCCGTCTGTCGGCACCATGCTGTCGGACTTTCCATTCGCCTTCGCCAAAGACCTTCAGGCCGGCTCCATCAATGACTAGAGGTGAGATTTCACCACGGGTCGGCGTTTTTATGCTGATCTTAACTGTCTTTGCTCGCTTGCTGATCAGCGAGTAGTCTGGGCATCTTAGCGGCAGCACATCAGTTTAAAAATGGCGTCAACGAAGCCCTGTAAAGCGCTTAACGAAAGGCCAAACACGCGTTTCATCATCAGAACAGTGGTGATAGCCATATCTGCGTAGTGAAGCGGCCGGCCACGCCGTTCAGGCGTTGTTTTTTCCGTCCATGCAACAATTGCCGACTCATCCAGCCATATCGTCAGAGCCCCGCGCTGCTTGAGAGCTTTGTTGTAAGTGGACCAGTTGGTTATTTTAAACTTTTGCTTTGCCATGGAGTGCAGATGTTGAAATGACGGTAGTGATCTGAGCAGACGATCACCTAAAAGTTATATTTATTCAACAAAGCCCAGTTTTTGCTGTTCGGCTGAAATGGTGACGCCGTGAACTTTGACGCCGTAATGCTCTGCAGCATAATGCGCCAGACCGCCCCAGCCGCAGCCGACGTCAAGAAGCGACATACCGGGCTGCAGTTGCAGTTTCTGGCATATCATCTCCAGTTTGTGTTGTTGGGCCTGCGTCAGATTGTCGGCATGCGGCCAATAACCGCAGGAATATTGCATATAGGGATCAAGAATCAGTGAGAAAAGGTCATTACCTAAATCATAATGTTCTTTGCCGACAATCCAGACCCGTTTACGCGATTTGAGATTGGTCAGACGCGCCGCGGCGATGCGCAGGGTATCCTTGAAATGATGGGGGGGGCTTCTTTTCCAGCCCGCAACGCAAAGCCCGCTGGAAAAACATATCCAGCCGTTCGCATTCCCACGAGCCATCCATATAACTTTCACCTAAGCCTAGCGAACCGTCCTGTAACACGCGCTTAAAAAAATCCGGATTATTGACGCGAATATCAAATGGACGCGATCCATTGATCTCAATGTCGGCCTCAGCGAGTAATTCATGGACGATGCGATACCAAGCGTTATCTTGAAAGCTCAGGTCTTAAACACACGAGGAACTCATAGCTTCTCCATCACCTTTCTTCTGAAAATACCTCGTCAGGAAGAGCCAGGCGCTGCCTGCGAGCTTTTATAAGAATCCACTGTATGCCGTGGTGTCTGATACGACAAAATTAACAGAGGAATAGAAACTCAGAATGGCTGTCAAACCGGTTGCTTTGTCCGAAAGAAACAGACATGAGTAAACATTATGTCCCTAAAGCAAATGAATAGAAAACTCGTTATAATTATTAACGCAATTGAGTATAAGCCTGCATCCGGCTTTAGACAACTCTAAAAGAAGAATTAGGGATAAGAGTCTAAATCAATGATAAAAATGAGAAATAGTCACCCTTCACAAAAAGTTTATTAGCCTAAAGAGTTATTATTCACGCATGCGGTAAGGAGGGTGTCCCTCGCGGCAAGCACCGTGTAAAACGTCGGGCGCAAGCCAGGCGGCTCCCGTCGTGCACGAGAGCCTGCCGTCAATAATGAGGGCGGAAATTAGCGGGAGCGGTAAGGGCCGTCGGCCACCGAGCTTCTCTCTATCAGCGCCGGGTGGACTTCAATCGTCTGCGCGGACTCGCGCTTGCTGATGATTCTATACAGCAGCATGGTGAGCGTGGATTCACCTAATACCGCTTTGGGTTGATCGACGGTGGTGAGCGCCGGGGTGAAATAACATGAGTGGCTGACGTTATCGTAGCCTATTAACGAAATGTCTTGATGTACCCGCAACCCTTGCTCGTGAATTGCACACAGGGAGCCCATGGCCATTTCGTCGTCGCCGCAGAATATCGCGCTGGGACGGTGACGTTGAGCCAGAATATGCTACATGGCGCGATAACCGGAAGCCGGCTCGAAATCACCCTGGACAATCCATGACGCGTTAGGGATGATCCCGGCTTCGTTTAAGGGATGGAGATAGCCGCGGTGGCGTCCGCTGCCGGTGTTACGTGCCAGTTAGCCGTGAATAGCGCCGATATTCCGTTGCCCGCGATCGAGCAAATAGCGGGTAGCTATATAGCCGCTGGCAAAGGCATTATCGATGATGGTATCGGTAAAATCTCCGCACCTCACTCCAATCCATGACGACCATGGGAATGTGGCGATATTTTTCCAGCAGCGACAACAGCGCTTCGGGATATTCAGCGCACATCACCAGTAGACTGTCGACGCGCTTTTGCGCCAGCATTTGCAGATAGGCTTGCTGTTATGAGGCTCGTTATGGGAGTTGCACAGAATAAGGGTATAGCCTCTGGCAAAGCATTGGTGTTCGATGGATTCGATTATCTCGGCAAAGTAGGGGGCTTCGCTGGTGCTGGCAAGCAGGCCGATGGATTTGGTACGGTTGATCTTCAAACTGCGCGCCACCGCACTGTGGGAGTAGCTAAGCTGTTTTATGGCGTTCCAGACAGCGCGTTTGGCTACGTCTTTAATGGTTGCCATGTCTAAACTACTCCTGAATCCCCCGGCAGCAGGGTATAATGCTAAGTGAATCGTTTGCCTGCCAACAAAAGACAATTTTCCTCGATTTGCCGATAAAGTGAAAGCGTTATATGCGCTTGCACGCCGGTGGGACATGCTTTTTGGCCTCAGATATGGCAAGATGAAGGCCGGATAAACATGAGGTCAACCACCTGACGCCATAGCGTCAAAAGGAAATAGCATGAGCCGCGATTTTGCTTTGTCGTTAATGACTACCGTCTTCTCGCTGTTGGTCATTGTGATTTTCAGCTTCACCGCCGTATTAAATTAATGATGCAAGCGGGCTGTCCGGCGTTGTACCGGGCTTTGCCCCGACGTTAAAAAGGGCTCTTACGCCCTTTTTTATTGCCGCAGACGGACTGCGTTGTCGGGCGGACCGACCGCAGTTTTTTTATCGGCATGCGGCGCTGCGGCGGCGGGCGATTTGGTGGCCACGGCCTTGCGCGCCTTGACGGCGTCCATTTTCGCCTCGGGATGGCGTAGGGGTTCGCTTTCGGCGCTGCGGCTTTTTTTCAGCAGCTTGACGGGCTTGCGCTTGCGGCGGTCACCGGTTTTGGCCGCACTGGCCTGGGATTTACGTTGATCGGCATTCACTCCCGCATTCGGCGCGGCGTGCGCGAGATTGAGAAAGAGCTGGGTAAACAGCAGCACAAAAAGCATAAACGCATAATAAACGCTATCTTCTGTGGCCCAAAGTCGGAGGGAAAATGACGACTCCGATGAATTTAAGCTATTTGTGGGCCTAATGCATCCGCATCCGTATTTTCATACAGATTGTGAATAAACGTGAATAAAAGCCCATTTGCCGGGTTTTTGCGCGGCGGGTGCCGTAAAAATCAACGCTTTTACAACCCGTTAACTACCCTAAACCGAAAGTGGCGCCCTGGCAAGGTCAAACTGGCAGCGCAGTGCAGCAGACGCCCGCAGGGCAGGCCGAGGGCGCCAGGCGCGGCAAACCTAAAAAAAGCATTTAAATGTTCACCCGGGAATCGTTAGAATAGTGAATTACGTCAGATACGATGCACGAGAAATAAAAGCCAGCCACTGGCTTAAGGAAGCGAGACAATGACTACGACTATCGAAAAAATTCAGCAACAGATCGCCGAGAATCCGATTCTCCTGTACATGAAAGGCTCGCCAAAATTACCGGGCTGCGGTTTTTCCGCCCAGGCGGTACAGGCGCTGTCCGCCTGCGGCGAACGTTTCGCCTATGTTGATGTGTTGACCAATCCGGATATCCGCGCGGAACTGCCGAAATTCTCCAACTGGCCGACCTTTCCCCAGTTGTGGGTGGATGGCGAGCTCATCGGCGGCTGCGACATCATTATCGAGATGTATCAGCGCGGCGAACTGCAACCGCTTATTAAAGAAACCGCGGTAAAATACAATTCGCAAACCGATAGCGCGCAGTAATAAGAGACCACGGCAGACCGAAAAATTGCATAGACTGCGTTCCGCTTGCGCGATTGGGGCGTAGCGAACGCGGTACAGATTTCTTAACCGCTGCAAAAAGGCCACCCGACGCCTCGGATGGCCTTTTTTTTGCGCGCAATGCCGCCGGGCTGAAGCTTTATAAATCGAGAGTCGGGTTGGCGCGATCTTGTGCGGCGACCGCCTCTTCTTCGGCATCGCCCGGTGCGGGCATTGCGACCGGCCAGCCGCCAAGACGTTTCCAACGGTTGACCAATTCACAAAACAGCGTCGCGGTACGTTCGGTGTCATACAGCGCAGAATGCGCTTCGCCGCTGTTAAAAGCGATGCCGGCCGCGGCGCAGGCTTTGGCCAACACGGTCTGGCCGAGCACCAGGCCGCTCAGCGCCGCCGTATCAAAGGTCGCGAAGGGATGGAAAGGGTTGCGTTTTAAACCGGCGCGTGAGACTGCGGCCATTAAGAAGCCATGATCGAAAGCGGCGTTGTGGGCGACGATAATGGCGCGGTTGCAGCCTTGATCTTTAATCCCCTTACGCACCATTTTAAAAATTTCATGCAGGGCCTCATACTCGCCAACCGCGCCGCGGAGCGGATTGTGCGGATCGATACCGTTAAAGGCCAGCGCTTCCGGCTGCAGCAGCGCGCCGGGAAAGGGATCAACATGGAAATGTAGAGTGGAGTCAGCCTGCAACCAGCCATCGTCATCCATCTTCAAGGTTACGGCGGCGATTTCCAGCAGGGCATCGGTCACGGCGTTAAAGCCTGCGGTTTCCACATCAATGACAACGGGATAAAAGCCGCGAAAGCGGGCGCGGAGGGTAGTCAAATCGTCTTGTTCAGCCATGCCTGTTCTTATGTTCAGCGAATTCAGCCGCTATTATGGCAAATTTTGGTACGTCTTGCATGGTGAGTTATGCAGACGGGGCGGGAAGAACGGGCCGTGAACCCTGGGGTTCCGGCCGTGCTGACAAGATTAATTGCCGACGCCTTGACCAGCTTGTTTGTTCTCAATCAGTTCAATTTTGTAGCGTCTGGATCCTCAATGAAGGCAATAATGGTGCTACCGCCTTTGACCGGCCCGGCTTCGCGGGTGACTTTGCCCCCGGCCTAGCGAATGCGTTCGCAGGCGGCGGCCGCATTGTCTCCCCCAAAGCGATATGGCCATACGCGTTGCCTAAGTCGTAACTGTCCACCCCCAGTTATAGGTCAGCTCGATGACCGCCCCTTCGCTTTCGTCGCTATAGCCGACGAACGCCAGCGTGTTGTTTTGTATTCCGGATTTTCGCTGGTGCGCAGGAGTCGCATTTCAAGCGTCTTGGTGTAAAAATCAATAGAGTGTTGCAGATTGCCTACCCGAAGCATGGTATGTAATAAACGCATAATGTCCTCGTGAGCTATCACGGTCGGTGCGGCCGTGTTAAGTGAAGATACCTCAGTATAGACTGCACTGTAAAACCGGTTCAATGCCGCCGCTTAGCACAGAATGCCGGCCCGCTGGGTAAAAAATAACTTGCCAGCATGGAAAATGCCGTCTTCAATTTAGAGGCAGAGGAGGTACTGTGGCGGAACAACTTGAATTTTTCAGCCTGCCCAATCCCTGCCGCGGGGTATGCCAATCGGATGCCCGGGACTATTGCCGCGGTTGCCTGCGCAGCTGGGATGAACGTTTTCAATGGGGAGGGATGAACGACAGTCAAAAACGTGAAGTGCTGCGGCTTTGTCACCAGCGCTACCTGCGGCTGCACCGTGCCGCTGCCAGGCGTGACGCTTTGCCGGACGAGCCTGAACAGCCCTCGCTGTTTTAACCGCCGCTGTGCCGGGCGGCAAGCACGGCGCGTCTTTGAGCTTATGGTTAAGTTTCCCGTTGCCATCGGGTTTAGCATAACCCGCGGCGAACCCTCTTTTGCGAGGCCGTCAACGGGTACGTTGTCGGCCGGCGGCGCAGGCTCCGATCGGGCGTCTGGTGTTGTAAAACGATCGTCCGCTATGTCCGGACGAAGAAAGGGGATTAACCTCTGATTATCCCCGTCCGAAATAAAACCTAACGCGAAGGGATAATAAATAGCTTTCAGCCCGGCACGCTATGGATAATCCTTCGTCATCGGGCGACAATAGCCAGCGGGAGGAGTATTTTTCTGAAAAGAGAAAACATTTTAACGGCGAGGAAATAACGTCAGAATTTGGTGATAATTAGCTAAAAATTAGCCACGAAGCTGTGGTTTTTCTCTATAATAATTTCTAACGCATTAAATACTTATTTATATATTTAAATTACAATATGATACTAAATACATGGGATATTGATATTTGTTATATCTTCATTTAACTTAAATTAACAATAAACTACGTATGTGGCAATAATAGTGTTACAGTTATGAATAAACTGTCCGGTTCGTCAGCGTGAAAGCCGGCTGCGTTGGCTTCTGCGGGGATACCCCTTGATGTCTGCCAGCGTGTTTAAACCACAAGGGAATCAGTGGGGGCAGAACGCCGCGTTTCCCGGCGCGATCGGGAGTGTTCGTCGCAAACGGCGCGTGTGCGTGGCGTCCAAATTTTATTAAGGAAGAATATGTCGCTTACATCGATCTCTACATAATGCTTAGGTTATGGGTATATATATTTGTAATTTGCTCATCCACCCATTAGGATGGAGGGGAATCCAGGGAGCAAGCTTAATCAGCTTACATTATAAGGAGAGAGAATTGGAATCGCCATTAGGATCAGATTTGGCGCGACTTGTTCGAGTATGGCGCGCTTTAATTGACCACCGTTTAAAGCCTTTAGAACTCACACAGACGCATTGGATCACTTTACATAATATTTGCCAGTTGCCGCCGGAACAGTCTCAGATTCAACTGGCGAAGGCTATCGGCATCGAACAGCCCTCGTTGGTGCGAACGCTGGATCAGCTCGAAGAAAAAGGGCTTATCACCCGGCATACCTGTGCCAATGACCGCCGGGCGAAGCGGATCAAACTGACCGAATCTGCTGAACCTATTATCAAAGAAGTGAACAATGTTATCGACAGCACCCGAAATGAAATTCTTAATGGCATTAGCCAGGAGGAGATTCAGTTGCTGAGCAATATGATTGCCAAACTGGAAAAGAATATTCTGGAGCTTTATAACAAGTCTTAATGCGTTACGTCCACGGCACTGACGTGAGCAAAAACCGGCCCTGGGGCCGGTTTTTGTTGCGCGCAAACAGTGAGATTGCGCGCAAGCAGGGGGTTAGCGCGGGGATACGGTGATAGTGCGGCCATTGCTGGCAAGCGCAACGCGCTGTCCGACGCTGAAACGGGTATTGCCCTGTTTCTGTACAACCATGATGGTGTTACCGTCATCTTTACGCACTTCAAGCTCCACGCCCTGAGTCCGGTTCACCGCACCCTCGACGCTTGAGCCCGCCACGCCGCCGGCCACGGCGCCCGCCGCGGTTGCCAGGCTGCGGCCGCTGCCGCCCCCGACCGTATTCCCCAGAAATCCGCCCAGCACTGCGCCGCCGATGGCGCCAATGACGTTGGAGTCTTCACCGCCCTGAATTTGTACCGGGCGAACCCCTACCAGGGTGCCGTACGTCACGCTTTGAACCTGTTTGGCCTCCGAGGCGGAATAAACATCACCGGACAGAGTGCTATTGTTGGCGCAACCCGCCACTGTCATACCGGCCAGGGCCACCACGATCAAACGTTTCATCATAAAAAACTCCAGTTAATATGCTGCTCTGCGCGGCAATCCCGGACAGAAGCGGATAAACGGTAAAAACTTCATGCGCCGGTGTAGGGAATCGAAGTGACCTGTAACGCGCAGAGACTACAGACAATTATATCGAAAAAAAGATAAACTGCGAATAAACGAACCAATATGATTAGATTACTAAATATTAATAAGTTTAAGTCAGATTATTACTTAGTTCGTAACAATCTGGAATGTTGTATGAATTTTCATGGCCTCCTGCCTTAAAGCTAGGTAAGTTACCCTTATTAAGTCACATTCCCGCACAAGGGAGAGGGAGTGAAATGAGAACCGGCCGCTATATAGGCATCATGTCCGGCACCAGCCTGGACGGCATCGATGTGGTACTGGCAGCAATCGATGAGCACACCGTGGCGCAGCAGGCCCGCTACTGCCATCCTATTCCGATGCCTATCAAACAACAGATTCTGGCGATGTGCCAGGGACAGGCGGTGACCCTTTCGAGGTTCGGACAGTTGGATACCCGACTTGGCATTTTGTTCGCCGAGGCGGTGCTATGTTTACTGCAGCAGACAGGCGTGGCGCCGCACGAAGTGACCGCTATAGCTTGTCATGGGCAAACCGTCTGGCACGAGCCGGAAGGGGTCGCCCCTTGTACCCTGCAAATAGGCGATAATAACTGCATCGCCGCCATGACGGGGATAACGACCGTGGGCGATTTTCGCCGGCGCGACATGGCGCTGGGCGGGCAGGGGGCGCCTCTGATGCCGGCGTTTCATCACGCGCTGCTGGCGCATCCCCAGGAACGGCGGATGGTATTGAATATCGGCGGCATCGCGAATCTGTCTCTGCTACTGCCGGGCCAGCCGATCCGCGGCTACGACACCGGACCCGGCAATATGCTGCTGGATGCCTGGACCTGGCGACACCGCAAGGCGCCTTATGATAAGGACGGCCGCTGGGCTCGCAGCGGCCAGGTGCATCAAAGTCTGCTGCAACATCTATTGGCAGATGACTATTTTCTGCGGGCGGCGCCGAAAAGTACCGGCAGGGAGTATTTCAATCTCGGCTGGCTGGAGCGAAAGCTCTCGCGGCTGGGCCCCGTTCCCGCCCAGGATGTGCAGGCGACCCTGGTGGAGTTGACCGCACGAACGATTGCGCAGCAGGTGCTGTTGTGCGGCGGCTGTGAACATTTGCTGGTTTGCGGCGGCGGCGTGCGCAATCCGCTGGTCATGAACCGATTGTCGGCACTGCTGCCGGGAATTGAGGTCAGTCCCACCGACAAATTCGGCGTGAGCGGCGATGATATGGAGGCGCTTGCGTTCGCCTGGCTGGCGTTTCGGACCTTATCCGGCCTGCCGGGTAATCTGCCTTCGGTCACCGGCGCCAGGGAAGAGACGCTGTTGGGGGCGATTTATCCGGTCATGCCCGCGACAGAGAAGACGTAATCTCGGTCAAAGAGAAGCGCGGGCGATTGCGCGCCTCGCTTAAGGCGGTGTTTAATCATCAAACAGGACATAAACATGATGCGCAACCCTATTATAATACTCTCCCTGGCGCTGGCCGCCTCCGCCTGTAGCTATCACGGCGGCCGCAGTGCGCAAACGGAGACCTTACACTATCAATGTGGTACGCTGCCGTTGACCGTGACGCTGGATAATGCCCGCGAGCGGGTGAACTTTATTCTCGATGGTCAGCAGTTGAGTTTACCGCAGGTCGTCAGCGCCTCCGGCGCCCGCTATAGTGATGGTCAATACAGCTTCTGGTCGAAGGGCGAGCGAGCGTTTATCGAGCGGCAGGACAAAATTATCGTTGATGATTGCGCCATCCAGAGCGTCGCGGGTAAATGATTGAGATTTTCAGTGTCACGGCGCACAATAACGGCTTTCATTGCCGCCTTTTTAGCACATTATGACTGAACAATTAATCGATATTGCCGCCCTGCGCAGGGAATATACCCGGGGCGGACTACGCCGCGCCGATTTAACGGCGGAGCCCATGGACTTGTTCGAGCAATGGCTAAAGCAAGCCTGCGCCGCGCAGCTACCCGACGCCACCGCGATGAGCGTTGGCACCGTGGATGAGAACGGCCAGCCCTATCAACGGCTGGTACTGCTTAAACATTTTGACCGTCAGGGGATGGTGTTTTACACCAATCTTGGCAGCCGCAAGGCGGCGCATCTGGCGCATAATCCCCGCATCAGCTTGCATTTTCCCTGGCACGTGCTGGAGCGCCAGGTCCTGGTGCTGGGACGCGCGGAGCGGTTGTCGGTTATCGAGGTGATGAAGTATTTCCATAGCCGTCCACGTGACAGTCAAATAGGCGCCTGGGTTTCACGCCAGTCCAGCCGTATTTCCTCCCGCGGGGTGCTGGAAAGTAAATTCCTGGAGCTGAAACAGAAATTTGCCCAAGGTGACGTGCCGCTGCCGAGTTTCTGGGGCGGTTATCGGGTAAGCATCGAGGCGATGGAATTTTGGCAGGGCGGCGAACACAGGATGCACGACAGGTTTCTCTACCGGCGCGAAAACGGCGGCTGGCACATTGACCGGCTGGCGCCCTAGCCGCGCTACCAACGTCGGCCTGACTGCTTTTTTTTAAGGATTGGCGCGCGTTCCGTTGCGTCCTTTTTTTCTTTTTCTTGATAATGGAGTTTTTGATGGCAAGCAGTAACCTAATACAACAATTGCAGGAGCGGGGCCTGATTGCCCAGGTCACGGATGAGAAGGCGCTGGCTGAACGGTTGGCGGCTGGGCCAATCGCGCTATATTGCGGTTTCGATCCCACCGCCGACAGCTTGCATTTGGGGCATTTGGTGCCTTTGCTGTGCCTCAAACGTTTTCAATTGGCCGGTCATCGGCCGGTGGCACTGGTGGGGGGCGCGACCGGTCTTATCGGCGATCCCAGCTTCAAAGCCACCGAGCGTAAACTTAATACGGCGGAAACCGTTCAGGAATGGGTGGAGAAAATCAAACGTCAGGTATCGCCGTTCCTGGATTTTGACTGTGGCGATAACAGCGCCGTCGCCGCCAACAACTATGACTGGTTTGGTTCGATGAACGTGCTGACGTTCCTGCTCGATATCGGTAAACACTTCTCCGTCAATCAAATGATCAATAAAGAGGCGGTGAAACAGCGGCTGAACCGTGATGATAGCGGTATTTCGTTTACCGAGTTTTCCTATAATCTGTTGCAGGGTTACGATTTCGCCTGCCTGAACAAGCAATACGGCGTGGCGCTGCAAATAGGAGGCTCTGATCAGTGGGGCAATATTACCTCTGGCATCGATTTGACGCGCCGGTTACATCAAAATACCGTGTACGGTCTGACGGTGCCGCTAATTACCAAAGCGGACGGCACCAAATTTGGCAAGACTGAAGGTGGCGCGGTGTGGCTGGATCCCAGTAAGACCAGTCCCTACAAGTTCTATCAGTTCTGGATCAATACCGCCGATAGCGATGTGTATCTCTTCTTGAAATTTTTTACTTTCCTCGATCTTGCGGCAATCGATGCGCTGGAACAAGAGGATCGCGCCAGCGATAAAGCGCCGCGCGCCCAGTATGTTCTGGCGGAAGAGGTGACCCGCATGGTGCACGGCGAGCAGGGGCTAGCGGCGGCGAAGCGTATTACCGCCAGTCTGTTTTCGGGCGCGCTGGCGGATTTGACCGAGGATGATTTCGCTCAGCTGGCGCAGGACGGCATGCCTACGGTCCACCTTGAGCGCGTCGCGGATTTGCAACAGGCGCTGGTGGCGGCGGAGCTGGTGCCGTCGCGCGGACAGGCCCGGACCTTGATAAGCTCCAATGCCGTGTCGGTCAACGGTGAAAAACAGGCGTCGATAGACTACGTCTTCGACGATGCCGATAGGCTCTATAGCCGGTATACCCTGCTGCGCCGGGGCAAAAAACACTACTGTCTGCTCAATTGGCAATAGCGGGATTTCTGGTAAGGTGGCCTTGGGCCCCTTTCTTAATGTGTGACGGCCACGGGCCGAAGGTGTGGAAGGCGGTTTTTGATGAAGAATGTTCTCTCTATTCAGTCTCACGTGGTTTTCGGCCATGCGGGCAACAGCTCGTGTGTGGCCGCTCAATACCGTGCAGTTTTCTAACCACACCCAGTATGGGCAGTGGACCGGCTGCGTGATGCTTGCGACACACCTGACCGAGATATAGTCAAAGGGATAGCGGCAATCGATGGTTTAAAACGCTGTGACGCGGTGCTGAGTGGATATATCGGCGCACCAGAGCAGGGAGAGGGAGAGCATATTTTGGCGATCGTGCAACAGGTCAAGCAGGCGAACCCTGCCGCCCTGTATTTGCTGGATCCCGTGATGGGCGATCCGGGGAAATTGACGGGCAAATACGGTCAGGCATAGGGTGCAAGAAAACAGGCTTTCTGCAGGACTGGGGTGGCGCCTAAAGACGGGATGATGTGGGTTCCGGGAGGGCCCCCGCCGCAACGCATGGAGTTTATTGCGGATAATGTTTCTGGTCGTACTCACACAAATCTTCAATCAGGCAGGAGCCACAGCGTGGTTTGCGGGCGATACAGGTATAGCGGCCGTGCAGGATGAACCAATGGTGACAATCCACTTTGAACTCACCCGGTACCACGGCCAACAGCTTTTGTTCCACCGCTTCCACATCTTTACCCACCGCAAAGCGGGTACGGTTCGCAACGCGGAAAATATGCGTGTCAACCGCAATCGTCGGCCAGCCGAAAGCAGTGTTCAACACTACATTGGCGGTTTTGCGCCCGACGCCGGGCAGCGCTTCCAGCGCCGTGCGGTCTTGGGGAACCTCACCCTGGTGGCGTTCCAACAACAGCCGGCAGGTTTTGATTATGTTCTCCGCCTTGCTGTTAAAGAGCCCTATAGATTTGATATAGCCTTTGACGCCCTCAACGCCCAGCGCCAGCATGGCCTGAGGCGTGTCGGCCGCAGGGAATAACAGTTTGGTGGCCTTATTGACGCTGACATCGGTCGCCTGGGCCGAGAGCAGTACTGCAATCAACAGCTCGAAAGGCGAGCGGTACATCAGCTCGGTGGTGGGATGGGGATTATTCGCCCGCAGGCGACACAGAATGTCATAACGCTTGCTTTTATTCATCGGCTAATGGCTGTCCTTGTTGCAGCACTACCGGTCGGGCCGCCTTTGGCTGCCGGGCCTTCATGCGTTGATCGATAAGGTATTTCCCCACCAGCATAAACCCCAGGCCGATAAACGCGCCAGGCGGCAACATGGCCAGCAAAAAGGGAGTATCGGTATGGAATACCTCGATGCGCAGCACCCGCGCCCATGCGCCCAGTAGTTGGTCCGCGCCGTCGAACAGGGTGCCGTTACCCAGCACTTCGCGCAGGGCGCCGAGCAGAAGCAGCGTGCACGTCGAGCCGAGTCCGATGGACAACCCATCCAGCGCCGCCAGCGCTGGCGGTCGCTGCGAGGCATAGGCTTCCGCCCGGCCGATAACGATGCAGTTAGTCACGATAAGCGGGATGAAAATACCGAGGGATTGGTAAAGACCAAACGCATAGGCGTTGATAAGCATCTGTACCGCCGACACCACCGAGGCGATAATCATGACATAAATGGGAATGCGGATTTCGCCGGTGATCCAGCGGCGCAGGGCCGACACCGCGGTATTGGTGCAAACCAGCACCAGCGTCGTGGCAAGCCCCAACCCGAGTGCATTGGTGGCGGTATTGGATACCGCCAGCAGTGGACAAAGACCCAGTAATTGCACCAGTGACGAGTTATTGCGCCACAGGCCTTCCAGGAGGATGCGTTTCGCTTCATTCATGGGATGAATCTCCACAATGCGGCATTTTTTCCAGCGCGTTAAGGTTCTTTTTCAAATAGCCGGCGGTGCGCTTGACGGCATTCATCACGGCCCGCGGCGTGATCGTGGCGCCGGTGAATTGATCGAACATACCACCTTCTTTCTTGACAGCCCAGCTCATGTCGTTATCTGAGCGCAGAGATTTGCCGCTGAAATGCGTAATCCAATCCGATAGCCGCAGTTCGATTTTATCCCCCAGCCCGGGTGTCTCGTGATGGCTAGTCACCCGGGCGCCCAAAACGTTGCCCGAGAAGTCCGCACCGACCAGTAAATCAATGGCGCCGGCATAGCCGTCCGGTGCTGTGGTTTCGATTGCCGCCGCGACCGGCGTCCCGTCTTTGCGCGCCAGATAAAGACGGTGTGGCGCGTCGCTGCCGAGCGCCGGATCGGTCACCAGATAGCACTCGTCCAGCAACTGATTATTGTACAAATCCGGCGGCACTACCTGATCCAGCAATTGCATTTGCTGCCTGGCCGCCTGCCGTTCAATGGTGCTGGTGGTCAGGCCGTTGACCAGGGCCGTCAACCCGGTAGCCAGAGCGGCGAATACAGCAAGGGTTATGCCATGCTTCCTCATTGTCATTAACATCCTACCTTCCTTATCGATGGCCATATGCGCGTGGCTGAGTGTAGTGGTCAATCAGCGGCACGCAGATATTGGCCAGCAGTACGGCGAAGGCCACGCCATCAGGGTAACCTCCCCAGGTACGGATTAGCCATACCAACAAACCCGTTAACGCGCCAAAAATCACCCGTCCTCGCACGGTGGCAGCAGCAGTCACCGGATCGGTGGCAATGAAAAACGCACCCAGCATCGTAGCGCCGGAAAACAGGTGGAGTAAAGGCGGCGCGCTCACCACAGGCGCCAGCCAGTGCCCGAGCCCGGCGCCAATGAGCATGGCGGCCAGGAGGCTGAGCGGAATATGCCAGCTGATGACCCGCCGCCAGATCAGATATAGCCCACCCAGTAAAAAGCCAATGTTGGCCCATGTCCATCCCGCGCTCGCCTGCCAGTCCCAGCGATGGTGGAAAGCAGTCATCGCGCCGGTGCGCAGCCCGGTTTTGAAGCCATCGAGCGGCGTGGCCTGCGTTATGCCATCGACGGTAGCGCGGAGTTGGGTGAGCGTCAGCCCGTCCGGCGTGACGCCTGTGAAAATCAGCGCCATGCTGTCGGTCAGTGAAACGGGATGCAGCAGCAGGCTTTGCTGGGGAGACCAACTGGTCATCTGCACCGGAAAGGAAATCAGCAGGACCACATATCCCACCATCGCCGGATTGAAAGGATTATGTCCCAGACCGCCGTAAAGCTGTTTGGCGATGACTATCGCAAACGCCGTCGCCAGCACCATCATCCACCACGGGCCCAGGGGCGGCAGGCTTAGCGCCAGCAGGAGAGCGGTAAGGAGAGCAGAGCCGTCGCCCAGTCGGGAAGCCAGCGGTTGACGACGTAGCGTCAACACCACACCTTCGGCCACCAGCGCCGTCACGCAGGCTATCACCAGCTGGATAATAATGCCGCTGCCAAAAAAAGTCGTTAATGCCATTAGCCCCGGCAGACAAGCTAGCATGACCTGAATCATGATTTGCCGGGTGGTTTGCCGGTTATGGGTGAAGGGAGAACTTGCAATTCTAAACGCCATTTAGTCCTCTTCAGACGAAATTGTGGTCGCGGCGGGAAGGCTCTGTTCCGCCTTCTGCCGGGCGGTGATCGCGGCGCTGGCCCCCTGCGGCGTTGCCCTCAGGCCGAGGCGTGGTCGTTACTAAGGTGATGACGTTGTCACCTGAAGCGGCATTCTCATCGCAGTCTGGCGCGGCATCAACCCGGTCTATGAGAACCGTACTTTCCTGCGCGGCCTTGCGCGGACCGATATCGTTCATATCGCGGTTCCCGGACGCGACAGGCGAAACAGTCCTCGATGCCTCGGTGCCCAGATTGTCTGGCGCCGGGGTAAGCGTGCCATCAGACGCTATGGGACTGGTAGCCGCATTAGTGACATTGTCACTTTCTTCCCGCACGCCAACGCTTGGCGACGCCGGGGTTGCCTGCGATGGGTGCCCGGCTGCTTCCTGAACGGCCTGACGCCGGGCTTTCACTCGCGCGATGGCGGCGGCAACGGCAGCCTGGGGGGAAGAGGCCATCGAAGCAGTGTTGTCGGGGAGTGAAGTAGCCGCCGCTGCGGCGTCATCGAGTTTTACCGCTGCCTGCTGATGGTGGGCAAGCCGTTGCTGTTTTTCCCGCTCGCGCCGCGCCAGTTTGGCTTCATAACGCGCCTTCGCCATCGCCGCACGCCGCGCGTCGTCATCCAGCGCGCGAATTTCCGCTTTCTGCTGGCGATAATAGTGCACCAGCGGGATATTGCTAGGGCAGACATAGGCACAGGCGCCACATTCGATACAGTCGAACAAGTGATGCTGGCGGGCTTTATCGTGCTCTTGTCCGCGGCTAAACCAATAAAGTTGCTGCGGCAGCAGGCTGGCCGGACAGGCATCCGCACAACGGCTGCACCGAATACAGCTTTGCTCCGGCTCCGCCGGCGCAAGTTCCTGCACGGACGGCGCTAACAGGCAGTTGCTGATTTTGACTACCGGCACGTCCAGCGCAGGCAGCGTGAAGCCCATTAGCGGACCGCCCATAATGACTGTTGGCTCCGCGGCGGGCATGAAACCGGCATGGGCGAGCAGGTGGCTTACGGGGGTGCCGAGGCGCGCCCAGACATTGCCCGGCCGCGCCAGCGCCTCGCCCGTAAGCGTTACTACACGCTCGGTCAGCGCTTCTCCGTCAACAACGGCGCGCTTGATGGCATAGACGGTGCCCACATTCAACATTACCACGCCAATGGCGGCGGAATGTTGACCCACGGGGACCTCTTTGCCGGTTAATATTTTGGTGAGTTGTTTCGCGCCGCCGGAGGGGTATTTGGTGGGAATGACGCGCAGCTCTCCTGTTGGATGCTCGCACAGCGCGTCCTTTAAGACGGCGATAGCCGCGGGTTTATTATCTTCAATGCCCAGCAGCAGGCGCCGGGGTCGCAGCATATGATGCAATATCGCCATACCTGTGACAATGTCACGTGCATGTTCCCGCATCAACCGATCGTCGGCGGTGATATAGGGCTCACACTCGGCGCCGTTGATGATGAGCGTCTCCACCCCATGCTCGCCGCCGCCGAGTTTGGCTGCGGTGGGAAAACCCGCGCCGCCCAGACCGGCGATCCCGCTTTCATGAATACGGCTCAGCAGCTGCGCCGACGAAGAGTGCTGAAAATCCACCAGCGGCTTAAGCGCAACCCATTGGTCCTTGCCGTCGGGCAGCAAAATGACGCAAAGCTCCGCCAGGCCCGACGGATGCGCGGTGCGGTGCGGCGTGATTGCCGCTATCGTGCCGGAGGTGGGGGCATGCACCGGCAAAGTCCGGCCGCTACCGGCGGTCAAGGGCTGACCGCGCAGCACGTTATCGCCGGGTGCCACCCGCAACTCCCCTTCGGGGCCCAAATGCTGCTTCAAGGGAATTATCAGCTTGTCAGGCAGAGGCACGGACCGCAGAGGGACATTGCTGGACTGGCTTTTCATCTCGGGGGGATGGATACCGCCCGGAAAATCCCATAGTCGCTGTTTTCGCAGGGCAGACAATAAATTAAACATGTTGCTCCTGCTGGATGACCGTAATAGGTATGGTACGCAGATCCCACTTCCAGCTGGTGGGGGTGATGGCAAGCGGGCGCATTTCAATACAGTTGGTAGGACAGGGCGCTACACAGAGATCGCAGCCGGTACAGAGATCGCTCACCACCGTATGTACGGCGCGCGTGGCGCCGACGATGGCATCCACCGGACAAGCTTGAATGCATTTGGTGCAGCCGATGCAATTGCCTTCGTCTATCCAGGCCACGCGCGATTCAGGGCGGCTGGAGGCCTCGCCATCCATCGGCTGGGGATCGACGCTGAGCTGCGCGGCGATTTTCAACATTACCGCCTCGCCGCCAGGCACACATTTATTGATCGGGGCGCCGCCGGCGACCGCTTCGGCATAAGGACGGCAACCGGGGTAGCCGCATTGGGCGCATTGGCTTTGCGGCAGCAGGGCATCGATGCGCTCGGCCACCGGATCTGTTTTTACCTGAAAACGACGGGCGGCAAAGCCCAACACTGCCCCGGCCACTAAGGCCAGAGCGCTAAGGGTGGCGACGGCCAGCCAGAACGTCAACATCAGACCTTCACCAGTCCGGTAAAGCCCATAAAGGCCAGCGACATTAACCCGGCGGTAATGAGAGCGATAGAGGAGCCCTTAAAGGGCGCGGGAACATCCGCCACCGCCAGCCGTTCGCGAATCGCGGCGAACAACACCATCACCAGCGAGAAACCAACGGCGGCACTGAAGCCGTATAACGCGGACTGAAGAAAATTGTGATTTTCATTCACATTAAGCAGCGCTACGCCCAGAACAGCGCAGTTAGTAGTAATCAGCGGCAGAAAAATGCCGAGCAGACGATAGAGGGCCGGGCTGGTTTTACGCACCACCAGTTCGGTAAACTGCACCACCACCGCGATAATAAAAATAAACGCCAGCGTTCTCAGATAGGGAATATTGAGCGGCAGCAGAATAAAATCATTAATAAGCCAGGCGCAAATCGACGCCAGCGTCATGACAAATGTCGTGGCCATGCCCATCCCCAGAGCGGTCTCCACTTTCTTGGAGACACCCATAAACGGGCAAAGCCCGAGGAATTTGACCAGCACAAAGTTATTCACCAGCACGGTGCCGATGAACAGCATCAGGTAACCATTCATTGCCATACCTAAACAAGAAACAACGGGCATTATCCGGGATCTGCGAGTGTTCGACAACCCATTCGCGCATGCGTGCGCGAATTCCGTCCTACCCAAGGGGGCTGACGGCTGCGCTGACGATGCGCACGGGCGGGATGACCCGCCTTTTTGGCGCTTCGCTCCGTGGCATCGACGAGGATGGCGGCGCCGAATCAGGGAAGAATAAAGGTCTGACGCACGCGCTGCGAGCGCTTGATATAAGGCACCAGCAGCGCCAGATTGTCGCTGACCGGGGCGAAGGCGAAGGTTTTGATGCCGAGCAGTACGCCTACCAGCAGCCATAGAATAAGCAGGCGGGGAAACCGCCGGGAGCGGCGAAACAGCAAACGCAACAGCCAGGCGATGACTACCCATAGCCAGCAATAGGGCGCAGCTTGAGCGAGGAGGAGGGCGCTGTCACACTACGTACCGCCAGACTGCTTTCGGTACCTGTCCGAGATCAAACAAGCGACCGCCGGCGGCTAATTCAGCGCGACGATGATCTGCAGCCCGATACATGTTGATAATTTCAGCATCATCGGTCAGAGAATAATTTAAATGATCAAATAGCTTTTCCAGACTTTCAGATGTGTTGACCTTACGAAACTTCAGCAAATAATCGTGGGCAGTCATGTCGCGCTTTCAGGGAAGGGAATATGAGTATTGTAGTATATTCTGTGCGGCCGGGCTGTCCAGAAATTCCCGCCAAAAAACCAAAAAAACCAAAAAAACCAGAAAAATACCCTTGTTGGCATCGATTCGGCCGGAAGAAAGGCACGCAAAGGCAGAAAATACGGCCCTTCTGTGCCCGTAGAAAATAAAATCGCCGCAATCGCAATGGATAACAGCGCGCTACGGCCTATTAAAGGAGAGTGTTATTCGATGTGTTAACTTGCCGCCAGTTTATAATAAAGTTCATTCCAGCATAGCGCCTATTTAAATTCGGGCAAGCGTGTTTCATTATCAATCACCATTAATTCAATATTATTCATTTCCGCATACAGAGGCAGCGGTTCAAGAGTAAGCGCCTGGCTGAAGACTGTATGATAAGCGCCGCCTGCGGTGATCCAGGCCTGCGCCGCGACCGCCAGCGACGGCTGGGCGCGCCAGACGGCGCGTGCCACCGGGAGCTTGGGCAGGGTTTGCGGTTGTTCGACGGTATCCACTACGTTGACCAGCAGGCGAAAACGGCTGCCCAGATCAATAACCGAGGCCACCGCCGCCGGCCCTGCGGGCGTCGAAAATAGCAGGCGCGCCGGGTCGGCTTTACCGCCGATGCCGAGATACTGTGCATCCAGCAGGGATTTCTCTTCGCGGGCGATGCTCGGACAGACTTCCAACATATGTGAGCCCACTACCAGATCGTTACCCGGCTCGAAATGGTAGGTGTAATCCTCCATAAACGAGGTACCGCCCGGCAGTCCCGACGCCATGACTTTGCAAATGCGCAGCAGGGCCGCGGTCTTCCAGTCGTCCTCGCCGCCAAAGCCATAGCCCCGTTCCATGAGACGCTGTACCGCCAGTCCCGGCAACTGCTTTAGCCCGTGCAGATTCTCAAAATTGGTGGTAAAAGCGTGACAGCCGGCCTGTTCCAGAAACCGCTGCAATCCAAGCTCAATACGCGCCGCATCCAGCAGATTCTGCCGTCGCTCGCCGCCGGTTTGCACCTTTGGCGTGATGATATAGCGCGATTCATATTCGTCGATTAGCGCAGCCACGTCGCCATCGCTGACCGCCACTTCCCGCATATTGTCGCCGAAACGGGCAACCACCAACTGCTGGCTTTCCTGACGGTCGAGTGCCGCGCGCATCCAGTCGCCGATGCCCGCATAGGTACGGGGATCACGCTAGTGACCGACCACTACCTGATGCGCCAGCTTCATACGCGCGCCGATAAAACCGAATTCTCGACCACCGTGGGCGGTTTGGTTCAGGTTCATGAAGTCCATGTCCATGGTCTGCCAGGGAACCTTATCGTTGAACTGGGTATGAAATTGCAGCAACGGTTTGTGCAGAATGTTCAGCCCGCCAATCCACATTTTGGCCGGTGAAAAGGTATGCAGCCAGGTCAGAAGGCCCAGGCAGCGGGGCTGGTAATTGGCGTCACGACAAAGGGCGAGAACGGGGCAGCACGCCGGGCCGGCGTGCTGCCGTTCAGCCGGCATCGCCCGCCGGCGCGGCGAAAAGCGGCTCGGCCTGGGTCGCCCACTGGGCGCTGGCGATATCGGGGAAGGTGCCCGCCGCCACCGCACCAAAAATGGCGGTGCCGAGGGCGCAGCACTGATCCGAGGCCACCAGCTGCAGCGGCCGGTTCATCACATCGGCGCAGACCTGCATGATGATGGGCGACTTGCGGGCGATGCCGCCCATGACCAGCAGGTTTTCCACCGGAATAGCCTGCTGCTCGAAACATTCCATGATGGCGCGGGTGCCAAAGGCCGTCGCGGCAATGAGGCCGTCGAATAGCGCGGGCGCGTCGGTGGCAAGCGTCAGACCGGTCACCACCCCCTGCAAACGTTGGTTTGCAGGGGGTGCGTCGGCCATTGAACCAGTCCAGTATCACGGGCAGATGATCCAGCTGCGGGTCCTGTGCCCAGCTTTCCACCAGTCTGGACAAAAGGGCCTCCCGCACCGGTTCAAGCGTCGCGGTCAGTGCGGGGGGTGGCATCGATGGCTTGCTGCAGCGGCCAGTCCAGCAGGCGGGCGAACCAGGCGTAAATATCGCCAAACGCCGATTGCCCTGCCTCAAGCCCTATGAGGCATGGTACAACGCTACCGTCGATCTGGCCGCAGATGCCGGCGATGGAGCGCTGGCCGATGCGGTCAGGGTCGGCGATGAGAATGTCGTAGGTGGAGGTGCCAATCATCTTCACCTACGTGTAAGGCTGTGCGCCCGCGCCGACCGAGCCGATATGGCAATCGAAGGCGCTGCCGGCAATGGCCACCTGTTGTGACAGGCCGAGTCTGGCCGCCCAATCCGCGCACAATCGTCCCACCGGTTGTTCCGCCGTCTGGGTTTCGCTAAACAAAGTCCAGGTCAGATGCTGGGTCAAAAGCGGGTCGAGGGCATTAAAAAACGTGGCGGGCGGCAGTCCACCCCAGTCAGGATGCCACAGGGATTTATGACTGGCGGCGCAGCGGCCCCGTCGCAGCGCCGCCGGGTGGGTAATCACACAGTTCGACCCAGGAGGCGGTTTGTTGGCGCACGGCCTCATCCTGGCGGGTGATGTGCAGGATTTTGCCCAGAACCATTCCGAGGAGTAGACGCCGCCGATATAGAGGGTGTGTAGTCCTCCAGGCCTGGCTAGTGGCACAGGCGCGTGATAGCCTCGGCTTCATAGATGGCGGTATGGTCTTTCCACAGCACGAACATGGCATTGGGGTTATCGGCAAAATCGGGGCGCAACGCCAGAACGCGGCCTTCGGCATCCACCGGCGCTGGCGTCGAGCCGGTCGTGTCAACACCGATACCGGCGATCTGCTGGCGCTGCGCGGGGGTAAGTTGCCCGATGACTGCTGTCAGGGCTTGTTCCATCGATTCCAGATAATCCGCCGGATGATGACGGAACTGATTGGTGGCGGGACGGCTGAACGGACCGGCCCGCCAGCGCGGATACCATACTCACTTCGGTTGCCAGCTCCTGGCCGGTGGCGCAGGAAACTGCCAGGGCGCGAACCGAGTCACTGCCAAAATCCAGTCCCAGACTGATGGCCGCCTTCTTTATCTTATTCTCCCTTGCCCGTTGCGCTGACGATGGGGATAAACATAAGGACTATCGACGCGCGCAAGTGAGGAGGGGTTAGCTGCATGTATGCATAAACCTGCCGATTATGACGATTCCGGCTTCTATGGTTCACTGCTGCCGAGTCCGGATGTGCATGGCTATAAGAGCATTCAAATGTTGGATCAATGGGTCACCAAAGGCGTGGAGCCGCCGAAATTCACCGAAGTGACCGATGTGGTGCTTATCACCCGCGACAATTTTAAACAGGAGCTGGACAAGAAAGGGCTGTAACAGCCCTGTCTCATGATGACGTCATTTCCTCGCCACGGCTCCGGCCGCCGGGGTTAAAGGCGCGGCAATCCGAGGATGTATTCATGACTACGGCACCCCCCCCCTACCTGTCGTTTCGCGGTATTGGCAAAGTTTTTCCCGGCGTTAAGGCGCTGGACGGCATCAGTTTTGATTGTTACGCCGGCCAGATTCATGCCTTGATGATGCACTCAAAGCCGGCGTTGCCATCATTTATCAGGAACTGCATTTTAGTCCCCGAGATGACGGTGGCGGAAAATATTTACCTGGGCTAATTGCCTCACAAGGGCGGGCTGGTAAATTGGCCAGTGGCAGATGGTGGAAATTGCCAAGGCGTTGGCACGGAATGCGAAAATCATCTCCTTTGATGAACCGACCAGTTCGCTATCGGCAAGGGAAATAGAACAGCTGTTTCGCGTCATTCGCGAACTGCGTGCCGAAGGATGGGTTATTTTGTATGTCTCCCATCGCATGGAAGAAATATTCGCTCTGAGCGACGCTATTACCGTATTCAAGGATGGCCGCTACGTGCAAACGTTTACCGACACCGCCTCGGTGTCCCACGACCAATTGGTGCAGGCGATGGTCGGGCGCGACCTGGGGGACATTTACGGCTATCAACCCTGTCCCCATGGCGAGGTGCGTCTGGTGTTGAATGCCGTTCGGGCGCAGGGCGTGAAATCTCCCGTGTCGCTGAGCGTCCGCGCCGGTGAAATAGTGGGCCTGTTCGGTTTGGTCGGCGCCGGGCGCAGCGAATTGATGAAGGGGGTATTTGGCGGTACGCATCTGCTGGATGGACACCCGCTCACCTTTGACAGTCCCGGCGACGCCATTCGCCACGGTTTGATGCTTTGCCCGGAAGATCGCAAAGCCGACGGCATTATCCCGGTACATTCGGTACAGGAAAATATCAATATCAGCGCCCGACGTAAATTTCTGCGCGCCGGGTGCCTTATCAATGCGCCGTGGGAAGCGGAAAACGCCCAACACCATATCGCGGCGCTCAATATCAAAACGCCGGTGGCGACGTAGCTGATTATGAATCTTTCCGGCGGCAATCAGCAAAAGGCCATCCTTGGCCGTTGGCTGTCTGAAGATATGAAAGTCATTATGCTCGACGAACCGACCCGTGTCATTGATGTCAGCGCCAAACGTGAAATTTACGCGGTCATTTATGCCTTGGCCCGGCGCGGGATTGCCGTGCTATTTGCCTCGAGCGATCTGCCGGAGGTGCTTGGGCTTGCCGACCGTATACGCCATGACGAGGCCACCGAGCAAAAAGCGCTGAGTCTGGCCATTCTTACCACCCCTGATACCCGCGCCGCCGATGCGCTGCTCTGACCGAGAAGGAGTCACTCATCTCTACCGTTACTATACCCCTGCAAAAGCCCATAAACCCCGTGGGATCAGCCGCGTTTGGGACAATTATGGCATGCTGGTGGTGTTCGCGGCGCTGTTTGTCACCTGCGCGATCTTCGTGCCCAATTTTGCCAGCTTTATTAATATGAAAGGGTTGGGCCTGGCGATTTCAATGTCGGGCATTGTGGCCTGCGGCATGCTGTTTTGTCTGGCCTCCGGAGATTTCGATCTCTCGGTTGCGTCGGTGATTGCCTGTTCGGGAGTGACCGCCGCTGTGGTGATTAACATGACCGAGAGCCTTTGGATCGGGGTGGCCGCCGGTTTGCTGCTGGGAGTAATTTCCGGGCTGGTGAACGGCGTGGTGATCGCCTGGCTGAAAATCAACGCGCTTATCACCACTCTTGCGACGATGCAGATCGTCCGGGGTCTGGCTTACATCATTTCCGACGGGAAGGAGGTCGGCATTGAGGACGAGCGGTTTTTTGTGCTGGATTATGCCAACTGGCTGGGGCTGCCGGCACCCATCTGGATTACCGTGCTGTGTATGATCCTGTTCGGTTTTTTGCTCAACAAAACCACATTTGGGTGAAATACACTGTCTATCGGGGACAATGAAGAGGCCGCCCGGCGGGCGTGCCGGTAGTGCGCACCAAGATCATTATTTTCGTGCTGTCAGGGCTGGTGTCGGCGGTGGCGGGCATTATTCTGGCCTCAAGGATGACCAGCCGGCCAGCCGATGACCTCGCTTGGCTATGAGCTTATCGTCATCTCCACATGCGTGCTGAGGGGCGTCTCGCTCAAGGGCGGTATCGGGAAAATCTCTTATGTTGTGGCCGGGGTGTTGATCCTTGGTACGGTGGAAAACGCCATGAACCTGCTTAACATCTCGCCATTTTCTCAATATGTGGTGTGCGGAGTCATTCTGTTGGCGGCGGTCATCTTCGACTGCTAGAAACAAAAAGCCAAACGCTGTAGCGGGCCGGTTTCGCGCGTCGGGAGGAAAGATGTATCATCGAATTAATCATGAAACGCAGTCGAACCCGCTATTACCGGGCTATGCGTTGAACGCTTATCTGGTCGCCGGTCTGACGCCTATTATCGCCAATGGCCCGCTGGACTTTTATATTGACCGCCCTGAGGGGATGAAGGATTATATACTCAATTTGACCATCAAGGTGCAGGGCCGGATTTTTGAAGGAGATCAGTCCTTTATTTGCACTCCCGGCGATTTGCTGTTATTCCCGCCGAAATCCGCCCACTACTATGGCCGCTCCCCCCGATGCGGATTGCTGGTATCACCGCTGTGTTTATTTCCGGCCCCGGGCTTACTGGCTGGAATGGCACAGTAAGGTGCGAGATATCGGCCGGCTACGGTTGGGCAGCGAAGCGCTGGTCACGGAATTTGATCGTCTGCTCGCCAATATCGAACAGACACAGAGCTCGGGCCGGCGCTTTGCCGAAGAGCTGGGCATGGATTTGCTTGAGCGGCTGCTGTTGCGCGCCATGGAAGAAGATCCGCAAAGCCCGAATAAAATTATGGATCCGCGCATCATCGAAGCGTGTCAGTTCATAATGGCGCATTTGTCGGGTGAATTGCGCATCGACGAAGTCGCCCGTCACGTCTGTCTGTCACCGTCACCCTGGCCCATTTGTTTCGGCAGCAGGTGGGCATCAACATCCTGCTCTGGCGGGAAGCGCGCAAGCGGGTATTGTCGGTGTTCCATACGATCGATTCCGGCTTGAAGTGAAGGATCGCTGGCGCGAGCGCCCCGGCGCCGGTAGCGGCATCTGGTATGATCTGGGTGCGCATCTGATTGATCAGTCGCTGACGCTGTTCGGTATGCCGGTGGCGGTCAACGTCGATCTGGCGCAGCTACGTCCCGGCGCGCAGACCACTGATTATTTTCACGCGGTGCTGATTTACCCCCAGCGCCGGGTAATACTGCACGGAACCATGCTGGCCCCGGCTGGGTCGTCGATAAGCAAGACGGCGTGCTTACGCTTGCGGGAAATTATCTCGCCTATTACCAGGGCATTCACGCGGCCGAATCCCGTGTCTGCCGAGGACGCCATCCGGGTGATGGAAATCATTGAACAAGGCATCTAAAGCGCCGAACAACGTAAACGTTACCGGTGAAAAACGATCGATGCAGGTCGTCATGAACAATGAGGGAAAGGCTGTTTTTATGTCCTGGTTGCAACGTTTGCGTATAGATAAGTTTTTGTTGGTGCTCATTTGCGTGGTGGCGCAGGCGTCATTTTTTCCCTGTCGCGGCATCGCCCGGGTTATCTTTGAAAATTTGACCACCGCCGCCATCGCATTGCTGTTTTTTATGCACGGCGCCAAATTATCACGGGAAGCTGTTCTGGGCGGTATCGGCCACTGGAAGTTGCATGTGGTGGTGTTTCTCAGCACCTTTGCCTTATTTCCGCTGCTGGGTCTGGCGATGAAAGTCTTCGTGCCCACCTTGCTGTCAAGCAGCGTGTATATGGGTTTTTTGTACCTGTGCGCGCTGCCGGCAACGGTACAATCGGCAATTGCCTTCACTTCCGTGGCGTGCGGAAATGTGGCCGCCGCGATTTGCAGCGCTTCGGCCTCCAGTATTCTCGGCGTCTTTCTATCGCCGGTGCTGGTCCGGCTGCTAATGTACACCCAGGAAGGGGGGGCGGGCGGTCATGATACGCTGCACGCCATCGGCTCGATTATATTGCAACTGATGGTGCCCTCTATCATCGGCCACGTGTCACGACCGCTCATTGGCGGTTGGGTCGCACGGCATAAAAAGCTGGTGAATATGACTGACCGGTCATCCATTTTGCTGGTGGTGTACGTTGCCTTCAGCACAGCGGTAGTGGAGGGCATTTGGCAGCAAATCACCGGCTGGACGCTGGTGGCGATCCTGGCGTTCTCGCTGGTGCTGCTAGCCGTAGTACTGGTTGCCAATACCTATGCCGCACGTTGGATGGGGTTTGATACACCGGATGAAATTACCATCGTGTTTTGCGGCTCGAAGAAGAGTCTCGCCAACGGCATCCCTATGGCGAACGTCTTGTTTCCTGCCGCTATGGTGGGGACGCTGGTATTGCCCTTGATGATTTTCCATCAGGTGCAATTAATGGTATGTGCGGTTCTCGCCCAACGTTACGCACGTAAACAGGCCGCATTAGAGGCCACGGCACCGGATGAGGGACGTCGGCCCTGATGGAACGGGGGCCGTCGCCGCGTGGCGCCCCAGTGTCCTGTGGCAGAGGGTGACACAAGCAGCGCTTCTTCCGCCAGCGACACAAAAAACAGATTGGCCAGCATGAAATTGCCCAGCCATACAGGCGCGTGTATTTCCGGCTTCAGACCGCTGAGCGCCACGGCTAATAATAACAGGCCGGGAACACAAAGCAGTAATAGCACCCATTGCCATGGCGCGACATTGGCCTGAGCCGGGGTTGATAGGGCTCCTGCCGGCGCTCACGTCGCGGGTCATAAACCGTAGATCATAAAACAAACAGGTTACGGAGGAATCTTTTTAGTTACAACATAAATAAATTGATCTTCGGTTAACATAACATCCCGGAAGAGAAAACATGATAACAAATAAAGTTGCTCAGTAATGCTCCTTTTGTTCAAGCCACGTTTAATCAGACGGCAGAAAATTATGGAATAATACAGTGTTTTACCCTTCAGTCTTTTGTCCGCGCCCCCTTTTCGGCAATCGCGCGCGTCGCGCCCGAATAGTGTATTGCTGCTGTACAGAATGTCTGGCTCACTATGACAGGATTACAATGACAGGTTATTTTTCCGGCCGAAATGCTGAGTTTATTTCCTGGCCCGGGGTCGGTCTGGCCTATTGTCTTTCGTCCAGCGAGCACCGAACCGCTGGCCGTTAATAACGCAGGGCAGAGGAATATTCCTGAGGCGCCGGAATGCGCCTTGCGGTGGTGTCATGTCCGCCGGGGGGGGGGATGTCGGTAGATTACGCCACAGCGGCGCCCCCGGCGGTGGCGCGAAAAGGGGGATTAAGGACAGCTTTCAGCGCCCTGTAGCGCTGACCAGGGCGAACGTGCAGGCTCGGCGGGCGAGTATAATTGTGAGGATAAGCTAAAATTGTGAGGATAAGCTAATGTCGTTAGGGTCGCGGGTTCCACGGCGCCTGCTGTTCATTATCGCCGGTACACTGCTGCTGGCGGTAACGGCGGTAGCGTGGCTGATGCTGCGTACGCCGCACGCAAATTTTCTCACGGCGCCGGTTCGCCGCGGCGATATACAGGTGCTGGTGCAGGCTACTGGCAAGCTCGAAGCCGTAAAAAGCGTCAGCGTTGGCGCTCAGGTGTCTGGCCAGATTACCGCGCTGCACATTGCTAACGGCGATCGGGTGGAGAAGGGCCAGCTTATCGCGGAAATCGACGATTCCAACCAGCTCAATGAGCTCAGGATTGCTCAGGCGGCGTTACGGGTCTTTAAGGCGCAGCGCGCGGCAAAAGTCGCAGCGTTGAAAAAAGCCACGCTGGCCTATCAGCGCCAGCAGCGCCTGTGGCGTAACGATGCCAGTTCGCGCAAGGCCTATGAAGAGGCGGAAACGGACCTGGCGATGGTCCGCGCCGGCATTGACGAATTGGATGCTCAAATCGTGCAGGCCAACATCAAAGTGGACAAGGAAAAGGTTAATCTCAGCTACACCCGCGTGACCGCGCCCGTGGCGGGAACGGTGGTGGCGGTTATCGCCCGCGAAGGCCAGACGGTCAACGCAGTGCAAAGTGCGCCGATTATCGTAAAACTTGCCCAACTGGATACCATGACGGTCAAAACACAGATTTCCGAGGCCGACATTACCCGCATCGCCCCGAACCAACCGCTGTTTTTTACCATTTTCGCCGAGCCTGACCATCCCTATCACGCCCGGCTGCGCGCCATCGAACAGGCGCCGGAGAGCCTGAACAGGGAGGAGGATACGACGCACACCGACAGCACCAGTAACGCCGCCGTTTACTATAATGCGCTGTTTGATGTCCCCAATCCCGATCACCGGCTGCGCATCAATATGACCGCTCAGGTGTCGCTTATCGTAGATGACGTGAAGGATACCTTACTGATCCCCGCAGCGGCGCTGACCCATTCAGAAGGCAAGGGGCGCTATACGTTGCAGGTGCTGGTGAAGGGTAAGCCCGTCGCGCGCCAGGTCAAAATCGGTCTGAACAATTTTGTCGACGCGCAGGTGCTGTCCGGCCTGCAGGTGGGCGAGCAGGTCATTCTGTCCCAGGATGAACCGCTGGCCACGGGGGTGTGATGACCACGCCGCTAATTGAACTTCAGGGGGTCAGCCGAAGCTATTGCCAGGGCGACGCGACAGTCAACGTGTTGAACGATATTCATCTGCGCATCGATCCCGGGGAAATGGTGGCGATTATCGGCTCCTCAGGATCGGGAAAATCGACTTTGATGAATATTCTGGGCTGCCTCGACAGGCCCAGCGGCGGTGAATATCGCATTCGCGGTCGTGATGTCGCTCAGCTCACCCCCGATGCGCTGGCGGCGCTGCGCCGTGAGCATGTCGGTTTTATCTTCCAACACTATCATCTCATGCCTGAGCTCAGCGCCGTGGGCAATGTCGAGATTCCGGCGGTATATGCCAACCGCCCACGTCAGGAACGGCGGCGACGGGCAGCTGCATTGCTGGATCGGCTGGGGCTTGCGGGTAAGCATCATCATTGCCCGGCGCAGCTGTCGGGCGGTCAGCAACAGCGGGTGAGTATAGCCCGTGCGCTGATGAACGGCGGCGAAATCATTCTTGCGGACGAGCCAACGGGGGCGTTGGACTCCGCGTCCGGCAAGGAAGTGTTAGCGATACTCACGGAGCTCAACCGACAGGGGCATACGTTGGTGATCGTGACCCACGATATGGCGGTGGCCCGGCATGCCCGCCGCATTATCGAGATTCGCGATGGGCGCATTGTCGCGGACACGCGTACCGATCAAACTCCGCTGGCGCCGCCGCTGCTCCCGTGCTCGGCGCATCCCCGGCGCAGACGCGGGGCGCAGTTTGCCGACAGAGTGCGCGAGTCGCTGCATATGGCGCTGAAAGCGATGAATGCCCACCGCATGCGTACGCTATTGACCATGGCCGGCATTGTGTTTGGTATTGCGGCCGTCGTCACGGTGGTGGGGCTGGGGGAAGGCGCGCGGGAGCAAACGTTGCGCCGCATCAATTTTCTCGGTACCAACGTTATCAGTATTTATCCCGGCAAAGATTTTTTTGATGAGAATGCGGGCGCCATTCGCACGCTGGTCCCGGCTGACGCCGTGGCGCTGGCCCGCCAAGGTTATGTGGACAGCGTGTCGCCGGAGTTGGGGACCTCCGCACGCCTGCGTTACCGCAATAAGTCCGCCAATGTGGATGTGATTGGCGTGGGAGAAAGCTATTTCCGCGTTAGAGGCCTTTCCCTGGCCGAAGGGCGGACATTTACCTCGCAGCAGGTGGCGCAGGCGACGACGGATGCCATTATCGACGATAATGCCCGCCGCACCCTCTTCGCCGCCACCGGGCAGTCACCGCTTGGCCAGACGCTGTTGCTTAATACGATGGCGGTGCGGGTCATCGGTGTTGCGGCCGCCGATACCAACATCACGGGATATCACTCTGACCGCATCCATATCTGGTTGCCTTATACGACGATACTGCATCGGCTCATGGGGCAGCAGCACGTCAATGGCATCGTCGTGAGCACGGGGGCCGGTATTGATAATGCGGCGGCGGAACGCACCATTGAACAACTGATGCTTCAGCGTCATGGCGTCAAGGATTTTATGCTGTTCAACGATGACAAGATCCGCCGTTCGGTTATGAAAACGTCCATGACGTTCAGCGTGCTGATTACGATGGTCGCGATGATCGCGTTATTTATCGGCAGTCTTGGCGTCATGAATATCATGTTGGTATCGGTCACAGAGCGTACCCATGAAATCGGCGTCAGAATGGCGGTAGGCGCCCGGCGTGGCGATATCATGCAGCAATTTCTTATCGAGGCGGTGCTGGTCTGCTTGACTGGAGGCTTACTGGGCGTCCTGCTCGCCCTGAGCGGTGGTGCGCTGTTTAGCGCATTGGCGGGGGATATTTTCCCGATGGTCACTTCCTGGCCGGCAGTTTCGGGCGCATTCCTCTGCGCCTGCGCTATCGGCATGGTCTTCGGCTATTGGCCTGCGCGCAACGCGGCCCGTCTGAATCCTGTGGAGGCGCTCAGCAGTGAATAGCGCCGGTGCGCGGTTGTCGTCTCTCGTGCGGCTCACGGGATTGAAAGCGGAATTGCGTACGCCCCGGCAGCCGCCACGGGCCGTGTCGGTGCAGGCCTGGCTTGCAGCCTGGGTGCATGACCCGCAGGCGCGTCAGCATTTTTGCCGTGAGGTACGGCGTCCTGTCGCCGTAGGCGAGGCTGTATCAATGTGATTGGTGGTCAGCGTAGAAAGGAGACCCTTGCGTGCAGGGATCGATTGTTATGCGATCCGGATTTTGTTAAGCGCTTTGACCATCGCCATTGCCTCACCTACCTGCGCATCATAGTCACGCAGACTTATTCGCAACGGCGTAGTTACGCTAATGGTATCGGTCTGGCCAATATTGCGCCTCACCTCGTGGAGGAATAAGAGGCCTTATTTTCTTCCTCAGCAGAGCATCATGACAGTAGCGGATATCGTAAGCGCCATCAGCCGACGCTTCCCTAATTTTCCGCTGGGTCTGGTTTATCAGAGCGGGTAGGGCCTGAGCATCCGTCGTACCGCTGAGCGATAAGTCAGCACAGATAATCTCATGCATTACACTGTCTGCGGCCATATGCAGCTTACGCCACACCCTCCGTCTGTCGGCACCATGCTGTCGGACTTTCCATTCGCCTTCGCCAAAGACCTTCAGGCCGGTTCCGTCAATGACTAGAGGTGAGATTTCATCACGGATCGGCGTTTTTATGCTGATCTTAACTGTCTTTGCTCGCTTGCTGATCAGCGAGTAGTCTGGGCATCTTAGCGGCAGCACCATCTAACAAACGTGTAAACGTTAAATGTCGTTTTCTCTGTAGCCACTACAAAGTTAATGATGATGTGGCGACGTTTCTACACGAAGCATCGCATAATGCGGCTAAAACGGAGGATTATTTTTATCTTGACAGCATGGAAGGGAATCGACCGCTTAACGAGAAATTGGCCAGATTATCGAGGGGGGGGGATATATCGAAAAAAGAGGCGAGAGGTATTATCGAAACGGCAAAATCGCTAAAGATGACTTTGTTGCCGCTGAAAGATAAACCGCTGGCACGGCGGCTCTACAGTTATTTTCCCCAAGTACGCGGGCGGTTTTTCATGCAAAATGCCGACTCATTCAGCCAAATCATTATGGAGCTGGCGGACAGGATCGAAACGAAGACGAAGCGGGATACTTCCCCAGGGAAACGGCTGAATACCGAGGTGCTCGCGCTCTTCATCACCCGGGTCCTGTGGCAGACCGGGGCGGTAGGCGCGGAGGGGGGAGACGCGCCCGTGACGGTATCGCCACGGGCGGTTGTTAGCGTTGGCGGGACAGAACTTTTTCGCGCAGCGCCTGTTTTTCAGCCTCGCTTAAAAAGACGATGGTCAGACCGTTTTGTTGGGCATAGGCAATATCTTCCCTGCTCAGGCCGGCGCAGCCTGGCAATACTCATGACCAATATCGATACCCTGTACCGTACCGCCGGATCGTCGGAATTGAGGGTCGCCAGGACGCCGCTATAGAGGAAACGTTTCAGTGGATTATGCGCCAAATCACGTACGGTACTGGCTTGCACATTGGAGGTCTCAGGCAGCTCTCGATGGCGTGGTCGGCGAGAAAATCCATCAGCTTGGGATCTTCGATGGCTTTCACCCCATGACCAATGCGTTCGGCGCCAAGCTCTGAAATGGCACGCTAAATACTTTCCGGACCGGCGGCTCGCCGGCATGCACGGTGATACGCAGGCCGGCATCGTGGGCGCGGGCGAAATGGCTGAGAAATTCGCTACCACGGCAGGCTAGGATCGCCTCAAGCTCCTGCCAGCAGGCGTCTTCGCCGAAAGTGCGGCTCATAATGCCGATAAGCCGTACCGGCAATCTGGTGTCGCGGCTGGCGCGTTGCACGCTATCGATCACCGCTTCTACGACGCACTGCAACGGCAAGCGATGGGTTATCGCCATAAGTAGGGTGAGAACGCAGCTCAGTGTAATCGAGACCGGCCACCACGGCATCGGCGACATTTCCCCGCGCCACGCACTGGCAGGCGTCCAATGAGCCCAGCACCGACACGCCCATATCCAGCTTTTGCAGAAAGCTGACCAGATCCGGCTCGGTGGCGGTGACCTGCACGTGCGGGCGTAAGGCTTCAAGCGTTGTGGCGGGCAGGGAGATGCCAAATTGACGACCGAGATCCAGGATGGTTTGCGGGCGAATATTGCCGTCCAGATGACGGTGCAAATCCGTCAGCGGCAGGGAAGTATTAATCATGAGGGATAACTCTTTCAGATGACATCGATAGGATGATTATAACATTGACCGGCCCGGGGCGACGTCCGGACGAATTATAAAATGCGCCCCCGGCTTGGAGGCCGGGAGCGCGATGACAGGCAGGGGAAATCAGGGCTGCGGCACGGCCGGCGGCGCACCCAATACGCCGAACAGGCCCAGGAAATTTTGAATGGACATTTTCTGACCGTTCAAATTGATTTGGTTGTCGGCATAATGGAAGCTGCTGGTTAAAGTATTGTCCGCCACTGTGGTCAATTTGAACATCTGACCCATAGCGGCCAAACCTTGAACCTGCTGCTTGGCAAGCTGGTCAGCGTCTTTTTCATTGTAACCCTGCAGCCGGGCGAACTGTGCCGTGGTTTCGGTGGCCATATCCAGCGGAACGGTCAGTTTGGAGTCCAGTTTGTTGACGAATCTGGCCCATTGTTGATCCGGGGTCAACGCGGGATTCTGCGTCGCCGGATCGTTAAGATTAAGCGTCAGGGTGAACGTGCTTTCTCCTTTGGTATTTTTCCAACTCAGCGGAGCGATGGTCAGGTAGGGGCTGCCTTTCAGCGCGGTAGGCAACTGCTGCAAGAAAGCCTGGGTAATCTGCGCCTGCTGCTGTTGCGGATCAACTGCCCCCGTCTGCTGCATGATTTGCGCGACCTGCTGATGATAATTATCGCTGAACGCTTCAATCGCTTTTCCATCCAGGTTGGACAAGCTGATATTCAGCTTGCCGGCGCCAAAGTTTTGCCCCTGGATGTGCAATGCATCCAGAGCATAATTGACCTGGACCGACAGCTTATCGCCATCTTCTTTGGCATGGGTCACCTGAGATAGCGAGTCGATGCTTAAAATGTCCTTGCTGTCCAGGTTGTACACCAGCGTGCGCGCCTTGAGGGTGTTATCGCCGATGCTATATCCCTGCTTGCCATTGTGGGTATCGTTGTCAACGCTAAAATCGTGCAACGTCAGCTGTTCGCGCTGTTGCCACTGGTTGAGCCCGCCCAGCACCAGGCTATCAATGCCGCCGGTCACCTTCAGTTTATCGCCATCGGCGGCGACATCGAACGTCCCGCCGATGGCGCGGATGACCGTTTGATTGTCCTGGAAATCCATCGCCGCCAGGGTGATTTTGGATACCGTGTTGCCGCTATAGCCGACGCGGGTTTCCGCTACCATCGGCACGTTGGCTTTGGCGGCGTCGAACAGCGGCTGGGTTTTGGCGGTTTTCGCCAGCACGCTATGTACAGAGGCCATGCTGGGAATGAATACGCCTTTTTTCAATTGGGCAAACGGAAAGGGACCATGATCGACTTTTTCGTTAAAGCGCACGTCCTCGCCGGGTTTTAACAGCTTATTATCGCCGGTAGTGCCGTCGGACTGTAGTACGACATCGACATGACTTGTAAATACACCGCGCCGGTAATTCTCCGCGGCAAAGCGCAAACCCGACTGCGGAAAGGTGCTTTGCAATCGGGCGTTGACGTCGTTGACCAACTCTGGCAACCGGCGCTGAAACTGTTTACCGGTGTACCAGGCGCCGCCGGTCCAGGCAGCGCCGAGAATGACGATCACGCTGACCGCTAGGAGGTTTTTTTTCATAGGTTATGCATCCTTATAATTTCTTGCTATCCCACTTGTTCGACCAGCAACGCCTAAGGCAACAAAAAGCGCACATGACCGAGGGAATAATGCCCAAGCCATGAAACTAATAGTAGCAACTGACAAGCAATTCGTCCGGCCTGCGTTAGCGTTAGTTGTAAACACGGGCTAAACGGCCACTGCCGCTGACCTTAATGGGTGACTCCTGCGCGGCGATAAAGACCGACTCACCCGGCTGCAGCGTAATTTGTTGCCCGTTGCCGTCTAGGGTCGCCTGCCCGTCAACGCAAAATAAAATGGCCGCGCTGTCCTGGGCCAGCACGCGCGGCGCTGGCGTTAGCGCATGCAGCGAAAAAGCAAAATCGTCCACCGGAATCGGGAAGAACAGCGTACCCTCTTGCTCTTGGGGCACGGTTAATAGCGTATCCTCGGGTTTGGCGACGAACTGGACGTTGGCCATCAGCTCCGGCACGTCGATGTATTTCGGCGTCAGCCCGGCGCGCATTACATTGTCCGAGTTGGCCATCACCTCCAGGGCCACGCCTTTGAGGTAGGCATGGGGGGTTTGTGCGAATAAAAACATCGCCTGACCAGGCTGCAGGGTAATGACATTCAACAGCAGCGGTGAGAACAGGCCGCTGTCTTCGGGATAGACGTCGGCAATCATTCGCACGGTATCCCAGGGTTCGCCGTGCTTATGGGCCAGCGTGGCGGTAAGGATATCTAGAGCGCGGGATTTTTGCTCGCCGGTCATTGACAGTAAATCGCCGAACAGCTGCGCCAAATGTTGCTCATAAGGGTGGGCAAGTAAGGCGGCGATAGCGGGATGGGCCCCCGCGACGGGCTGTAGCAGTGAGACAATGGACGACAGCGTACGAAAGCCGTTCATCGCCTGGAATGGCGTCAGGGCAAACACCAGTTCCGGCTTGTGATTGGCGTCTTTGTAATTGCGGTTGGGCGCATCAGGGGCAATACCCGCCTGATTTTCCCTCGCAAAACCGATTTTCGCCGCCTCTAGACTGGGGTGGACCTGGATAGACAACGGCTCGGCGGCGCACAGCACTTTGAACAAAAAGGGCAGTTCGCCGAAGCGGTCAGCCACCGCACGGCCCAGCATGCCCGCCGGATCGCGCGCAATCAGCGAACGCAGCGTTATCTCATCGCCTTGCGCATCAACAACGCACGAGCTGCTCTTAGGGTGCGCACCCATCCACAATTCCGCCATCGGCCGGCCATCGGGATTGGCAATTCCGTAAAGCCGAGTCAGGGCGTCTTTACTGCCCCAGGAGTAATGCTGGAGGGTATTTATCATCTTTTCCATGATCGTTCCCGTTAATAATTTATTGATTCGTATTGTAATAGCGCTCACCGCTCGCATAATGGTAGGCGTTTATGTGGGACTATACTACCAATGCCCTGGCTAAAGAAGTGAGCATCGTGGGGCGGGTTAGCGATCTTTAGGAAGAATACCAGGAGGTTATGATGGCAGTGACTCGTGTAGAGAAAGATTCAATGGGGCCGATTGACGTCCCCGCGGACCGTCTTTGGGGCGCGCAAACGCAACGGTCGTTGGAGCATTTTCGTATTTCCAGCGAAAAAATGCCCCCTGAACTGATTAACGCGCTGGCGCAAACCAAACGCGCCGCGGCGCAGGTGAATCAGGACCTGGGCTTGCTTGATGCCAAACGTGCGCAGGCGATTATCCATGCCGCAGATGAAGTTCTGGCCGGCAAGCATCCCGCCGAATTCCCGTTGGCCATCTGGCAGACCGGCTCCGGCACCCAAAGCAACATGAACATGAACGAAGTCCTGGCGAATCGGGCCAGTGAGTTGCTTGGCGGCGAGCGCGGCGAAGGGCGCCTGGTGCACCCTAATGACGATGTCAATAAAAGCCAAAGCTCCAACGACGTTTTTCCGACGGCAATGCACGTTGCCGCGGTCATTGCCATACGCGAACATCTGTTGCCGCAGATAGCGGTGCTAAAGAAAACCCTGGATGCCAAAGCGGTCGCTTTCAAGGATATCGTGAAAATCGGCCGGACCCATCTGCAAGACGCGACGCCGTTGACGCTCGGTCAGGAAATATCCGGTTGGGTGGCGATGCTTGAGCACAGCGCAAAACATATTGAGCAAAGCATTCCGCACCTGTGCGAGCTGGCGCTGGGCGGCACCGCCGTCGGCACCGGGCTCAATACGCATCCGGAGTATGCCGTCCGCGTGGCAAAAGCGCTGGCGGATTTGACCGGGCAACTCTTTGTTACTGCGCCAAACAAATTTGAATCTCTGGCGACCTGTGATGCTTTGGTCCACGGCCATGGCGCCCTGAAAGGGCTGGCGGCATCACTGATGAAAATCGCCAATGATGTGCGCTGGCTGGCTTCCGGTCCGCGTTGTGGCATCGGTGAGCTGAGAATTCCGGAAAACGAGCCAGGCAGTTCCATTATGCCCGGAAAAGTCAACCCGACCCAGTGCGAAGCGATGATCATGCTGTGTTGTCAGGTCATTGGGAATGATGCGGCGGTGAATATAGGCGGCGCTTCCGGGAATTTCGAGCTCAACGTCTACCGCCCGATGGTTATCCATAATTTCCTGCAATCGGTGCGACTGCTGGCGGACGGTATCGACAGCTTCAATCACCACTGCGCGCTGGGCATCGAGCCCAATCGCGATCGTATCTATCAGTTACTGAACGAATCGTTGATGCTGGTAACGGCCCTTAATACTCATATCGGCTATGACAAGGCCGCGGAGATCGCAAAAAAAGCCCACAAAGAGGGGCTGACGCTGAAGGGATCTGCGTTAAAGTTGGGCTACGTCTCGGAACAACAATTTGATGAGTGGGTCCGCCCCGAAGATATGGTTGGCAGTATGAAAAGCTAAGTGAAGCCTGCTTTGCCCGCCGCCCTGGCCTGAACCCGAGGCGGGCTGCGCGGGCCGGCGCTCGTCTCAGGTTGCAACGTACAAATGCAGCCGCTCAATGAGCAGGTGGGCCGGCAATGCAGCCGGGACGTGTTTGGGGCGGATAGTGTGACGGTCATAGTTAAGCAATTCCCCAAGCATGGGCGCCGTCGCTCCCTTTTGCGTCCGGCAAAGTACGATAAGCGGGGAAGGGCAGGCGTACTGCACCTGTTTTTTCTGCGCTTGATACCATACCCGCGCGATAGGCTGCACCTTAACCGGCCGCTTTATTTTCAGCGGAATGTCCGGCGGGAGTTTTGACACCAGGTTTATCTCCTCGCGCACCCGCTCCTGCCACTGTTCGCGGGTATATGGCGGTACCGCGCGGCCGCCGTGCAGACTTTTTTGCAACAGAGTCAGCACCTCTTTCCGCGTCAGATTTTTGATGACCTGTTTATTAGCCCAGCCAAAGCGTACCGTCGCGGGATCGCTAATCACCTGCAGGCCGCGATAGGCGCTCAAGGTTTTCAGTCCGCGCAAATGGCGGTGTACGAAGTCAAAGCGCTGCTCCGGCGGGAGCTGAGATTCAACGGTTATCAGCCGGGACAAGTGGGTTTTCAGATCGTTGATTTCGCTTATCAACGAAACGGCGGCCGCATACTGGTCATTATCCACTGCGAAGCACAAAGCGCCCGGCAGGCGGATCGCCGCTTTGCTGCTACTATTCTGATTTTGCTGATAAATGAACAGACGCTGAAAATGCGCCACGCCGGTTGCCAGCGCTGTTTTCCCCACCTGTTGCTCAACGGTAAGCGTTGTGATCTCGTCCTGCTCCTGGCCTTTTTCGACTTCCGGCAGGGTAAACACGCGGGCGGCAAGAAGCCTGAAATCGCTCAGCAGTGGCTCAAGGGCAGTCAGGCGCAGCTGCAGCGTATTAAAACAGGTGTTGAGACGCTCGGTTAAATCCAAAGCGGGCATGATGTCTCCTCGGTTATTAGTTACAACATAAAATTATTGTTTTCGCTCAATACACCATCACCATAGCGAAAGTGACCTTAATACGTCTAGCACCACGCATGAGACAACAAGGTGTGATGAGACGGTAGCAGTACCGACGGTCCAAAGTATATCGACGCACAATGAGAGACATCAACGATGAGGCCGCGCCATAATATCTTCAGTTCACGTGTGGGAAACCTGTGCCGCAGCCGATTAGCGGTTACGCTGACGTCCTAACGCTACGCGTCAGACCGCGCGCAGTTCGGGCAACCGGCGCAGGCGCTGGGCGACAACCAGCCCGACCAACAATAGCACCGTGATAAACGCCACCACGCCGGACCAACCATAGCCGTGCCAGAAGAAGCCACCCAGCGTCCCGGCGGTACTCGAACCCAGATAGTAACAAAACAAATACAGCGAAGACGCCTGACCTTTGGCGCGCCGCGCGCGCCGGCCAATCCATCCACTGGCGACGGAGTGGGCGGCAAAAAAACCGCCGGCGAACAGCATCATGCCGACGAAAATCGCCGCCAGTGGCTTGGCCAGCGTTAGCAATAGACCGGCAATCATAATCATGATCGCCACCATCATGACCGGTCCGCGGCCGTAATGCCCGGTAAGCGCGCCGGCCTTTGGCGAACTCCAGGAGCCGGTTAAATAGACGACCGACAATAATCCTACTACCGCCTGGCTAAGCAGCCAGGGCGGGGAGAGCAGGCGATAGCCGATGTAGTTAAACAACGTAACAAAAGCGCCCATCAGCAAAAAGCCTTCGATAAACAGAAGCGGCAGGCCCTTGTCACGCCAGTGCAAGTGGAAATTGATTGCCAAGTTGCGGGGTTTCAGCGAGGTCGGCCTGAAATGGCGCGAGGCGGGCAATATACGCCAGAACATCACTGCGGCCAGTAAAGCGCCCAGTCCGATAAAACCCACCGCTATACGCCAGGAAAACAAATCGGTCATGACGCCGCTTAATAACCGGCCGCTCATGCCGCCGATAGAGTTGCCACTAATATAAAGCCCCATGGAAAACGCCACTACGCTCGGGTGTATCTCTTCGCTAAGATAGGTCATCGCCACAGCGGCGACGCCGCTTAGCGACAACCCAATACAGGCTCGCGTCAAGAGAATACCCTGCCAACTAGTTATGAAAGCGCTGCAAATTGTAAAACTGGCAGCCAGTATCAAGGCCACCACCATGACCGATTTACGGCCCACGGCGTCAGACAAGGGGCCGGTAAACAAAAGACCCAGCGCCATCGTGCCGGTGGAGACCGACAGCGAAAGACTACTGGCGGCGGGGGAAACGCCGAAATCCGCCGAGAGCACCGGCAAGATAGGTTGTACGCAATAGAGCAGGGCGAAGGTCGCCAGGCCGGCGGAAAACAGGGCCAGTGTGAGCTGGATAAATTGCGGGGTACCGCGTTTGATGTACAGTGATCGGGACGGTGCAGCAACGGGCTGGGCGATTAGGGTCGCCGGCGCGTCCGGCGCTGACGACGTCGTGCGCGAAAAGGTGTTCACGATAAATCCTTAATGCCAACATCATGCAGGGTTAACAGTAACGGCAGGGGCCGCTAACTAGATGAATCGTTTAATAAGGATAGGAAACGGCGATTTTTTTGTCTAATATATTAACAATAATAATTAATATATTTAAAATATTAATATTGAGTTTAGGCATTTACGTTATTTCATCGCGGTCGCCGAGACGCTACATTTCGGCCGCGCCGCCGAAAAATTGCATATCTCGCAGCCGCCGCTAAGCCAGCAGATCCAGATCCTGGAGCAGCAGGTGGGAGCATTGCTGTTGGAACGCAACAATCGCAATGTCAGGCTGACGCCGGCCGGACGCCAGTTCCTAGAACAGGCGTGGCAAATCATTGCTCAGGTTAATCAGGCAGCGGATCGCGCAGCGAGGGTCCACCGCGGGGAATTGGGCGAGGTCACTATCGGTTTTACCGCCTCGGCGCCTTTTATCAAATCCATTTCGGCCAGCCTATTGGCATTTCGCCAGCAGCATCCCGATGTGCATATCCAGATGGTAGATACCAATACCAAGCAGCAGATTGAACCCTTGCTTACCGGTAAGCTCGACATCGGTATCATGCGCAACACGCCGCTGCCCGAGACGCTGGATTATCAGCTGCTGCTGCGCGAACCGCTCATTGCGGTGGTGCACCAAGATCATCCCCTTGCCAGCGTCGCCGGCGAAAGCATCACGGTACGCCAGCTGGCGGATGAGCCCTTTGTTTTTTTCGACCGCAAGGTCGGTACCGCGCGCTGTATGATGAAATTTTACTGCTGCTCAAACGCTACGATATCGATCCCTATATCACCCAGGAAGTTGGCGAAGCCATGACTATCGTCGGTCTGGTCGCGGCCAGGCTGGGCGTATCGATACTGCCGGCGTCGTTTCTGCGTATCAAGATTGACAGTGTGCGTTATCTAGCGCTGCAGGAGCCCGACGCCAAAACCGAAGTCTGGTTGGTCACCAACCGACAGCGCGCCCTGTCGGCGTCGGCGCAGCGTATGATAGGACTCATGCTGCAGCGGCAGTAGTTTTCCGTACCGGACGCCGCAAAGCAGGGGGGCGCCAGCGCCAAGGATAAATATGTGCAGCAAATCACATTTCCAATCAAATAGTTGACGGCTAAACGTAAAAGTTTCACCATAACCCTAATCTTTTTATTTTATAGCGTGAAAAATAGCGGGAGCGGGTCAGTGATTGGCATTGGTCAACCCGGGCATATTGATCAAATTAAACAGGCGAATGTGGGAGCGGTGTACCGTCTGATTGATACGTATGGTCCAGTCTCCCGTATCACGCTGTCCAAATACGCGCGTTTAGCACCCGCAAGTATCACTAAAATCGTGCGTGAGCTGATGGAAGCGCACCTGGTGGGGGAAACGGAATACCAGGAAAACGGCTTGCGTGGAAGGCCGGCGATTGGCGTGGTGGTGGAGACGCAAGCCTGGCATTTTTTGTCGTTACATATCAGCCACGGCAGCCTCTCGCTGTCACTGCGTGAATTGTCCAGTAAACTGGTGGTGGAAGACACCGTTCCGTTGCCGTCGCAAGCACCCTTGCCGTTACTGACCCGTCTCATTGCCGAAGTGGATGCCTTCTTCAACCGCCATCAGTGTCAGTTGGAGCGATTGACGGCAATCGCCGTGACGGTGCCCGGTATTATCGACGCGCAGGCCGGCGTCATCCACCGTATGCCCTGGTATGAGGTGTGTGATATGCCGTTGGGTGATGTTCTCAGCAGCCACATCGGCGTACCGGTATATCTGCAGCATGATATTTGCGCCTGGACCATGGCCGAAGCGCTCTACGGCGCGGCGCAGGGATGCAACGACATCATACAAATCGTTATTGATCATAATGTCGGCGCCGGCGTGATAATCGGCGGCCGTTTGCTGCACGGCGGCAGCCAAACGTTGGTGGAAATCGGTCATACGCAGATCGATCCCGATGGCAGGCGATGTTATTGCGGTAATCGCGGCTGCCTTGAAACCGTCGCCGGCATGGAAAGCATCTTTGAACACACCCGCCAGCGGCTGAAGCGCCAGCCGGACTCGCCGCTCAACGGTGTCAGCTTAAGAGTGGACCGCTTGTGCAGCGCAGCGCTGGCCGGTGACCGCGTGGCGCAGGATGTCATCACCGGCGTCGGGCTTAACGTGGGGCGTATTCTGGCGATGATGGTAAATGTATTTAATCCGGAAAAAATTTTGGTGGGATCGCCGCTTAACGTTGCGGCGTCAATCCTCTATCCAGTCATCCAGCGTTGCATCCAGCAACAATCGCTGCCGGATTACAGCCGGCGGATACAAATTCAGGCAACCCGTTTTAGCAATCATGGCACCATGCCCGGCGCGGCGCTGGTGAAAGATGCACTTTACGATGGTTCACTTTTGCTAAAGCTGATGCAGGGGTAAAACCGCCAAAATATTGAGCTAACGCAAGCCACACCTCGCCGCAATGACGTACATTCCTCTCTGATCCTCCCGCGAAATTTTATCAAGTCTAATGGATTACGACAGTCTGGAGTTGCCATGTTGAAACATATGTTTGTCACCGGTACGGATACCGCCGTGGGTAAGACTGTTGTCGCGCGCGCACTATTGCAGCATTTGGCGGCGAGCCATTTCACGACAGTCGGTTATAAACCGATTGCCGAAAGCAACCTGATGACCGCCGAGGGGCTGCGCAACCACGATGCGCTCGTGTTGCAGACGTCGTCCTCGTTGGAACGGCCTTACAGTGATGTCAATCTGCTGCTGCTCCCCGAGGCCGCCGCCGGCTGTTTCACCGGCGCTGCGGTGGATTATGAGGCCATGAGCCGCGGACTACGGCATCTCTCTGCGCTGGCGGATATGGTTGTGGTGGACGGCAATTGCGGTTGGCGCGCGATTATGAACGATTATCGGCCTTACTCTGAGTGGATCATTCGCGAGCGTTTACCCGTGGTGCTGGTGATCGGCATCAAGCTTGGCTGTATCAGCCATGCGAAGCTGACCGCTGAGGCTATCCTCAACGACGGTCTGCCGCTGTTGGGCTGGGTCGCTAACCGCATCAATCCCAGATTGGCGCACTACGCCGAAGTTCTGAGCGTGCTAAATCACATCATACCGGCGCCGCAGTTGGGTGAGTTGCCTTATTTGCCGCGTGCAGAGCAGCGGGATTTGGCTAAATTTACCGACTTAACGCCGCTGAACGTCGCGGCGCCAACGCGACGCGGCGGAATACTTATTGCCTGTATGTTAACCATGTTTATGGCGGCGGTAGAAGTCACCATCGTCGCCACCGCCATGCCGGATATCATCGCCAGTCTGGGCGGCTTTCCTCTGCTGAGCTGGGTGTTCTCGATTTACCTGTTGTTGCAGGCCATCAGCATCCCGATTTACGGCCGCCCACCGGTGTTTTTCGTCGGCATCGGGCTGTTTCTCACCGGCTCCATTTTATGCGGCTTTGCCACCCATATGCCGGGACTGATTTTGTTTCGCGCGCTGCAGGGTCTGGGGGCGGGGGCTATTGTGCCGCTCGCTACCACCATTATCGCCTATGTGTACAATCAGCAAGAACGCGCCCGTCTGCAGGGTTATCTCTCCAGTGTCTGGGCGGTATCAGCGATCGTCTAATGGCCGTGTGCGGGGCGATTCTGCTCGTGGCCGGCAGTCTCTTACTGTTGCGGCTTGACGCCCAGAGCAGTATTAACGATGCCCGGCTAGCGTCGTTTGCGATTCGCGGTATTGCCACCGCCTCAACGGTCTTTACGCGCATGGTAGGATAGGCGCTGGGTACGGCATTGTTGGGCGCCACGTTAAATATCAATTTGCAGCGTCGGTTACCCGGCATTGACGATCCGGTGCAACATCTTATCGGCCAAGACGGCCAGGGTCTGGCGCATATGGTGCAGCAGGTGGCGGTCTCGATGCACGGGGTGTATTGGGTTTCAATGCTGATTTCACTCTGTGCGCTTGTCGCGGCCGGCCTGTTGCCGCACGGTTTGCGTCCGCGGCAGGAAGATTAACGTGGGCAAAAGCAGGGCAGGCGAAGATAAGGGAGGCACGTCCAGCGCCTCCCGCTGAACGTATTAAGGACTAGGTGCGTCATCCCCATGGCGGGTGTAGACAATTTTCTGCGTGTCGTTCTCACAATGACCCACCACCTGTCCGCCGGCGCTTTCCGCTTGATCGCTCGGCACGATTTCAAGCGTGAAACCGGATTCGGGTACGCCGTTGGCAACGATTTTCCTCGCTATGTCCGCTTTCACATCTTCGCACGCGGCCTGTGCGCCGAGAGGCACAAGAAGGGCCAGCGCAAGGGGTAACAACATTGACTTCTTCATCCTGTCATCCTTATATGATAATGAAGTGGCGTTATAAGCGTAGCAGCGTAAAGCTTTTAAGAAATTCGTCATACTCAGGGCGCCAGCAGCGAGCGTCCCGTACGGCGATCCAGACAACGGGAGGTGTTGGGCTCCCAGTACGCGTTGACATTCTGGCTACTGTTGCATTTTTCCTGCAAATCTACGGCCTGATCATAGCGGTCGAAATCTTTCTCTACGCGCGTGTTGACTTTGTTGCGCAGCCCATGGGTGGCATTCCATTGTTCCTGACTCTGCCGCGCCGCTTCCCACGACCGTGCGGTATCGCCCGAATCGATAACGATATGCTGGGTGCCGTCCCCTTCGCCGGCATACGCCAGCAGGCTCAGTGCCAGCAATCCGCCGAGCAAACATCGGGTCGGAATTGTGTTCATGCCATGTTCCTTTCAAGCTGTGCGCGTAATAACGCGCTAATAATGTATGAGATTAACGATGGTATCGTCTCAATACCCCACGAACCATCAACAACAGGGTCAATGTTGCCGCGTACAGAGATCGAATGACCAAAACAGTGTTGCTGTATATTGCTACCGCCGTCGCTGCAATTCTCGGCTGTTATCTGCCTTATTGCTACGTAAAACGGGACGGCAGCCTGCTGCTTATTCCCGCCGCGCTGAGCCTGATAGCATTCGTCGGGCTGCTGGTGCTGTATCCCGCCGCCAGCGGGCGCGTTTATGCCGCCTACGGCGGTGTGTATATATTGACAGCGTTCTTGTGGCTCAGGTTCATCGACGGCATCAAATTATCCCCCCCAGGACTGTCTGGGCGCGGCGGTGGTATTGTGCGGGGTCGTGATCATGATAGGCGGCTGGCGCCACGGCGCGGACTGAGGGGCGCAGAAAGCGGCGTGGATCTGGCGGGCTTTGCCTGTGGGTGCCCGACACGGAGGTCTCACTAGGCGGCCGCGGCCCCGGGGCGAAGCGCATTGGCTATATCAGCCCTCGCGATACACGCTGAGCCCCGCGAAGGACTGGCAGACCGGCATCATTTCCAGGACATTGATATTGACATGGTCGGGCAGGGTTGCCACCCAAAATACGGCCCCGGCGATATCATCCGGCATGAGCGGATCGGCATTTTTATAGGTGTTTTCCACCTTGCCTTCATCGCCTTTGAACCGCACCGACGAGAACTCCGTACCGCCTACCAGGCCGGGTTCGATATCCGTCACCCTGACGCGCGTGCCAACCAGATCGGTGCGCAAATTCAGGCTGAAATGACGGGTAAAGGCCTTGGTGGCGCCATACACATTGCCCCCGGCATAGGGCCAGCGACCGGCCGTAGAGCCAAGGTTGATAATATGCCCGCGTCTGCGCTCGACCATACCCGGCAACAGCGCGCGGGTCATATAGACCAGGCCCTTATTGTTGGTGTCGATCATGGTTTCCCAGTCATCCAGATTGGCGTTTTGCGCCGGCTCCATGCCCAGCGCTAGACCAGCGTTATTCACCAGCACATCGACCTCACGCCATTCGGCCGGCAACAGGCTCCCCTGTTCGGCAATAGCCGCTCTGTCCCGCACGTCAAGTTGCAGCGGTAGGAAGGCGTCGCCCAACTCCTGCCGGAGCTCTTTGAGACGGGCCTCACGGCGACCGGTCCCGATAACCTTATGTCCCTTCTTTATAAACAAACGGGTAATGGCTTCGCCAAAGCCGGCAGTAGCGCCGGTAACGAAAATAATCATTGTTAGGTTCCTTTTTGGTGATGACAGACCCATAAATACCCCATTATAGATCCTGTGCGATTAGGGGTGACGCAGATAGGGGGCTATCAGGGACAAATCCGCAGGCGACAGGCGATCATCGGCTATCGCCACCAGTTCATCGACAATACGGTAGAGCGCTTCCTCATCATAGACCGGCGGCTCGTTCCACTCCACCAGCTGACGGGTGGTGCCTTCGGGTTTTTGATCGCGGTGATATTTGCCCGACAGCAACCCGCCGGCCAGCGGGCTCCACACAGCACGCCCAGCCTCTGATCCTGTGCGATGGGCAGCAGCTCATATTCCGCTTCACGGGCCTGGAGAGCGTAGTGGATTTGCTGACTGACCGGGCGCACCCCCACCAACCGCTCGCTGACGCCTAGAGTTTTCATGATATGCCAACCGGAAAAGTTGGACAGGCCGACATAGCGGACCTTACCGGCGCTGACCAAATGCTCCAGAGCGGACAGCGTTTCTTCCAGCGGCGTCAGACCATCCCATTCATGCAACTGATAAATTTAGCCGTCGCAGGCTGGCTTCGCAGGCGCGGATAAGATGATGGCGCGACAACCCCCGGTCATTGGGGCCGTCTCCCATGGGAAAACGTGCCTTGGTGGCCAGCAATACATCCTGGCGGCGGTGTTCAAGCATTGTCATGGTGGGACGGTGGTGAAGTTCAGCGCTCATCATAGAGTCGATTCTTTCTCATTTACCAGTTATAAAAATGGCACGATAATTAAATGGACAGTGCAATCGTTTGCTTGGTTATTTTGCTCGTATTTGGGGCAGGCAAGCATAACCGAAAAAGGTACTACAATGTTTATCCAGTTGATATGTAATAATTAGTCCGATTTCTTTTTGCCAAGTTGGCCTTTCTCTTGCGATACTTACCCGCTCAACTTTCTGGGCCCGGTGCCCGCGCTTCTTTGTTCGCACAGGTGCTATACACCGGACCCACAGAAGGCCTTCAGATATGAATATGACCGGACGCGGCAACGCAGTCCCTCATCGCTAGGTAAGGATGGCGATTCTCGCGCACCACCCCTTTGGCGAACGTGATTACAGGCGCAAACTATGCATTCGATAAAAGCCATCCGCGGCAGTTTTTTTGATATCACCCATACCGTGCAACATCCCGATGCGCTGGAACAGGCCGCGCGTTTCATTGAAGATGGTCTAATCATCATCGATGGGGGCAAGATCCGCTCTTTACAGACCTGGGAAGAGGGGCGAAACCAGTTGCCGCCGTCAATTCCCCTCAGCAATTTTCCCGACAAAATCATTGTGCCGGGCTTTATCGATTGCCACGTACATTATCCACAGACCGAGATGATCGGCGCCTGGGGTAGCCAACTGCTGGAGTGGCTGAACCAATATACGTTTCCGACCGAGAGCCAATATCACTGTGCCGACCACGCGGCGGCGATGTCAGACTTTTTTCTCGATCAGCTGCTGCGCAACGGTACGACCAGCGCGCTGGTGTTCGGTACGGTGCACGCGGCATCGGTGGAGACACTATTTGCCGCGGCGTTTCAACGGAACATGCGACTGATTGCCGGGAAAGTCATGATGGATCAACATGCTCCGCCGGCGCTATTGGAAACCCCGGCGCAAAGTGAGCACGTGACACGCCGGCTGATTGAACGCTGGCACAACAAAGGGCGGTTGGGGTATGCATTAACGCCGCGCTTTGCCCCAACCTCATCGCCGCAATTGCTGTCGGTCGTGGGGGAATTGAAACGGGAATATCCCGATGTCTGGCTGCAAACCCATCTGAGCGAAAATCCGCAGGAAATCTCCTGGGTCCAGGAACTGTATCCCGAGCGGGAAGGTTATCTAGATGTTTATCATCATTACGGTTTGACCGGGCATAAAAGCGTTTTCGCCCACTGTCTGCATCTTGAGGATAAAGAGTGGCAATGTCTGGCGGCGACCCGTTCGGCTATTGCGTTTTGCCCCACATCAAACCTGTTTTTGGGCAGTGGGCTGTTTAACCTGCAGAAAAGCTGGAACGCCGGCGTCGCGGTGGGCATCGGTAGCGATGTGGGTGCCGGTACGACGTTCAATGCGCTGGAAACTTTGTCCGAAGCCTACAAAGTGGCGCAACTGCAACATTACCGGCTATCGGTTTATGAAGCCTTTTATCACGCCACGCTTGGCGCCGCCCAAGCGCTGGCGCTGGAGGGCGTTATCGGTAATTTCGCCGCTGGAAAAGAAGCGGATATGGTGATTCTGGATCCCGCCGCGACACCGTTGCAGCGGTTACGCCAGCAAAACGGCAAAGACATTCATGAGCGGTTGTTTGCCCTGATGATTCTAGGTGATGATCGCAATATCTATCAAACGCGTATTCAGGGTGAAATCGCCTGGCAGCTCGGGCAGGAGGAGCGGCCGGCGCCGTGAGGCTGTAGGCCGCCGGATGTCACTTTAGTTGGCGTTTGCTGCTTTCCAGGGATGACAACGTCACTGGTTGTGATAAAGAGAGGTCCCGGGGCCTGAACCTCGGTTTGGCCACGGGGTCATGGGCTGTCGATTTCTCGCGAGCCACACGCCGGTAATCCAGAATTCACTACCGTCGTTGAGCGGTAAGTGGTGTTGCTTAAGCGCCGAGGGTTACTGTCGGACTTTCTTAAGCATTTTGAGAAGCCGCTTGGTCATGCGCAGGGTATGAAAAAGTTCTTCGGCCGGCTACGGCGCAGCTCATTTTCTCCCCACCGTGTGGCGACAGAGCTCATCATGCTGTTCCAGGACATGTCGGCTTACCGCAGGCGAAAACGGTGCGCTGGCGGCGGGCGACATCCGTTCGCGTCGCGGCGCCGGATCCAGCGCCGCGCTGATGGGCCACATGACCCCAGACGCCGATTTGCGGGGTCAGTTGCCCTTCGTGACCGACTTTGAACTCGGTCAATTGGCGGCGGCCGTCCTGCACATATCGGGCGCGACCGGTTTGCACGCCGAAAGGCTGAGAGGTAGAGCGGCTTTCCGTCGTGCTTTTACCGGCGCCGAACATGATACCCAGGTACCCGCTGTCTCGTCCGCTGCGGCTAAATTGCAAAATTGTGCCGCCGCCTTGCACGATCTGACGTGTGGTGCTGGTCTGCAGACGGCCGTCACCGACGAAGACATGCGTCTTCCCGCCAAGGATACGCAGCCATAGCGTGCTGCGAGGGTCCGCGTCCATCGCCAGCGTCCCAAAGGCCATTCTGGTCGTGCCGTTACGTTCTGCGCGTCGGCTGAGGAATAGGGTGTTCGCTACGGCATGATTGGCGGCGTAAATCCCGACCTCCGGGATAATCGCTGTCTGTGGCGCAAACGGGGGAGCCATCAGCGAGCCGGTCTTGATCCTCGTCCCCGGTGACGTTGTCATGGAGGTTATCGTTTGCTTATAGGAGAAGGTGAAGATCGCCGGATTCCTCGTCGGTCAGCCTCGTTAACCGGGCTTCGGTCAGCACCGTCACGTTTAGCGCTTACAGGCTGAGGAGGATCGCCGTTAATGTCATCGCTAACCAGACTGGGGTCACCGCTGTCGCTTGCGTCACCGATGCGGCTGGGGAGGGCGCTGTCATTCCGAGCGTGACTCTGACTTGAGGTGCCGCGGTTGTTTCCGGCCCCCATCGAACGAGACTGACCAGCGGCGTCCTTTCCAGCGGAAGCTTCATTTTCTACCTCTGGGGGTACGGAAAGAAAAAGCGCATTACCCTCTTCGTCATAGGAAACAAGGGGGCTGCTAGCACTTATTGCAGACAATGCCACGCTTCCTTCGGACGAGGTCCGGCGGTCGCTGATACCAGATACTGAAAGGTCAGCCGAAATGACGCTTTCTCGCCGGCCGGCATAAACGCGTTCCACCTCGCTGGCGTCACCGACATTATTGAGGGCGATGGGAGACCCGTCGGCAAGCGAAGTCGTCGAGGTAGCCCCAACAACCCTATAGCGTAGGTCGCCGCTTGCGGAGGACCAGTCCAGGCTGACGACCGATGCCGGCCCGCTGTCGCGACGTAACGACATCACTTCGGCGCGCTGGCCGTCGCCCGCTTGAGAGACGGCCTGGCTGACTAGGGAGGCTGAATAGCTCTTTTGAGCCGCTGATGCCGCAGCCGTGAAGGGATCATCTAAGGCTGAAGCCGGCGTTAGCTTGTCAGCGGCGCTCGATTCGCCCGTCTGTGCCGTTAAGGACGTAGTGTCCCGCATATTGTCGCCGTCAGGCAAATCAGAATAGATACCCTCATCACTTGCTAAGGGCATATTTACCTTCATGGCAGCCTCTGTTTTCACCGTCATGACGGGTTCGCTGTACACAGGTTCAGCCGTATTGGTTTCGCCACGTGATGACAACGCGTGAGGCGCCTAGGCGTAAAGCATGCTGCGCGGCGGCTTTGGCGGCGCTTGGGTGAGGGGAGCCGTCATGTCCCCGGGCGCTTCGAACTTGAATGCATCACTACTGGTGCCACCCTTAACGGAAATAAGACACAATCCAGTTTTCTTGATTATCTTATCCTGAATGTCAGCCTCATGAAGCGAGCTATTGCAACAGATTGAAGAGGCGCAATCGCCGAAGCTTGCCGCCCTCAACGATGCCATACACTTAAACGCCAAACTGTTCACACGGCTAAAAAGCCTTTATCAGCAGCGTGAGCAGCTTGAATTAACCCCGGAGCAGCAGCGAGTTATGTTGCTCACCTATCGCAGATTCGAGCATGCGGGCGCGAACTTATCCGCAGAGGACAAGCAGCAACATGGCGCTTAATCAGGAGGCCTCCACGCTCAGTACGCTTTTCAGCCATCGCCTGCTGGCGGCGACCACCGGTGGGGCGTTGACGGTAACAGACCGCGAAGCGGCGGGCAGGGAGGTTACAGTAGTTAACTGTGTTAAGCGTTAAAAGGACATTAATATGATTACTCTTGGCTGCCTGCATACTGCGCAGAGCAACATCACCATCTTTGAACAGGCGCGAGAGCGACTGAGGGACGACGATTATCAGCTTACGCATCAGGTACATAGCCATTTATTGCTGCAAGCGGAGCAGGCGGGGAGCATGACGCCGGCACCGTCCCGGTGCTGGCATCGATCAGGCGCTGGCGCGACAGGCGGCGGAAGGTCGACATATATTGGCGTTATGCGCCGCCGCCACGGCTATCCTGTTTACCGAAGCCGTGGCGGCCACCGGCGCACGCGTTGAGGTGCAGCTGGTCGACGGCGCCTGGAGACGTTATCGCGCAGGTGATATTGACGGTTATTTACACGCCATCGCCGAGGCCGCGGACGACGGCGCCGCCAGCTTTCCTCGCGTCAGCCAGGAGGCCAACAGCGCGATGACTGTAAGCATCATGATCGTCAGCGCATACAGGTTGACGGTGGTTAGCAGCCCCCAGCGCTGCACTCCGAAATCGGCGGCTATCGCCGGTAAGTTGTTGGCGAGGTAGCATTCCACATAAAACGCGGCCATTAATGCCGCCCGTTCTCCTGCTGAAATCAAGGGAATGAGTGTCCTTAAAGCGCCGAGAAAGCCGCAGCCAAATCCCAGGCCCGTGACCAGCGATCCGGTAATCAGCAGTGCGCCGGATCCCGCATTGGCGCCTGCCAGAATGGCGGCGACGCCGAACAGTAACATGACGGACCCGCTCATTAACGTGGTAAGCGCTTTCCAGCGGCGAACGCAGGCGATAGCCAACGCGCCGCTAAGGGTCCATACCGCAATATTGATCGGTGAAATGGCCAAATAGCGCGATGCGCGCCTGCGGTGGAATCGATACACTAGAACGCAATGATGCCAGGGCGCTCGGGTCAGGGTCAGGCAATCGGCGAAGGCTGTCAATAGGATCACAAAGACCAGATGTAACAAACCCGCCGTGTCTGACGGCGGGTGGATGCATCGATAAGAGTCAACGTGGGTGACGACGTTCACCCGAATCGGTATAACGCAATGGGATCAGGCAACCAGCACCGACCACGGGAAACCATACTGTCCGGTGGTGGTAGACAGACCTGGCTCATCCCCCTGACTCCAATGGTTGGCCCGATAATCGACGCCTTTATGGGAAACCAGGTTGCCTTCGGTGTAGATCTGAGTGGCTATCCACTGCTGATATTGCGAAGGGGTTTCCGGTTCATCCGGCGTTTCCGGCTGCTCGTCCGTGTCATCCTTTGGAACAACCGTTAACGCGAAAACAGCGGTTGCCCGCTCACCGCTTTCGTTCGTCACGGCGAGGGTTATGGATATGAGGGTATCCACGCTGACGTTAGGCAGCACTACCGCAGTCTGTTCGGCATGCGGCGCGGCGATGACGGCCCCCTGGGTGGCGGACCATTCATAGCAGGCGGCATTGACGGACTGCTGACCACAGAACAGTAACGAACTGCCCGCGAAAGCTTTAATCTCAACCTTGGCGACCGGTGCTGCCGCTGGTTTGTCAGGGGTATTCGGCTCATCCGGCTTGCCTTCATCCTCACCAGTGATATTAATCCCCTTGAAATAGAATGGACTCATATCGATGACCTTATCAACAATCGGACAGCCCAACCCTTCACGCGCTGCGTTGACCAGCAAGCCATTGTCGTAATCGATGGTCCAGGTAAAAATACCGCCAAGACCTTTTTCAATCACATAGCGGGCTTTTTCCCTGACGCTACGCGGTGTATCAATGGAATGGAAAACCTTCGCCGTCGGGCTATACAGATAGTCGGCACAGGCGACATCATCGGTATAAACCTGGTAGCCATTGCGACCTGATTTATTTTCCAAATCGAGATAGTTATAAAGAACGTCATACCATTCAACACAACCTGACTCGAACGTGCCGACGGTGGTGTCATTACCTTCATAGGTGCCCTTCAGCGGCGAGAAAGAGCTGATTTCGGCACCTTTGGCGCTACGGGAATAACCAGCATAGCCCACATTAATGACGTCCGGATCCACCCCCTGTTCTAGCAGATAGGTCACCGCCTCTTCCAGGCTATAACTGGAATGCTCAGTTTTATACAGATTGGTGTGATTCGTCAATCCTTCGTGCCACGGCGTACCAAAGAAGTCATAGGTCATAACGTTGATACCGTATAACCCGGCAGCTAACAGCCCTTTGATATTGGAATGTTGCAGGACGTCGACATTGGCGGACGAAGCGATACTGATTTTGATATCTTGCCGGTTATGGCTATTAAACGCCTGACGCAGAGCAGCAATCAATTTTTGGTAATTCGCACCGTCTTCAGGGCCATGGGGGTTACCGGCACCTGCGGCATTCGGATATTCCCAGTCAATATCGATTTCAGAGAAGCTGGGGAAGCGTTGAAAGAAATCAACGATGCTGCTGACGAAAGTGTTGATCGCCTGGTCACTTTTGACCATTTCATGGAAGATTTCGCTCATCGTCCAGCCGCCGACGCTGAAAGAAAGCGCAAGATCATGCCCTGCCAGCGCCGCTTTTTTCTTCAGAGCCAGTAGGGCGCCCAGCACCCCTTGCAGATTGGGGTGACTTTCTTTGAAGCAATCTTCCTGCGATCCGCCATTGTATGTAGTGCCGGGACCGAAGCCAAAATCTTTATAACTTGAAAAACCGTTGTTGAAGTAAGCCTGACAATCACCCCAGGGATCCAGAATGGTCATTTCATATTGCTTTTTCCCGGTCCACGCCGCGGCCTGCTCGATTTTATACTGATTGGCACCTTTATCGCCGACAATACCGGTAAATCCGAAAATAATTTTATCATAGGCGGTCGGGGATAATTGCGAGAAATCGACCCCGCGGCCACGACTCCCGACATCAACGCTACCGGAGGGTGGCGATGATAATGCTCTGCCATCGTACTGTCCCCAGTCGGTATAATAGCCAAACACTTTTGGTTTGTTCTTGGTGTCGTATTTATTATAAACGCGTTTCATCACCCGGGCAGAGGTATAGCTGTAGGCCGAATCATTGGTCTTAGGGTCAAAACCATCATACTGATATGACTCATCGCTATATTGGTCTTTCTGAATTAACTGACTGCTCATGTTAGTTACCTTACAAAGTTATTATGATTTAAGAGATATGTAATTTTAAAAACTAACCACGTTCACCTTTTGAATGAGCTACCTTCCTCGTTATGAATAAAACTTACTTTGATTTGATATGGAGGGTATTTTATTAAAAATATAAACTTTATCAATGCACCGGTGTTGTATTGTGATTTAATAAACCAGACTTGAAAAAGGCACTGCTTGACCTGTGAACGTTACATCACGGTAATGCCATTATGCAGGTTAACGACAAGGCGGCGGTTTCAAGTCCCTATAGGCGATACGGACGGGCGTTACATCGCTATGGGGGTCACTCTGCCTGCGTGCGGTGACACGGCGGGCGCACGTTGTAAAATCAGGATAAACGGTTGGTTTGATACCTGAGCGCTCAGCCTCTTCAAGTTCTTTAAGCGTGATGTGATCTGACCTCCGCCAAAAGCCAGAAACTCGCCGGTACGCTGTATGACCGCCTTGTCGGTATCCAGATAAACCATGTAGGAGTTTCCCTCTGGATCCCGCACTTGCCAGGATGCCATCGGGTCAGAAATGAAAATGCATTCATCACAATGTTCAGACAGCGACGTGCTTTCTCGCGCTTGTTCCGACACCCGTCCCAGGGTTTGAATGCCTTTTTCTTTTGCAAGCTCATAGACCTTACCAATAGCTTCACGGGTGGCGCCGGCGCCCACGCATAAATTACCGATACCGTATTGGACGATAGCACGGAAAATAATATGTTTGAACTTGTCGACAAGCGCTTGTTCGTCATGATAGCCCAGAAAAGAAAAACCACTGAATACCATAACGTGTTTATTCCGGGTGATGTTATCGATCTTTATTTTTATTTCATCAGAAACAGGGGGAGGGGCATTACTTAGGGTAGGAATGGAAGAGCATAGAATGTGATTATGTAGACTAAATAGCATGAGAGTCTCTCGGCCTATATTTACCAGGAGAATGCATGATAGAGAAAGCGGTTTTTTAAAGCAATGCAATCTTTAACCATCAATAGAAGTTTTGCTGTGCCTTGGGCGAAATTTATAACAATTCATTCGTATCGGTCTCATCCGTTTATTTCCCCATGAGCGAACGTCAGAAAAAGGGCATCGTTTCTTCTTGGGCTTACGGGTATTCGGGACAATGGCCTGGGCCAATCCCGCTATGACGTCCAGCGGGACGTCCGCCCTGGTAGAAAAAGGCCCAGCCTGCCTCAAGCCTGCTTACCATCAATCACCAGTAAAAACTCACAGTCCTCTTGCGCCGGGTTATGGACTTTGGCGGCATAAAACATCGAATCACCGACGTTTAACCTGCTTACGGTTTCCCCTACCGTGACATCCACACAGCCCGTCAAAATATAAATATATTCTTTCACCGGCTGGGTATGGGCGACCAGCTCACTTTTTCCCTGTGGCCAGCATAGATAGTAGCCCTGGAATGTCTCTTCGCTGCCGGCAAACAGACGACAAAGACTGCCTTTCGCAGCGCTGTTTGCACCATTTCCTCCGTGACTAGCACCACCCCGACACCGGCGACGGCGGCAGCGAGCAGGCGGGTCCTATCGTCCACGGTCAGATTTCCGCTGACAGGCAGGGTGACCCAGCGACCATCAATGTGAAATTGCCAGGGTTCAGCCACGGATTTTCCAGGCCATCGCCAGCGGTTTGTTACCTGTCATAACATAAACCATCATGATTCCCGTTAATTTTGTCAGCCATCACCATCGCAAGATGAGGTATAGAACATGACGGAACTCGCCCCTGGCGCGCTTACGTATTATCGAGGATAAACTTGCCATCTATGAACTTATCGCCTCGCACCCGCCCAGTGCAGATACCGCGCACAACGATTATACCGCCTCAGTCTATGTGCAAGAGGGCGTATTCGATCGCGGCCCCCAGCTCGAGGGCGCGCAGGGTCGAGGCGATCGCCGCCTTTACGCTCAAACCGGAGCACGAAGAAGCGATTCAAGGCGGGTTGGCACATTTTACCGGGTTGCCCCTTATCTTTCTAAACGGTGATAGCGCGGTGGTGATTTCCTATCTTCTGATTATACAGCTTGATCAGGAAGGTAAACGCCGCACGCTGGCTAATCACAGCACCTCAACCGGGTACAGAATACCACCGTGCCGTTGTCAATCGTTGGGAGCTAGAGCGTCATCAGGAGCAATGGAAAATAAAACGCTGCACGCTATTGCCGGTAGATGGCGGGTCGTGTGTGCTCCGACTTTTGACCGACGGCTTGAACGAAGTACTGCACTCACGCGACTGAACCGGCGCCGAGCAAGGAGAGAGTAAAATGCATTCATCCCATACTGATTACCGCAGGTTTCTTGAATCTCTTTTTTCCTCCATCGCCGCCCGCGCGGCTGGACGGCGGTTTTTTTGCCGCGCTGCATGACGATGTAGTGTTTAACTCCATGGGAACGTCACCCGTAGCCGGAACATATCACACGGTATACATGCCTATCGCGAGCAGGTGATAAACAAGCTCGACTACAGGCTGGCCTCCTGGCCCCGTCCCGTCGTCGAATCGATCATCGTCGAGGGGAACATGGCTTGCCTGCAATTTCATGCAGAAGAGGGAGTAATGGCGTAGACTTCAACATGCACTACTGCTAGGTAATACGCATGCGCAACGATAAAATCAGCGAAATCTGGGGTTATTATGATGCAGTGAAAATGGCGGAGCTGTTCTCCAACAACCTATAATGGCGGCTTACTCCGATCGGGCGCTGCACTTTATTTCCTCATTCTCTGTCCTGCGCCGGGCCCGGGCGCGTAATTGACCAAGCCAAATCCCTCCTTCCCTCGACGCCCGTTTCATCTCACTCGCTCAGAATAGGGCAACGCAGGATGAGCGGTAATCTCGCACAGTCATGTCAAATTCCCAATGCCTGACTATGTTGGCTGTCAGCTGCAAGGGGCCCTGTCTGGCTGCGCATCGCTGTGCTTGAAAAAAATATAATCGAAATTTTATATAATTATTTAATTAATTATATTATTTTAAATAAACACTTGTTCTTGAGCATATTTGCCGACCATCGGGCGGTAAAATGTGCGAACTGACCAGAGATAACGCGATGACTTTTTCTGAACTCCTACAATCACTCAATGCGGATGCGCATTTAAATATTAACGACGCACTGCAAAGCGGTGGCTGCACTATTCGTTTCGACGATAATATCGATATTACGTTTGAAAATCATGACAGCCACGTGTATCTCTTTTCGCCGGTGATGCAAATTACCCAACCGCTGTCGGATGATTTTTTTGCCTCTCTTTTGCAGATCCATTTATTCGGTATCGCCACACATCGCTGCTGGTTTGGCTACAACGCCGGCGGCCAGCGAATCATCCTCTTTTGCTTGATGGATTTAGCCCTGTTATCGGCAGAAGCCGCCCTGAAGTGCGTCGAAACGCTAATTGATCAAGCGCAATACTGGAAAGAGAATTTACCCCAAATAGGTCAGGCAACCCAGGCGTCATTATTGGATGCTTCCGCCGGCCAACGCTTTAAAAGGACCTTGACGCCATGAATAATGCCACCATCGCCAAATTTGGCCTTCGTGTCCTCATTTATCGCTGCATGGACAGCAATAGCAAATTAAATGCCTTAACCAAACGCATCAGCCTGGGTTCAATTACACGAGACAAGCTGGCTAAAAATATCATTTCCGATACGATCACGCTGGCGCAGCATTATGTCATAAGCAATAAGAGTTTAGGAAAACGTAGCGCAGAGATTGTTAATCAGGGCAGATCAGCGCTGTTCGATAATACCCGAGCGCAGGCCGAAAACGGGTTGGCGCCATTGGTTGATCTCATTTTACAATCTAAAGGGCAGGGTGAACTGGCGCGGAAAATCGCCGCCGGTATTACACACTATATCGGGCCGGCATTAATCCAGGATCATGGCGTGGAACGCGTGCTGGCCGCATTAACCAAATTTGACGGCGGCGAAAATGTTTTGCGTTTGGCGCTGGACAATGTTTTTACAGGCGTTACCGGCGGTAAAATGATTTCCGCCACATTCATGTCAGCGCTAAAACGCGCCATCTTGGACCGGCCTGAATTCCGGCAAAGTACCCATCTGCATGATATGGCCGCCTGGAAATTGTATCAGATATTGGCCCCTGAATCGAGTACGTTACCGCCGCCGCCAAAGGGTTTGCAGACTTTGGAGTTTGTGGTGAATCAGGTTCCCGGCATGGTGACCTCCGTATGCCAGCAGATCGATAATATTCAGCAATACTTGCAGTTGCCCTATAGCGAAAAGGATCTGTCAGCCGTGTTCACCGAATACTGGCCGAGCGATCTGGTGGTGTCGGAAGACATCTCACCAAAAGATTTTGCCAGGGTGGTGATGATGGGCCACGCCACCGATCAAAGCACTATCGTCAACCAAAATATCGATGCATTACCTAAGGGCATCCGCGAAACGCTGCAGCAGGATGCCGCCACCATCAGATCCTTATTGACCCGTCTACCCACCCCGGAAATTAAAGTGGCACAGAATTGGTCTGGCAACATCGAAGCGGTATCGGTACAGCTTGCGAGTGCACATCCGCCGTCGGCGCAATTGCAGAATTATATTGATACTGAATTCCGCGTCCCGGTACACCATCCTCAAGAAGTCAATACCTTGGTGGCGGACGGTGAATTCATCAAATTATTGGATAAAGGCATTAATCTAAAAATAGATAACAGCCACCTGAATTACGGCCGTTGGCTTACCGACATGGGGAGTCAATTCATCGCCCAGGCAAAAAACAGCTGGATGGGTCAAACAGGGCTATCGCCACTAAAACAGCGGCAATTAGAACAATTGTCCAATATGGTAGACAACAATCCCATGAGTCTGCTGGCATTGAGCCGTTATTTAATTCCTGAAAGCATTGGCCCACGCATACAGGACCAGGTTTTTGATCAGTTTAACCACCAACCGCCGGATCTTATCTGCGTGGATAACGTATGGATGAAGGTGGGCAAACCGGAGGTCAGTTTTGAGGTGAGTAAGCGTCAGGGCGTAGATATTGCTATTGGCTTGAAATGGCCCGTGGCGGAATTTGGCGATGCAGTCGATACCTTATCAGCCGCTAACCAGCAGCAAAGCTATATATCATCTACGGTTAACGTCAACATGTTGTTTAATAAACACGGCCTTGAAAAAGAGCGGTTAACCATTTCCGATACCCATCTCATGTTGCAGGATAGATTAGTTTTCGGTTCGCCTCACGAACAGGAACCCCTTGTTCCCTTGTTGACGCGAGGCATGTTACAAAAGTTATGCCCATTTTTAATTTAACATAATCTACATTATGCGTACTAACTAATGACGCTTAAAAATGCTATCCGGAGGGATGGATGAAGTCCCTCCGCTACGCTGGTTATGGCGTCTCCCCTGGCGGCTTATGACAAACCGCTAACGATGACGAATGCCGGGTGGGAATTTGGCCGGCGCGGGAAAAGCCCTGTCCCGGGCAGCGCTTGCCTGGAAATCCGGCGCGCTATGCCGGCATTATCCTACAACAGGCCGGCACCCGCGCTTTTTTCGGGTGCCGGGCCCGCATTCACGGCGTGGGGAAATACTTACCGATAATTTTCGGGCTGCCGGTCAGCCAAATAAGGCAAGGTGTGGCGAATGGCCGACTGAACTTGCTTATCGATGGTATGATAAAGGATTTGCTCTGCGTGTTCCGTCGCTCTTGCCATTACTTGACCACGTGGGTTGAGTATTTGACTACCGCCAAACAGCTGGCAATCACCCTCTCTGCCCCAGCGATTGACCGCGGCCAAATAAATAGTATTTTCCAGCGCCCGGCAAGGGCCGTTAATATACCATATATCCTTGTCCTTTTCAGGCCAGGCAGATAACAAGAGCAAAGAGTCGGCCTGTTTGAGCGTCAGACTACGAGCGACTTCGGGGAATCCCGCGTCATAACATATCATACCGCCGATGCGTCCGAGGGGGGTATCAAATACCCGAAGTTGTTGGCCGGGCGTGAACCAGCGTTTTTCTTCCTGGATAAGATGCATTTTTCTAAATACCCCTAACCAGCTTTCCTGCCCCGGCAACCAGACGCCTGCGGCATTATAAACGGCGTCTGTTTGCATATCGCGTTCAATGAAACCGCAAACAATAATGACCCCCAGCTCTGTTGCCAGCGCGCTGAACATCCGGTTTGTTTCACCCTGTCGTGTTTCGCTCAATGCATGATATTCAGGGCCCAATAGCGTGGGTGCATAGCCGGTCGTCGCCAATTCAGGAAAACAAATGAGCTGGGCCCCTTCTTTTTTAGCGGTATGGCAAAATGTCTGCAACCGTTCGAGATTTCTCCGTTTTTCACCCAAATAGGCATCTGTTTGTACTAAAGCTAATGTAAACAATGGTTACCTCTCACCCTCAGACACGCGTTTACTATCATTATGTTTAAGATGCGACAACAGCCAATATAGAGCGCCGGCGATGGCTATCGCATTCAGCGCAGGAATGCCCACGGTAATCACATAGCCGGAGACGGCGCCAACGCCCCAGGAAAATAAAGCCACCCCATTGACGAACGGCGTTGCGGCTCTGTCGGGAAGCGTCCCTTCCTGGCGAGTAGCGTCCAATAGGGCACGGTGGGTGCGCAAAAGGTAATAATCGACTAACATAATGCCGGCGATGGGAGGAAAAACCACGCCGACCATCATCAGAAAATCGATAAATTTATGCAAAATTCCCGTCACGGTGAATAGCGTTCCTACCGACCCAGCTATCAGGGTGATGTAGCTGTATTTAATGCGCAAACCGGACCAGACATGAATAAAATTACTGACCCCAAGCGATACGCTATAAAGATTAATGTCATTGACCTTCACTACCGCGAGCATCACCGAGGCAGCGCCCAACCAACCGGCGCTTTGCGTCATGATACTCACCACGTCTTCTGTATCGAGCACATGCGCAATTAAAATCGACAACGCATTGACAATGAACTCGCCAACGATAATAGAGATCGTCATCATCCAGAATACGCTTTTACCGTCTTTGCAATAGCGGCTGATATCCGGCGTAATTAACGCTGCAACAATATAGCCGCCCGCCACCATCGTTGCCCCGGCGCTCAGCGTAATCGTTGTCGCGCGATCGCGGGCGTATCCGAACAACTCGGCGGTGCTATTCCCCGGCAATACATGATAAGCAGCCCAAACCACGATCATGATAAAAAGCGGCACAGCAATTCTCGCCGTCCAGCCCAAGGCGCGATAGCCAAAAGCGACAAGCAGCGTAGTGGCCAAACCCGAGATGACGGCGCACCAGGCAAAAGATAATTTGCCCTCAAAAGCATAAGCCAGACTTTTGGCAAAAATGCCGTTTTGCACGCCAAACCAGCCGAGCGAGCTTATGCCTATCGCCAGCCCAATGAGGGCGGACCCCAAACGGCCAAAACCGCACCAGCGGGAAAGCAACGAAGTAGGCAGCCCTTCGCGCACGCCGGCAAGGCCCAGTCCCAGACCGACAAACTCCAAAATCAGGCTACCCAACAGGGTCGCCAGCATCGCTTGCCAAAATGACATAGCATGCCCAAGCGTTGCCCCCAGCATGAATTGCGACAGCGCGGTGATAGAGCCTATTCGTATTAACGTGATGGTGAAAAGAGTTGAACGCTGCGCACGGGGAACCCTGCCATAAACAAAATCATCATTCATAGAAATATCCATGTTGGAATAAGTGAATCCATGTACGGCTCTGGACTGACGTCCGCGCCGTTAGGGTTAATACTTATTGAAAATGCAGATAACTTCCCATCTTAAGCAGGCCGGGGGGAATGTTGTAATGTAATTTCGTTTGCCTGCAAAACTCGGCAAGTTGTGATGAGGAATTGATGCCGATTTTTTGATAAATAATCCGTAACCGATTTTCAACCGTGCGATGGGAAATGTTAAGGACCCGCGCTGCCTCTTTTGCGCTTAATGCATGAATAGTGAGAAATATAATTTCCATTTCTCTTTCCGTAAACATATCATCCGGATCGAGTGCTCCACCCTCGCCCGTCCCAAGCCGACACGTATAAGTGCCGGATACATTAATATTCAGGAGGTTTCCTAAGTTGTAGGGAGAAAATTTTCGCGCATGGTAAACCACGCCAATACAGCATTTGTTGCAATCGTAAAGTGGAAATTTTTCACAGGCATACGGTTGCAGCGTTGCCTCCTTTCCATAAGGATAGATATCAATGGAAGTAATATTGATCTGCCTTTTTAAAATTTCAAAATCATGATTCTGGAAATGGTAGGCATATTCTGAAGTCGGATGCGGTATTTCGATATCAGTTTTACCTTCGATATCGAAGTTAACGGGCAAATTCAACATATCAAGATTAGATTGATTACTGTAGTAGTGAAATGATTTATCATGGGTAAATAATTTTACCCCCCACGGATCTTTGCTATTTTCAAACATATATATCAGTTGAGGGGAGATGTCAACATCCATTGTATCGCCTCCTTTTTTATTCCTAGAAGCATCCCGATAGTGTATTAGCAAGAAAGACATCATCCGCCGGTATACTTTACTCAGGTCATTACCTACCGTCAATAAGCACTTGCCAACTTATTTACCTTTGTCGAAACTGGAAACGATTCAATCATTACATTAAAGTAATAACCGCCCGGTATTAGAGACAACAATTGACCGAGAATGAATAATGTTTCACGCCCAAGGGTCCGGGAGAGATACGCATAAAACCAACCGTTTTTGCCCAAATGTCGATTACTCAATTGAGTTAAAAAAGCAACTGTCTTGAACGATAAAATTATAGAGAAACGTGATGGTACGATTCATCCCACTCTTCGTTCTTTCTGAGCATCGCGTTCAGGATAGTCAGAAGTTTACGCATACAGGCAACCAGCGCGACTTTTTTGGCTTTTCCCGCTGCAAGCAGCCGCGTATAAAATGCTTTTATCACCGGATTAAAGCGGGTTGCGACAAGTGCGGCCATATAAAGCGCTGTTCGGACTCCGCCCCTTCCGCCAAAGATGGTTCGCCGGCCCCACATGGTACCCAAGTCCCGGTTTATGGGAGCAACGCCTACAAGCGCGCTGATGGCTCGTCTCGAGAGGCTACCCAGGTCGGAAACCTCCGCCAGCAACGCTGCAACCGTCATCGTACCAACCCCTTTAATACTGCTCAGTCTGGCAGCCAGCTCTTTGAAGTGGTTCCTGATGTGGTTGTTCATGTCTTCATCGATTCTGGCAAGCTCATCTTCCAGCGCTTTGATGATGATATTGATACTTTTCCCGCTCTGTGGATGAACGGGATAAAGACGGTTACGCTCAGCAATCAACATCGCTGTTAGCTGGCGTCGGCGCACTACCATCGCAGCAAGAACCTGACGCTCCGCATCCAGCATGGCACGGATAAAGCGTTCCCGCCCTGGATGTCGATTAATGACCTCCGCCATTTGTGCAAGCACCCGTGCATCAATACGGTCCGTTTTTGCCAGATAGCCCATAGTGCGGGCAAAGTCACGAGCCTGTCTGGGATTGACCACCGCGACGTCAAAGCCTTCAGCCTGAAACAAGCAGGCCACGGCAGCTTCAAGTCCACCAGTGGCCTCTATCAGAACCAACACCACCGGATACTTTCTCAGTTCATCAGTAATAGCATCAAAACCGTCAGAGTTATTACTGACCGTAAACTGAGCAATATCACTGCTGGCAGCAATGTCCAGTGTCGCTTTAGAAACATCAATTTCCACAAAAAGTGGATTTGGCAGACTCATTATTACCCATCCTTGCAAATACGTTATGGAGTACGGACAACTGTTCAGGTTTCAGATGAGTGGCTCAGTATAGGCGTCATTAACTTCTCTACGGGCTATAAACCCTGGGATGAATCAGACTGCATACACCTTGCCAAATCTATTCATAACCATGCTAACTAAATTTCAAGATACAAGGATGGCGTGCCATATTTTGCCACCTTTTGCTCGCATCGTCGTCAATAAACGTTTTTCACCTTAAGGTAAGCGATGTTATTGGAACGTGCAGGTCGCAAAAGTACATTATGTATTCTCAATACCAGTAGGGATATTGCCGTGTTAACACTGCTTCAATTCTACCATAATAAAAGGCTAATGATTAGCTTTTAATCATGACAACGCGGGAGAACCGGTTTGTGCTATGCCGTCTGTTGCAAAAACGCGGCTGTTAGGGTTTAAGCGCAACAGCACGCGCGTTGCGCGGTAACGCTGGCGAGGTTTCTCACTGCCGCGCCTGCCCTGTACGGCAGCATCTTTAATGCAAACACCCCCGCCCGCTCCCTATCAGGCTGACGGGCCGTACCGGTACGCCCTTTTTATTGGTTCAAAAGTTATTCCCATGAATAAGTTCTGTCGGCGCCGGCCACTTACGTAGCACTGCATATTATTAATTTCTATTTCGGCGCAATCCGCGCTTTGTCGACCATATCGGAGGCGTCGCGATGAAAGTATTCGATTCTCCCTGGCAGGCAGGGTTTGAAGGGGCCGACCACGTTAATCGCCAGGGCCTTAAACTTTCAATGAATCAGCTCACCGGCCATTCGTCACGCGCGCCCCAAGATTATGCCGAGCTTAAAGCGTTGCAGATTACCATAGTGCGGGAGAGCGTCGGCTGGCGATTGGTGGAACAGCGGGGACGATTTGATTTCTCCTCGCTGCACAGTCGTCTGGAAGCCGCCCGGCGGCTTGATATTCAGATCTGCTGGACCTTTTGTCATTACGGCTGGCCGGAGGATATTGATATTTTTTCCGACCAGTTCGTGCCGCGCTTTGCGCGATTTTGCGGCGCGCTGGCCGCCTGGCTGGCGCCCTATTACGACCGGGCGCCAGTCTATTCACCGATGAATGAACCAGCTGGGGGATTGGCGATACAGCTTTTTCACTGCCGGCAAGGCGCCATTGACGATGTCGGCCGGGAGGGGAAACGCCAGCTCGTGCGCGCAGCCCTGGGGGGTGCGATGCCATCTGGGCGGCCGATCCGCGCGCCCGCTTACTGCACTGCGATCCGCTCATCCATCTGATCGCCACGCCGGGCGGCGTCGATATTGCAGGTATCTGCCTTTATCCGGCCATCGACCGGTCGGATTGGGAAGACATACACCACTGGCACCACAGCGGTTTATGGGATGTGGTGCCGAACGTGGCCGATCCCCTGGCGCGTACACTTTGCCAGCTCTATGCGACGGCCTTACTGCGGGTGCAGCGCAAGCTCGACCACTTTCAGATGCTGTTTTCCTCTCATTGCCCACCGGGCCAGGATAAAACTATGCAGACGATCATTGTATTTAGCCACCTTAGCTGGGACTTTGTCTGGCAGCGCCCGCAGCATTTGTTAAGCCGTCTGGCGCAGCATTTCGCCGTCATATTTGTTGAAGAGCCGGTATACAGTCCCGGCGCCGCGCGGATGGAAATCACCGCGCCTGCGGCCAATGTCAGCGTCTGGCGGCCACACACGCCGGTACAGGCAGCCGTTGGATGCATAAAGCCGCATTGGGCTTAGACGGGCTTAGCGTAATCGTTTTGCGTGGCGCTCGCGATTTTCGCTTTTCGCCCGTGCCGACTTACGCAACGCCACATAGCAGGCGCCGCTGCCGCCGTGAATAATCAGCAATGTGCGGCACTCTTCTCGCGCCACCGGCATACGGCTAATATTGAGGTTGAGGCTGGCATCGATATCATATTTGCCGCGGCCAAGTTTATCGATAAGCCCCTGCTGGATACCGTCTTGCTTAAAATAAAGCGGCATTTCGCAGGGTAGCGGCGCGAAAAGCTCGGTAGTGAGAAAGTTTTCCTCGGGCTGGCGCTCCGGCGTCGACCGGGGCGACGTGGCCGTTTTTGCCGGTAGAAACACCAAGCTGGCGCGCTGTTTCAACGGTCTGACATCTTTCATGGCCTGGTTAAATAACGCTTTATCGTCATATGTCATCGTATCTCACTCACTCCGTCCCGGACGACGACGCAGGGTCCGGGGGTAAATACTGCTCCCCACTTCGCGATATTTCACGGCCTTTTCGCCCCCGCATCCGCCCTTTTTTGGCGAAAAGTGCACCAACCCACTGCGGCACTTTTATAACGGTAGCAATTAATGTTAAAATTGACGCAAATCAATATTGCATGAGCGGCGACATATGATTATCCCTGAAAAGCGTATCATCAGACGTATTCAGTCCGGCGGCTGCGCCATCCATTGTCAGGATTGCAGTATCAGCCAGCTCTGCATTCCCTTTACCCTCAATGAGCACGAGCTGGACCAGCTCGACAATATTATCGAGCGTAAAAAACCTATCCAGAAGGGCCAAACGCTATTCAAAGCCGGTGATGAGTTGAAATCGCTCTACGCCATCCGTTCGGGTACGATTAAAAGCTATACCATTACCGAACAGGGCGACGAACAGATAACCGGTTTTCATTTAGCCGGCGATCTGGTGGGCTTTGATGCCATCGACGGCGGCCAGCATCCGAGCTTTGCCCAGGCGCTGGAGACATCGATGGTTTGCGAAATACCCTTTGAAACCCTCGACGATCTCTCCGGCAAGATGCCTAATCTGCGTCAACAGATGATGCGGTTGATGAGCGGTGAGATCAAAGGCGATCAGGATATGATCCTGCTGCTGTCGAAGAAGAACGCCGAGGAGCGTCTGGCTGCGTTTGTCTATAATCTTTCACGCCGTTTCGCCCAGCGCGGCTTTTCACCACGCGAGTTCCGGCTGACCATGACCCGCGGTGATATCGGCAATTACCTTGGCCTGACGGTGGAAACTATCAGTCGCTTGCTCGGACGCTTCCAAAAAAGCCGGATGCTGGTGGTAAAAGGCAAATATATCACTATCGAAAATCACGCCCTGCTGTCCGATCTGGCCGGCACGCCGCAAAAAACCGTTTGAATAGCGGCAGGATCGGTAATTTTGTTATTTTATTGATCCAGCTTCATTTCTTACCTGTCAGTGTTTGCCCTGATGAGTTACTCTTATTCTAAACGTTCAGTTGAACCGCAGAAGTAAGGAGACGTTATGGCAAAGTATCAGAACCTGCTGGTAGCAATCGACCCCGATCAGGACGATCAGCCTGCGCTGCGCAGAGCGGTCTATCTGGTTCAACGGCTGGGGTGCCATATTAAAGCCTTCCTGCCAATTTATGATTTTTCTTATGAAATGACAACGCTATTGTCTCCCGATGAACGGACCGCCATGCGCCGGGGGGTCATTGAACAGCGTACCGCGTGGATTACCGAGCAATGTCGGCATTATCTCGACAGCGGCGTACAGATTGAAATCAAAGTGGTGTGGCATAACCGCCCCTTCGAGGCGATTATTCAGGAGGTCCTGGCTTTTGGCCACGATCTGCTATTAAAAATGGCCCATCAGTACGATCGTTTTGAGTCCGTGATATTTACCCCGACGGACTGGCATTTATTACGTAAATGCCCTTGTCCGGTATGGATGGTGAAAGACAAGCCCTGGCCGGAGGGCGGTAAAGCGCTGGTGGCGGTCAATCTTTCCGGCGAAGAGCCCTATCACGATCCGCTCAATATCAAGCTGGTGGAAGCCTCACTGGCCTTGGTCAAACAAGTGAATCAAACCGAGGTGCATTTGGTGGGCGCTTACCAGGTCACGCCGATAAATATCGTCATTGAATTACCTGATTTCGATCCCAGCGTCTATAACGATGCGATTCGCGGGCAGCATCTTCTTGCCATGAAAAGTCTACGGCAAAAATTCGGCCTTGATCAGAAATACACCCACGTCGAAAAAGGCATGCCTGAAGAAGTGATTCCCGATTTAGCGGAGCATCTGGATGCCGGCGTCGTGGTCATAGGCAGCATTGGCCGCACCAGTTTTTCCGCTGCGTTTATCGGCAATACCACCGAGCTGGTGATCGACCATCTGAAATGTGATCTGCTAGCAATAAAACCGGATGACTTTGTTTCGCCGGTAACCTTGGAGCAAGGGGATAAATACGAGTAACGGCTGTCTGAGTTAACCACAAGGCACCTCAGGGTGCCTTTTGGGGCGACGCCGCCGTGGTTTGTCTATCGATCTGAGTTTTGCCGTATTATACTCTTCGATGCCACACTGCTATTTTCGGCAGGAGCGACTGGCAATAAAGGGCGCACAGCCCGACAATCACATAGACAATGCGTGCAATCATCGCTTCCTGACCGCCAAAAATGGTCGCCACCAAATCGAAGCGAAACAGTCTAACCAATAACCAATCCACGCCGCCGACAATGAGCAAAATTAACGCGATGGTGGTTAAAGCTTTCATAATTACTCTCCTCATTTGAATTATCAGGCATTATTGCCCCATGAGTACCGCTAATGCCTGCCGAGTGGAAACCAGCGGCACAGCGGACCCGGAAATACGCTAATAAACTGTAGTGCTTATTTACCAATAAGGAGGGGAAAATTTTATTTTGCCATCTGTTTGCAGGAAATTATACTTTTAGCGTAGGTTACGAGGAGGATATTCTTGGCAAACTTTCGCGGCTCAAGGGCAGATTGTTTATTTCGTCCTGTTGCGGAGAATGAGAGGAGATAACCTCACCGGCCACATTTCACGCCCCGATAATCTAAAGCGAGGAAATCGATAAACGCGCGCAGCGGCGGCGGGATCAGTCTGCGGCCGGAATAGTAAAGATAGGGCCCCCGAAATGTACGCCACCAAGGTTCCAGTACCGGCTCCAGTTCTCCACTGTCGATATAGGATCGAAGCCAGCCTTCAAACAGATAAATAACGCCGAGCCCCGCCACGGCCGATGCTACGCCGAGTTCGGTTGCGGTCCCTGCACTGTAAATTAAAGGGCCTGTCGGCTCCAGATGAAAAAGCTCGTCGAATGCCAGACCAATGCGCTCCAGCAGCTGCTTTCCTTTCTCCGTCGGCAGTATGTATGCTGCGCGTGGTTCGGTGCAGCAGGCATACGCCCAGATGGCTTTCGAGCCGCCTTACCGCATCGCTAAGACCCGAGGGACTGACGTGCAGCAATCGCGCCGCCTGACGGAATCCCCCGGCGTTTGCTATAGCTGCAAACGCTTTCAGATCGCCTAACCTGTCCGTTGATCTTTTCGCCACCCTAAATCCCCTAGATGCCCGTGACACTCTTTAGCGACAAGACAGCGCCGGCGCTCAGCCGCGAACAAAGACACGGCCTGCCCGTTATTTTTTCATCATCTCAAGCCGACAAAATTGTACGTAAAAACGAACAATCTGTACACCACTGCCTGGATACCTCTCGTTCAGGCAGCGGGCTACAATGCCGAACACAGCCCGGATATTTTTCGTACTCGCGCTAAAATCAACTGCCGCACCTAGCCCGAATACGTGCCTTCTAGCACCAAATGAAACGGTCTTACGCCGTTTGGATACGCTTTCCGCTGACGTTGCGTCAAGACGCTGTCCTGTATGGGAAAAGGTATCAAAACGGGTCACGCCAACTGACTGTGCGTCATTCACCCCGAATGTGGGGAACATCTCGCACCGGCTCCCTATCATTAAGGAGAACAAAGCATGAACAGCACGACACCGCTGGCGTTGGTCACCGGTGCCTCTTCGGGCATTGGCCTCAGCTTCGCTCGCCGGCTGGCCGCCCAAGGTTATAACCTGATTGTTGTGGGTCGCCGCAAGCTCAGATTAGACGCCCTGGCCGCCGAATTTCCCGCCGCCGATATTCGCACGGTCGTGGCGGATTTAGCCTGCGAGACAGGCATTGCCACCGTGGCCGCGTTATGTCGGCAGGAGCCCCTTTCATTGCTTATTAATAACGCCGGGGTGGCTCATTATATGAGCTTAACGGCGCTACCCTCTGAGAAGTCCAGCGAATTGCTTCAGGTAAAATGTGTCGCGCCTACCTTACTGGCGTACGCCGCCGCACCGGGAATGGCAACCCGCGGGGGCGATACAATTATCAATGTGGCAGGCATGCTGGCATTCGGCGCGACAGCCCCGCTCGGGCAGGCCCCCGGGCGGGCTATCTATGTGGCCGCCCTCTCCCATTTGGTGTCATTGTCATTAGCATTACACGAAGAACTATCACCCGCTGGCCTGCGTATTCAGGCGCTTTGTCCAGGGATCGTCGCCACCGAATTTCACGAACGTCAGGGAATGGATTTAAGTGCGATGGTGCGTATGACCGCTGATGAGGCTGTGACCGCCAGCCTGCGCGGCCTTGATCTGGGAGAGGTTATCTGTGCGCCCGGCGTTGCCCAACGTTCAGCACGCATGCCTGGCGGTATTTGGCGGACAATCTCCTCAGTTGGCGGCGCGCTACCGGTAATCGCCCGATATCGCCACCGGGCATTGTGAAAGCGTTGTGAGCTACTCAGGAAAAGGCACTAGACGCGACCCTAGCCTCATAGTACATCGCACCGCCAGGCATGCCGACAACAAAACTCGGGCCGGCCAGCGGGGATTAACAGTTACAGAGCACGCAAAATCGCCTCGACGCTCTGCTTGGCGTCACCAAACAGCATTTGCGTATTGTCCTTAAAGAACAGCGGATTTTGCACGCCGGCATAGCCGGTATTCATCGAACGCTTAAATACCACGACGTTTTGAGCTTTCCATACTTCCAGCACCGGCATTCCTGCGATGGGACTGCGGGGATCTTCTTGCGCCGCTGGGTTAACGGTATCATTAGCGCCAATGACCAATACGGTATCGGTAGTGCTGAAATCCTCATTAATTTCATCCATCTCAAGCACGATGTCGTAGGGCACCTTGGCCTCCGCCAACAACACGTTCATGTGTCCCGGCAAGCGCCCGGCCACCGGATGGATGCCGAAGCGCACGTTAACGCCGCGGGCACGCAACTTGGCGGTAATATCGTGCACCGGATACTGCGCCTGCGCAACCGCCATACCGTAGCCGGGAGTAATGATGACCGAGCTGGAGTTTTTCAGCAGTTCGGCCACCTCCTCCGCCGTGGTCTCGCGATAGTCTCCCATTTCAGCCTCAGGGTCGCCGACGCTGATATCGTTACCAAAGCCGCCGGCAATGACGCTGATAAAGGAGCGATTCATCGCCTTACACATAATATAAGAGAGGATAGCCCCGGAGGAGCCGACCAGCGCGCCGGTGACAATCAGCAGATCGTTGTTCAACATAAAGCCTGCCGCCGCGGCCGACCAGCCGGAATAAGAGTTGAGCATGGAAACCACGACCGGCATATCGGCACCGCCAATGGAAGCAACCAAATGCCAACCGAACGCCAGGGCAATAATCGTCATGAGTAATAGCTCCAATACCTGCAGTCCGATATTGTTGCTGCGCACAAACAATATCAACAGCAGAAACGAAATCACCAGCGCCGCGAGATTCATTTGATAGCACCGCGGCAGCATGAGCGGACGGGAGGAAATTTTACCGTGCAGCTTGCCAAAGGCCACAATCGAGCCAGTGAAGGTGACGGCACCAATAAAAATGCCCAGAAAAACCTCGGTCAAATGGATATTTTCCATGACCGCGTTGTTGATGGCCTGATGTTCCGGATAGCTGTTAAAACCGACCAACACCGCCGCCAAACCGACAAAGCTGTGCAAAATGGCGACCAGCTCCGGCATTTCGGTCATCTCAACTTTGCGCGCCAGATAAATTCCGATGGCGCCGCCGATGACCATGGCGACGATAATCCAGCCGACATTGCCGGCGTCCGGCCCCAACACCGTCGCGACAAGCGCGATAGCCATGCCGGTAATGCCAAACAGGTTTCCCTGCCGCGATGTTTCGTGCTTGGATAGCCCCGCCAGGCTAAAAATAAATAAAATGGCGGCGGCGATATAAGCCGCCGTGACGAGTCCTTCTGACATGGTTCACCCCTTAATTTTTACGAAACATTTTCAGCATGCGCTGAGTGACGGTGAAACCACCAAAGATATTGATGCTGGCGATCAGCACGGCGATAAACGACAGGAATGAAACCCATCCGCCATCACCTATCTGCAATAATGCGCCAACGACAATAATGCCGGAAATAGCATTGGTGACCGACATTAACGGGGTATGCAATGCATGACTGACATTCCAGACAACGTAATAGCCTACGACACAGGCCAGGGCGAACACCGTAAAATGCGAGAGAAAATCGCGCGGAGCCGCATTCGCCAGCCAGCAAAATAAAATAATCGCCAAAGCGATAAGGGCATATTTACGCAGCGGCGACGCCGGACGGGGCGGTTCTGCGGGTTTTGCGGCAGGGGCCGCATGCGCCGGCTGCGGCTGGGCGGAAACAGTGATAGGCGGCGCGGGCCAGGTCAATTCGCCATCGCGTATCACGGTGACGCCGCGAATAACCATGTCGTCGAAATCCACCACGATATCGCCCTGTTTCTCTTTACAAAGTAACTTCAGCAGATTGATGAGGTTGGTGGCGTACAGTTGGGAGGATTGGGTAGGTAACCGGCTGGGTAAATCGGTATAGCCGATAATACGAACGCCATTATCGGTCACCGTTACGGTGTCCGCCACGGTGAGCTCACAGTTACCGCCGGTTTGCGCCGCCAGATCAACAATAACGCTTCCCGGCTTCATGCTGGTCACCATCTCTTTGGTAATCAAGCGGGGGGCCTGTTTGCCCGGAATCAGCGCGGTGGTGACGATAATATCGACTTCTTGCGCCTGTGCGGCGAACAGCGCCATTTCGGCTTTGATAAAAGCGTCCGACATCACCTTGGCGTAACCATCGCTACCGCCCGCCTCCTCCTTGAAATCCAGCTCAAGGAACTCGGCGCCCATACTTTGCACCTGCTCTTTCACCTCGGGACGGGTGTCGAAGGCGCGAACCACGGCGCCCAGGCTGCCCGCGGTACCGATGGCGGCCAGCCCCGCGACCCCGGCGCCTATCACCATAACTTTGGCCGGCGGCACTTTGCCCGCCGCCGTAATCTGGCCGGTAAAGAAGCGGCCGAATTCGTGAGCCGCTTCAACAATGGCGCGATAACCGGCGATATTGGCCATCGAGCTCAGGGCGTCCAGCGACTGAGCGCGGGAGATACGCGGCACAGCGTCCATCGCCATGACGGTCACGTTTTTAGCGCGCAGCGCCGTTAGCAGGTCGGCATTTTGCGCCGGCCAAATAAAACTTATCAATGTCGTGCCGCTTTGCAGCAAGGCAATTTCATCCTCAGTCGGCGCGTTGACTTTGAGAATGATATCCGACTGCCAAACTTCAGAGGTAGTTGTCAGCGTCGCGCCCGCCGCGACAAAAGCGGCATCCTCGAAACTCGCCAGCGTGCCGGCGCCGCTTTCCATCGCAATACTAAAACCCAACTTAAGCAATTGCTCGACGGTTTTAGGCGTGGCGGCAACCCGGGCTTCGTTGGCAACGCGTTCTTTAGGTACACCAATACGCATAGCTTTCCCTTATTATTCAGTTCTTTTGTAAATAACAGGTTGCCGGGACCGGAACGCGCGGCATTACGGGCCGCCGCCCGGTAAATCCAGCAGGCGTCAACTACTAACCTACTTAAATTAAGATAAACGGTCTATGTTTTGTGCTGGTTAATTACGTTTTGGGATAAAAATGCCGCCGCATTCCGGTCGTTAAAAGCAAATGTTGTCAATCGTAACATGAAATGCTGAGACGGTAGCCATTATTACATGCCATAATCGGAGCCTAATCTTTTATACATCAACAGTTCAGCACATTTTGCGTGAAAGCGTTTGTCGAAAGGATTTTTTATGAAGCTGAAGAATACACTATTAACATCGGCGTTAATGACTGTGCTTACTTTTACCGCACAGGCAGCGCAGGAACTTACGCCGGAAAAAGCCGCCAGTTTGCAGCCGTTTAAACGTATTAATATTACCGGCCGTTTTAACGCCATCAACGAAGCCGCCGCCGCCGTTTCGCGCCGCGCGGATCAAGCCGGTGCCGCGGCGTTTTATGTGGTCAATATTAATGACGCCAATAACAGCGGTAATTGGCGCGTGGCCGCCGATCTCTATCGTCAGGACGCTCCTGCCGCCTCCACCGAGACACAATATCGGGTATTTAATGGCGTCAAAGAGCTGCCGAGTACAGAGGCCAATTTACTGGAGCCTTATGATACCGTATCGGTAAATGGCTTTTATCGCAGTCAGCCGGAAATAAACGACGCTATCTCCAAGGCGGCGAAGGCCAAAGGGGCCGAATCCTACTACATCGTGCATCAGATTAACGCCAACCAGGGCGGCAACCAGTTCGCTACCGCCTTCATTTATAGAGCGGATACGCCGAAGCGCGTCGTGCAAAGCCCGGACAAAATCCCGGCCAATTCCGAAGCTGGCAAAGCGGCGTTGGCCGCCGGAGGCGCCGCCGCCGCCAACGTGGAGATTCCGGGCGTCGCCTCGTCAGAATCCCCGCGCAGTAAGGTCGGCCGCTTCTTTGAAACGCAATCGACGCGCGGTACACGTTACACCGTCACCTTGCCCGATGGCACCAAAATTCAGGAAGTGAATAACATCACCGCGGCGCAAATGGTACCGTTTGATTCCATCAGCTTCACCGGCCATTTCAACAGTTCGACCGACGTATCTACGGAAACTGCGCGGCGTGCAGCGAAAAAAGACGCTAAATTTTATCACATTACGCATCAATGGCAGCAGAACCAAAGTGGCAGTAATCTGACTATTAGCGCCGATCTGTTCAAATAACGCTGGTCGCAGGCGTGAGCAGTAGAGTGCACGGCCAGCAATAGGGTTTTCACGCGCTACTCTGCGCCGGGAGGGTATTGCGCCTGGCGTCCTGCGTTTAGGACGCAGAGGCACGGCGGCGGCAGGCGGGGCGATTCAGACGCAGGGGGCGGTGCTGTGGTCAGGTAAGAGGATGAGCAGCCGCTCATCCTGCTGGGTCAGTTGCAAAGGTTGCCCCACTTCCTGGCAAATATGGGTCAGTTGCTCCCCTTCCAGGGCGTAGGGCAATTTAATATCGAAACGAGTCAGCCCCTGCTGTCCGGCGAGGGTAATCAGACGTATGATATTCGTTTCGTCATTCACCTGGGTTGAAAGAACCTGCAACGCCAGCGCTTTCAGCTTTTCCTGATCGGTCTCGCTTGCGGCAGCCTTGCGGGTCACCATGCCGAAAATGGGAATGACACCGTAGATCGCATCGATAAAACTCCAGCGTTTCTTACAGCTCGCAGAAAGATAATCCGTGTAATCGAAGCAAAAGGCTTCGCCCTGTTCGGCAGTTGCAAACTGAGGTTTGCTCATCTCGCCCTTTCCTCTCTAAACCGTTTGACGCCGCTCGCCTTCCACCCGACCCGCACTATACCATACCGGCGGGAACAAAAGGTGCTCAGCCGCCGGGCAATTGCGAAAAGTTGGCCCAAGCCCGCTTACCGCTCAGGTCTTTGTCAACATTTGCGGCCGAGATTTCACCTTCATTCCTGTTAACAAATCATTTATCCCGGCACGTGGCGCCTGGGCGTAAGTGGCGGTATGCTCTGGGCGGGGATGTTGGTGTTGAAAGGCGGTAAAGGCTATTGATGAATAAGATCGTATATGTTGAAGACGATAGCGAATTCGGCAACCTTATCGCCGCCTGGCTAGGTAAGCATGACTTCGAGGTCATTGTCGAGCCGCGCGGCGGGAGGTTATCGAAGCGCAGGCGCCCGATTTGGTATTGCTGGATATTCTCCTGCCCGGCAAAGACGGTATGACGCTGTGCCGGGATTTACGTCCGCGCTATACGGGCCCTATCGTTTTGCTTACCTCGCTGGATAGCGATATGAATCACGTGCTGGCATTGGAGATGGGCGCCAATGATTACATTCTGAAAACGATGCCGCCTGCGGTGTTGCTGGCGCGGGTGCGGCTGCATTTGCGTCAGAACAGCGGCGCCGTGCGTGCGCAAGCGCCATCGCCCACCGTCGGGACCGCCAGCGTGCTGCATTTTGGGCAGTTAAGCATCGACGCCATAACCGCCAGGTTATTCTCGACGGCGGACTTTGAATTGCTCTGGGAGCTCGCCTGCCATGCCGGTTAGATCATGGACCGCGAGACGCTGCTGAAAAAACTGCGCGGCGTCAGTTACGATGGGTTAGACCGCAGTATCGATGTCGCGATTTCCCGTCTGCGTAAAAAGCTCGACGACAGCGCGCTTGAGCCGTTTCGTATCAAAATCATCCGCAACAGCTGTTTGTGTGCTTTCTGGTCATGACGCTGTTGGTCGGGCTGGTGTATAAAGTCACCGCCGAGCGCGCCTGCCGTAAATCTTGACGACTTAATGAAAAGCTCGCTGTATCTGATGAAGAGCGAGCTACGAGCTATCCCGCCGCGCGACTGGAATAAAAGTCTATCAATCGGCTGGATCTCAATTTGTCGTTCAAGTTGCATATTGAACTGATGAAAAAATTTCGTCTGCGGCAGGAATCAGACCGACGTTTACGGCGCGGCGAAATTGTCGCCCTTGACGATGAATATACCTTTATCCAGCGTATTCCGCGCAGTAATTACGTCCTGGCGGTCGGCCTGATTCCCTATTTGTTCTATCTACACGAAATACGCCTGCTCGATTTGGCGTTACTGGTCATGATAGAGCTATCGCTGGCTTTCCCGGTGTTTATCTAGATGCGGCCGCACTGGCAGGACATGTTGAAACTGGAGCTGGCCGCCCAACGCCTTGGTCAAGGCCATCTCAACGAGCGCACCCATTTTGACAACGCCTCCAGCCTCTATCGGCTGGGCATCGTGTTTAACCAGATGGCGGACAGCGTCAATACGCTTATCGCCAGTAAAAAACGGCTCATCGATGGTATAGCCCATGAATTGCGTACACTGCTGGTCCGCCTGCGCTACCGCCTGGCTATGAGTGAAGGCGTATCGTCAGAGGAATAGGAGCGCCTTAATCACGACATCTCACAGTTGGAAGGTCTTATTGATGAGCTGTTAACGTTCGCACGACTCGACCAGCCGCAGGTGGTATTGAACTTAACCGCCTTTGATTTGCCGCGCTGGCTCGGCGAGAAATTGCACGATGTGCTCACCCTGCACCCAAACGCACTATCGCGCAAGAGATCCCCGCCGGCGGGGATTTCGGTTCCTTGGATGAACGGCTAATCGAACGTGTACTGGATAATCTGGTGAATAATGCGCTACGCTACAGCCGTCAACGCACCACCGGCGGCTGAGGCCTGGCCATTGTGCACTCAATCGCCCTGGCCTACGGCGGCGAGGTGAGCGCCGGCGCAAGCCATCTGGGCAGCGCCCGTTTTTTGTTTCGCTGGCCGCTTAAAGCAAACGCCGCCCGCCCCACTTCCTGCCCTGAGGACAGGTATTTTTGTTTTTATTTGGTGTGATTGTGGCTGGGGGAGATTAAAATAAGATAAGCGCTATTGTATGTTGTAACTAATAGCGCTTATCTTCCTTCTCCGGCCTCGCCTGCGCGGCCGTTCTCTCCCGGCACCCTGACCGCAATGCATGGCGCTTATCCTCGCTGATTTAAGAGCGCGCCCCTCTCGTACAAACGGTTACAGAGCGATACCATTCACTCACTTACAATCCCGGCGCCTTCCCCTAAGCTCACCTCATCGGCCCCGTTTCGGGGTTGTCAACGAAACCGCAATGCTGAGGATAGGACAATGAAAAAAATTTTCGCACTGATTGTTACCGCCACCATGGGATTATCCAGCGCCGCTTTCGCCGCTGATACCCCACCGCACCAGCCGCCGGCACAAACTGCCCAGGCGGCTAAAAAACCCGTGAAAAAACATAAGAAAGCCGCTGCTACCTCTGCCACTTAATTGAGGTAAACCTTGCCGGCCAGCGGTTATCCCACCCTCACCGCCGCGCCCGGACAGGGTCTTCGCGGGCCTGGTTCGCGATACATCGCTATACCGCGACACCCAGATTACCGGGTGTCGCTTCATTAGGGTCCGGTCTATGCTGCGACGTTATCGCTACGAAATTATTCTGGGCGTCTTGATCCTCTGCGCACTGATTAGTGTGTCGTTCTACCTTTAACCTCCTCCTCGGTGGACAGCTTACGGCAGGCTGCCTTTAGCCGACTGAAACACAACGTTTTTTACTCTCCTTAGCGACCATTATCGGCTATAGTGAGTAAACGCCGCACGGATGAATCCCAAGATAATCATAAGGCAAGTCTCTCTATACGTATTGCGCCTTTGCTGCTGTTGATGTTCATGACGCTCCCCCTGTCACGGGTCAGCGCCGCGCTAAGCGATGAGCAACGCACGTTGTTCTTCGGCCACGATCAACGTCAGGCGATAACCGACCCCGCCGGCTGGCCGTGGCAGGCCATCAGTCAGGTAGAAACCGCCAGCGGTAATTTGTGTACCACCACGCTGATTTCACCGCATCTGGCCTTGACGGCGGGTCATTGCGTGCTCACGCCGCCGGGCAACATCGACCCTCCGTCATGTTGCGCTTCGTCGCCGATCATCAGCGCTGGCGCTATCAGACCAGCGCTATCGAGACTTTGGTGGCCGTCTCACTTGGCAAACGTCTGAAACCCTCAGGTGATGGCTGGGTAGTGCCGCCGTCGGCGGCGGGGGAAGATTTTGCGTTAATTCGCCTGAAGCGGGCTTTTACCGCGTTGAAACCGCTGCAGCTCTGGGAGGGCGATCGCGAAGAGTTGACCCTGCAATTGAAACAGGCAGAACGACACGTGACGCAGGCGGGCTATCCGGAAGATCATCTCGATACGTTATATCGCCATGAAAACTGCCAAATTACCGGCTGGGCGCAGCGCGCGGTGCTTCCCACCGTTGCGATACCCTGCCCGGCGACAGCGGCTCGGCGCCGCTGGCCATTACCGCAATACGTGAACAACTGAAGCAATTAAGAGCGCGCCAGCAGGACACGACGGCGCCCTGAACGCCGGAGCGACGCCGTGATTTTCGCGGTTTAGGGTTGGATAAGATCCATAGCCTGCTGGATACGTTTTTCCGACACCGGAACGGGCGTTCCCAGCTGTTGTGCAAAGAAGCTGACCCGGAGCTCTTCAATCATCCATCGAATCTCGGCTACATCATCCTCATCACGCCGGGCGGGAGGTAATTTGGCCCGCCATTGCCGCCAAGCCTGTTGCAGGGCTTCGACTTTCAGCATTTGCGCGCGGTCGCGATGGGGGTCGATGGCAAGCTTATCCAGCCGGCGTTCGACGGCGCGTAAATAACGTAAAATATCCCCCAGCCGCCGCCAGCCGCTGGCGGTGACAAAGCCCCGGTACACCAGACCGCCAAGCTGGGTTTTTATATCGGACAACGCCAGCGCCTGGCTAAGATCGACTTTGCCCTTTAAACGCTTATGAATGGTGAACATCACACTTAAGATTTGCTCTACTTCACTGGCTATCTCAACCACCACCGGATTGAGATGACCGCGGACATACTCCTGTAGCCGTTGGAAATCCTGCTCCTGCCACACCGGCCCGCCCTGATCCGCCATCAGTTTATCCACCCCGCAGTGAATACAGTCGTTTATCAACTCCAGGACTTTGCCGTAAGGATTAAAATAGAGTCCCAGCTTGGCCTTATTGGGCAACTTTTCATGCAGGTATTTTATCGGCGAAGGAATATTCAACAACAACAAACGGCGCACCCCCTGCCACATCGCCCGCTGCTGCTCTTTTTCGGTCTCGAATAACCTGATGGCGACGCTTTGCCGTTCGTCCACCAGCGCCGGCCAGGCCATAAGCCGATAACCGCCCTTTTTCTGCTTGAACCGCTGCGGCAAGGTGCCGAAATTCCAGCTTTGCAGATTCTCCTGCTCCAGCCCTTTATCCGCTACCGCTGCCAGCGTTTGCTGCACGCTGTCTTTAAGCCGGTCTTTCAGTGTGTCCAGATCTTTGCCTTCAGCCAGGATTCTTTGCTGCTCATCCACGACGCGGAAGGTAATTTTCAGATGATCGGGCACCAAGTCCAATTGCCAGGCATCCCGTTCGAGTGTGACACCGCTCATGCGCCGTAATTCCCGCTCCAGTGCATCCAGCAGCGGCGTTTCATCGGACGTCACGCGCGCCAGGAACTCCTCGGCATAATTGGGCGCCGGCACAAAGTTACGTCGTAACGGTTTGGGCAGCGATTTGATAAGTGCAATGACCAACTCCCGACGTATGCTGGGAATTTGCCAATCAAACCCTTGTGGCGACACCTGATTTAACAGCAGCAACGGAATATGTACCGTGACGCCATCGGCATCGCTACCGGGCTCGAATTGGTAACTCAGGCGCAGTTTCAGATTGCCCTGGCGCCAAAGGTTAGGATAATCGACCGCGCTTATAGTTTCCGCACCCGCGCGCACCAGCATGGTTTTGGCAAAATTAAGTCGCTCAGGATCGGTCTTTTGCACCCGCTGCCACCAGCTGTCGAAGTGGCGCGTCGACACGACCTCCTGACCAATACGGCTATCGTAAAACGCAAACAGCGTTTCATCATCCACCAAAATATCCCGCCGCCGGGATTTATGCTCCAGCTCTTCTACCTCGTCCAGCAGCCGCTGGTTGGCGCGGAAAAACGGATGACGAGTCTGCCAATCCCCTTCTACCAGCGCATGACGAATAAACAGCTCGCGGCACAAGAGCGGATCGATAGCGCCATAATTCACTTTACGCCCGATGACAATGTGCAGGCCCAACAGCGTGACCCGCTCCGCGGCTATCACCGCGCCGGCGGCTTTCTCCCAGTGCGGTTCGCTGTAGCTGCGTTTCACCAGATGGGAAGCCAGCGGCTCTATCCACTCCGGTTCAATCCGGGCGGCGGTGCGGCCCCATAGCTGGCTGGTTTCCACCAGCTCTGCCACCATGGTCCATTTCGGCGGTTTCTTAAACAGCGCCGATCCCGGATACAGCGCGAAGCGGGCGTTACGGGTGCCGGTATATTCCTGCTTGTCGGTATCTTTCTGTCCAATATGGGACAGCAGGCCGGTCAAGAGCGCGCAGTGCAGCGATCGGTAATCCGCGGGCTTGGCATTGATTGGCAGCCCCAGGGTTTTCACCATCTGGCGCAGTTGCGTATAGACATCCTGCCACTCCCGTACCCGTAAATAACTGAGAAAATTCCCTCGGCACTGTCGGCGAAACTGACTGGAAGACAGGTCTTTTTGCTGCGTTTGTAGATAGTCCCATAAGTTGACAAACGCCAGGAAGTCGGACTCTTTATCTGCGAAACGGCGATGCTCCTCATCCGACGCTTGCTTTTTATCCATCGGCCTCTCGCGCGGATCCTGAATCGACAATGCGGCGGCGATAATCATCACTTCACGTACGCAACCGCCCTCCCGGGCTGCCAGTACCATACGCGCCAGCCGCGGGTCCAGAGGCAGTTGAGCCAATTGCCGGCCAAGCGGGCTCAGACGATAGCCCCGCGCCGTTTCGCCTTCCAGCGCCCCCAATTCTTCTAAAAGCCGCACACCGTCCTGAATATGCCTTTTGTCGGGTGCCTCGACAAAAGGAAAGGCTGTGATATCGCCAAGCCCCAGCGCCGTCATTTGCAGGATGACGGACGCTAAGTGAGTGCGAAATATTTCAGGGTCGGTAAAGGCCGGCCGCGAGAGAAAATCCTGCTCCGAATACAGGCGGATACAAATACCTTCCGATACGCGGCCGCAGCGCCCCTTGCGCTGATTGGCCGACGCCTGGGAAATTGGCTCAATAGGCAGGCGCTGCACTTTGGTACGAAAACTGTAACGGCTGATGCGCGCCGTGCCGGGATCGATGACATATTTGATACCGGGCACGGTGAGCGATGTTTCGGCCATATTGGTCGCCAGTACGATTCGTCTGCCGGTATGAGATTGGAACACCCGATTTTGTTCGGCGTTGGACAAGCGGGCATACAGCGGCAGCACTTCGGTATGGGGCAGATTGAGCCGATTGAGCCCATCGGCGGTATCGCGAATTTCACGCTCGCCGCTCATGAAAATCAGAATGTCCCCCGGCCCCTCCCGGCTAAGCTCATGCACCGCATCATAGATGCCCTGCACCTGATCTCCCTCATCGTCCGCCTGTTCCACAAGCGGGCGATAGCGCACCTCTACCGGATACGTGCGGCCGGACACTTCAATTATCGGCGCGTGATGAAAGTGGCGCGAGAAGCGCTCTGGATCGATAGTGGCGGAGGTAATGATGACTTTTAGATCGGGTCGGCGCGGCAACAGCTGATGCAGGTAGCCCAAAATAAAATCGATGTTCAGGCTGCGTTCGTGGGCCTCATCGATAATCAACGTGTCGTACTGCAATAGCTGGAGATCTTGCTGGATCTCCGCAAGCAATATGCCGTCGGTCATCAATTTTACCAGGGTGTTATCACTGATCTGATCGTTAAACCGCACCTTATAGCCCACGGCCCCCCCAAGCGGGGTGTCAAGCTCGCTGGCGATACGATCGGCCACGCTGCGCGCCGCCAGCCTTCGCGGCTGCGTATGGCCTATCATGCCGGTGACCCCCCGCCCGAGTTCGAGACAGATTTTCGGCAGTTGGGTCGTTTTACCGGAACCGGTTTCTCCCGCCACGATGACCACCTGATGGTCCCGTATCGCATCTAAGATAGCCTGGCGTTTCTGGCTGACGGGCAAATTTTCCGGGTAGGTAATGGCGGGCACGACAGCGCGGCGATCCTGCACCAGCTGGCGCGAAGCGGCGATGGCGGTTTCAATCTGTTGCTCCCACTGTTGCTGCCGCTCGCCGGTCAAAGGGCGTTTCGCGGCACCCTGCAGGCGGCGCTTAAGCACCGTTTTGTCGCGGATCATGACATCGTCCAGCGTCGCGGTCAGTGCCGCAAGGGGTGAATTCACATCTACCTTCCTTTACCTGCGGCCGGACATGTCCGGCCGGCCTGATGTTTTCTTTAAAATTCTAATCAGCATTCTACCATAAGACGGCGCGCAGCCCGATCGCTTCGGCTATTGTTCAATAATTTTGAATAAACAACTCGAATTATTGCGCTATCACGCCGGCAGGAAGTTGCCTAAAGTAAACGCCAGGTTGTCGAACCCCGTCATCATTAAGGAATAACCATGAGCAAAGTTTTGGTAGTCAAGTCCAGTATTCTGGCCACCTTTTCCCAATCCAACCCATTGGCTGACCATTTCATTGACCAATGGCGTGAGCAGCATCTGAACGACGATATTACCGTACGCGATTTGGGCGCTCAGCCGGTACCGGAATTGGATGGCGAGCTGGTCGGTGCACTGCGTCCCTCCGACGCCACCTTAACCCAGCGCCAGCAGCAGGCGCTGGAATTATCCGACGCGCTGATAGGCGAATTGCAGGCTAATGATGTACTGGTATTCACCGCGCCGATGTACAATTTCGCGATCCCCAGCAAATTGAAAAACTACTTTGATTTGATTGCCCGCGCCAGCGTGACTTTCCGCTACAGCGAGCAGGGTCCGGAAAGGCTGGTGAAAAACAAACGCGCGCTTATTCTCACCACCCGCGACGGTATTCACAAAGATACCTCCAGCGATCTGGTCACCCACTATCTGCGTTTGTTCCTGGGCTTTATCGGCATCACCGACGTAAGCTTTATCTACGCCGAGGGCGTGGCTTATGGTCCGGAAGCGGCGGTGAAGGCGCAGGAAGAGGCAAAAGCGTCCATTCAGAGCTTTGTTTCCGCCTGAAATATTCAGTGACCTACCCTCCCTTGGGCCTCTGGCCCGTTTGGCGCATCTTCGGGTGCGCTTTTTTCATCGTTGCGCCGATGGCCCGTCATAGAGGCCGATGCCCCCCCACTCAGCGTCTCATGATCCCGTCTATCGCGCGGCACACTAAGCCGTCATTCGCCGGTTGACGCCGCCTGATTGGCGCGGTCGCGATTTAACAGCGCCTCGCTTTGCGGGTCGGCTTTAATATGAATATCGTGGTCAATTTTTACATTCATATTAATGGTGATAGGCGTGGTCGGCGTGGCGATTTCGATCCGCGGCACGCACTGTGTCAGCAACAGCGGCGACACAAGCGCTATCCAGCTTTTATTCCAATACATTAAGGCTCCTCTTCGGCAGGTAGGGCGGCTGCCGCCTGTTTTTCCAATAATTGTTCCACCCTGTCGCCAAAGCGCAAACTGCGCCACAGCTGCCAGATATTTTTCCGGTGCGTGTAATGCAGGCGTACCGCGCGCCGCGCCGACGCATGGGCGCCTGTTCCGGCGATATCGGCGTTGAGGGACAAATCCCCGGCACGACTGAGATGCAGCCCGGCGCGCAAATTGCTGATTTCCATGTAGCGCAGCCAATCGACGGCAGCGGCGGTGGCAATATCCCGCTGGGCAAGCGCGTCGGCGAACTGGGGATCCAGACGCAGCGTCATCAAATTATCGCTGACAATCCAACCGCGGGGAATAACCTGCGTCGGATCGTCGAGCAATAGCGGCAGTTCGCCGCTTACCCTTCCCGAGAGGGCAAATTGTTTGGGTTTCAGCGCGGTGATAAGCTCGCTCATCTCCACCCCCTGGACTTTCAGCACCGCCGGCGCGTGCTGCGGCAACCGCAGCGGTGTTAACGTGACCTTGCCGCCCAGGGTGTTTAGCCGGACATGCGTCAAGGTGAGTGGATAGGCCTCATCATAGGGATAGAAGCCTTTCAGGCCGGTATCTAGTCGCGCAAGGGGATCGGGGAAACAATCTCATCAATGTGCAAAGCGATAGGTTGGCGGATCCCCAACTGCCAGCGGCTCTGCGCCAGACGATAGGATAGCGACAGCCGGACGCCGATGAGACGACTATCGCCATACCATATATCGCCCCCGCTCAACACGCCGTGCCCGCCGGCAATAAAACCTTGACTCGCCGAAGCGGAAAAGGCGTTTTGGGCATAAAATTCACCTTGATGCAGCCGGATATCTGACGTCGACGGCAATAGAGGCGCAAACACCAGCAGCGGCTGTTTTGGCCACCAGGCCTGACCGCGCAGCCGTTCGCCGTCCCAGCGTCCGTGCAGCTGCACGGGCCCCAGCGCACCCACCTGTAGCGTACCGCGCCACTGCCACAGGCGTCCGGGCTGCGCCAGCGTCAATCGCACCCGCGCTGAGGTCATTTCCAGCACGCCAGCCAGCGCCGGATCCTTGGCGCCACGGCGCCATTCCAGCGGCGTGGTTAAGCGCAGGCGCGGCGCACGGGCATCGATCAGACCGTAGCGAAAGCGGTCCATTTCCCCTTCCGCCTCGCTCAGGCGCAGGATTTGATCCTGCCAGGCACAGCGACCGGCGATAGCCAGCGGGCACCGAAGGGTGTCAACTCGCCATCGCCCCACAGCCGCCAGCGCCAGCATCAGGCCAGAAATTCACCGCTTTGCCGTCCAAATGGAGGGTAAAACGCCCGCTGTCGCCCGTTCTGGCCTGCAAAATCGCCTGTAGACGGCCGTTGACCCCCGCAGATGACAACCGGATACCAGCGAGGGACAGGCGCGCGGTATCGATGTCCAACACATCCGACACGCTGCCCGTCAGACGCAATAGCGCACCGGGTAATAAGGCGGCAAGATAAGGCGCGGTGACATCGCCGCGTAATTCGCCGGGGATAGCGGCATCCAGCGATAAATTATTGTCATCTACCTTACCATTGGCGAAACGGCAAACGATTATCCGTCAGCCTGAGCGGTCCGGGACCGATATTCAGCACCGCGTTGGCGCGGCCGTGCAAGCCTTAGGTCAGCACGTTGAGCCGGGCGCCAGCGTGAGTTTTCCCTGCATCACCACCGGCGCCGACATGCCATTCACAGCCAGACGCTGTAAGGTGAGTTGACGATCGTCCAGGGTCAATTCGGCGGCCAGCTTGTCGCCCTGATAAATCAGCCGGGTTTGCGCCCCCGCATGCGTCAGGGTAAGACCGCTGCCCCACGCCTGCCACGGCGCCACCGTCAGACGATCGATGTTAACGGTGAACGCCGCCAGCCGGGCCGGCCGTCGAGCTGAAGATGCAGATTAGCGGGCAGCACCCATTTGGCCACCGTCGGCAACCAGCGCTACAGAGTAAGCCATAGCGCTAAAAGCAGGAGAAATAGCAGCGCCAGCATCAGCGCAATGTTGCGCCAGAGCCGGCGAAAAGCGCCAGGCGGCAATGGTGTCAGGGGCATGACGATCCTTGTGGGCTGATAGACCCGCCAACAATAACATATCCTAGACGAGTACTATATTGCCAATTACCAACGCCGCTTGGCCGCTGCATTGTACCTGTACGGGTCATCTGCTACGCTCGCCGGATGATCAAGAAGACGAAATAATGAAAGTCGCCGTTTGGAGCCATCCAGCTGCAATGCGGCGGTCAGCGTGCCGCCCACGCAGCTGCAGGCGGCCTGTTCTTCCTGACTCAGCACCGGATGCGGCATGCGTACCGCCGTCCCCTGTTGCTCGGGTTCGTCATTGACACTTGGATAGCTGCTGCACGCAACCAGTAACAGAACTGAGATCGCCAATACCCACCATGATAAGTCATCAAAGGGCTCCGCAAGGATGGAATAGGAATCGTCTGGAACAGCCAGTGTAGCGGTAGCAAACGCTTTCGTCGAGAACCTGCCCGGTGCCTTTACACTTCTCACATCTTTTCCTACCCGGTAGGCATCACACAAAAGCTAAAATCCCCCAGGATGTGTGCTGCTATACTAGCGCCAATGGACGCCTTCGCCGCCGGCACCTGTGAGGAGGTAATTGATACATTGCTGACCCGCGGTGAAAAGGTCGGCGTGGTCTAAAGTGCGGCTGTTTCGTCCCTTCTCCGCCCGCCATCTGCTGGCGTTCATTCCAAAGACAGCCCGAGCCATTGCGGTGCTCGATCGGACCAAAGAGCCGGGAGCCAAGCGGAACCGCTGTATCTCGACGTGATGACCGCACTGGCGGAAGCCTATAGCCGTGGTGAGCGCGACACTCTGCCGCGAACCATCGGCGGCCGCTTTGGGCTGTCGTCGAAAGAGTTCGATCCGCCCTGCGTGCTAGCGGTGTTCCACGAGCTTACGCTTGCGACGCCGCGACCGCGTTTCACCGTCGGTATTTATGATGACGTCACCCACCTTTCACTTCCGCTGCCCGAGGCAACGCTGCCGCGCCAGTCCCGGCTGGAAGCGCTATTTTACGGTTTGGGCAGCGATGGGTCGGTTTCAGCAACAAGAACTCCATCAAGATCATCGGTAACGGTACGCCACTCTTTGCCCAAGGCTATTTCGTTTACGACTCGAAAAAGGCGGGGGGGTTAACCGTTTCCCATCTGCGGGTCAGCGAAAAACCGATCAATTCGGCCTATTTGGTGGGCCAGGCGGACTTTGTCGGCTGCCACCAGTCGCAATTTATCGATAAATATCAAATGGTGGAACGTCTGCGCCCCGGCAGTATTTTCCTGATGAATACACCTTACGGCGCCGATGACATCTGGGCGCGGCTGCCGCAAGAAGTGCAAGCGCTGCTCAATGAACGCCAGGAGCGCTTTTATGTTATCAATGCCCAGCAGATCGCCCGCGAATGCCGGCTCGGTGCGCGCATCAATACCGTCATGCAGATGGTTTTTTTCCAGCTATCGGGGATTTTACCCCCAGACGTGGCGTTCAACGCTCTGCAACAGGCGGTAGCCAAAAGCTACAGCAGCAAAGGACAAGAGCTGGTTGAGCGCAACTGGCAAGCGCTCGCGGCAACGCGCGAAGCGTTATTTAACGTACCACTGCAGCCGGTCGATGGCGCGAGTCTCGTGCGGCCGCCTGTCGTTTCCGACGCGGCGCCGGATTTCGTCAAAGTCTTGACCGCCACCATGCTCGCCGGTTTGGGCGACTCCCTGCCCATTTCTGTGCTCCCCCCGGACGTCAGTTGGCCCATGGGGACCACGCGGTGGGAAAAACGTAATATTGCCGAGAAAATACCGCTGTGGCAGCCGTCGCTATGTACCCAATGCAACCACTGCGTCGCGGCCTGTCCTCACGCCGCCATTCGCGCCAAAGTCGTCGCGCCCGAGGCGCTGGAAAACGCGCCGGCGGGCCTGGCGTCTTTGGATGTGAAGGCGCGCGATATGCGCGGTCAGAAATATGTGCTGCAGGTGGCGCCAGTTTGGCGAACAGGGCAAGCGCAAGGCACGCAAAGATCTTGGCGTAAGCATGATGATGTACGGTCATGTCTATGTGGCGCAGATTTCATTAGGCGCACAGTTAAATCAGACGGTTAAGGCCATCCAGGAAGCGGAAGCATATCCGGGGCCGTCGTTAATCATCGCCTACAGCCCCTGCGAAGAACATGGTTATGATCTGGCGTTGAGCCATGATCAGATGCGTCAATTGACCGCCACCGGCTTCTGGCCGCTTTACCGCTTCGATCCCCGTCGCAGCGAAGAAGGCAAAGTGCCGCTGGCGTTGGATTCCCGGCCGCCCTCAAGCGATCTTACCGCCACGCTGCTTAACGAATAACGCTTCCGCCGGCTCAATACCCAGCAGCCGGACGTCGCCAACGCGTTGTATCAGGCAGCAGAGAAGGAGCTGAAACAGAAATATGATTTCCTGGCGCGTATGGCCGGTAAGGCGGAAACCTCCGGTTGACGCCGCGACATTCACTGAACGGTTATCACGCGCGCAGGTGGGGGTCCACACCGCTCTCCCACCCGCGCGCCGCCGGATGAAAACGCTTTCTCCTCCCGTCGCGCCCGCAGGGTTCCCCAGGCGCTGGCATCCATTCCGCCAGCTTGGCATCGGGCCATTGCCGCTTTACATTCCCCACCGCGCGTTTTCATTTCCTTAATCGGTCCCCAATGTGGCTTATCAAGCTCGTGAGGCCGATAAAATTGCTGCTGGCAGGCAACAGAAATCGTTGAAGGAATAAGTCACCCAGTGGAACCTGCAAGGCGCCGGCACCATGGCAACAGTAACCCTTGCTCTTCTGAATAGGGAAACCGATCGTTACGTTAGCGACACAGACCGGCTCACGCCCGGGTTGCGGGCACCTCGACTTTATAATCGATACCAATTACTTGCCGACGTGAACAACTTGACGTCGGACAATGTCGTCAGGCGCGGGTCGCTTTCATTTACCCTTTAACACCTTCAGGAGAATGCATGTACTTTCAGGCAACGCTCGCGTCAAATAACGCTATGGCCAGCAAACAATTCTCGACGTCGAACTCATCCCCAGCGCCATCATCGCCAACGACCAATATAGTCTCGTCTTCGGTTGCAACCAGCGAGACCCCCCCGTCGCCGGCCACCGCACATTGGGAACCACGCATCCACTATCGGACAACGCGGTCATTGTCCACTTTAGACGAGAGCGGTACGGCAAAAGCAACGGAAAAAAGCGTTGCCAGCCCAAGCCAGGTAGACCGTGAACAGCTGATGAAGGATCTGCGCAATAATAAGGAGCTGTTCTTGAAGACGAGCTATGGCCATAGCCCGCAAAAGCTGCTCCTGACGGCGCAAATGCTCGAAGAAGACCTTAAGAAACCCGACAAAGATATCACCGCGCTGCGTCTATTGACCAAGTACATTGAAAGCGACTATAAACGCGTCAAAGATAACGTCTCCCCTTCACCCACGCTTGCTCAGGCACGCAAGGCCGCAAGCGGTGCGTTGTCCCGTCTCGGCAGCTATCTGGCCGCTGAAGTCCCGCGCACGGCGGGGCAAGACCCCGCGATGATGACGCTGACCGAAACCTGGTTAACCGCGCTGGCTGAAAAAATGCGGCAGCAACCGAAAGCGAACCACCTTAAGAAGAACTCGCCCGCCTTGGTCAAATTAATTCGCTTTCTTCTGTTAGATCCGTCCCGGCGCATCGGTGATTACACCTGTTATTGCTGTTTTAGCTTGCTCTGCGACCTGATTTCTTACGTCCCAAACCCTAGCCGCGACAGCCGCTTTTTGTCTCGGAAGCAAACACAGCTGCAAGCCATGATAAGCCAGTCCATTACACAATCGTTGGCGCTTGCCTCGGCATCACCGCAGAATACATACGCGCTGGATCACCTGCGTCGTGCAGTGAATGCGTTTACCGCCATGACCGTCAGGGAGAAGTTTTACCATCCCAATGGCTACAGTGCGTTGCTGGCGCAGCACGACCAGATGCTGGCGGAATGGATGCGGCCCTATCAAAACTTGCCGGCGCACTGTTCGCTGCGTGAAGACATTCGCGGGGTGTTGCTGAAGTATGTGGAAGATACCGGGCGATATCCTGAAGACTATCCCGCTTACGCCTTTCACGGCTTGTTCAAACTCCTCAAAGAGAGCGACGTTCTTCCCTATGCCATCCCGCTCCCCTTAGGCGGTCGGATGTTATCACAGCACAAAATTGACCCGGCGGCGCAACAACGGATAACCGTAGGTATGCAAAGTCTTATCAATAAATTTTGCTCGCTTTTTGGCATGACGCCTGTCGCGGATGATATTTCCCGCCCGCTCGACATTATCGTCCTGTCGGATAGAGCGCACTATGAGCGCTACGGCCATTACCCTTTCCGTATTGATACCAATAACGGCGGTATCTATATCGAGGGCCAACCCCAGGATCCGCGTAACCAGCCGCGGGTATATGTTTATTGCCGGGACGGCGAAATCGAAAATTTCCTTCATGAAATCGTGCATTACCTCGATGGTAGATTTATATGTTACGGCAATAACACTTATCTGTCGCCTGAGCGCATCACTTTTTGGCAAGAAGGGTTGGCGGAATTTCTCAGCGGTAAAAATCGCGCGCTGGCCATGGCAACGCTGCAGCGAGCCCCTGTCTATATGCGCCCGAGTTTGGACGAAATCGTCGACATTGATATCTATTCGGCAAACGGGCATACGGATCGACTCTATGTCTGGCCCTACTTCGTTTTTGACTATTTAGACAGCGATCCTGAGCGGCGCACAATCTTGTTCGCAATGGCTAAAGCATTACGTCAACCAAACCACGGCGCCGAATTTGCCAGCGTGTTAGCCGATTTTGTCACGCGCCATGGCAGTCCGTTCAACGCGTGGTTGAACAAACAGGCTGAGGTGGCCAACGCTGGTTGACGGAGACTACGCCCAGGCGATAGTGAAGCACCACCTTGCCGTTGGCGTCGAACTGATACACCCGGTTCGCCCATAATTCGCTTATTGCCAGCTGTTTTTCCAGACTGACTAATTTGACGCTTGAATAGGCCTGTTTCGTGGTGGCCATAAATAGCCTATTCAGGGCAGGATTCAAATATAAGCGTGCCATGACGTCTGTAATATTTTTCTCGCTCAACCTTCAGTACGTAAAGTGCTATCCGGCTTTCGTTGAGGTAAAGCGCATACAGTATTTTCGCCTGCTGCGCCGAAGTCGTGTTTGGGCATGCATAGATAACCTGAGCGATAGTCTGAATAAACGCGGCATTATGGTCAATCATTATTTCCGGGTAACGGCTGAAGGTATCGAGCATCATCCGCAAAACGTCTTGTCGTTGCCGGCGCATAATCCTGTCGTAGGTGCCGATAAATTGCGAGCAAATCTCTTGTAACCAGTGGGCAATATCCGGTTCATCGTAATAGGGTGTACTGGACAAGATAGTCAACAGCGAGGGGGCAACCGACGTCAAAGAATTGCTGGTCTGCTGTAGAGAATCCATAATTTGCCGCAACAACGCAATCTTTAGCGATCGATACAGCGAGTTAAGACTGTCTATCTCCTGGAGAACACCGTGCCCAAGGCGATCGCCAGCACCTAAATAAATATCAATGGTGTACCGGCTCCAGCCGGCCGACAAATCCAACGTGATTTCCCTGTCAATGATGGCGCCTTTGAAATTAGTCTCGCTAATACTGTCAAGGCTTATCTTGGCACCGCTAAGATTAGCATTGTTAAGACAAGTATCGCGCAGATTGGCATGTCGGAGGCAGGCACCGCTCAGATCGACATTTCTCAGATGGGCGCCACTTAAATCCACATACCTCAATTTGGCGCCATTAAGGACAGCATGGTCCAGTTGCGCCTGAATCAAATTCGCATGGCGCAAGTCGGCTCTGTCCAAACAGGTATTATCCAATTGGGTAAAATACAGCGTGGCGTGGCGCAGATCGGCCCGCTTCATTTGACAATGGGCCAAATTCGCGGGGCTGAGGTCGCTTTGACTCAATCTCACCTCCATCATACTGACCCGTTTGAATGTGCTTCGACGTAGATTGGCGGCGGTGAGATTAAACCCGGCGGGTAAGTCCATCTGATTTATCACAATATGCGGTAATTCCAACCTTCCGATATGACGGTTGCTGACCGCCATCAATCTCAACAAAGCCAGGTATTTGCCCCGTTGCCATTTGTCTTTCTTCTCAGCGCTGATGTCATCAGGTATGACGTGGCTTAACATCATCCTGGCCGTCAGTTTCGCGGCAAAGGCCGGTGTTTGATCTGAACTCTCCGATGGGTGCGTCTCTGCCTTGAACATAGTCCCCTCCACGTTCGTGCTTTCCTGATTGACAGCTGGCCGTAGTCACCTGAATGTGTCGCGTCATCGGACGCCCAGCCCGCAATGGTACTCAAACCGTTACGCCCGCATGACATCACCGGGTCTCCAAGGCGCTATGCCGCAGCCCTCCTGCCGCGTCGGCTGAGATATCACGCCTGTCTCTACGCTGCCACCCCGGTGACAGGGTTACTAACATAGCGATTAATGGGAGTGGACAAAATATCCGTGCAGCTGCTGAAATTTTGCCTGTCGACGTTGGCATTATCGCGTACAATCCGTACCATACGCCGGTCATTGCGCGCAGATTGAGCATCTGGCGCGCGCAACGTTATGAGGAAGGCAAAGAACGCCGTGGTCATGCAAAAGCAGCAATACAACATTAACAAACTTCAAAAGCGCCTGCGGCGCCACGTCGGTCAGGCCATCGCCGATTACGCCATGATTGAGGAAGGCGATCGCATCATGGTCTGTCTCTCCGGCGGCAAGGACAGCTATACCCTGCTTGAAATTTTGCGCAATTTGCAGCAAAGCGCGCCGGTCAATTTCTCTCTGGTCGCCGTCAATCTGGACCAGAAACAGCCTGGCTTTCCGGCGCACGTATTGCCTGAATATCTCGCGGCGCAGGGGGTGGAATACCATATCGTCACCGAAGACACCTATCACATTGTCAAAGACAAAATCCCCGAAGGTAAAACTACCTGCTCGCTGTGCTCGCGCCTGCGGCGGGGGATTCTTTACCGCACGGCCACGGAACTGGGCGCCACGCGGATAGCGCTCGGCCACCATCAGGACGATATTTTGCAAACGCTGTTTCTGAATATGTTCTACGGCGGCAAGTTAAAAGGGATGCCGCCCAAGCTGATGAGCGATGACGGCAAGCACATAGTCATCCGGCCCCTGGCCTATTGTCGCGAAAAGGACATTGCCCGTTTCGCGCAGGCGCGGCAGTTTCCCATTATTCCGTGCAATCTATGCGGATCGCAACCCAATCTGCAGCGCCAGGTTATCGGCGATATGTTGCGTGACTGGGATAAACGCTACCCCGGCCGCAGCGAGACGCTGTTTCGCGCGATGCAAAACGTAGTGCCTTCGCATCTGAGCGACACGCATTTGTTTGATTTCAAAGGTCTGATGCAAGGCAGCGCGGTGGTGGACGGCGGGGATATCGCCTTTGATCGTGAATCCTTTCCTGCTCAGCCGGCAGGCTGGCAAGATCTGATGGATGATGACCTGCCCGTGTCGTCACGGAATGACAATTGGACGTGCTCAAACTGCGCTGAATACGCTCAGTCGGCCCCGCCTACGCAGCAGCGCAAGGCGTTAACGGGGCCCCAGGCGCGCATCGCGGGAGCGCCTGTCATCCCCCTAGCAACAAGACATCCCCCCTGGTAGCATTAGAAAAGATGCGGCGGCGGATCGTTGGGGATAGGATCAGTCGGAATGCTCATTCGGTAGCAGATAATTGCGCTGCGGGCCGTGCAGGACTGGTTCATCATTGTGCTTCCTCTTTCTTTCTATGCGTCACAGGGTTGACGCGCCATAGCTAACGGCGTGACGCTAAAGGCCGGCTTGCACCGGCTGCCGCCATGGCTTTCACGGCGTGCTCTCTTAAAGCGTAGTAAACATTACGCGTCACAACAAGCGGGAGACAGGCCATAGGGGTCGGGATTACCGCTTCTGGTTCGCGGTGATGGCGGGTGCAGATAAAAAAATGCCGTGCTATTCACCCGGCATCATCTGAATTAAATACGCTATGCAATAATTCAAAAAGAAAGTAAGACAATACGCCCATCGCTTGACGTTGCATTCACCTGCGGAAGTGATCATGCCTCATATTGCGATCACTATTATTGATATTGCTCAATTTTGGAGCCAAAAAGACGTCACATCCGCTTGCACGGCGCCCATAACTATAACCATCTACGCTGTTTTAACCACCAGGCAACACCCCCTATCACTAACACCAGGCAAAATAGCGCAAACCTATAGCGCTCGCTATTACCCGGAATGTCCCCCAGGTTTACGCCAAACAGCCCGGTCAGGAACGTGGTCGGCAAAAATATCATTGCCATAAGCGACATGGTATAGCTGCGTCGGTTGATGGCCTCCGCCATCAACGAGTTTATTTCATCGGCGACCACGGCAGTGCGCGCAATCGCGCCGTCGATGTCGTCCAGCCCGCGTCCTAGACGGTCCGCAATATCCTGCATCCGCCGACGGCCATCGTCCGTCATCCAGGGAAGATGTTCACTGGCCAGCCGGGAAAAAACATCCCGCTGCGGCGTCATGTAGCGTCGCAGGACAATCAACTGCTTGCGCAAATGCGAAAGCTGGCCGCGGGGCGGGATTTGCTGATCCAGCAGATCGTTTTCCAGAGCGATGATCTTGTCATGCAATTCTTCAATGAATTCGCTGGTATGCTGTTGCCGGCCAAGGCTTCGCGCACCGGATCGGGAATCAAGGGCGAGCGGTTGAGCCAGTCGGCACTGCCCGGTGCTCCACGTCTAAATGGAGCCAGCAGGTGCCACCGCAATCGGCGATGGCCTTATCCTCAATCGGCATCATTCCACCCTGCCCGTCAAGCTGCCCGGCGTAAACGATTTCAGAAAAATTAAGCGTGTTCTCCTCTGACAGATCCAACATTCCGCACCTTTGTTAACCATGAGTAGGCTCCAGTATAACCATTTTCACACAGGTGAGATCAGGATGATAAGGCCTCCTCCCGTCCTGCCAGTTCACGCAGGCAATCCTGCGCTGCCGGCAACAACGGTGCGCCGATACCGCTTCGGACCAGCGCCGCGGGGCTACCGTAAAAACCGCCGGCGGAAATTTTTATTTCCCCCGCCAACCGCACGGCGAAAATGACCAGTTGGACATCTTCCTCCACCGCGCCCCAGTCTTCTCCCTCCGCCGGCTGCCACGACGGCAGCGTTACGCGGCGCCAGGCCAGCGGGCTGCGGATACGGTGGGCATCCAGCAGTAAAGGCCCGCTGAGTTGCAAATCCGGCGGTAGATGGGCTATCGCCGTCCCGCGAATATTAAGATAACCGTTTACCTTTAGCCCGACGGGCAGCGTGGAGACAGGCGTACTTTCCAAATCAAGGGAATCCTCGAAACGGCTGTGGGCCGCCAGTTCGCGCAGCGGTGTGTTTTCCAGAAATAAAGGGCCGCCGACGGTCAGCCCCGAAGGCAACGCCGTTACCGACGTATCTTTTAAATCCAGCACCTCACCGACGCTAAGCATGCCGGGTAATTGCCTGAGTGGACAGCCGGTCAGCAATAAAGAGCCGGCCACCACCAAACGTTCCGGCAATTGGGCGATGCCGCTGCCGCGTAAATCCAGATGGCCTCTCACCACCAAAATCCCGTCGGGCGTGAAAAAGAAACGCACTTTCCTGGCGACCAACAGGTCAATAAGCGTCGGCAATCGCTTATCCATAGCGGACCTCCCCAGGCTGACGTCGCCACATTCCCAACGGTCCAGGCGCCCCCTGAGGGGCGAATGCCCGGGTAAAAACGCAGCGTAACGGCAGACGCTCGCCTGCCGGCGGTACTGCGGTGCCGTGCAATCTAGCGCGCCAGGCATACTCTGGAGCCAGTCGGCGCAGGGCAGTATCATCGCCGCTTGGGCGGCCTGGCCAAACGATGCAGCGGCGGAGAAAATCGATAGAGGTTGCAATCGCCATGACAGCTACTCCTGAAATGTCACAGTGGAGTCGTAATAACAGGCCGGAACGCGGGCGCGCGGATAACTCGCAATGCCGCCGGCTGACGCTGCGGTTGGCACCGTTAAATAATTGATTGAAAGTCGTCGCTCGTTTCATAAAATAATCACGGTGAATAACTATCGCCCCGAGCTCAATTATCCTTATTATTAAATAAGTAAATTAGTAATTATTTAATTTTATTCATTCTAATGCACGCACCTAAATGTTATCGTTTCAAGGTGGCCTGATGGTCATTGAAACGATAAAGCTTGATGAAATTAATGAAACTTTCAAGGACATGGCAAGGTTTATTCTCTTCGCCTAACAACATTATTACTATAAACTGGTTAATCGGTGGTCCTATTTATGACGGAACAATTTAATGATCGTTTAAAAGAAGCCCTTTTCGCCCGCGGTTTCAACGCTGCTGAACTGGCCCGAATAATCGGTGTGTCAAATGGTTATATGTCTAATTTATTATCCGGCTACATCGCTCGTCCGCACAAGCATCTTATCAGCATTGCTGAAGCGCTCCGGGTACGGCCTGAATGGTTACTTAACGACTATGGCGATCCCAATATTGATGATAATAAGCATTTGGTTGAAGTACCGTTGTATAAATTTGTACACAATGAATCAGAAGAAATGTTATATAAAAATCATAATTACCTGAGATAGCGCGGCTGCCGCATTCTGACGGTCTTTACGGCGTACAAATACCACCTAATGAAATATTTGCAAACTCAGCCTTAGCCGTAGCCGTAATTAATGAAAAACTCAAAGGCAGCGGGCTTTTTTTGCTGCGCGACGGCAGTGCGCTAACCCTTTCAACGCGTATCGATGATATTACGTCAATTCGCTGGATTCATCATACGCCCCAGGAGCCCGATATGAATAATTGCACAGTACTGGGTCGAGTTGTGTTTTTTTTGATTATATTGAATAAAGGATTTGATAAAATGATTTTATAAAAAATAGCTAATAATATTAGTTACCGAGTAAAAAAGGGGCCATATTTTTCGCGACAGCGCCGACAACCTGGTTAGAAATCATCTCATCGATTTTTTTCTACCCACGATCGTCATACCATTCTGGTTTCATGCTCGTTAAGCCCGCTGGATTTGAACCGCTATAATAGAGTTCACCATATTCATTGTACTGTTCACTTTATTTGTATCGTCGCTACTGATAGCCATTTTCCTGTCACCAAAACTCGATAATCTGGATCATGATGTTCTTTGCAACCCGCATGACGCTGGGCGAAATGCTGCATTACATCCTGCCAAACTATCTGTTCAAAGTGGTGTACTCGTTGCTGGTATGTATACCCATTACCTTCATTCTTCTCTAATGGCATCCGCCGCGAGTTGTTTAAATAATCACCGTTCGCAGTCAGTCAGAAAGGACGCATGACCTCTCCCTCTCTATCACCGGCGACTTGCCCACCTTAACAGGCGTACGCAATAGCAGCTAGGGTAAATGATACGGAATCAGCGCTTTGGCTGAGGGCTGAGGGCTGAGGGCTGAGGGCTGAGGGCTGAGGGCTGAGGGCTGAGGGCTGAGGGCTGAGGGCTGAGCAGACTATTTGGTGGTTTGCCTGGTAGCAAATGTCGCAAAAGTGCGTCATCCAGAGCGCGACGGCGCCCCGGATGTGCAGTGCCGCTGCCAACGGCTCACGGCAGGGTGACAGATTAAACGCCGCGCCCCGCGCCAACGACACGGCCTGCTCGCCTGACCGTCAATGTTTCACCACATAGAGCGTCTGACTGTAGGACAAGTCTTCCGGGTTGGTGATGATCGGATACCCTTTCAGCCAAGGCTTAATCAGGCGGCCATTGGTGAACTGATAAATCGGCGCAATTGGGGCCTGCTCGGCAATCATGGTCTCTGCTTTATTGTAATCTTCACTCAGCCGCTGCGGCTGCGTTTCCCGACTGGCCTTCTGTAACAGCTTATCGTAGGCGGGATCACTAAACTTGGCGATGTTACCGCTATGGGTTGAGATCAGCAGCGATAAAAAGGTGGAAGGCTCGTTGTAATCGCCGATCCACGATGCTCGCACCACGTCAAAATTACCGGTATTGCGGCTATCGATATAGGTTTTCCATTCCTGATTGACCAATTTGACATTGACGCCCAGAGTTTTTTTCCACATCGACGCCACGGCAATAGCGATCTTCTGATTACTTTCCGACGTGTTGTACAGCAGGGTAAGGGTCAACGGTTTATTCGGTCCGTAACCGGCGGCCTGCATCAGGGCCCGCGCCTGGGCATCCAGCTCTTGCTGGCTATGCTGCTGCAAATAACTAGCCGCGGGCGTGAAGCCGACCGTTACGTCAGGGGTAAAATGCCAGGCCGGTTTTTCGCCAGAGCCGACCACTTTGCCGGCGATGATCCGCCGGTCAATAGCGTAGGACAGCGCTTTGCGCACCCGTACGTCTTGAGTGGGCCCCCGCCGGATATTGAAGGCATAATAATAGGTCCCCAGCTGGTCCGGCGTGTATACCTGATCGGGGATCTGTTGCAATAACTGCCGGTAACGGTCTTTGGGAAACGATTCGGTAATGTCTATATCGTTGGCCATATAGCGGTTAAGCGCGGCAGATTCGGCGCTTATCGGCACGAAGGTGACCTGCGTCAGCACTGTATGCTTATGATCCCAATAATGAGGATTTGGGGTAAGGACCAGTTTCTCATTAACCACCCGCTGACTGAGAACAAACGCGCCGTTGCCAACCAGATTACCGACGCGTGTCCATTCCTGACCGAAGCGTTCCACCGTGGCGCGGTTCACCGGGAACAGGCTGAAATTAGCGGTCAAGCTGACGAAATACGGCACCGGTTTATCCAGCGCCACTTTCAGCGTGTAATCGTCCGGCGCGCTAACGCCCAATTGCTCAGCGGGCACCTTGCTGGCGATAATATCAGCGGCATTTTTCAGACCCGTGAGCTCGGCAAACCAGGAAAAGGTGGAATGATTGGCGGGGTCAACGAGCCGGCGCCAGCTGTAAACAAAATCCTGCGCCGTTACCGGCTGCCCATTCGACCAACGCGCGTCACGCCGCAGGTGAAACACAAAACTCTGGTTGTCGCTGGTCTGCCAGCTCAGCGCCACACCGGGAATTGTCTTACCCGTGGCGTCCTGATTGACCAGCCCTTCAAACAGATCGCGATCAACCTGCGCCTCAACCAAACCGACGGCTTTAATCGGATCCAGTGAGGAAGGCTCGTCTTTAATATGGCGTACAACATGTTGTACTTCCGCCAGCACAGTACCGGGGGGTATCGTGGCGGCGTGCGGGGTGCCGCTAACAGCGGCGAGCAGGAAGGCGCAAACTGCAAACGGAAAACGCGGCATAAAGTGTTCCTTAGCGCTATGGCCGATTCCGGGCTAACCCCATCGGCGTTCGGGCAAAATACCCTGCGGAAACTAACACTGCGGGACATTTTTCGGTAAAGTGTTCGCTGTTAATATAACTGATTATTTTCTGGCGGGAAACAGTATGCAATCCTTTCGGCCCCTATCCTAGCGCGGCGCCTTGCCATCGTTGGGACAATCTTATGGCACATCAGTGCTGGGCGCGCCGTTGCTTTATCACCCTGCGACGCTTCCGGCGGCAGCCTGCGGGCTTATCATCGCCGGCACGCACGGCGATGATACCGCAAGCGTGACCGCTCTCTCCTGTGCCCTGCGCACGATTGATCCCGGCGCGCTGCGCCATCATCTCATACTGGCCGTGAATCCGGACGGCTGCCGTTTCGGCCTGCGCGCCAACGCCCGCGGGGTGGATCTCAACCGCAATTTTCCGGCGGCGGAGCGGCGAGACGGTGCATCGTTGGAACAGCGCGGCGGAGGCACGGAATGTGGCGCTCGCAACCGGCGATAAAGCGAGCTCTGAGCCAGAAACGCAGGCGTTGTGCCAACTGATTGACGAACTGCGTCTCGCCTGGATCGTCAGTTTTCACGAACCGCTGGCCTGTATCGAGCAGGCGCCGGCGTCGCCCCGCTGGCGCACCATTTGGCGCAGACGTCCCACCTGCCTCTGGTAGCGAGCGTAGGATACCCGACGCCAGGATCGTTAGGCAGTTGGTGCAGCGATCGCGGGCTGCCGTGCATTACCGTCGATTACTGGTCATTTCAGCCAATGCGGCTACCCTTGATTATCTTGATGCAATGGTGGCACTATTAACCTATACCGCCGCAGCGCTAAGCGCGCGCCCGCTGCGCCAGCAGGAGCGCCTCGGTGAGGCCACCGGTTTTGTCCAGCTTGATATTAATCATTTCATAACTGCCCTGCAGCAGGGCCAATTGGCCGCGCGTATGGCAACTTTCATCGGCGCAGATGGGTAGAGGATGGATAAAATGTTGCAGCGCCGCGTCATGTTCCGCGGGCAGCGGTTGCTCCAGCAGCGCCACCCCCAAATCCGCGAGCAACTGGCAGCGCGTCGCCAACCCTTCCGGCTGCCAGGACTCATTGGATTCCACAATCAACGTGGCTTGCGGCACCGCCGCACGAATGGCCACCATGCATTCGGTTAATAGATGGTCGTCCAGTTTGACCTTGAGTAAACGCGCTCCCTGCTCCCAGCAGCGTCGCGCAGCCTCCGCCATCGTCTTGGTTCATCAATACCCAGGGTCTGCGCCATGGCAATCCGCGTCGGCAGCGCGACGCCCGCATATTCCGCCAACGTTTGCCCGGCGGCCTGCCGCTCCAGGTCCCATAGCGCGCTGTCGATGGCGTTGCGGGCAGCACCGGCGGGCAGCAATTGCAGCAAGACGTCCCGACTTACCCCCTGCTCAATACCGTGCAGAACACTGTTAATCTGGCAGATGACGTAGGCCTCGGTTTCACCATAGCGCGGATAGGGGGTACATTCGCCGATACCGTGCAGCCCGTCCTGCTCGATGTCCACCACTACCACCCGAGCTTCAGTACTCTCTCCGAGCGCGATGACGAACGGCGTTCGCAGCGGCCAGGCCTGCGGATAAAAACGCATTACTCTCATCGGGCATCCTCGGATCAATCAGCGTTAAATCAAAAGTATAGCGGTAATAGGACGCCTTTCGGCAGCAAAGAGAAGAAATTTCGTATTTCGGGGTAATTAAGCTTATTCTGTTAATGACTTGTACACTTCACCAAAAAGGATGCGATTCATGTCTCAGACTATCACCTTGAAAGGGCAACCTGTCACCGTAGCCGGGACGTTTTTAACGCTGGGAACCAAGGCCCCGGATTTTTTACTGGTCGGCACCAATTTGTCCGATGTCACCTTGAAAAGTTTTAGTGGTAAACGCAAGGTTCTCAATATCTTCCCCAGCGTCGATACCGGTACCTGCGCCACCTCCGTGCGTAAATTCAATCAGCTGGCAGGCCAGCTCGACAATACCCTAGTGCTCTGTATTTCGGCCGACCTGCCGTTTGCACAAAAACGCTTCTGCGGCGCTGAAGGGTTGGAAAAAGTCGTCGCCCTTTCCACCCTGCGCGATCCGCAATTCCGGCAGCATTATGGCGTCGCCATTGACGCAGGCCCGATGAAAGGCCTGGCGGCACGCGCGGTGGTTGTGCTGGATGAACACGACACCGTCATTTACAGCCAACGGGTCAGCGAGATAGCCTCAGAGCCGGATTATGATGCCGCGCTCGCCGCGCTGCAGGCCTGAGCCCAAAACGCCGCTTTCGTCAAAGTAAGCTGGCCGGCGGCGGCGCTGCCGGCTGAACGGCGACGCCAGCAGGTTAGACCGTGGTGTCATCATCCGTTTTTTTACCGTTTAAACCGTATTCACGTAATTTATTGGCAATGGCGGTATGGGAAACCCCCAGCCGTTTCGCCAATTTACGGGTACTGGGATAGGCACGGTAAAGGCGCGTTAGCACCGAACGCTCGAACCGTTTGCTGATGTCATCAAGCGAGCCGTCAAGCAAGTCATCCGTCAGCGGCAGCGCCTGGCCAAAGTCGGGTAAATCGATGTCCACAGCGCTCAATGCCGGCCCTTCACGCTGGGCCATTGCCCGGTACAGAGCATTTTTCAGCTGCCGTACGTTACCCGGCCAGGGGTAACGCGTTAATTTGGCGGCCAGATCCGGCGCCAATTGTGGTCGGGTAACGCCTTGCTCGTCGCAGAAGCGGGCAACAAACAGCGACGTTAACGGCATGATATCTTCGGGGCGATCGCGCAACGGCGGGATTGCCAGGGTAAGTACGTTCAGACGATAATACAGATCCTCGCGAAAATGGCCGTCCCGCACCAGTTCCAGCAAATTCTTCTGTGTGGCGCAGATGACCCGTACGTCGACGTGCATCTCTTTGTCTTCCCCAACCCGCCGGAACGTGCCGTCATTGAGAAAGCGGAGTAATTTATTTTGCATACGCGGGGACATTTCCGCGATTTCGTCCAGCAACACCGACCCGCCGTCCGCCTGTTCAAAAAAGCCTTTTTTACTCTCAAGCGCGTTGGGATAAGCGCCCGCGGCGTGGCCAAACAGTTCGCTTTCGGCCACTTCGTCGGGCAAGGCGGCGCAATTGAGCGCCAAAAAGGGCTGACGTCCACGGGCGCTGCGCAGATGGCAGGCGTGCGACAGAAGATCTTTACCGGTACCGGTCTCGCCGATAATCAGCAGCGGTGCGTCGAGCATCGCCAACTTGCGGGCATTGTTGATGACCTGGCGCATACGCTCGCTGCTCGCCAGCAGATGGCTGAACGCGTTGTCGTCGTTGACCGAATGGTCTTTCAATTGCCGGTCCATGCACAATGCCGATTTCAACATCACGACCCCTCCGACGGTGGCGGTATGACCATCGTCCCCGGGCAGTTGTACGGGCGTGATATCCAGCAGGAAATCCTGGCCTTGAATCACCACCCGTTCAGCGGCCGGCTGCGGCAGGGCATCTTCCAGCCAGCGATTGAAATCAAACCCGCCGACCAGCGCCGACAAAGATTGGCCGAGTAATTTCTCCCCGCTGGCATTAAACAGCAGAGCGGCCGCCGGATTGGATAACGCGATCCGGCCTTTCAGGTCGATGGACAACACGGCTTCCGGCATGGCGGACAGTATTGCCTGCATGGCGCGGGAGTCGCGTTCGGTGGGCATAAAAGCCACGGTCCGCACATCGGTAACGCCCTCTATGCGGCGAATTTCCGCCATAAGCGAACGAAAAAGATCAAATTCCAGCGGCGTACAATTAAGATAAACACGGCCGGTGGGGGTAATTTCGATGCCGCGTAAGTCGATTGAGCGGGAGACCAACAAATCCAATAACTCCCGCACCAGACCCAAACGGTCCTGACAAACTACTTCCAAACGCATGTATTGCCTCGCTCAAGCGATCAGGGTATCTGGGGCATATCATACTGGCCATTGCACCGCGGTTGAAGCTGTCTGTCACAAAAAGTTGACAGTATGGACAGTAAAGCGTCCATTCAACTCCAGCAGGTGGACCGACGCTTGTCCAGCGCCATTTTCAACTGACCCAATAATTCGCGTCGGAACTAGCCCAGGCGGGGTTTTTCCCCCGGCAGCCATGGCAGAGGCCGGCACAGCTCCATCGCCTTCAGTCCCAGCCGGGCCGTCAACAGCCCCGCCCCATCCCCTGCGCAGCGCGAGCGGACAGGCGAGCCGTCAGGTCTTGGGATACCAAGTCCATGCCGATTTCCCGTACCCATTCGCTGATACCGGCAAAGGCAATATTGACTAGCACCATACGGAACAGGCGGATGCGGCTAAAGTAGCCCAGATCAATGCCGTACAGCGCGGCAATGCGGTTAACCAAGCGGAAATTACGCCAGGCGATAAAGCTCATATCCACCAGCGCCAGCGGGCTCACGGCCACCAGCAGCGTCGATTCCGCCTCAAACCGGCTGATGGTGAATCGTACCTGGCGGTCAACAACCGGCTGTACAATTCTGGCATACAGCGCCAGGACTTCCCGGTCGCTTTGGCTATCATGCAACGCGGCCTGCCAGCGCTGTAGCGCGGGATGGTCGGCGCCGATTCCCGCCTGGGCGGCAAGCTGCTGGCAAAACGCCCGCCCCTCGCCCAAGGCATGGCTTTTCAGCAAGTCGGCCGCCCGATCGCGCTGCGCCACCCTCTCGCGCAACCGGTAGAGCCGGCGCCATTCACTACCTATCGCGCCGACGCCCGCCAGTACGAAGATGCCCCCCGCCGTCAGCGCGCCCAGGCTGAACCATTGCTGGTGTTGCCAGGCGCTGACGAAGGCGCCGATGCCTTGCGCAACGCTACTCAGTAGCAACAGACCTGCGCCCGCCACCACCATTCGCCGCCACAGGCTGCGTTTCGGCGTCAAGGCATAGGTAATCAGCGCTTCCGGCTTGCCACTGTCGTCCTCTTGTGCCTCCGTCGGCTGCGGTATAAACGCTTCGCCGACGTCATCGGTAAAGTGCCTGGCGGCGCGCAGGGGCGGCTCGGCAGGCATATCCAATGCCGAGTCGAAATCGATACGCGGTCGGATAGGATCGGTCATCGCAATTTATCCCCCAGCAAGAATTCGATGACCGCATCGATGCGAATATGCGGCAACGGCGCGTCAGTTTCCCGCGCCTGAGGACGAAAGGCCTCGAACTGAAAGCGCTGCCGTTGCCAAAAAGCGGGGCCTGGCAGACGTGCCAGCACTTCGCCCGGATAAAATGTCAGCGGCGCGCCATCCTCCAGCCGGTCCCCTTTGAGTGCCTGCAGGCTTTGCCCCTGGTGCATCACCACGCCATTGAGAGTGGACTGAATTGCCGCCACCCTCGCAATCCATACTGATGCCCTCAAAGGCGGCATTCTGCCAGGAGTCTTTCACCAACTGCTGTAATAGCGCTACCAGATTAGCGTGCTGATCCGCGGTGACATGATCCGCTTTGCTCGCGGCAAACATCAGCTTATCAATACAGGGGGAAAACAGGCGGCGATACAGGCTGCGCTTGCAGTAATGAAAGCTGCGCATTAACTGCGTCAATGCCAGGCGCATATCGTTGAAAGCGTCGGGGCCGTGATTAAGCGCCGCCAGGCAATCTACCAGCACGATTTGCCGGTCGAAGCCGCTGAAATGCTGTTTGTAAAAGCCTTTCACGACCTGTTGGCAATAGTAGCGATAGCGTTCGCGCAACATCCCGATGTTGCTGCGTTTATCGGCCTGGGCCAGCTGCCCTTCCTCCCTGTCCTCGCGTTGCGGCCAGGGGAAAAACTGCAGCGCCGGAGCGCCGGCCATCTCGCCGGGGAGCACAAAACGGCCCGGTTGGATAAAATGCAGCCCAGCGGCTTTAGCGCGCATCAGATAGTCGGTGTAGTCCTGGGCGATGGCCGCCAACACCCGCTCGTCGGCCGGCGCAGCGTGAAAGCCACGGCGCAGCCCAGGTTGCCCGCTCCTCCTGTAGCAAAACTAACATTTGCCGCGACCAGCTAAGATAATCCTGCTCCAGCATAGGCAAGTCCAGCAGCCATTCTCCAGGATAATCGACAATTTCCAGATACAGCGTACCAGTGTCTTTAATGTGCCGCCACAACGCATCCCGCGAACGATAGCGAAGCGCCAGCCGCATTTCACTGACGCCGCGGGTCGGCACTGGCCAGGCGGGGGCGAGCCGCTCAGCACGGCGATACCTTCATCATACGTAAAGTGCGATAACCCCAGGTTACGCTGCGGCACTCGCCGCACGCCTAATAACCGCGCGTCGCGGACAACGTTGAACAAGGGCAGCCGCGCACCATGGTTAGCTATGAGCAATTGATTTACCAGCGAGGTGATAAACGCGGTTTTACCGCTGCGGCTTAAACCGGTCCCCGCCAGCCGCAGATACCGCTCCAGCCCGCGATTCACCAGCGCGTTGAGTTTCGTTTTGCAGTCTTTTCATCGGTGGTTTACCTTTACTTTTCCCTGTCTCGTGACGTCACGGCGTGCGGCTATTGTAGCGAAAACCGTAACCTCGTCCGCTTTTTTTGCCGACATTACCCGCGGGTCGCCGGCTATACGGAAAGGAATGAGCCTAGGGTGAGAGGCTGGGCAAAGGTTACGGCTAACGGCGCCGCCGTAGGCGCGACGAGCACCACCTCCCCAAAAAGGACAACCTCGCTACACACGCACAGACGTTTGCCTGCGGCGCTGCACGCCTGAGCCTTTGGCGTCCCCACGCGCGGGCCCCCTGATACGGGGCCCGCGCCGCCAGTCAATGGCAGTGGGATGACTGGCCAGACGCGGCGGCACGACCGGAAACCCTCAGCGCATCACGACGTCGGATGGGAGCATTTGCTGGGGTAACGCGCGCGGAAGCGGCCGGTGTAATACGACGCGCCAAATAGTCAGCCCCCAGGGCTAACAGCGGCTGCAGCAGTAACCCGAGCGCGAGCCGCAGCGGGCGATGCGCGCTAATAGCCGGGTGCTTAAGGCGGCGGGTATCCGGCTCAATAACGCCAATAATATGAAACGGACAAGCGCGATCATAATTGACGGAGCCGGTTACGCAGGTTAAACGCCGGCGATGTGACATACCTTTCCACCCGACGCAACTGCCGTTCGCTATCGGCCAATAGCGCATCCGCGCGATCCAATTGCTGGCCGGGTGCCAACCCTTCGTGTCCCTGATAAGCTGACGGCGGCGCGGGCTCCAGCCAAAACGCCAAAATTCCATAGGCCAGCAGCGTTAACATAAACAGGCCAAAGATCATCGACAGCACAACAATAATCCTCACCAACCGCGTCGGGACGTCGAAATAGTGGGCAATCCCGGCGCACACCCCGCAGATCATGCCCTCATCGGGGCGGCGGTAGAGTTTTTTGCTTAAATCAACCGTTATCTTATTCCTGCCTCCAGTTAAGGTGTTCCGCGTCAAGAATATCTTCCAGCGCCTGCATGCGCTCGGCGTCGCGGGTGGCTGCATAAGCCGCTGCGTATCCTGCTGACCCAGGCGGCTTCCCTGTTGACGACGGCTGTTGTGGTGCAGCCATAACCAGACAGGCGCGACAAACAAGATAAAAATAGTCAGCGGTATGGCGAGCACGACTAGCAGGGCATCCATGATTTCTCCTTAAGTGATCTTTACATTCCGCAGGCCGCGGCGGCGCGTAGCAACACGTTTTCAGCCCGGCGGCACAGCGTTCAGTCGTGATGCAGCTTATTTTTCAGCGCCGCCAATTGCGCATTGATCTCGTCTTCAGCCTTCAGCTCGGCGAATTGCTGATCAACGAATTTCTGCTTGCCGAAACCGACGCTTTCCGCTTCCATCTGATCTATCCGGCGTTCAAATTGTTCAAAGCGCGCCATGGCCTGATCCAATTTACCGCTGTCAAGCTGGCGACGAATATCGCGCGACGACGAGGCCGCCTGATGGCGAAGCGTTAGCGCCTGCTGACGGGCGCGGGTTTCGGCCAGTTTGTTTTCCAACTCGCCGATCTCATACTTCATCCGCGTCGGGTCTCTTCGATAACCCTCACGTCCTGGCGCAGCGCCGCGGCAAGTTTCACCAAACGCTGCTTTTCCATCAGCGCGGAACGCGCTAAATCTTCTTTATACTTCAACAATGCCAGTTCTGCTTTGCTCTGCCACTCTGCCTGCTGAAGGTCGGCTTGCTCGATACGGCGTAACAACTGTTTCTTTTCCGCCAGCACCTGCGCGGACGTCGTCCGAACCTCTACCAGCGTATCTTCCATTTCTTGAATCATCAGGCGTACCAGTTTTTCCAGATCCTCCGCTTTATCCAGCAGTGCATTGATGTTGGCGTTAACGATGTCGGTAAAGCGGGAAAAAATGTCCATTATGATTATCCTCTTAAGATCGGGTTAAAAGTCTGGCTAACTCACACCGTTTGACTAATACATTTTTCGCGCCAACTCTCTGGTAAAAAATATCTAATTGATAAATATAGGATTTTAAATTTTATCTGTACTAAACTTCGGTTATAGTGGTGATAACCACTAACTGTTGGCGAAATTTGCTATGTCCAATTCCCCTCACTCATGACCCGCTGCTGGGTCAGTCGAATGATTTTCTGGAAGTCCTTGAGCAGGTGTCGCGCCTCGCCCGGCTGCAAAAAACCGTGTTTGTGATAGGGGAACGCGGCACCGGCAAGGAGTTGATTGCCCGGCAGCTGCACTACCTTTCGCCGCGCTGGCAAGGCCCCTTCGTTTCGCTCAACTGCGCTGCCCTTAATGAAAATCTGCTTGATTCCGAGCTTTTCGGCCATGAAGCCGGCGCGTTTACCGGCGCGCAAAAACGTCATCAGGGTCGATTTGAGCGTGCCGACGGCGGCACGCTTTTTCTCGATGAGCTGGCGAACGCGCCCATGATGCGAGCTGGAACGCGTCGGAGGCAGTCAGTCGCTGCAGGTGGATGTCCGGCTGGTCTGCGCTACCAATGCCGATCTCCCGGCGCAGACCGGCGATTTCCGAGCCGATTTGCTCGACAGGCTAGCATTCGATGTCGTGGCCCTACCGCCGTTGCGGTCCGCCCGGACGACATTATGGTGATGGCCGAACATTTTGCTATCCAGATGTGCCGCGAGCTGGGGCAACCCTTATTTCCGCGCTTCAGCGCTGAAGCGCGCCGCAGTTTGCTCGACTACGGCTGGCCGGGCAACGTGCGCGAGCTAAAAAACGTCGTTGAGCGTTCGCTTTACCACCATAACAATAGCGAACACCCCCTGAGCCAAATTATCATTAACCCTTTCGACGCGGTGCGTCTGACTCCCATTACGCCATCCACATCCTCTGCGCCGTCTCTGCCGCTGGATTTACGCGCCTGGCTGCTGCTGCAGGAAAAACAGTGGCTGGAGCAGGCACTGGCCCGCACGCATTATCAGCTGCGCGGCATGATGAAAAAACACGGCATCAAAGCCCGACCCTGATTGCGGCGGTCGTTCCGTGCTCTGCCCTGTCACGTATACATCATCTTGTTAACGCCTTATTTAACCGTTCGCTATTGCGCCGGGACAGAGAGCTTTTTAAAATCTGCGTGAATGAACTCATTGTATTCACCCACGCGGCGCTTTAGCCACTGGCGCCGCGTACGGACCACCGGCGTTCGATACCCCCAGCCATTGCAGACGTCGGCAGTCCCGCCGCACGACGATGATTATCGGATTTAACCCAGGTAGTGGTCAATTATGCCTGCATCGCTTCAACACCACCGCAAAACCACCGGTTTATTTCAGCATCACCAAAGGCGCAAAGAGCCGCCATTGCAGGAAGTTTTACACCATCTGGCGCAGCAACCCGGCGATACGGATAAATTCCGGTGGGCCATCGGTTGTCTGGGCTTTATTAGCATTATCACCCAAATCGGTACCGTTGCCGCGCAGCCTGAGCGATCGTCGGCGTTTACCGGCGGGAGGACCAAATCGCGTCAACCGACGGCGAATAGGGGTAGTTATGGCAATGCCACCGTTGATGCCGCCGGTCCTGGCCCTTGGGCGAAGCGCGGAATGACCGGCATGCGCGGTTTGACGGGCGATGGCTTACCGGCCGCCCTGGCTGCCGAGGAGACGTTGAGTGATGCAACGAATCAATTGAAACACGCTTTCGCCGACCCACCTCCGGAGAAAATTGCCCCGCGGACGCAGAAAAACACCGCGCGTTACAAGCGTCAACAGGGTACCGACCATCAGTTGCGGCATGCCGCCAATCGACATCACAAAGCACGGATCGAGCCTCTACAGCTTCACTCTGACGAGCCTGCCTGCCGTGATCTTGACGGCCCTCCCAGCCGCGTACCCGATGCTCTAAAACCGCTATTCTTCACGGCCGGCGCTTACGCTGACTTACCTGCGTGTCATGATTCAGACCCCCCCCACAGCAGTAGTCCCGCTACGGGAGAACATCACTTCGCCACGTCCGGCACAACCACGCCTTATCTGCCCTTACCAGTCGAGTCAGTGGTGGCAACCTCAACCGCCCTTACCTCCTGCTATATTTCCCAGAACAAGCACATCTGCAGGGTCACCAAAGCGGGGTTTTGGATTTTGAGCGGCTATTCAATGTACTGGCTATATAACTATGTCTCAACCGGCTGGCGTGGCGTACCGGCGAGTCCCCCGCACGCCGCAGATCTGCCGCACTACAGTCCGAACGCCATAGAGACGACACCGGCAGTGGTCAGGTCACCGGCGACAGAAGCCGCACCGGCGGCGCAAAAACGACGGCAACCCAAACCGGCGGCGGTGGCGTTACCGCAGGCGTCCACGGCAGCGAGAGCGGGTTCCTCATCCCTTCCCGCTCCAGGCCTGCCGACACGGCCCATCGATGGGGAAGCTCCGATGCTTGAATAAAATCATTTCTGCGGCGACGGCGACACCTGAGTCGCATAATCCCGCTGCATCGTCCACCGCGGCGCATCATAGCGGCGTGGCGCGCCCGGGGGTCCCCCTCTGGACAGAGATGATGCAACATATCAGGCTACACTACAGGCGCATCCACTATGATAACTTTATCGGCGACGAGCGCTGGCAAGCAATCAACCACGTCCAGGCCCGTGGCATGACGGAAGATTTTTTCACACATTACTTCGATCCGCTGCTGCGTGACATCTTTTCCACGATCGATCGCGGACAGGGCATTCCCCTGCCAACGCTCTTGGACAATATTCATTTGCGGCTGACAAAGGAAATGGCGGAATTGAGCAACCTGACCGCGCTTCTTGATATCGGCGTGATGGACGGCTTTGGGCGCCAGATAAATCAAATCCGCCAGACTCTGGCAGCCACATTTCCCGCAGCGCTTGTGAGCGTCCCTCCCGTGCCGATAACGACCGCCGGGCACGGGAAAGCGCCTTCGATAGGCAACGCGTAGACCACTCGCCGAACGGCCCCTTTCCTGAATGCGTTGATGGCCAGACTGCGGGCGCTGCCTGCTACACCAGGCTGAAGCGTTAAAAGAACGGGCCCTCCACGGCCTGCGCACCGTCTTTATACACAAGGACGCAGCGGATCGCTGCGTCTGCCGCGGGCACCGGTTGATCATTCCTCAACCGACAGCGAGCCGGTAATAAACAGTAGTATGAGCGAGGGCTTCGGGGGGGGGGCTCAGGCACAAGCATACCGATTGCCGACTCCGACGGCGACAAGGGCTAAGCGGGCCAACTGCCGGCTCCGGAAGCGATGAGGCTAAGCGAACCGGCTTATTGGCCGGCGACGCTATACGCTGGACAAAAAAAAAGCCAGCACCCTGCTGGCTAAATAATACTGGAAGCAATATGAGCAATGCCGTGCCCATCTGTCGAGGTAAGCCTCTTCAGCTGTAGCAAAAAAATGATAATAGTTATCAGTAGCGTTTGTAAAGCATTTTATTGAGAATACTTCTCATTCATGCAGCAACATTAGGGGCATTCGGCTTTGCAGAGTGGTGAAAAGCGGGCGTTTTTCCGCCTGGCCGCCCTCAATGCACCGCCAATTGCTACACAATCTAGGCACCGCTACCGCGGGACCCTACCTCTGCACCTGGCACTCGCCTGTCTTGACCCCATACTGCCTTACACCCGCAGTAACCCGGCTACCAGACGACAAATCGAAGTGACGTAAACGTTACGTAAACCCCACGTAAAACAATTTCTATTACTATTCATTTCATTAAAAATTATAACTATTATTATTATATATTGAAGATAGGGTTTGCTCCCACCCGATAGGGTTGGTACGCCGCGACGGGCATGCCGTCAACCGGCGGATAGCAGGGAAATAACCGCCTGTCCTTTATCTTGTTTGCTCCAACACATTTTAGGGAACGAAGTATGGAACTACGCTATCAACAATATTTGGCTCTGAAAGCCGAACATCCACACAAATATGCGCGTGATCTGGCCGCAATGGCGGGACTGAGAGAAGCTGAGCTTACCCTGGCGCGAGTGGGACATGATGCCTGCGCCCTACGGCCGGATTTTGCCACCCTGCTGCCGGCGCTCAGAGCCGTGGGGGAAACAAAAACCATAAACCGTAATGAGTACGCGATACATGAGCAGGTCGGCCAGTATGAAAATGTGAAGCTACAGCCCCATGTGGGCCTGGTGCTCAATCCCCGCGGCCTTGACTTACGCCTGTTCGCCGCGCAGTGGCAAAGCGTGTTTGCGCTAAACGAACAAACGCCCCAGGGGGAACTCCAGAGTATTCAGTTATTCGATAGCCAAGGGGACTCGGCGCTGAAAATTTACGCGACGCCCAATACCTCAAAAGCGGCCTGGCAAGCGCTGATTGAACGTTACACCGTCACCCTAGCCCCCGCGCTTGACCTCGCCCCCGAGCCGGTTGCCACCAATAGTCCGCGCCTCGACACGGCGCAAGTTGAGCAAGAATGGCGGGCGATGACCGACGTACATCAGTTCTTCGGACTTCTGAAGCGGCATGGCCTGTCCCGCCAGCAGGCTTTTCGCGCAGTCCCTAACAACCTGGCCTATCAGGTGGAGAACGACGCCCTGCGCGTTTTGCTGCCACGCCTTGAGGCAGCAGGCAATGAAGTTATGATTTTTGTCGGTAATCGCAGTTGCATACAGGTCTTTACCGGCCCTGTACAAAAGCAGGCGCCGATAGAAGATTGGCTTAATATTTTCAATCCCACGTTTACGCTTCACCTGCGGGAAGACACTATCGCAGAGAGCTGGGTTACGCGCAAACCCACCCGCGACGGCATGGTGACCAGTTTGGAGCTGTTTGCGGCCGACGGAGTGCAGATTGCGCAACTCAATGGCCAGCGCACCGAAGGCGAAAGAGAGCAGCGCCACTGGCGCCAGCAAATCGCCGCCCTGGACGGTGAAGGGGCGCACGCCGGCGCCGCCTAACGCGCTCGCTCGTCGCGCATTGCGTTTGCGTGACAGCGTCACGTTCCTCATATCACGGGGACCACCGTCACCGCCGCCTGTGTTTGACCGCCCTGTTTCCGCCCGCTGCCACCCTCGCTTAACGTCTACTCCAAGGCGACGCGCAGACTTCTAAGGCCTTCCGCCGTTGTTCCTGCATGCCGATAACGGCAGCGCAGATCGTAGTTTGCAGGCCATTCAGCTTTATCTGATGACAGAGGTTAACAACGTCTGATGGCGGCGGTTGACAACAGGGTAGCTTCGCTCGGCGGGGAGAGGACTTGCCCAGATGCGCCCGACTTGCGCCGGGCACAGTAAACCGCCTGCGCCCGCCATCTTAGAAGTCCACGTTAAGCCCTAACTGGAACGTCCGGCCCGACTGCGTTGCCAGCACCTGGTCGTTGAGGTCCTGATTGGTGCTGGTTTCGATATTGCGGCTGCTCAGATAATCCCAATATTTGCGATCGGTAATATTGTATAATCCGCCGCTCACTTTGACGTTTTTCGTAATACGGTAATAAGCCGTTAAATCCACCAGACCGTACCCCGGCACACGCATATATTCCGTCGTGGAATCGGTAATGGCACTGCCGGAATTAGTATAACTTTGGCGATTGGTCGCGCTGGCCCGTTTTCCTTTATTGAAGGTCGCCGTCAGCGCAGCGCCATACAGCTGGTCTGGATCGTCATAAGACACGCCGGCGACGACGCGCATCGGCGCCACGCCGCCCAAATCAACATATTTGTCGCCCAGATAACTCGACTTGGCCGCCCCCTCAGCCATGCCGAACGCCAGTCGGGCGCGCAGGCAATCCACCGCCGGATACCAGGTGCCGAAGTTGAAACGCGCGCTGACTTCACCGCCGTAGATATAGGCTTTATCGCGGTTTTCCGCCTGGTAAGCAATATAGATATTACTGGGGATATTGGTAAATTTCTCCGGATTGCTGGACAGGCTGTAACGCGTATAATCGATAAAATTCTTATAGGTGTTGTAGAACACCGCCGTGCTAAAGGTTATCCCTTTCACGGCTTCGCCTTTCAGACCCCATTCAAAGTTATTGCTGGTTTCCGTATCCAGACTGGTGTTACCAATCAAGGCATACTGCCTGCTGCCGGCATAGCTGGAGCTGAGGTTCCATGATCCGTACATCTGGCTGGCATTAGGGAATTGCGCGCCGCGTTTGTACTGAATATAGGTGGTCAATCGGGGCGTAAGGTCATACAGGAAACTCAGGGACGGCAAGACCTGCGTGTCACTGAACGAACCATAAAGCGTCTCCAGTTCATCCGTCGTGAGAGTGCTATTGGCCAGGTTAGACAGGTCTTTCGGCTTGGTGCGCTGATACGCTACGCGCACCCCCGGCACCACGGAGAAATCATGCCCCGCCAGGTCCCAGGTCATCGTATCCTGTAAGAACGCGCCGAGGTTCTCGCTGGTACTATTCGCTTCCGGCTGCATGATGTAGCTATAGGAGTTTTGATCGGGCTCCTGACTGAACGGGCGTTCGGTATCTGAGCGCCGGGCGTCAATACCCCAGCGGAAGTCATGTATGCCCCACTCTTTTTCCATATTGCTGGTGATACCAAAACTTTTGCTATCGTAATTGGAATGGGTGGTCACCTGGCTGGTGACGGTGGCGGACGGACCCTTGGTCCAATCGTGAGCTTTGGTGTTTTGGTAGAAAACTTTGGTGTCAATGGTGTCGACCCAGTCGACATCGGGATGCCATACATCGTTCAGGCTTGTGGTCCAACGCCGGGTCTGGCTGGTTTGCTGATTGGTGCCGATGACGGCGCTGCCGGCGGAGTTCCAGGCATCGTAATGGGTGTGGTTGGTTTTATGGTAATAATCGACCGTACCGGTAAGCAGATGATTATCATTCATCTGCCAGCTGCCCGAGGCCAAAAAGGCGTTTGAGTGCCAATTAGCCGGCGCCACGTCGACACTGTCGCTATTATTGCGGGTTTCCTGGCCGTCCCGGCGGCTAATAACAAGCAAACCACGCAGATACTCGTCGCCGCCGCCGGCCGTGATGCCGTTGTGCCAACCGCGATTTGCCGAATCATAATCACTCTGATAACCGAAATAGCTGGATTTTGTCGGGGAAAGGTAATCGTCCGCGCTTTTTGGCCGGAATGAAACTGCACCGCCAATAGCTTGGTTCGCGCGCGTGACGTCGGTGACGCCGGAATCAATGCCTACCGCGCCGTACATGTAGGGGTCGATATAATCTCGCCCCATGCCGAAGGTGCCAGAACCCGCCCGGCTAACATAGCTTCTTCCAGTGGCGTTGGGCAATTCCACGCCGTCTACGTCGATGGAGACACGGTTGGCCTCCAGGCCGCGAATGTTATACCCCGTGTAACCGCCGCGGTCGAAACCGCTTTTGCCGGTGCCGGTTCCCATGGCGGCGCCGGTGGCGCTGACCAACGGCTGATAACGCATTATCGTGCCGAAATCATTACCGCCCTCTTTTTGCAGGTCGCTGGCGCTCAGAGACGTTTTGGTGCCGGCCTCTTTTTTTATTTTGCTGGCGACCACCCGGATTTGATCTTCTTTACTGTTCGCCTCGCTGGATATCGTCAGCGGAGCGGTTACGGCGGATGCGGATGCCGCGGTATCGGCAGCCAACGCGCCTAAGGCCGTACCTCCCATGATGACTGTGAGCAAGATTTTATTCAGACGCGCTATCTGAATTCCCCTGTGATGCATAGTCATTAAGCAATCTCCTATTGACTGACATTTATTATTGTTAAAACTGATCTGACGGCGCGGGCAGGCCCTGCCGGTGACAGTACACAGATGAAATACACTCTCTTTTTTGCGGCTCCCTCACTGGTTCTTTAGCGATATTGGGGGTGCCCACATTTACTTGCGCAGGGAATGAACAATAACCACATTTGAATGATAAACATTCTCATTATTTTTTTTGAATGATACACATTATTATCTATTATAAGGAAGATCTTTTCGTAAAATTTACCCGTCAAGAGGAAATCGCCCGCCGGCACTGGTCAGCCGGAGGAGTTTGGGGCGGTAAATGACGTGTAGATTGTCTATCCCGGCAGGGAGAGTCCCCGGCCGGGCGGGAAACGTGCGGCTTTCTGCGCATCGGCATTGGGAGGTGGGCCAAAGTAAGGTAAACTCAATACATTACTGGCAGAAATAAAGTGGTTTATGTCGACACAATCAGATTACAGTTTGACGCGCGTCGCCGTCACGCTGTTGGCGGGCGTGCTGCTGACGGCCGGGACGCTCCGACAGGCCGCCGCCGATGAAACGACAGATAAAAGTGACATTGTCATTGAGAAGCGCATCATCGCGGCGCAACGGGGCGCGGACGAAGACGGCGCTATCGCCCCTGAACTGCCACCGGCGCACGGCAGTCCCGTAGTCACCGCTGCTCCGCCGCCGATCCGCCAGAGCGGCTTTGTCTATTGTGTCAGCGGTGTGGTCAACACGTTCAACCCGCAGATGGCGAGTAGCGGCATCACCATTGATACCCTCTCCGCGCAGCTTTACGATCGGCTGCTAGCGGTTGACCCCTACACCTACCGTCTCATCCCCGAGCTGGCGCAGTGTTGGGAAGTGTTGGATAACGGGGCGACCTATCGTTTTCATTTGCACAAGAATATCGCCTTCCAGCACACCGCCTGGTTTACACCAACCCGGACGTTAAACGCGGACGATGTGGTCTTCAGCTTTGCGCGTATGTTCGATACGCATCATCCCTGGCACGGCGTCAACGGCGGCGATTACCCCTATTTTGACAGTTTGCAGTTCCCACAAACGGTGCAAAGCGTCAAACGTATCGATAATGAAACGGTCGAATTCCGTTTGGAAAGCCCTGACGCCTCGTTTTTATGGCATCTGGCGACCCATTATGCGCCGGTCTTGTCGGCGGAATACGCCGACCAGCTGACGGCCAGCGGCCACCAGGAGCAATTGGACCGCCTGCCGGTGGGCACCGGCCCGTTTATGCTTAATGAATATCATACTGGACAGTTTATACGGCTTACCCGCCATCAACACTATTGGCGTGGCATGCCGCGTATGGCTCAGGTGGTAATTGATTTGAGCACCGGCGGGATCGGTCGCCTGTCGCGGCTACTGACCGGCGAGTGCGATGTCCTGGCCTATCCTGCTGCCAGCCAGTTGTCTATCCTGCGCGACGACCCCCGCCTGCGTCTGACGCTGCGTCCCGGGATGAATATCGCTTATTTGGCCTTTAATACCCGTAAGCCGCCGCTCAATGATGTCCGGCTCCGACACGCCATTGCGCTGGCGATCAATAATCCACGTTTAATGCAGTCCATCTATTACGGTACCGCTGAAACCGCGGCATCGCTGCTGCCGCGTGCGTCCTGGGCTTATGATAGCGAATCACGGGTAACGGAATACAATCCGGCGAAGGCGCGCGCTATCCTGCGCGCGCTGGGCAAGACCTCATTGCAGCTTAATTTGCTGGTGCCGACCGCCTCGCAATCCTATAATCCCAGCCCGTTGAAAACCGCTGAATTGATTCAGTCTGATTTGGCGCAGGTAGGCATCCGCTTGACGATTATTCCCGTAGAGGGACGCTTTCAAGAGGCGCGGCTGACGGCCGTGAATCACGATATGACCCTTTCGGGCTGGTCCACCGACAGTAACGACCCGGACAGTTTTTTCCGTCCGCTGTTGAGCTGCGCCGCCATCGCTTCGCAAACCAACTATGCACGCTGGTGCGATCCGGAGTTTGATGCGCTTCTGTATAAGGCGCTGTTTTCCCAGCAGCTCGCCAGTCGCATCGAGACATACCATAGTGCTCAGCAGATGCTGGCACAGGCGTTGCCTGTGCTGCCGCTGGCTTCGTCTTTGCGCCTGCAGGCCTATCGCTTCGGGATCCGCGGTTTGGTACTCAGTCCCTTCGGCAATGCGTCCTTCGCCGGCGTTTATCGCGATGAACGACAGGAACAGACGCCATGATAATTTTTACTCTGCGCCGGCTGGTATTACTGTTGGTGACGCTGTTCCTGTTATCCGTGGTGGGTTTTTGCCTTAACTATTATACCCCCGGGGCCCCGCTCGAGGGCGCGGCGCTCATCGATGCCTATCGCTATTATTTCTGGAGCCTGATCCATGGCAATTTCGGCGTCTCCAGCATTAACGGCCTGTCTATCGGTCTACAGCTCGGCGAAGTATTTCCAGCCACCATGGAGCTGTGCCTGCTAGCGTTTTTGCTGGCGCTCTTGGTCGGTATCCCCCTGGGTATTATCGCCGGCGTGACGCGCGGTAAATGGCAGGATATCAGCATCAGCATCTTCGCCCTGCTCGGCTTGTCGATGCCGGTTTTCTGGCTGGCGCTGCTGCTGACCCTCTATTTTTCCCTGCATCTGGGCTGGTTCCCCGTCGCCGGTCGCTTCGATCTGCTGTATCCCGTGCAGCACATCACCGGCTTCGCCCTGTTGGACGCCTGGCTGTCGGATTCCCCCTACCGTAATGAAATGTTACTGAGCGCGCTCAAACATATGGTGTTGCCGATCGCTGCGCTGGCGGTGGCACTGACTACCGAGGTAGTGCGGCTGATGCGCATCAGCACGGTTGAGGTGATCGGCCGCAATTATATCCGCGCCGCCGCGACCCGCGGGCTGTCGCGCTGGACCATTGTGCGCCGTCACTTGTTACATAACGCCCTGCCGCCGATTATTCCCAAACTGGGGCTGCAGTTTTCCACAATGCTGACTCTGGAGATGATTACGGAAGTGGTATTCAGCTGGCCTGGTCTGGGCCGCTGGCTTATCATAGCCATCCGCCAACAAGACTACGCCGCCATCTCCGCCGGAGTGATGGTCGTGGGAGCACTGGTGATTTCCGTCAATGTTCTGGCGGATGTGGTTGGCGCGCTGGCGAACCCTCTGCGCCATAAGGAGAGGTATGCCATCAGATAGGTTGTACTAAAATGCAAAAATAATCTTAAATATTAATATAATGTTATTTATTATTGTTGTTTTTTCATTTTAAGCACTCTTTAATGTACACAAGTGTATTTTTCATATTGACTAAAAACCGACCTGATTAACAAATTATATAATTAAATTGAAAATATTGTACCCTACAAGAAAGGTATCGATATTCTCTGTCTCCAGATAACCAGAAGCGACAAATACCGTACACAATACCAAGTTTAGTGTAAATATGTCTATATCCTCACTATCCCAACACGACGCTCTGTTCAAAAAGTTCCTCGGAGATATCGCCGTCGCTCGGGACTTTCTGGAAATACACCTCCCGCCTCATCTGCGTGAGCGCTGCGACTTCAGCACACTGGCTATGGCCCCCGGTAGCTTCATCGAGGACGACCTTAAGAGCCAATGCTCGAACATGCTATATTCAATGAAGACCACGACGGGCCATAATGGCTACGTCTCTGTCTGATTGAACACCAGAGCCGACCGGAAAAGCTGATGGCGTTCAGGCTATTGATGTATGCGGTTGCAGCCATGCAGCGCCATCTTGAGCAAGGAAACGACCAGTTGCCGGTCGTCATTCCGCTCCTGTTCTACAATGACACCACATCGCCTTATCCCTACAGCACCCAATGGCTCGATTGCTTTGCTGACCCTGAACTGGCAGAATCAGTCTACAGGCAAGCATTTCCGCTGGTTGATATCACCGCTATGCCGGATGATGAAATACTGTCTCATCGGCGGGTAGCGCTGCTAGAATTGGTATAGAAGCACATCCGGATGCGGGATATGTTAGAGCTAGCCGCTGACATCGCTCGTCTACTAAATCTATGGGCGATACCGAAAGAGCAGTTCCGTAGTCTGATGTACTACATTGCAGAACGGGGAAATACTTCAGATGAATCGGAATTTCTACAGCATATTGCCGCCAAAGCCACTGACTACCGGGAGGACATCATGACCATTGCAGAGCAGCTTGAAGCTAAGGGTATCCAGCTTGGCGAGCAGAAAGGCATAGAAAAAGGTGAAAAGCTTGCCTTGCTTAAGGTTGCGCAACATATGCTCGACAGCTGCCTAACTCGAACTGCGGTGAAGCAGTTTCCGGTCTCTCCGATCATGAGCTGGATGATTTGAATCGCTAATATTTTTCTACTCTTCTTGATTTCCCCCAGCGGCATAGCTAAGATTAAGGCTGGGTTGTTTTTTTAACCTAAAACCTGCAATATCCCATCAGCCAACCACACTTTCACAAAATATGAATATACTTGACAAACACAGAGTCATAGACTATGTAAAAAACCTTTTGAAATTCAATGCTGATAACAATACCTCAGAAAGCCTATTCACGCAGTTCTGAACAATCGCCTAAGATTTGCAATACTCCTGCATGTAATTCATCAGAACTTAAAGATGAAAAGATACAGCTCCAAAATAACCAGTTGCATATTAATTTTGGAAGTAAAAAAATAAATGGATTGCCTATTTCTCATGTCGTCTCGTTAGGTAGCCATTGCTTAGCAGCTAGTATATTAAAAAAGTATGGATTGAAAAAAGCATCATTTCCTTTTGACTGGTTTTTTCTAGTCCCGAAGTAATTATTGATTGTTTAAATGATGAATTTGAGTTATTTCTTGATAAACATCAACATAAGTCCGTTACGGGTAATAGAGTAAATGGTAGCAGTGAACCAGGTGCTACACATATTTATTTTCAGGAACATTATGGAACTAAAGAATTTTTTACGCATAGAGACACAACAATCGAGGAGAACTATAATTACTATTCACGTGCAGTCTCTAGATTTAAGGAATTATTGAAATCTGATGAAGGAAAATTATTTATTATAATAAGTCGTGGGAATCGTGATCTTATAAACAACTTTAATGCCTTGACGAAAACATTAGAACAAAAAACCAATAATTTTTTCTTGGTTGGTGTTCAATTATTGCATTCAAGAACGAAAAGTTTTCCCCTTTTCTTGGATGAGAAGAAAAAAACTGTAAATTCAGCTCTCTACAGTTTCTCTTCAACGTCAGTAGAAGAATTTAGAGATCATTATCCATCTATAACAGATGAAATTATAATATTATCCTTAATCTCAGATTTTGATATTAAATTAATTTAGCTTATTTTCTATTGGTATATATCATTAGTAGAGGTGAAATTGCAATATGAGTACTCTTTAAGGATGCCTAATAATAAATGAAACTTGATTCGATGAATAATAAATATGATAAGGTGGTTTTTGCAGATTAATTAAGGGTGTTAGCCTTCTTATGCGTAGTTATTGTGCATTGGATAGGTGTTTATGCCATTCACAAAGATGTTGTTTCTGATTTGACATTTTCACCACCATCAGAAATTAATATTGAATATATATAGAATCATCACTCCTGGTATACCCCAATTCAATTATGGACCTTTTGGCGTTGCAATTTTTTTCATCATAAGCGGTTTTGTTGTATCTTTTTCATTAAAATCTAAAGAAAGAGTACCTTTTATTAAGGAAAGATTAATGAGAATTTATCCAACGTATATCGCATCAGTGTTTATTATGATAATAGTTCTTTATTCAACATCAATTTTTTTCTGGTCGAACAAGCCAAGTCTAAAAATTAGTGAGATTATATTTAACGTTGCTTTAATTAATAACCTAGTTGGCATCAAGTCTATTGATGCTGTTAACTGGACATTAGCAATAGAGATAAAGCTTTATCTTTTATATGCTATATTCAGAAGTATAATCATAAAAAATGCTAGCCAGTTTATCTTAGGATTTGGACTGTGCTCTATTTTTTTCTTACTTAGTATCAGCTAATGAAAATCATTCAGCGATAACTGCTTTTATTTCTGATGTAATTTTCATAAACTACATAAACATAGGACTGTGCTTCTACCTTGCGTACTCAAATATAAAAGGCACTCCTGAAACTATTTTTCTGGGAGGCTTTTACATGGCTAGCTTTATTATTTCGCACTACATGATATATAGTCCCTCCCTTCATAAATTAATAAGCTTTAATTACACGTATGCAATAATATTGTTTTTTATTGCTTACATAAATAGAGATCATTTTAAAGATATAAAAATAATTTCTTACCTTGCAAAAATCAGCTTTCCATTCTACGCTCTACATTCAGTTATAGGATATATAACCCTACGCATACTTGAAAAAGAAGGTATCCGATACAGCTCTAGCTTAGTTATCACATTTTTAGTTATTATTATTCTTTCGCATCTTATAAATAAAATCATTGATTCAAAAAAAATAGCTCGCAAATTTTTTGTTTATTTTTAATGATTAATGGCAATCAGGGAACAGGCAGCCAATTAACATTAGGTGCCGTAGACATATCAACGAAAATAAGTAAATCAATATAATCAAGCCATAAGTTCAATTGAGAAATTTCAATATCCGTGAGTTTTTTCCAATAGCCAGTTTAACCTGCCATACAAGAATTTGCTGTCTTGCGTTATTTAGCAGTGATACCTTTTCTTGTTCGGCCAGTGCTACATATTCTTTATGCGGTAATGAAGGTGTATCTGGCCATTTAAAGCCTCCATTAACATATTTCCATCCAATACCCACGCCTTCAGGAGCAAACACTACTTTTCCTTTTTCTGAACGCCATTCAGACTTACCATCCCATACAACAAAATTGGTCACTACGGCATCTTCTATGACAGCATAGTTTTTCATCAAGAATATTCATCTATAACACAAATGCCATTTGCACCACTACCAGATGATGTACTGCTTGAACTAACACCAGCCCCCCAGAACCATGTGCTCTAGCAGATAAAGATTCACTAGTATTCGCGCCAGCTCCACCGCCTCTCCAGTAAGAAACGCCTCCAATAGTACTATTTCCTTGAGATCCTCCGCTTGTACCGTTACCACCATCAATTCCAAAACCACTGCCAGAACTGCTCCTCCCAAAATACGTTGTACCGCCATTGGCCTTCATTAAATAACCAAAGATTGAATCCCTACCCGGGTTACCCACCGCTCCAACATCTGTAACCGCCTTTCCTCCAGCGCCGATTGTCACGTAAGTACCATAGATGGGTTGATCAATGAAAGCAATTCTTGTCCCCCCTGCACCACCAGATCTTCCATAATTTTCGGATGAAGAATTTACCCCCCTGAGGCTCCACCTCCGGTCAATATTACCTTCACCTTTCTAGTTCCCGGTGTGGGAGTATAGGTACCGCTGCGGGTGAAGGACTGGATATTCAGCAGGCGGCCACCACTGAGATTATCGACTATCGCCTTCACGGCTTTTGGCATCGCAGCCAGCGTCTCACTTTCGCTGTCTGTGGCGCTGCTGAGTTGGGTAATGCCAGCAGTCTTCAGTGATGCGGCTGGCACGGTATTATTGACATTCTTAGAGAGCGCTTGAATTAACCCCGCCTGAAGTTTATCCAGGTCGCCGTCGTCAGCCACATCACTATTATTGGTATCGGCAATAAACTGCGCCACCACATGCGCAATCACCGATGCCTGCCGCCAGACCGTATTGAGCTCCTGCGAACGGGCGACACCCGCGCTAAAGCCATTACTGCGCGAGCGCAACGTCTGATAGTCTTCCGCCGACAAAACGTTAGCGCCGTCTGCCGTCGCAAACGGTAAAAATTCATTCTTGGCCATCATTATTCCTTACAGTTTTACCGACCAGCTGCCGGTATCAAATCCATCCACATAACCATTACGGATATCAAAACCAAAAATGCCGTTGTCGCCCTCTGAGCCACTGTAGGCATTGAGCTTCACCCCTTCTGGTTTGATATTGAGATACCCCTGACGTATTACCGCCTTGATGACTTCAGGCACCACCCCGCCGGTCAGATAGACGTCCATCGACATATCCTGATTGTCGGTAAAGAAGATATTCACCGTTCTATCCGGTATCACCCCTTGATAAATAGCCGCCAACATCTCACAGGTACCGTCCCAGTGATTGGCTCGAATTTTGGCCCGCAGTATGGCGCGGTAGGTCTCATCATCCAGCTCGGTAAAACCGCTGTCGGCATCAAAGCGCCTTTTCCAGCTGCCCTGGTCGAATCCCACCCGGTCAGTATCGAGGGCAAAATACACCCCGGTAATCGGTGTTTTCACATAACGCGACAGCCCTATCATTTTCCAACCGGGAATGCCCTGGGCAGTACCGACCACCTCGTAAAACCTGGGCTTGCCCAAATCAGGCCCGAGATCGGTAATTATTTCGGTACTCGTTAGGTTCAGCATCCAACGGTCAAGGGGAAGTACACCTTTGAACGCATCCCGCCCAATGGTTTCCATGCGTAACGGCTGGCTCATATCCTGTCCGTCAATCAGAATGACACTGATTGCTCCGCCATAGAGCCGCGACCACTTGAGGGTATCGCTGAGCGACAACGATACCCAGCGCCCTTCCAGTAGGCCTCTTGCCTGAGGCGCGACCTGCGAGGTGATGCTGACACCTTTTTTTCGTCATATCGTCGGCAATGGTGTCCACTGCTGCGCCAATCAGCCAAGAAGAGCGATAGGTAAATTCTACCAACGTCCGGTTGCGTGAGGTGAAACTGGGAAAATACGTGCCGTCACTGCTGAGATTGGGGGCTCTTATCCCCAGGCGCGCCGTTAAGTTTTCGTAACCATCCACGGTGTGTTGCCTGATGGCGTGATTTTTCGCCTGATGGCGGGCATGGCGTTTTCGTGACATTTAAGCCTTTCTCCCCAGCAATGCCCATGTATCCAAGGCGCGATCTGAATGAGGGCATCCGCCATATTCGGTGAGGGAATGCCTCTTTTTTTCATATCTTTTTTACTCTCGACCTTGACGCGTCCGTTATTGTCGTAATCCACCCGAGGCCGGGATAATTCCGCCTTCAGGTATTCCAGTTTTTTGATGTTTGTCGTTGACAGGCTGATGAGTTCATCTGTTGGGTAGAGCAATGCCGCTTTGGGATCCTGTTTTCTGGCCTCAATGCAGTGCCATGTTTTATAGAATCGCTCTCGTACCGCCCACCACGCCTGTGCCTTAATGTTGGCGAACATATCTTTATTTGTTTTTCCCGGCATATACAGTGCATCAGGATCTTTGACCGCTTCACCGGTGTTAAACCCTTTAACGTTGATGGCGGCTATCCGCTTCAGGTGTGCCTTGACGCCAGCGCCTACACCGATAGAGTCGTAGATAATGCAGGTGATGCCACCGCGTAGCGATTAACCCGATTGGAGGAAACAATCACATCGCCTCGATGCCATTCATCAAGATCTCGCAGTACCCGCGCATACCCCTTGAGATTCGCTGCGCTCGGACACTTTTTCGCCGTTTCCATCACCGCGCCAAAGTTGCCGCTCCCATCGCCTCACCCACCATCAGCCCGTCAATCAAGCCACGGGTTTTCGCCTGCCGCCGAATTTCGCGGAACGTCTCACGGTACAGGCTGGCGGTGAAAGCGTCGTCATCCAGCGTAGCGAGGACATCCGCCGCATCAAGCGTGTAACCGCCTAGCAGCAGGCCACCGATGACGCTGGCTTCGATTTCCTGGTCTGTCACAGCGTGCCCTCCTGGACTTTGGTCAAGGTGTCAGCACGAAGCAGGTAGTCAAGATTGGCCGTCCAGCCCCGGTCATTGTCCCCGAAGTAAAACGGCGGCGCGTGGGTCACAAACGCCTCCACGTAGGCCCGGAACCCCTGAAGGTCTTTTCGTGCCAGCTGACCCATGAGTCGTTTGATACCCTTGCGCCGCTTGTCGTTAAGCTCTACAGCGTGGGGGAGTCTGTCGGCTACCGTGTCGTTGTAGATTGCCAGTGCTACCTGATAGTCCTGCGTCGAATGCTGTTCAGGTTTGGTGGGTTGGTTTTCTCCTGACGGTTCCGGGGGATGCCCCCGGTAGGGGGAAGGGGTTTTAGGTTCTATGACTGGTTCAAAAGAGTGACTGATTATGGGGGCAGCTCCTGCCCTACCCCCTCGGGCAGTTCCTGACCTAGGTCATCTCCTGCCCCACTATTTTCAGGGAGTTGCTTAACTAAATTGTCGAGCGTGAGGTAAAACAGATTGGATTGATTCAGCTCACCGTTCTTGCGAAATGACCTGCGCAGCATTCCCATTTGTTCGAGTGCCCTGATATGGCTTTTGACCGTTGATCTGCCGATTTCACATTGGTCGGCGATATGCTGATACGAAGGCCAGCACTCCCCTTTATCATTCGCATTATCAGCCAGCTTAAGGAGAACCAGCTTGCGTATCGGGTTACCGACTTTGATATTCATGGCCTTAGCCATCAATGACATGCTCATTTTTCTGACTTCTCCTTCAACTTGCGAAACTCTTCTCCAGACGCTTACCGATGCGACGGGCGATGTCCTCTAAGCCGCCGGGATAAACCGGCGGGCAGTGATGTTTTTGCTTGCATTTTTCATGTAGTGGCTTCATGATTCCTCCGCTATATCTCACGCCTCTAGCATCTCCGTGCCGGGGGCGTTCTTTTCTGTCCCCACCAGATGAATCCGTGCTAACTCCATCGCTGAACGAAGCAGATAGCGGTATTCATCCAGCGGCAGCTTCTTCTCACCCTCGAAGACGAAATCCTGTACAGCCACTGGCGGCTAAGATATCCATCGTATCTGTGAGCCTCTCAGAGCGGCGCAGGTGAGTGGGTACTGTGGGATTATGGCAGCCCTTCTTCAGGGCGGAATGTTAGAGAGCCGATGCTGCTGGTTAAGCAATCTTATTTACAGACGGAAAAAGATCATCTAACCCTATTGATATACATTTTGAATTAAGTGCCTGAACTATCTTATGAGCTAACTTGATATCTATGTTTCGTCTACCGTGTTCATAGTGGCAAATGGCTCCAGGGGTACATCCCATCATTTTTGCGAGTTCTGTCTGAGTTAAGTGAACTCGGTTCCTGAATTGCCGTAATTTGTTCATGTATACCTCCAAGCAGCAAGTATACATAACGTAATCAATGTACGCAACAGGATCATCCATTATGTGGATTTATTGGTTTTTATACGAAGCGTATAATAAAGAGATGAAAAGAGCTAAATGGCATGAAGTCGCTAAGGCCCGAATGAAGGCTTTACGCATAACACAAGATGAGTTAGCGGAACGCTTGGGTGTCACAAAGGGCGGAATTAGTCACTGGCTAAATGGACGGCGTGAGCCTCGAATAGAGGATTTTTGCAAGATAATGGTGATCTTGGGTTTGAACAAACTCATTCTTAATAATGATGGTTCATTATTGGTAGATAATGATCTTGAAGCCATATCTCCTACAACACCCTCTATACCCACCTTGACTGAAGAAGAACTAGAACTTCTCAAGCTGTTTGATGACTTACCTGAAGTCGAAGCTAAGCGTTTTCTTGCAGAGATGAAGATCAAAAAGACACAATATGATGCTCTTTTTGAAGAGATGTACAAAAAAAGAAAACAAAAAGTATTATAATATCAATTGTATAGTGGTTAGTGCGATACTCCCTTCTAATTTTCATATCCTTTTCCCCCTAATTCATAGATCAGAAATAAATTATCAAAAAAATCAGTAGGATAAATTTCAACCCCAAAATGTATACATAATGTAATTTAAGTTTAAAAACCATTATGTATACTCAGTCCTATAACCCCACCAGATAGCCGCAGGCCAGTTGGTGGGACTGCAACCAGCAACGGCAATACCCCGGCAGGCAAGACCTCGAGTTACCCGCCGATTGCCTGAGCTTAAGTAGCCAGCCTGAGGCGTATGAACATGACGGCGGTTGAATCAGATTCATGCTCTTAAAAATTCTGCCCTGAAAAAGGGCAACTATCTCAAGGCAATGAGCTTTGGGGTGTGGTCAATATGCAGGCTGATGCACGCTACTCGCGATAGTGGAAAGACGTCCCGCGGGTCATCATAACCAAGCCAAAGATCAGCACAGGCCACCACACCACCCAAGTTTATTGACGGAGGTGTCTATGCATTATGATTCTCAGTCACGTCGCTGAGAAAGACGCGCAGCCAAACAGGCTGAATGGAAGGCAGCAAATCCACTCTAAGTTGGAATAAGGGCAAAACCACTGAAACGCCCTGTCTTATATCTTAAGCAAAAAGTTAGCAGGGTAAATAAATCGATATCCCCTATCACCCTAACGGATTTATTTCAGTACCAAGAGTAAATCACCCTTTCCGCCCAGAAGCATATGAAAGCCAGATATCCACATCGCGGTGCGTTCGTGGAATTTCAGGAGGAGTCTTGCTGCTTGGAGAATATGGCTTTATTTCAGGCGGGATATCAGAGATGTGAAAATGTTACCGCTCGGTAACAACAAGCAACACCTGATAAAGCAGACAATTAATTCAGGTAAACTCTCTTTGTTAGTATGAGGAATATATGAAAAAGCATACACAGTTATCAGAAAATTATAATATAGTTACACTTAACACTTTAAGCACTATCTTAATTTCTAAATTTAATATTCATGGAGCAATTGATAAAGAAAAAGCGAAATTACTAGCTAATAATGTTAAGAAATCATTTGTAGCTCTTGAAAACAAAGAGCTACAAATAACAGGAGAAAATAATTCTACCGAACAAAAAATAAACAGATCTTACATTAAGAAAGCCACAATAACTGATACTACTCTTTAATTACATGATTTAGTGTTTCTATGCGGCTTATTAGCGATCTTGTCGTATTAGCTATAATCTCATCCTTTTTTACTGAAGGGAAAGCTGTCGAAACTGAATGAAGCGTAATAGCTTGAGGAAATCAATAGACTCAGTCTGTAAGCTCATAGCGTCGTCAACATTACCACGGAGACCACCATGTAAAAGCTCATTGACGAATTCGACCACCTGATAGCACCGGGGACGATTGTTACTAACTAAAATCATCCTGTCTGACGCAACCTATGACGACTGGGGCTATACGCTGCAAGAGAATGATAAAGCTGATTTATTCATCGTCATTATCCAAGTTAAATACGGTTTTTTATGAAACATTGGCGAATTCTCCGACCGAGAGGACGCTATCGCTTATGCCGCGAGGATGGTTGAGAAATATCAGGCACCACTTACGGACAATACCCGGAAGTTATTAAACGATTAGGAGCATCAAATAGATTTATGGCAGATGATGTCGATTTAGCCAGCCAATACAAAGAAGCTTTCCGTCAACACCAGATTGCCCATTATCGAGAAGAGGAATTACCCTTCACAGGCCGTTGCTATTATTTCGAATCCCCAACCAAGGATAGTTTCTGCTGCAAAGAATGCGGGAAATATTGGGAGAAGCGGAAATATTTTGATAGTCAACGGAGGATTAAATGATGAACGAATTTTATTATGAAGAACTTCTTTGCTCACTTTTTTGTATTAACGACGAGCAACGAGAGGATGCCGATTTTGATATTAAAGATATATGCTTCGATAAATTCGATATTAGTTTTGGTGACTTTGTACACGTAGCTTTACAACTGTTACCGCTGACGCCTATCGTGAAATCACCGCTGTCGAAAACCTGCTACCACGCTTTTATCCATAATGGTACCGCTTTTGTAAAGATGAAGGTGGGTCATGATGAAAATTGAAAAACCACCCATGACCGTCGTGCCATTCGCCAACGCTAACTGCAACGCGTGGGACTTCGGCAACGGCAACGCGTGGGACTTCGGCAACGGCAACGTTGTATATGACTTCCTGACCGCTGACCGTATGGCAAAAGCGCAGGGCAAAATCCTCGCCCAGCATCGGCATAGACGCTTTAGCGAAAGCCATTAATGACAGAAAGGAAGAACCGAATGATAACCTATATCGCTGGGCCGATGTCCGGAATACCCAACTACAACCGTTTGGCGTTCTACCAAGCCGCCCGTGAACTGAAACAAGGCGGCGACACAGTGCTAAACCCTGCAACCCTGCCCGATGGCCTGTTCGAGGCCGATTACATGCGCATCGTCCTGGCCATGCTGCAATGCGCGCAGGGTATTTTCATGCTGGAGGACTGGCAGGACAGCGAAGGCGCCCTTGCCGAATTCCATTTGGCCAGGAAGCTGCGATTATATATACGGTTTCAGGGTTATGAAAATGTATTACTTGCGTGAGAAAACCATTGAGCAGCAGCTTATCCGTGCGGTAAAAGCCGCCGGCGACATCGCCTACAAATTTGTATCGCCGGGCAGGCTGGGCGTACCTGACCGTCTAAGGTAGTACTTTCCGGTGGCCAGGTGATATTTGTGGAATGCAAAGCGCCGGGGCAGAAAGCACGCCCCTCCCAGCGGCGCGAACACGACCGGCTCAAGGCGCTGGGGTGCGAAGTGGTTACTCTAGATGGCTTTGTTGAATAAATCAGAACTTGTGACTACGCCCCCCTAGCAGATCGATTGTTATGCGATCCTGATGCTGTTCGGCATTCCTAACAGCGTCATTTTGTTAAGCGCTTTGACCATCGCCATTGCCTCATCTACCTGCGCACATCATAGTCACGCAGACTTAGATGATCGCCCATAAGCGTTTTGAACCGGAATATAGCTGTTTCAGCCACTGAGCGTCGATGATAGCCCACTTGCTTTTTCCATACATCGTTACTGCCGCTTAGACGCTGATTCGCAACGGCGTAGTTACGCTTATGGTATCGGTCTGGCCAATATTGCGCCCCACCTCGTGGAGGAATAAGAGGCCTTATTTTCTTCCTCAGCAGAGCATCATGACAGTAGCGGGTATCGTAAGCGCCATCAGCCGACGCTTCCTTGATTTTCCGCTGGGTCTGGTTTATCAGAGCGGGTAGGGCCTGAGCATCCGTCGTACCGCTGAGCGATAAGTCAGCACAGATAATCTCATGCGTTACACTGTCTGCGGCCATATGCAGCTTATGCCACACCCTCCGTCTGTCGGCACCATGCTGTCGGACTTTCCATTCGGTTCCGTCAATGACTAGAGGTGAGATTTCACCACGGGTCGGCGTTTTTATGCTGATCTTAACTGTCTTTGCTCGCTTGCTGATCAGCGAGTAGTGGGTATCTTAGCGGCAGCACCATCAGTTTAAAAATGGCGTCAACGAAGCCCTGTAAAGCGCTTAACGAAAGGCCAAACACGCGTTTCATCATCAGAACAGTGGTGATAGCCATATCTGCGTAGTGAAGCGGCCGGCCACGCCGTTCAGGCGTTGTTTTTTCCGTCCATAATTGCCGACTCATCCAGCCATATCGTCAGAGCCCCGGCTGCTTGAGAGCTTTGTTATAAGTGGACCAGTTAGTTATTTTAAACTTTTGCTTTGCCATGGAGTGCAGATGTTGAAATGACGGTAGTGATCTGAGCAGACGATCACCTAAAAGTTATATTTATTCAACAAAGCCCCTTTTTGATGCTCTTTTAACAGAGAAATAGCAGCCTCAGGAAGTGCACAGCGTACGGTCCTGCCGGTTTTATATTCACTGGCAGGCACTGTCCATGTTTTTGATTTATAATCGAACTAATCCCATTTTGATGTGCGTATCTCCGTGCTACGGCAACCTGTAATTACCAGAAAGAGCACTACAAACTGTTTCTTGACTGGCATGCCGTCAAGAGCATCCCAAACCACTCTAATTTCATCATCAGATAACATCCGGTCTCTCATGGCTGCGGTCATTTCTACATCTGACCTGCACAACGATTCGATAGGATTTATGTCTATTACCCCACGGTTGGAACAAAACCGAAAAGCATGCTGCATAAGTTCAAGCACTTCACCAGTGACTACTCTCCTGCCCATGCCATCAAACAAGCTGAGCCAGTGCGCTTTCGCTGTCTGGTTGACGATCATCTTACCCAATATTGGCATAACATGATTTTCAAAATTTCGCCTGTTTTGCCGCATCTTAATGATGCCCTCGAGTTTACAATAAATAAGTTTCCCAGTATTTAAACGCTTCCTCAACCGTCATGGCATTAATTTGAGGATCATAACCTTGGGTTATTCAAGCACGAAATTGTTGCCTATGCTCCCTTGCATGAGACAGTGTTATAGAAGGATAATCGCCTATACTGAGCTGAACAGGCTTGTTCTCCCAACGGTATCTGTAGAAAAAAGTAACACCACCCGTTAATGATAGCCTTACATTAAGTTCATGCGAATCAGAGATGACTTCAACCTTATTGCGATGCTTTCCGAGTGCTTTTCTGAGTTTTGTATCTATTAGCAATGTGTACACTCCCTTTCCGTATACGCAAGAGTGTATACAAAATTCATAAATAAACGCTATTCAAACTAAATCATGATAAATCGTAATAAAGCACAAAAACCAATCAAGTGATTGATATTAAATAAGAGTTTAAAACATGTTTAAACAAAATCAACAAACTTAACGCAATTTAGATGCCCTCAGATAATGTTTACCGCGAGAAGCGCATGCCCGGGCCGCTGGCGCAGCTATGGCGACGCTTTTACCACGACGCCATGTCGATGCTGGGCCTGTACGGCTTTGCCCTGCTGATCCTGCTTTGCCTGTTCGGCTCGCTGTTTGCGCCCTATCATCTGGACCAGCAATTTCTGGGCTATCAACTGTTGCCGCCGTCCTGGTCGCGCTACGGCGACGTGTCCTTTTTTCTCGGTACCGATGATCTGGGCCGCGATGTGCTGAGCCGGTTGCTGGCCGGCACCGCCCCCACCTTTGGATCGGCGCTGGTGGTGACCCTGGCGGCGGCGCTGGTCGGTCTGGCGCTCGGCGTGCTAGCCGGCGTCACCCGTGGTTTGCGCTCGGCGGCGCTCAATCACGTGCTGGACACCGTGCTGTCCATCCCCTCGCTGCTGCTGGCCATTGTGGTGGTGGCGTTCCTCGGCCCCCGTCTGGAACATGCCATGCTGGCGGTTTGGCTAGCGTTGCTGCCACGCATTGCGCACACCGTCTATACTTTGGTGCATAGCGAACTGGAAAAGGACTATATTTTGGCGGTGCGGATGGATGGCGCATCGATGCAGCATATTATGCGTTATGCGGTGCTGCCAAACATCTCCAGTCAATTGGTTTCAGAGTTCACCCGTGCACTATCGATGGCGGTGCTGGATATTGCCGCGCTGGGGTTCTTCAACTTGGGCGCGCAGATGCCGTCGCCGGAATGGGGGGCAATGATGGACGACCAGCTGGAGTTGGTGTATCTCGCGCCCTGGGCGGTCATGCTGCCGGGTTGCGCTATTATGCTAAGCGTGCTGATCGTCAATATCTTCGGTGAAGGCGTACGCCGCGCCATGGTTGCGGAGGTGGAGTAATGCCGTTACTGGATATTCGCAATCTCACCATCGAGTTTATGACCCCTGAAGGGCCGGTGAAAGCGGTGGATCACGTGAGCATTACCTTAAGCGAAGGGGAAGTCCGCGGGCTGGTCGGAGAATCCGGCTCCGGTAAGAGCCTTATCTCCAAAGCGATCTGCGGCGTGACACGCGATAACTGGCGGGTTACCGCCGATCGCTTCCGTTTCGACGATATCGACCTACTTGCCTTAACCCCGCGCCAACGGCGCAAGGTGGTGGGCCACAATGTGTCGATGATTTTCCAGGAGCCGCAATCCTGTCTGGATCCGTCGGAACGCATCGGCCGGCAGATAATCCAGGCGATCCCCGGCTGGACCTATAAGGGCCAATGGTGGCAGCGATTCGGCTGGCGCCAGCGGCGTGCCATTGAACTGTTGCACCGCGTTGGCTTCAAAGCCCATAAAGCGATTATGCACGCCTATCCCTACGAGCTGACCGAGGGGGAGTGTCAAAAGGTCATGATCGCCATCGCGCTGGCCAACCAGCCGCGGTTGCTGATTGCCGACGAACCTACCAACGCCATGGAGCCGACCACGCAGGCACAGATTTTCCGCCTGCTGGCGCGCCTGAATCAAAATAACAGTACCACTATTTTGTTGATAAGCCATGACCTGCAAATGATGAGCAAATGGTGTAACCGCATCAACGTGCTCTACTGTGGGCAAACGGTGGAGAGCGCCCAGAGCGAGGATTTGATCGCCACGCCGCACCACCCCTATACCCAGGCGTTGATCCGGGCGATTCCCGACTTCGGCCGTTCCATGCCCCCCAAAAGCCGGCTGAATACCCTGCCCGGCGGTATTCCGTCGCTTGAGCATCTGCCTATTGGCTGTCGCCTCGGCCCGCGCTGTCCCTATGCGCAAAAAACCTGCATTCAGGCGCCGCTGCTGCTGCCGGTTAAAAATCACTTTTTCGCCTGCCATTATCCGCTCAATCTGGAGGAGCAATAAGTATGGAAACCCTGCTTGAAGCCCGCAATTTGAGCAAAACGTTTCGCTACCGCACGGGCCTGTTTCGCCGTCATCAGGTGGCAGCGGTGCAAAACGTCAGCTTCACCCTGCGTGAGTGTCAGACGTTGGCAATTATCGGTGAAAACGGTTCTGGTAAATCGACGCTGGCGAAAATGCTGGCCGGTAGCATCGAGCCCAGCGCCGGAGAGATTTTGATTGACGATTATCCTCTGCATTTTGGTGACTATCGTTATCGCAGTCAGCGTATCCGGATGATTTTCCAGGATGCCAGCAATGCCCTGAACCCGCGCCAGCGCATTGGCCAATTACTGGATGTGCCGCTGCGGCTGAACACGGCATTGACCGGCAGCGAACGCGAGGAAGCCATCAACACCACCCTGCGCCAGGTCGGCCTGCGGCCTGATCACGCCTACTACTATCCGCACATGCTGGCGCCGGGGCAGAAACAGCGCGTCGGTCTGGCGCGCGCGTTGATTTTGCAGCCCAAGGTTATCGTGGCGGACGAAGCGCTGGCGTCGCTGGATATGTCGATGCGCTCACAAATTATCAACCTGATGCTGGAGCTACAGGCGAAAAAAGGGATTTCGTTTATTTACGTGACGCAACATTTGGGCATGATGAAACATGTAAGCGATCAAATCATCGTGATGCAAAACGGCGAAGTCGTGGAACGGGGCAGCACCGCCGATGTGCTCGCGGCGCCGCTGCACGATTTGACCCGCCGGCTCATCGCCAACCATTTCGGCGAAGCGCTGACCGCCGACGCCTGGCGGCTAGACCTGAGCCCCCCGTCGCGCATGGCGCGGATCTGCACTCCGGCGAAAGATTCATGTTACACTTCGCCGGGTTTATCAACGACGAACGGTGCTGCAAGGATTGACCGCGGGCATACGATCGCATGAAATAATGATCACAAGGATTAATGCTATGGGTTTTCTTACCGGTAAGCGCATTCTGGTTACTGGCGTTGCCAGTAACCGTTCAATTGCATACGGTATCGCTCAGTCTATGCACCGTGAAGGTGCGGAGCTGGCTTTCACTTATCAGAATGACAAATTGAAATCACGGGTGGAAGGGTTTGCCGCCGATTTCAATTCCAGCATCGTGCTGCCGTGCGACGTGGCGGAAGATGCCAGCATCGACGCGCTGTTCACCCGTCTGGCCGACATCTGGCCGACCTTCGACGGTTTTGTGCACGCCATCGCTTACGCGCCTGGCGACCAATTGGACGGCGATTATGTCAACGCCGTAACCCGGGAAGGTTTTGCCATCGCGCACGACATCAGCGCCTACAGCTTCGTCGCCATGGCCAAGGCCAGCCGGGCAATGCTTAATCCCAACGCCGCCCTGGTGACGCTGACTTATCTGGGGGCGGAACGAGCCATCCCCAACTACAACGTCATGGGCCTGGCCAAAGCCTCTCTGGAGGCCAATACTCGCTACATGGCCAACGCTATGGGCCCGCAGGGCGTTCGGGTGAATACCATTTCCGCAGGCCCTATCCGCACCCTGGCCGCGTCCGGTATCAAGAATTTCAAGAAGATGCTGTCCCACTGCGAGTCGGTGACGCCTATCCGCCGCGTGGTGACCATTGAGGACGTCGGCAACACCGCCGCTTTCCTGTGCTCCGATTTGTCGGCAGGTATCACCGGCGAGGTGGTGCATGTGGACGGCGGCTTCAATATCGCCGCCATGAACGAGCTTGATCTGGATTGATGGATTGATTCCCCCGGGGCCGGACAACCGGCCCCTTTTACATCGCGCCGTGCCCGCCCGGTTTGTGCAATCACCATCGCCGGCATAGCGATCGGGATGCTGGTTAACGCCGGCGTCATGTCCGGCAAAAGATGGCCCCGTAGCACTATGCCGCAACCCAGATCGGTAAACACCCCCCTGCAACGGCTGGAAAATCAAGGCGCTTTCGAGGATAACCCGCGGCTGGAGGCCGGCGGCGCGAAAGTTCTCATCCATATAACGGCGGAAATAACGGCTCGGCCAGACAAAGCGGCAACACAGCGACCTGCGCCTGCCGTAGCAATTGCGGTAGCGAGAGACCGCATTGGGGCACGATGCCGATACGCAATGTGCCTCCCACACCTTGCTTGAGCGACTCCACTTCCAGCTTTAACCCCTGACAGACCGAGACAATTTCCCGTGTCCAGGCCAGTACCCGCTCCCCCTCGGCGGTAAAGCCCTGAAAACTGTTGCCGCGGTGGATAAGCGCCACCCCTAGCTCACGTTCGAGATTTTTCAGCCGCATCGAGAGGGTGGTCTGACTGACAAAGCTCGCGTCGGCGGCGCGGCCGAAATGGCGCTCCCGTTCCAGGTTGCATAAGTAAATGAGTTGTTTGATATCCATCAGTTCGATCGGTAGCCGGGGGTAGCAAACAGTATATCATCTCCATATAGGCAAAAATCAGCCGGGACATCCGCGTTAGTGCGTGAATGGAGGCTATCGTCTGCCCCCAGGCGAAATCAACTGCTCACGCCCAGCGTCCGTTTCACGTCGTGGGCGATTTTTTCCACCTTCGGGCCATAGATAACCTGAACATCGTTGCCGCTGGCCCCGGTGAGCATCAATGTACGATCCACCACCTGCTGCATGTCGCGTACCCACACGCGCAGCCGGGTAAAACAGCAATCAACGTCGGCGATATTCTGCCGCCCTCCCAGGCCATTGATGATGGTCTGTGAGCGCTCATCGGCGCTTTGTTTTTCCTGCTCCGGCGGCGTCTCAACATGCATGCGGCGGATGACCGCACGGAACACCACATAGTAAAGCGGACAATACACCGCCCCCAGCAGCACCGGATACCACCATTGGGTCCGGGCGCCGCCGAGCACGCCGAAGATAACCAGATCAATGGCGCCGCCCTGCACATTGCCAATCATTACATGCAGCATATCCATCAGCATAAACGCAACACCGCTCAACACCGCGTGGAAAATAAACAGCACCGGCGAGACAAAAATAAAGCAGAACTCCAGCGGTTCGGTGATTCCGGTGGTGAACGAGGCCAGACCGCCGGCCAGCATTAGCGCCTTGACGCGTTCTTTATGTTCGGGCCGCGCGCAGTGATACATCGCCAGCGCCGCGCCCGGTAAGCCAAACATCATGGTGGGGATCTTACCTTGCTCCAGGAAACTCGTAGCGTGACGGATAACGTCGTCGCTTAGCAGACCGGGATGGGTGAGCGAGGTGTTAAAGATGGTTAATGCCCCGACCAGCGTCTGGTGATCCGCCGTGACTATGCCGCCGATAGGGGTAAAACGCACCGTTTCGTTCAAAATATGGTGCAGGCCGGTTGGGATCAGCAGCCGCTCGCAAAAACCGTACAGCCACATCCCGAGGGCGCCGCTTTTGCCGATGAGCTGCCCCACCCAGGCGATGCCGTGGCCGATGGCAGGCCAAATGAACGACAGGCCGAGTCCCACCAGCGGCAGCACGACCACCGTGACAATCGGCACGAAGCGTCGACCGCCGAAGAAACTGATGGCGGTCGGCAACACCACGGTATAAAAACGGTTATGCAGCGCCACCGTCACCAGCCCGGCAATGACCCCGCCGAGCACGCTCATATTATAGAAAAAATGCCCAGCGTCGGGGTGAACTGCGCGGCATACATCATCGCCTCGGTCTGCGACATGCCGCGTGCGCTATGCGCCGCCAGCGAAGCGCTTACCCCCACGTGCAGGTTGATGAAGCAGATTACCGCGGCAAAGGCGGCCGTCGGTTTCTCCTCCCGCGCCAGGCCGATAGCGCTGGCGACGGCGAAAAACAGCGGCAGGTTGGCGAACAGTGCGCTCGCCACCTGACGGATAAAGCCGATGATCATCTGCGGGTAATGCAGCCGGGCAAAAGCCTCGCCGGTCACCACGGGTTTTTGCATCACCGCCGCCAATCCCAGGAAAATCCCGGCGGCGGCGATCACCGAAATCGGCATCATCAACGCTTTGCCAAACCCATGAATTTTGCTGCCTATCTCTTTCATCACGCGGGCCACTCCAGATTGAACGACTCCGTCAGTATGAGACAGGGCCAGCGGCGACGAGGAACTCGGGCGGGGTTGAGGCCAGGAATATGAACAAGATCACAAATAGCGTGCAATAACCGCACTCTATACCGCGATAAAGCGTTTCGATTAGACGCTTGCCGGCGGCGCGATTAAACTTTTACGCAATTGGAGTAAAACGTTAAACAAAATTTAACATCCCATCGAAGTTATTATCTGCGAAACCCTAATTATGAAATTCAAACCTGTGATAAAACCTTACGACGGCGCGACGGGTGGCTGGGGAGCTCTGGAATCCACCACCCGCTATGTGCTGGACAGCAAACAGACTTTTAAAAATATCCGCAATCTGCTGCGCGTTAACAAGTCAAAAGGGTTTGACTGCCCGGGCTGCGCCTGGGGCGATAATAACGACACCTTAAGATTTTCTTGAGTATCAGGGTCGGCTGACGGAGCCACTGCGCTATAACGCCGAAAGTGATAAATATCTGCTCATTCGCTGAGAAGAGGCCTTTGCTCTTATCCGGAGTCATCTGCATGATCTGACGCATCCCAATCAGCTTGAGCTGTACACCTCCGGGCGCGCCAGCAATGAGGCGTCCTATCTGTATCAGCTGTTTGGCCGGATGTTCAGCACCAATAATTTTCCCGATTGTTCCAACATGTGCCATGAGGGCAGCGGCCTGAAGCAAAGTATCGGCGTCGGGAAAGGAACCGTTCGCCTTAACGATTTTGACTTGGCCGACGCCATTTTCGTTTTCGGTCAGAACCCCGGCACCAACCATCCCCGTATGCTGCACAGTCTGCGTCACGGCGCCAGCATCATCAGCTTCAACAATCTGCGCGAGCGCGGGCTTGAACGTTTCGCCGATCCGCAAAAACCGCTGGAAGTTATCACGCCAAAATCCGGGCGTATCAGCTCGCGCTACCTTCAACCCAATCTGGGCGGCGATATGGTGGCGGTGCGCGGGATAGTCAAAGCGCTGCTGGAAACCCATCGTCAACATCTGGCGCGCGGAGAAGACGGCCTTTTCGATGACGCTTTTATCAGCGCCCATACCTAAGGCGTGGAGACGTACCTCGCCGCCGTCGACGCCACCTCCTGGCAGCAGTTGACCCGACAGTCCGGCCTCAGCGAGCAGGATTTGCGCGAGGTCGCGGAAATTTACTGCGGCGCCAGGCGGGTTATCTGTACCTGGGCAATGGGGATAACCCAGCACAAGCATTCCGTCGCCACGGTGCGCGAAATCGTCAATTTGCAACGGCTCTTCGGCCAGTTGGGTAAACCGGGGGCCGGCCTATTCACGGTACGCGGTCACAGCAACGTTCAGGGCAACCGCACCATGGGAATCGACGAAAAGCCCTCGGCGGCAATCTGGCAGCCGCCGCGCCGGATACGCCGCGCACCGAGGCCGCGCTACAGCGCTGCGCCCTGACCGTGCATATTAGTACCAAGCTTAACCGCAGCCATCTGTTGCCCAGACAGGATGCGCTCATCCAGCCGACGCTCGGCCGTACCGACCTCGATACCCAGGCCAGCGGCGATCAGTATATTACCGTCGAAGATTCCTCCAGCATGGTGCATGCTTCTCAAGGGGTTAACCCGCCGATTTCCGACCAGTTGCGTTCCGAAACCACGATTGTCGCCGGTATCGCCGCCGCGGTATTGGGCGAGGACAAGCTCAATTGGCGCGAGCTCGCGGGCAACTACGATTTGATTCTCGATCACATCACCGCCACCCAGCCGGGCTTTACCGATTTTAACCGCCGCTGCGACGCGCCGGGGGGGATTCTATCTCGGCAATAGCGCCGCCCCACTGCCTGAGGCGCTCATACCGCAGTTGCAGGGCGAAAATGCGCCTTTCACCCTGCAAACCCTGCGCTCCCACGATCAGTACAACACCACCATCTATGGCCTGGATGACCGCTATCGCGGCGTTTATGGCCAGCGGGAGGTGGTGTTTATTCACCCGCAGGATCTGGCCAAGCTGGGTCTTAAGGAGGTATATCGGGTCGATATCGAAACCCTGTGGCATGACGGTGTGCATCGCAAAGTGACGGGATTTAAAGCGGTCAGCTACGCTATCCCGCGCGGTAACCTGGCGGCCTATTACCCGGAAACCAACCCGCTGGTGCCACTATCCAGTTTCGGTGACGGCACCTTTACCCTGACCTCCAAATTGGTCCCGGTCAAACTGACGCCGTCGACTCAGCGCATATTGTGATCGGCCGGCCGCGCCGGCTCAACACGACAAGGGGCACGCTCATCGCTCGTCCCCTCTCCCTGAAAACCACCCCGGGTCAACCGAGTGGTTTTTTTAGCTTCATATGACCGGTAAGCTTGCCGCCGCAGACCGAATCGAGTAAAACTATCTGCCGCTACTCAGCACATTACAATCCACTTTTTCCGGACATTATGTTTCAAGACAATCCGCTGCTTGCGCAGCTAAAACAGCAACTGCATTCCCAGACACCGCGTGTCGAAGGCGTGGTTAAAGGCACTGAGAAAGGGTTCGGCTTCCTTGAGGTCGATGCCCAGAAAAGCTATTTCATTTCGCCGCCCTTCATGAAGAAAGTGATGCACGGCGATAAAATCTCGGCCGTAGTGCGCACAGAAAAAGAGCGGGAGATTGCCGAGCCGGAAGAACTCATTGAGCCCTTTCTCACGCGTTTCATTGGTCGGGTACAGGTCAAAGACGAACGTCTTGCCGTTGTGCCGGATCATCCGCTTATCAAAGAGGTTATCCCCACGCGACCGCAGCACGGCGTCGACCAGATGTTTCAAACCGGCGATTGGGCGGTCGCGGAAATGCGTCGTCACCCGCTGAAAGGCGATCGCCAGTTTTATGCCGAAATTACCGCACTGGTCACTCGCGCCGACGATCACTTCGCCCCCTGGTGGGTGACACTAGCCCGCCATAATCTTGAACGCGCTGCGCCGACCATGCCGGAAGGAGTTAGCCTGCAGGAAGACGGGCCGGCGCGCGAGGATCTTACCGCGCTCGATTTCATCACCATCGATAGCGCCAGCACGGAAGATATGGACGACGCTATCCATCTGGCACCGGCGCCGAACGGTGCCTGGGTCATGACCGTCGCCATCGCGGATCCAACCGCCTGGGTGCCGGCAGGCAGTCCGCTGGATAACATCGCCCGCGAGCGCGCCTTCACCAATTACCTACCCGGTTTCAATATTCCCATGCTGCCGCGGGCGCTGTCCGATGATCTGTGCTCGCTACGCGCCCACGAGCGGCGCCCGGCGCTGGCGTGCCGCGTTACGGTGCGCCCTAACGGGACCCTGGCCGACGATGCGCGCTTTTTCACTGCCTGGATCGAATCCAAGGGCAAACTGGCCTACGACAATGTGTCCGACTGGTTGGAAAACCTCGGTTCCTGGCAGCCCGAAACCGAGGCCATTGCCGATCAGATTCGCCTGCTGCATGACGTTTGCCTGGCACGTAGCGCCTGGCGGCAGCGTCACGCGCTGGTGTTCAAGGATCGTCCTGATTATCGCTTCGTGCTGAATGAGAAGGGCAATGTGGATGATATTGTTGTCGAGCCGCGTCGCATCGCCAACCGCATGATCGAAGAGGCGATGATAACCGCCAACGTCTGCGCCGCCCGCGTGCTGCGCGACGGCCTGGGTTATGGGCTGTATAACGTGCACCACGGCTTCGACCCGCTGTTGGTGGATCAGGCGGTCGCCATTCTGCACAGTCACCAGATCGAGGTCGACCCCGCCGATCTCCTGACTCTGGAAGGTTTTTGCGCCCTGCGCCGGCGGTTGGACGCCCAGCCCACCAGCTATCTGGACAGCCGCATTCGCCGCTTTCAGACTTTTGCCGAAGTCAGCACGGTGCCAGGCCCCCACTTTGGTCTGGGACTGGACGCCTATGCTACCTGGACCTCACCAATCCGTAAGTACGGCGATATGATCAATCACCGCCTGCTTAAGGCCCTGATTGGCGTTGGCGACGCCGAACGGCCGAATGAAGAAGTCACGCTGCGTCTCGCCGAGCGCCGCCGCCAGAACCGTATGGCGGAACGGGACGTCGGCGATTGGCTTTATGCCCGTTTCCTGCAACCGAAAGCCGGCAGCGACAGTCGCTTCGCGGCGGAAATCATCGACATCTCGCGCGGTGGCATGCGGGTGCGCTTACTCAACAATGGCGCGGTGGCGTTCATCCCAGCCCCCTTCATCCACAGCGTGCGCGACGAGCTAGTGTGCAGCCAGGACACAGGCACCGTGCAGGTGAAAGGCGAGGAACGCTACCGTCAGGGCGATACCCTTGACGTGACCCTCGCCGAAGTACGGATGGAAAACCGCTCGGTGATAGCCCGGCCGGTTTAAACCTGTCCTTGGCCGGCCGCGCCCCCGCTTAACGCGGCGAGAATAGAGCGCGGTTATCACCGGCACCAGAATCGAGGTGACAATCACTGACATCGCCGCCGGCGCCATGGGCGCAAACTGGGGGGGCCATGCCGGCAATCACCGCCGGCGTTGCTACCGCCACCGATAAGGCGGTCAGCCAAAATCAGCGGGATGCCGGTAATGATAATGACCATCAGGCCCAGCAGTATCCCCAACAACCCGGTCTGGGCAATGACCGCCAAATTGATGGTGTTGCCCAGCGCAAAGGCGAAGAACGGGATCAGCGTCTGAACCGCGTTAGTAAAAAATTCCCGCAGTACCGGATCCAGATTGCCGAATACAAAGCCGATGATAAAGGGCAATACCGCGCTGACGAACACCTGCGGTTCAAAGGAAGCGATGCCCGCCGTGCCGATAATGATCACCAACGGCCCGGACTCCAGAGACATTAATACAAAGGCACAGGCTTCTTCCTTGCTGCCGTACTGCTGCATAATGGAGGCATATAAGCCGCCGTTGGTCATGTCCATCGACGCCACCAGCGCCAGCGTCGACAGCTCGGCAAAAAAACCGACCTCGACACCGTTGACCGGCAACACCCGCGACGCAATCGACGCCACCAGCCAGGCCACCGCTATTTTCGTCACCACCAGCGTGCCGGGAGTTATTATTAAATCTGTGTATGGCGTCAGGCTACGTTCTGCTCTGATGCTTCTTGAATCTGTTCTCCATCCTGAAATTTTGACAGGGTGGTTTCTCTCGAACCACACTTCTTTGCGCGTCTGCTTCGTAGCCTCACAGTCGCAAAAGCCGATTCAATCGGCTTTGTCGTTCTTATTGATGCCCAGTGCTCTAACGGAAAGTCGTAGAATGCCAGCAGTTCTTCTCGATCTTTCTCCAGCTTCTTCATCGCTGCAGGATACTTCGCTGAAAACCTTGCCAACAAAACATCAAAAGCGTCACTAGCGGCATCGCGGCTTTCTGCTAGCCAGATCTCCCGAAGCTCAGCCTTAACTTTCGGTTGCATGGTTTTGGGATTAGCCGTTTTGTGCACCCAACAGCGTTGGTACTGCGTGTCCGGGAATATCTTTGCATTGCATTCCAAAAACCAAGGGCACCGTCTCCCGTAGCCAGCTTGGGAGATACGGTTAGGCCACCTGCTTGCAAGCCATTGAGAAATTCGGCCCAGTTTGCTTCTGATTCTCGATAACCCTCTTCGACCGCAACCAACTCCTTACGTCCATGCTCAGTGACGCCGATACTGACCAGTAGGCAAAGGCGATCATCTTGCCTGACATGGCTGTATATGCCATCAGCCCAGAAATAAACGTAGCGCGTATCGCTTAAATCACGCAGGCACCATTGCCTGTGCTCTTCAAGCCATTGCTGTTTCAGTCTGCTGATGGTACTCGCGGAGAGGCCATGGACTTTTTCACCGAGTAGCGCCCCCAGGGCTTCATGAAAATCACCGGTGGATATGCCTCGCAGGTACAGCCATGGCAGCAACGCTTCGACGCTTTTTGCTCGCTTCAGATAAATGAGCATAACTCATCCCCCTATACCTCCGTCAGTTACTCCGACCGTGACATTACCTACTTCCACGTTGGCGACGCCTATTATCAAAACCAGCGCCTTTGAGCCCACCTCTAAGATAATAATAAATTATACTGTAATCCCTCCACTGAATGACTCTAGGTTAATAACACCTTCGCCAATTGCTAATATATCTTCGACATCTCCTAAGCATCACGTTATTATTCACAGAGATCGGATTGAAGAACAAGTAAGATATGACTTATTGTGGGAGAATGATAAAATCAACGATCCTGCAATAAAATTATATTTAGATAATATTATCAATAGAAGGCTCGCCAATTTCCTTGATAGTAATGACACTGTTTATGGGACAAAGGTAGTTAATTGCTTTTCAGACTTACTTCATGATCTGACAGTGATTTTGACTGGCCGCATCTCGACAGAAGAGGATTTCACAAGTTCTAAACGCCTTACCGACAAGGTAGTCTCATATTATGCGAAATTGAAAACACACAAGAGTATAGATTATGGTTATGTTCACTTGAAAGTTTTAAACGATGCTTACAAAACAAGACACTTAAACACCACCACAAACACACTGTCTGCGTTTAATCCTCAAACACTTTATAAGCACCTCTCTGACACAATAAAAGATGAACGATTACACGTTTTTTAAAAAAACTTCAACGTAGCGCCCCATTTGGCAAACTTAACATTGGGATCGCGTAATGAATTGACTCATATGAAGCTGGTTGATAATTTAGCAAACAATATTCTTAGTAAGAATATACCCAAAGACCCAGTTAAAGTTATTGAAATTCTTCGTTATTTATTTTCAATGAGGAATGTATTTGAAAGAAGTCCTTTAGTAAAAGTAATGCAACAAGCTTTATATGAAAAGTTAAATTTGTGTGAGGCATATATTTCAATAAGCGTTGATTTAAGCCATTTTTAATGTGGCAATTAAGTCATTGTTGACCAAGAATTAGTCTCATACAACAGACGCCTCGGCATCGTATTTAAGCTGGCTCATAATTAGCGATATTAATGTGCATGCAATAGAAAAAACGCGACACGAAGATGCCGAGACGACGAGCCTAAGTCGGAATACAGGAACAGCCCGGGATCATTAATACATAGCTGGGCACCCCGTAAAGGTAGAGGCGGCCCTTAACGCTTACACCATCCCCTCTTACGCTAGCCAAAATTATAATTTGCATTTGAAAACAGGGTGTATTGTTAGTTTCAAGTAGCAAAAGTGGGCGACACTTTTACAGCCATACGTTTCACCGATTTCACGCAGTTCGCTGTAAATTCAGCCGTCGGTGAAAACAACGCCGCTCAGTGCATAAGCGTCTAATCCCAACAATTGCGGGTTATCCTATTCTCCAGTAAAGACAGTAAAGCGGCTTTGTTGAATAAATATAACTTTTAGGTGATCGTCTGCTCAGATCACTACCGTCATTTCAACATCTGCACTCCATGGCAAAGCAAAAGTTTAAAATAACCAACTGGTCCACTTACAATAAAGCTCTCAAGCAGCGCGGGGCTCTGACGATATGGCTGGATGAGTCGGCAATTGTTGCATGGACGGAAAAAACAACGCCTGAACAGCGTGGCCGGCCGCTTCACTACGCAGATATGGCTATCACCACTGTTCTGATGATGAAACGCGTGTTTGGCCTTTCGTTAAGGGCTTTCAGGGCTTCGTTGACGCCATTTTTAAACTGATGGTGCTGCCGCTAAGATACCCAGACTACTATTTCATAATATCGTTGAAGAAATATACAATACCGCCAAATGCAACTTTATAATCTCACTATGGCTTACCGATGACGGGTTAAGGGGACACCACACGGAATAAAATAAAGTGGATACAGGCGTGTCCACTGACAACAAAATAGCAAAGCGTTAACTTAGCGGACGCCACAGAGTCAGATAATCATCTCCTCCCGGTGACCAGTAGGAAGTCATCAATTTCCATTCCGGATAATTTCCCAGTTGGTCATCTTCTTTCTCTTCAGTGGACACCGTTAGTGTATTACTCGGGCGGATACCTGACCAGACACATCCCTGGAGATGATGTAGTAGCGATACGTCGTGCCGGCCTCGAGCCCGGTATCCTTATAACTCAACTCGGCAGCGTTATCAGGGCCACCCCATCACGATAAACAATGTAATTTCCCATTCGGCTGGCATCGGCTGACGCCCCCCACATCAATCACTTGATAAAATGCATTACCCGTGTTCGCCACTTCCCATACGGCCAAAATGACGTGATAGCCTGAACGCTGTGGCAACATGACATCATGTATAGTCGGATCAGGCGGAGTCAACGCTGTGCCGTTGCTCCAGAAAGGCTGCTCGGTAAGTTCAACCTTGAAAAACGGCTTCGCGTCGAATTGGGAATGGCTTTAATGGCGCGCTGGGATCCCAGTCCTGGCGGGTGATGAAATAATTCCAGCGCCGGGTCAGATATATCGCGCTGTAAGTCCAGAAGAACTTTAACAGCTCACCGGCAGCGACTTTATGTTTTTCCCAATGCGTGCCGGGCTCATCCAGGAATTCACTATTACCCTGATTAGCGCTGGCAATTTTGCCATCCGGCGGCGGTAGCATATTATTGATATCCGTCGGCGCGACAGGATCGGCAAGACCCGAGGTAAACGCGGGAAAGAATTTACAGGCCTCACGCTGATTTAATTGACCGGTATAGAGTTTCCCCTGTTGCCAGGCAATATAGGCGCGTGAAGCAGGTGTAGGAACATGCCCATGGCACAGCGCCGGCTGAGCGACATATTTACTTACGCTGATAGTGTTTGACATAATAATGTTCGCCTCCTTGGCGTAAACGATTTTGTTAGATACTGCTGTCGGGTAGGTGAAATAGGTCTTCCCGTTGCCGTGAGCTTATCGATGAATTTATTTCTCCCTGTTTAGAGAAAAGAGTAAATCGTCATCATATCAAGCAATGACAATCTATTTCATTATTCATGATGAACACTATCGGATACGTTTGTGCCCCGAGTGACTAAATAATCGCGCGCAATAGGCCTCTTGCCGAGGGCAACCCATTTTGTCTTATGTCGCCTTTGATGGCTGCGGTCTATGACGCACACCTTCACCTCTCGCGAGCAAAAAATAGCGTGTAGCGTCTGTTTTGAATCTTCCGCGCTAAGCAACCGCCTACTGATTTGTTTCGCTTAGGGGGTATCGCCGTCCGGCGTTTACCGTTTTACCCTTTTGTCGATTTGCCGTTTAATCCTGCACGGACTCCCTGCGGCCGCAAAGGAAAATCACGCCAACAAACGTGATGTTAAACGAAACCACAACGAAAAACTAATGATAACTGTTCTCATTAGTGTTTACATATAGACGTTCCCCGCTTATGCTACCTACTGTTTGCACGCTGTCTCGTTGTTAAGCATTTAGGGAACCTTTACACTATGAAAATTAGAGCAAAATGTTTTATGTCCGCCGTGACACTATCGCTGCTGCTGACCTCGTTATCCGTACCCGCAGCCGATAAATTTAAAGTAGTCACCACATTTACCGTGATTGCGGATATGGCAAGAAATGTTGCCGGTGATGCAGCAGATATCGAATCTATCACCAAGCCCGGGGCAGAAATTCATGAATACCAACCGACACCGGGGGATATCCAGCGTACCCAAGGCGCGCAATTGTTACTGTCGAACGGGCTGGATCTTGAACGCTGGTTCGAAAAATTCTATCAGCAGTTACATAATGTGCCAGACGTCGTCGTGTCGCAAGGGGTGGTCCCCATTGGTATCGTCGAGGGGCCGTACAGCGGTTTACCGAATCCGCATGCCTGGATGTCCCCGGATAATGCCATCATTTATGTCAACAATATCCGCGATGCGCTAATTAAATATGATCCCGCGCACAGCCAAACCTATAAGGAAAATGCGGAAGTCTACAAGCAGAAAATTAATGCTGAAATCGCCCCGGTAAAAGAAAAACTGGCGCAAATCCCCGCTGCGCAACGTTGGCTGGTGACGAGTGAAGGTGCCTTTTCCTACCTCGCCCGGGACTTCGGGCTGAAAGAGCTCTATCTCTGGCCGGTTAACTCCGATCAGGAAGGCACACCGCAGCAAATTCGCAAAGTTGTGGACACCGTCAAAAAATACCGTATCCCGGCCGTATTTAGCGAGAGCACCGTTTCCGATAAACCGGCACGTGAAGTCGCACGTGAGACCGGCTCCCATTATGGCGGCGTTTTGTATGTGGATTCCTTAAGCGAGCCCACAGGCCCGACACCAACCTATCTTGATCTGCTGCGCGTCACGGCGGATACCGTGGCGGAAGGCATGACCGCCGGGGTTAAGCATGATTGAGCGCGGCGAATCCAACCTAAATGTTGCGCCGGCGGGCGCAACAGCACTTGATGTCAGCCGGGCGACGGTGATTTACCGCAACGGCCATCTGGCGTTAAAACAGGCGACATTTGCTATCCCTCATGGAGTGATTGCGGGTCTGGTCGGTGTCAACGGTTCCGGCAAATCGACGCTATTCAAATCAATTATGGGGTTTATTACCCTGGCCAGCGGCGAAATCAGCGTCATGGGCCACCCGCCGGCGAAGGCGTTGAAACGGCGTCTTGTCTCCTACGTTCCCCAGTCGGAAGAAGTGGACTGGAACTTTCCCGTGCTGGCGGAGGATGTGGTCATGATGGGCCGCTACGGCCATATGAGAATGATGCGTATCGCGCGTCAGGCAGACAGGGATGCCGTGGCATGCGCTTTGGAGCGTGTTGGCATGAGCGGGCTGCGAAAACGTCAGATTGGTGAGCTCTCCGGCGGCCAGCGTAAACGGGTTTTTCTGGCGCGGGCCATTGCCCAGGATGGCCAACTGATACTGTTGGATGAACCCTTTACGGGTGTCGATCTGAAAACGGAAAAACAGATCGTCACCCTGCTGCGCGGTCTGCGCGATGAAGGCCGGACCATCCTGGTTTCCACTCATAATCTCGGTTCGGTGCCGACGTTTTGCGACATGACCGTATTGGTAAAAGGGACCGTGATGGCTTGTGGACCGACCCGGGAAATCTTTACCCGAAGCAATATCGAGCGTGCTTTTGATGGCGCGCTTCATCAGCTTGCCTGGGACGATAATCTGTTGACGCCAGAAGCCTGCTGAGGAATGTATGCTTGACGTATTACTTGAGCCCTTCACCTACGACTATATGCGCAATGCCATGTGGGTTTCCGCTTTGGTCGGTGGCGTCTGCGCCTTTCTTTCCTGTTATCTGATGCTAAAAGGATGGTCCCTGATGGGAGATGCGCTGTCGCATTCCATCGTCCCAGGCGTCGCCGGCGCCAGGATGTTAGGCATGCCGTTATCGGCAGGCGCTTTTCTCTCCGGCGGCCTAGCGGCCTATGCCATGCTCTTTATCAATCAACGAACCAAGTTGAAAGAAGATGTCATTATCGGTCTGACGTTCTCGTCCTTCTTTGCGTTCGGGCTCTTTATGCTGTCGCTGCGTCCTGCCGCCATGAATATCGAAACGATTATGCTGGGCAACCTGCTGGTCATTGCACCGTCCGATATCGTGCAATTGGCTCTAATTGGCTTCATCTCGCTGGCCATATTGCTGCTTAAGTGGAAAGACCTGATGGTGGTGTTCTTTGATGAGAACCACGCCCGCTCCGTCGGTATCAATACGGTAGGGCTGAAATGTTTGTTCTTCACCCTGCTGGCCGCCTCTACGATTGCCGCGCTGCAAACGGTCGGTGCCTTTCTGGTCATTTGCATGATTGTCACCCCCGGTGCTACCGCCTGGTTGCTGACCGATCGGTTCCCGCGTTTGCTGATGGTGTCAGTGCCGATGGGGGCGCTAACCAGCTTCGTCGGCGCCTATAGCAGTTACTTTCTGGACGGCGCCACGGGCGGGTTGATCGTTTCACTGCAAACCCTCCTCTTTTTGCTGGCATTCGTTCTGGCGCCGCGGCACGGTTTATTGGCTTCCCGTAAACGTGCCCGAATTGAATTAAGGAAATAAGGATGAGCCTTTCAGACACTTTACTGATGCCCTTTCACTTTGTTTTCATGAATAATGCGTTCTTGATTGTGCTGCTGATTGCTGTTCCCGCCTCGCTGCTGTCATGTCTGATGGTCTTGAAGGGATGGGCGCTCATGGGCGACGCCATGAGCCATGCGGTATTCCCGGGCGTCATCGTTGCCTATATGGTCGGCCTGCCGCTGGCGGTCGGCGCTTTCGTGGCGGGTCTGGTGTGCGCCATGACGACCGGATTTTTGAAAAACAACTGTCGAATCAAGCATGATACGCTAATGGGCATCGTATTTTCCGGTATGTTCGGCATGGGGCTGGTGATGTATGTCAAAGTGCAATCCACGCTTCATCTACAGCATATATTATTTGGCGATATGCTGGGGATTGGTGCGGATGATCTTATCGAGGCGGCGCTCACCTCTGCCGCCACGGTGCTGTTTATCGCCGTAAAATGGAAAGATCTGGTACTCCAAACCTTTGACGCGGTCCAGGCCAAAGCCTCCGGACTCAATGTGCGCCTGTTACATTACGGCCTGCTGTGCTTCCTGGCGCTGACGATCGTAGCGGCGCTGAAAGCGGTGGGGATTATTTTGTCGGTCTCGTTATTGATTGCCCCCGGGGCGATAGCCTTCCTCATCACCCGCAAATTCTGGTCGATGATGCTGGCCTCCGTCGCCATTGCCATCACCAGCAGCTTCTTGGGCGTGTACGTTTCCTTCTTCCTGGACAGCTCGCCGGGGGCGACGATCGTATTGTTATTCACCCTGATGTTTGCCGCAGTCTTTTTCATCAACGGTTTCCGCAATTACCGTCTGCGCTGTGCGGCATATAACCCCCACCGGACGCCCCGCCGCTAAGGATGGGGCATGTCCGTTTTAGTTGCCTCGATCCAACGGCCCAGCAGCATTGCAGATAGTTCACCGCCGCTGCGGTCTGTGGCTGGCTGAGATAGGACTCACTGAACAAAATGGTGCCGTTGATCTCAGGTAGGGCCTCGTTAATATCCAACTGCCTTCTCAACTCCGCGATCCCCTCCGCCACGCCCCAATCCGGTTCCGCTTTGGTCGGACTGCCTATTTTATATAGCGCTACGCCAATATAGAGCCGGGTGTGGGTATGGCGAACCACCTCCGCCCACCATTTGGCTAGCACATCATAGCGCACGATCTGGCGCCCCACCGGCCAGTACAGCTGCGGGGCAATATAGTCCAGCAGACCTCTTTCAACCCACAGCCGGGTGTCGGCGTAAGCGGTATCATACGCAGGCCCCCCGCCCTGGGTAGCCGAACCGCGCTGATCATCCGCCGCGTTGCGCCAAACGCCGGAGGGGCTGATGCCAAAAGCAACCTGCGCGTTAAGAGATTTTATCGCCTGGGACACTTGCTGGACCATCAGTAAGGTATTGTTGCGCCGCCAATCGGCTTTGTTGGAAAACCCCTGACCGTACAGGCAGTAAGTGGCATCGTCATCCAGCCTGGAACCCGGGGTTTCATAATAGAAATAATCGTCGAACTGAATACCATCGACCGGGTAATTTTTGACCAGCTCGGTCACCACGCTGACGATCCATTGGCGCACATCGGGCAAACCGGGATCGAGGACGTAACGGCCGCTGGCAATGCGGATCCAGTCGGGATGTAGAGCATAAACGCTGGCCGGTGATGCTCGCAGCGTGGCCCTCAGCGCTGTGGCGGTTTCGGGTCGGATGTTCAGCGTGACCCGATAGGGATTGAGCCAGGCATGGACCTTCAAGCCTCTCTTGTGGGCCTCGGACAGCATAAACGCCAGAGGATCGTAACCCGGATCCCGACCGACCGTCCCCGTAAGGACCTCCGACCACGGTAACAGGGCGGAACGATAAAGGGCGGTGCCGTCGGGTTTGACCTGAAAGAACATCGTATTAATACCTATCCTTACCAGGTTGTCCAGCTTTGCGACGAGCGCGCTTTGTTGCTGTTGGATCCGTTGCGCGTCGCTTTGTGCCTCAAGCGTCGAAGGTGCGGGCCAGTCGAGTCCGTAAACGGTGCTCAACCAAATGCCGCGCATCTCGGGCGCCTGGGATTGACGGGGTGGCGGCGATGGACGCTCCGACACTCGTTTTTGCCCACAGCCGGCAAGCCCCCCTAGCCAAACGAAGAACACCAGCCAAAAAACCATTCCTTTGTAACGCCGCACTGTTGTCTCCCTGAAGTAGAGCCTGAAATAAGTAAATGAATCGCGACACAGTCCGGACGCTGTTAAAACCGACTGCGAACAACTCTACCGACTTGCCTGTGCTCGTATCAGCACCGATTGGTGAACCGGCCTGCGCCGCCTCAGGCGCACACCTCTCTTGGTTACCAGCTGAGCCCAAACCCACGGGGGTAAGCTACAGTACCGGAATTGGTCTTCTCATTGTAATGATGCCACGTGTTAACTGGAAGTTTTCCCTGTGGCGAACTTTGACCCGTTAAGACTTCGACCAGCGAGATCATGGCATGGCTGCCCCAAACGCCGTTGTCATAGCAATAATAGGAATAGGCGGCGACAGCGGCGTCAACGTCTGCGGCATAATTGACGATGTCGTAAGGCGTCCGCAGGGATAAATGGATACGCGTTTTCCCTTGTGCCGCCGCATAGCGCAACCAGGCAAGGTAACGATCACTCGTCTCATCGGGTTGCGGTTTGTAAGGCAGCGTCGCGTTCTCCAACGGCGAAAAGGCGGTTGAAAGAGTGTACCGAGCATAAAAACGTCGCAGTGGGCGATTTTCGCTTTGACCTCTGCGTCCGTCAAATCCGATTCCTTAGCCACCTCCACCGAAAGATACCCCTCTTGTGCCATTACCGCCGCAATGCCCTGCGCCTGCTCCCCCCCCACGGCGTCAGCACAAAATTTTGCAGCAGGGCGCGCGGGACCAACACCAGGTGATAGCGGCGCACTGGTGTACGGACTAGCACACAGCCCATCTCGCACGCTGGCTGCCGGGGCGCCTATGGTGCGAATTCGGCACAAGGCGCAGGGGGGCATTTCTGCCTGGTGGTGCCTTCAATGACTTTGGTCATTGTTCATCGTGTAGACACCGATACGCCCGGACGGGGGGTGAACCGTTTTCAGGCTGGCCAGCTTCTGCAACTGCTTTTTGTTCCATCCAAAGGACATTTTATCATGACCGTGATCGAAACGATCGCCTCCTGGTGCGCGCAACCCAAAACGTTTACGCCGCAGGCCCGAAACCTGGCGCTGGAGGCCATTACCGATACGCTGGCCTGCCTTTACGCGGGCCGGAATGACTTTTCCACCCGCGCCGTAAGCGATGCCTGGGCACCGCCCCGCCATTCAGGCCTTGATTAACGCCACCGCCGCCCACACCATTGATTATGACGATAACTTCGCACCCGGTATGAGTGATGCGTCGGCCGTGTTGGTCCCCACGCTGCTGGCGGTTGCCCTGGCGGACGAGCGTGAGAGTACGGCATTGATCGATGCCTATCTCATCGGCCTACAGGCCCAGGCCTGGGTGGGTGAAGCGGGCATAGCGCACGCACTCAGTATCGCTGTCAGTCTGGCCAGCGGCGTTAAAGGACAATTTGGCACCCCGCTAAAGCCCTTTCACGCCGGCATGGCGGCGCGCAACGCTGTTGAGGCTGCCGCCCTGGCCGCAACAGGTATGAGTGGAAGACGGGATATTATCGAGGGCCCACAGGGTTTTTGCGAACTTTATGCCGGTCGGGCCGCCGCGCAATGGCCTGAGCGGCTCATCATTGAGGCCTGGCGCGCTGGAGAGGAACTGATGTTCGACAATCTGCCCCACATCGTGACCTTGCAAATTAAGGATGGGAGTCAGCTTAAGGCGCAACGGTTGAGCGCCAAGGGCGGACTTATGGAACGATTCTCCGATGAGGATCGGCGACAAAAATTTGCCGACTGCTTTCAGACGCCGCTTCCCTCTATGTGCGACTGGCATCGCTTGACGGTCAGTTAGATCTACGCTTTTTGCGGTCATTGCTGGTTGCCTAAGCCCACTAACTCCGCATACCGCGGGACCGAGATTAATAACAATAATCGCGAGTGGAAAATAGATTAATTTGTTGAACCAGTATAATCAAGTTGAATGGCCCCGCGGTAACACTCGCGTTAATAATCGTCAGAAGGCTTTATCTGTCTGTAGAACGTCTACAGCACATATTGGTAAATAACTTTCTCGATTTTATCTGCATTGCGACGATAATCTCGATCAGCAATAACTGTTGCGGGGAAAAGCATTTTTACTGCAAACACGCTGTTTATACATTATCTTGCGTTGCCACTGGCATAAGATAATGAATTGGTGGAAGTTTTTCAGGGCTATCTGCAGCAATGCAGCTTGGCCGCGTTCGACAAAATACACTTATTGTCGACGCGTCTCAGCCCCGCAATCGCTTTGCCACAGCATCACACGATTTTCCCGGTCAAGACGGTCGTTCTCCTGCTGAAATTAAATGTCTTGCTGAAGCGGAAGTACTGGCCTATCCAAGTGTTACGATTAAAAAGGAATAGGCCGAGGCGGTAAAGCCCGTAGAAAATGGCTTTGAAGTGCGTTTCGCCTCGGGAGAGACTATCTTTGCACGCAAGGTACTCCTTGCCATGGGTGTGAAGGATGAATTGCCTGCTATTCCCGGTCTCATTGAGCGATGGGGAAAATCGGTCGTGAATTGTCCCTATTGTCACGGCTATGAGTACAGGGATGGTCGTCTTGGTATGCTGGCAACGGTGCCCCGTTCAGCGATGGTCGCATTACTGTTATCGGATCTCGGGCCGACGACCTATTTTTGCCAGGAATCTGCCTTCGAGCCCGATGCGAATATGCTGGCGCTGTTTGAGAAGCGAGGCGTCACCGTTGAACGCTCCCCGATTGTAGAAGCACTCGGGCAAGATGATCAACTTGAGACGGTGCGTTTGGCAGACGGTAGAATTATCCCGCTTGATATCCTTTTCATTGGCGCCCGCACTTCGCTAGTCAGTGATTTACCCGCGCAATTAGGCTGTGCGCTTAAAGAGGGCATATTGGGACCATATCTACGGGTTGATCATTTTCAGCAAACCACCGTGCCAGGAATTTTTGCTGCAGGCGATGCGGCAAGCTTGCATTATAACGGGACCTTAGCTGCCGCCTCCGTGTTATGGCCGGCGTGTGTATTCACCAAATGTTGGTCGCTGATGAAGTGGGTATGAAGATGTGACCATAAAGACGCGACAGCAGACAAAGACCTCTCTGCGCGAAAAATACTTTCCCGATTATGCCGGTCCGGGTTGTTAACAGGGTGCATGAGTAAACTCATTTTTTATCGCTACGTTTTTGGTTGTCCTGTAGCCTTATCGCTTGAATCGATGGGCGTTATGGCCACATTACACTTCACTTTCGGACTCACGAAGATGGGCAGATGGTGTATATTGAGGTGATTTTTTTTATATGTGGCGGAAAAATAGTAACCCATCGTCAATAGGTGGACCCGTCATTATTTTAGCTTCGTGAAAAGTGGTCGCAGATTAGTCGTAGGTGGAATATCTAAACACCCCGGCAATGCTTTATATCTTAAGTGTGCCGCTTCAGGGCTGTCCCAGCGGCATGAGCGAATCGTCGGATTACTGGCTATCTTTTCACAGGCGGCTGGGTCAGACTGCAATAACGGTAATGTTCATTGCATAAAATTTGCATTTGTTGACCCAGTATAAAAGGCTGGTTAGTTTTACCGTGGCCGAATTCGGGATAATAGTAAACTGGATAATCCACCCGGTTGGCAAATTCCTGCAGCACATAACGGTAAAGATCTTTCTCAATTTTATTCGCATTGATACTATAGAATTGCCCAAAGATAACCGCTTTAGGATGAAAGTTTTTCTTATACTCAAGCTGATGGAGCGTCCTGTCAAGTTGCTTATAAGTGACGCCGGTATCCTCCATAAGCATAACCTTATCGGCATAGTTTTTCTCATAGCGGGTTGAAAATAACGATTGAACTAACGTCAGATTGCCGCCGTTTAAAGTTCCTTGCCCGCCTGCCCGGGCGGACACATTGAGCGGTTCGATCCCCGTGTAGGTCATGCCATTCGTGATGGTCCGAAAAACCTGCTGTATACCGCTATACATGCTTATTTGTTCAGTCTTATCCACCTCATACATTTCACTATTAAAGGAAGCTAGAATACCGTGGATACTGGGCCATTTGATAACATTATTGATAAAATGGTGAAGGGCTGTGACATCGCTAAACCCGATGAGAATTTTAGGGGAAGCGGCAGCGATTTTATCCCGATTACGATATAAATAGGGATAGAGGTTCAGAGCGCCCGAACCTCCCCTGACAAACCAAAGATACTTGACATTCTCATCCGTTAGCGCATTGATTAGCGTTTCCGCACGCACCTCGTCCGTGTTGACGTATCCCAACGGCGTTGGTTGCTGATCAAGGTAACGGCTATCCACAGAATAGCCTTGTTGCTGAAAGACCGCCTTAATCTCTCCTATCGTGTTTTCATCGTATTGTGATGAACTGGATATCAAATAAATTTTTGGTTTTGCCGTTGTTTCACTTTCCAACGTTGCCTGGTTATTGGCAATCAAGTAAAGCGTATTGGGCGCAGCAGCTCCCACTGTCGATGATGATAGGCCTGCCAACGAAAGTAAAAAAGCTATTAAGGGATACTTCATATAGTGCTCCGCGATGACCGGTCACGATGACCTGCCTATCTAATTAACATGCAGAAGCGCGAACGACCCTCAAAACCAGAATGACGTTTATTTGACGTTTAAAACTTTGCTTAATAAGGACAACAGCAGCAGTAATCATTAGCCCTATTCTTACTGTTTTGGCAGTAGTTAAAGGATCATATTTATCGGATTACCTTGTTTCAAATTGTCGTTCGCATACGCCTCTTCTTTAGCCTGATAAAGCGTCAAGATTCCAACCTAACCATTCATTCCGGTAGCGTTGTCGGACAGAGCAATCGGCTCCTCGCCAGCGGACATACTGGATACCATGAGCGTAACTACGCCGTTGCGAATCAGCGTCTAAGCGGCAGTAACGATGTATGGAAAAAGCAAGTGGGCTATCATCTAAGTCTGCGTGACTATGATGCGCAGGTAGGTGAGGCAATGGCGATGGTCAAAGCGCTTAACAAAATGACGCTGTTAGGAATGCCGAACAGCATCCGGATCGCATAACAATCGATCTGCTAGGGGGGGCGTAGTCACACAAGCTCTGATTTATTCAACAAAGCCCGGCGGTAGCGTAAGAATGTCACTGCGGTCATATTCTAATTCCGGTAAAATATTCCAGCCAGGCCGTCAAGAAAGTATTTCAGACTAGCGCCACACGCTTGTTTATCTCAGCAGCGAACGACTATCGCACCGCGGCCGAACGTAAACTACCGCCTTTTTTGTTCCATACCTAGACGGCGGCGCTTACGCGGAATACACCCTGCGTCGCAATCCGGTAGCGCTGGCGCCGGTGGGCCTGTGCGGCATATACGCCCGCCGCGGTGAGGTACAGGCGGTACGTGCCGCCGATGATAAAGGCATTCCCTTCACGCTATCGACCGTCTCGGCCGGCACGATTAAGGAGGTCTCCTCTGCGATAAAACGTCCCATGTGGTTCCAGCTGTATATCCTCAAGGATCGGGGATTTATGCGCAACGTCCTGGAGCGTGCCAAGGCGGCCTGCTGCTCGACGCTGGTGTTGACCGTTGATATGCCGGTACCCGGCGCCCGCTACCGGGATGCCCATTCCGGCATGAGCGGGCCGAATGCCGCCCTGCGCCGCTATTGGCAGGCGATGATCCACCCCGGCTGGGCCTGGGATGTCGGCGTGCGAGGCAGGCCGCACGATTTGGGTAATATTTCCGCCTATTTGGGCACGCCTAACGGGCTTGAAGATTATATCGGCTGGCTGGGCAACAATTTCGATCCATCGATTTCCTGGCGGGATCTCGAGTGGATCCGTGATTTCTGGCAGGGTCCCATGGTTATAAAGGGCATTCTCGATGCGGAGGATGCTCGGGATGCGGTACGTTTCGGCGCTGACGGCATTGTCGTATCCAACCACGGCAGCAGGCAGCTTGACGGCGTGCTCTCTTCCGCCTGGGCGCTGCCCGCCATCGCCGATGCGGTGAAGGGCGATATCGCCATTCTGGCCGATGGCGGCGTACGCAACGGGCTTGATGTGGTGCGAATGTTGGCTCTCGGCGCCGATACGCTGCTGCTGGGCCGCGCCTATATTTACGCCCTGGCGACGGCGGGTCAGGCCGGCCTGGCGCATTTGCTGGCGCTGATTGAAAAAGAGATGCGGGTGGCGATGACGCTGACCGGCGCCAAAACCATCGGCGATATCTCCCGCGATTCGCTGGCGAAAGAAGGTCTGGCGCCGGCCACAAGCCCCCACGCACTGCCTGGCTAAGCCCCAGGACGCGCAGGCGGTACGGGTTATCACCGCCGCAAGCGCCGTAGCCGCAGCATGCGTCGTCGCCCCGTCACGGTCTGGCCGCCGCGGTCAACGGCGCCGCCGCAACGCCAGAAGGAGGGATTGCGTCGAGGAGAGAACGGAATCAATAGCAAGCCTAGTCATCATTATTCAGTACATACTGGCTTTTGGCATAGTAAAAAACATTAACCCTCTTGAGCATTAATACATTATCTTATGGCCGCTTATGCGGTTCGTCCCATGAGGGCCTGGCGACACGCCCTATGCCCGGCCGCCCGAAAAGCTGCGGCGCACGCTCACCAACCGACACATTCAGCTCATGGCAATTGGCGGCTCCATTGGTACCGGCCTGTTTATGGGCTCAGGAAAAACGCTCAGTCTGGCGGGGCCGTCAATCGTTTTTGTCTATATGATCATCGGCTTTATGCTGTTCTTCGTCATGCGTGCAATGTGAGAGCTGCTACTTTCCGACCTCAGCTACAAATCCTTCAGCGATTTTGCCGCCGACCTGCTTGGGCCGTGGGCCGGGTATTTTACCGGCTGGACCTATTGGTTTTGCTGGGTCGTCACCGGTATCGCCGATGTGGTCGCCATCAGCGCTTATTTTCAATTCTGGTTTCCCGGTTTTTCCATCTGGATGAGCACCATGCTCTGTGTAATGGTTTTCGTCACCTTGAACATCCCCACGGTGAAAATGTTTGGCGAAATGGAATTTTGGTTCGCTGTTATCAAAATTGTCGCCATTGTGGCGCTCATTATCGCTGGCGCGACGCTTGCGGCGATGCCGGCGCGATCGTTATCCCCCACGCCGCCAATACCTGCCTGACGGGCGGTTCGACCCCGGATGGCGATGCTTATGATCGCGATATTGTCATCCTCAGCACTACCCGCATGAACAAAATCAGGCTTATCAACGACGCGAGCCGCATTCGGTGATAGGCTCCAGTTGTATCGGCGCCTCGGTTTTCGGCGGCGTGTGCAATAATTCCGGCGGCGCCCTGGTGCAGCGCGGGCCGGCCTATACGCAATTATCCGTGTTTACCCGCGTCGATGCCGAGGGCATAAATCACTTGAGCGTTACCCTGGCGGGGGATGAAGAAACTCTGCTGTCCCGCCTGGATCGGGACGAGTACGACGAGCAGGACATTCGCTATGATACCGGCGACGGCTCCGACAAAGGTTACACCGACCATGTCCGCCATATCGATGAGCCTACCCCCGCCCGGTTCAATGCCGATCCCGGCACGCTGTTTGAGGCTTCGGGGTCTGCCGGCAAAGTGATGGTCTTTGCCGTACGGCTGGATACCTTTCCCATGGCCCGCGGCACGCGGGTGTTTTATATAGGCACCAACCAGACCTCGGTACTGACCGCTATCCGGCGCCACATCTTAAGCCGGTTTACCCATCTGCCCCTCTCCGGCGAGTATCTACACCGCGACACTTATGATATTGCCGCCCGCTACGGCAAAGATACCTTTTTTCTGATCCACTGGTTGGGCACGGCGCGCCTGCCGGCGTTGTTTGCGCTGAAAAACCGCTTTGATTTACTGGCGGAATGGCTGCCTTTTTTACCGCCGCACTGCGGCGATCGGCTGTTGCAGTTCTTTAGCCGCCTACTGCCTGATCCCCTGCCGGCGCGCATGCAGGCGTATCGGGACCGTTATGAACATCATTTGTTGCTCAAAGTCAGCGCGGAGGGGGTGTCGGAGGCGCAGGCTTTCCTCAGCGACTATTTCTCCGAGCATGAGGGCGAGTTCTTCGCCTGCACCGAGGAGGAAGGAAAAAAAGCGTTTTTTCATCGCTTTGCGGCGCAATGATGAAGACTGGTTTGAGCATTTACCGCCGAGCACAACGTCGGTCATCTTTACCCCGCGCCGCCGCTGCGGCGCTTCTATCAACAGCTCGATCCGTGTAATTATTTTAATCCCGGCATCGGTCAGATGTCGAAGCGTAAAGACTATAGCGAGGCGGGCAACAAAGAATAAGCTCCTAGCCGGGCTCCGCATCTCCACCCGCGCCGTGCTCATGAAGGCCGTCGCTCGCGCCGCCTGCAATAACGACAGCGGGCGCATTGTCGGACAACATCAGGCCTTCCCGAGCGGCCGGAAAAACGTCAGCTCGCCGCCCCTGAGCGGTGGTTAATAGCCGTCCCAGGGGAAGGTTAATGTCATTTATACTTTTCAATAATGTGATAGGCGTATTACTATTCGTTAAAATGGATTTAACAGGTATCTGGCCTACTGGCCAAATCATAATGACAAACCAAGTAATAAACACCTCACCCCGTCTCTGGTTATCATCTACGTTGGTCTGCTTTTCCTTAACATTACCGGGCCGCAGCACCGCCGAGACGCCGGCGACGACACCAACGGAAAAGACCCACGACGCACCCTCGCAGACGCTGATCGTTACCGCGCCGCGGACCGGCTTAGCCGAGCTAACCACGCCCGCCGCCCTTAGCGTGCTTACGGGTGAGGATTTCCGCCAGGCCAAGCCGCAAGTCAATTTATCGGAAAGTATGGGCAGCGTAACGGGCCTGCAAATTCAGAACCAGCAAAATTATGCCCAGGACCTGAAACTGTCGGTGCGCAGGTTTGGCGCCCGCTCGATGTATGGCGTGCGTATCTATGTCGACGGCATTCCGGCGACCATGCCGGATGGCCAAGGCCAGACGTCGAATATCGATCTTAGCAGCGTCGACAAGGTAGAGGTACTGCGCGGTCCGTTCTCCGCGCTGTACGGTAATGCTTCCGGCGACGTCGTTAAAGTGGAGACCGTCACCGGCAGCCAGCCGGACAAGATAGAAGCGGGCCTGTATACCGGCAGCTACGATAGTTGGCGCTATGGCGTGAAGGCCACTGGCGCCGTCGGCGATGGCTCACAGGCCGGCGATGTCAACTACGCGGTCTCGACCACCCGCTTTACCACCCACGGCTATCGCGATCACAGTGATGCGCGCAAAAACCTTGCCAACGCCAAGCTCGGAGTGCGCATTGACGATGTCAGAACCCTGACCCTGTTATTCAACGCCGTGGATATCACCGCCAACGATCCCGGCGGTTTGACCGAGGATCAGTGGCATGACAATCCCCGTCAGGCCACCCGCGCCTAACAGTTCAATACCCGCAAAACCCTGACCCAGACGCAGGCCGGCCTGCGTTATCAGCGGCAGATGAGCGATAATGACGACCTGAGCGTAATGATGTATACCGGCGAACGCGACACCACCCAATATCAGGCGATACCGGTCGCAACCCAGGCCAACCCGCTGCACACCGGCGGCGTTATTGATTTAACGCGTCATTATCAAGGCATCGATACCCGCTGGACGCACCGCGGGGCACTCGGCGCCGTGCCTCTTACGCTGACCGGCGGCCTAGATTACGAAACGATGACCGAGCAGCGCAAAGGCTATGAAAACTATACCCTGAACAATGGCGTCACCGAGCTCGGTACCCAGGGCAATCTGCGGCGCAATGAACGTAACCTGATGTGGAATCTCGACCCGTATTTGCAAAGCGTCTGGTCTCTGACCTCGCGGCTAACGCTGAATGCAGGGGTACGTTTCAGCCACATCCAGTTCGACTCCGACGATCGCTACATTACCGCCGACAACGGTGATGATAGCGGCAACGCCCGCTATCATCGCTGGCTGCCGGTAGGATCATTAAGTTACACTGTCACTGATAGCTGGGATGCGTATCTGTCCGCCGGCCGGGGATTTGAACCCCCCACTATCAACGAACTCTCCTACCGGCCCGACGGCCAGCCGGGCCTGAATTACGCGCTAAAACCTTCCACCAGCAATATATAGAGGTCGGCAGTAAAGCGCGCATCGGCAGTAGGCTGGCGAGCGTCGCGTTATTCCAGACCGACACCGAGAATGAAATCGTGGTCGCGGACAGCAGCAACGGCCGCACCAGCTATACCAATGCCGGCAAAATCCGCCGTCGTGGTCTGGAACTGTCGATGGATCAGCAGTTCGCCGACGATATCCAACTGCGTCTGGCGTGGACGTTGCTGGATGTGACCTACCGCACCCGCGCTTGCGGCAGCAGCGACTGTAGCGAGGGCGATGCAATCGCCGACGGTAATCGCCTGCCCGGCATCGCCCTCAATATGGGTTATGCCTCGCTGGCCTGGTCCCCTCCCGAAGGCTGGTATGCGGCATGGAAGTGCGTTACATGAGCGATATTGAAGTCGATGATGAAAATAGCCAGCAGGCGCCAGCCTATACCGTCACCGCGCTGGATACCGTTACCGTTACATATTGGGCAACTGGCTGATGGACGTGTACGGCCGGGTGGATAACCTGTTTGACCGCCGCTATGCGGGGTCGGTCATCGCCAATGAAAGAAACGGCCGCTATTTTGAACCGGCGGCGGGCAGAAACTGGGGCGGTGGCGTTTCGCTCGCTTATATATTCCAATAATACCTATCGGGCGTGCCCCGTCATTGGCCTGAGCCACGGGGCACGCCCGGGGCGCCTTCCCCGACGCCCGTGACTGTTCATCTTTGCTACACCTGAACCGAGCGCACCATTGACGGCTATTGCATTGACGATCCTTTTCCCTGTCGTTGGCCCTGCCTCTGCCGCAGGCATCGGCATTGATAAGCAGGAACAGGCTATGACAAAGATAACGCGCAAACGGCCGGGCGCCGTCTATTTCGTGCGGCCGCTGGGGGGGGGGACTGATGGCATTAATCGGTCTTGCCCTGACGGCGGGGGGAGGCTATCTAGCCACGCAGGGCGGCAGTCGGTATTTTCTGTTTATGGGACTGATGCCGACGGTGGCCGGGGGCCTTCTCATCGGTTTGCAGCCGGCGGGTGCCTGGGTCTATGCGCTGGCGTTCCTGCTGACACTGTGCTGGGCCGTCTGGGAGGCGGGGCTCAGCTTTTGGCCGCTGTTCTCGCGGCTTTATATGTTCGGCGTATTGGCCCTGCTGGCACTCTGCCTGACCGCCAGTCTGGGGTATACCCTGGTACCGACGCCGATAGTCAGCACGCGGCAGGCGGTACCGGTCTACCCCGTGCCACCGGGCGCCGAGCAGAAAAATTGGCTTCATTGGGGCAACACCACCGCCGGCGATCGTTTCGCCGCGCTGGACCAGAATTACCAAAGCCAATGTAAAACACCTGCAAGTGGCGTGGGTAGCGCATACCGGCGACATCCCCCTCAGCAATGACGGCCGGCGTGGAAGACCAAAACACCCCGCTGCAGGTGGGTGATACGCTGTATGTCTGCACCGCCTACGGTAAAGTACTGGCCCTGTCGGCCGACAGCGGCAAAACGCGTTGGCGTTTCGATCCGTTGGCCAGCGCGCCCAACTGGCAGCGCTGCCGCGGTCTTGGCTATTACTCCGACGACGCTGCGGCCGCGCAGGCGCCCCCCGCCGCGTCTGTATCCCACGCCCCTGACGCCAACCCGGCTGCGGCAACGGACGAACTGCGAGCACCCGACGCCACAGCCAACGCCGCAATGCCCCTCGTCGTTGCCCCGACGCCCGCGGCTACGGCCAACCACCGCCCAGCGACGTTACAGCCACCATTGCTCCTGAAGCCGTGATCCCGACGCCGCCGACTTCGGCAACGGCGGCACCGTGGATCTCACCATCGGCATGGGCGAAATCAAACCCGGCTATTACCAGCAAACCTCTGCTCCGCTGGTGGCGGGCGATCGGGTGGTGGTGGTGGGCGGCCGTGTGGCGGATAACTTTGCCACCGGCGAGCCGCCGGGCGCGACCTATATGCGCGGCACGCCCAACGTCTGGGCGGCCATGTCCTTTGATTCAAAGCTCAATCTGATTTATCTGCCCACCGGCAACGCCACGCCGGACTTTTTCGGCGGCGGACGCAGCGCGCTGGACGATAAATACAGTTCATCGGTTGTGGCGGTCGATGCGTCGACCGGAGGGTCCGCTGGCACTTTCAGACCACGCACCACGATTTGTGGGACTTCGATCTTCCCGCACAGCCGCTGCTGTAAGATTTGCCGGACGGCGCCTGCGGCACCACGCCGGTGCTGGTACAAACCAGCAAGCAGGGGATGATTTTCATGCTCAACCGCGTAACAGGTGAGCCGGTGGTGAAGGTGGAAGAGAGCGCCGTGCCCGTGGGCAACACGCCTGGCGAGCGTTACGCCCCCACGCAACCTTTTTCCGTCGGCATGGCCAATATGGGTAACCAGACCTTGACCGAAGCGGACATGTGGGGCGCCACGCCCCTCGACCAGCTGCTGTGCCGAATCGCTTTTAGAGGCATGCGCCATCAGGGCGTGTACACCCCGCCGGGACGCGATCGCGCGTTGTAGTTCCCCGGCTCGCTGGGCGACATGAACAGGGGCAGCGTCGCGCTGGATCCTCATAATGCGCTCATCTTCGTCAACGATATGCGCCTGGGTCTGGCGAACGCCCTGGTCGAACGCGACAAGGTACCCCAGGAGGCCAGCGGGATCGAAATGGGGCTAGTGCCGCAGGCGGGCACTCCCTATGGCGCGGTGCGTGAGCGTTTTCTGTCGCCGCTCGGTATTCCCTGTCAAAAACCACCGTTCGGCACCATGTCGGCGGTGGATTTAACCGACGGTAAGCTGGTGTGGCAAGTGCCGGTGGGGACGGTGCAGGATACGGGGCCGCTCGGTATCAAAATGCACCTGCCGATGGCGGTGGGTATGCCGACGCTAGGCCCCAGCCTGGTCACCCAGTCCGGCCTGCTGTTCTTTGCCGGTACGCAGGATTATTATCTGCGCGCGTTTGATACCGCGAACGGCAAGGTGGTGTGGCGCGCCCGTTTGCCGGTGGGCAGCCAGGCCGGCCCGATAACCTATGTGTCGCCGACGACCGGCAGGCAATATATCATCATTTCCGCCGGCGGCGCGCGTCAGTCGCCGGATCGTGGTGATTATGTCATCGCCTATGCGTTGCCCGATAACCCTTGATCGCGACGATGGCGTCATCGCCCGAGCGTTACAGACAACCTTTATCGCGATGATGGCGTTATCGCCCGGGGGTTACCCGATAACAGTCCAATGGCGAGTAAGCGCCCGGACCGGCTCAGGTGCGGCGCCGCAGCGAACGCTGGCGTGGGCGTATCGGAGCGGGCATGGCGTCGGGGTCGGGAAAGTCACGCGCTTTCCTGCACTTAATGATGTGTTCCCCCGAAGGGAAATGGTAAACTCAAAACACCTTATCGCCTGCTAAACACCTATAGTAATGAATAGCAAGTTGAAATTAACTGAAGTCGCTGACCTGGCCCCGCTGCATGAAACCATGATCACGCTGCGTCGGCATTTGCATCAACATCCGGAGCTGTCCAATGAAGAACAAGCCACCGCGGCGCTGGTAGCGGAACAACTTCATGCCTGGGGTTATGAGGTGACCACCGGCATCGGCGACCACAGCGTTTGGGCGCGCTAGCAGATTGACGACCCGGACAGTCCGTATGTCGCCCTGTCGTGCGCCGGCGGCAATCTGTTAACCGGCGACGCCGGGCCGGTGGAAGATGAAGTGTCGGATCTGGCCTGGAAAAACCATCAAATGCCCGCTTATCATCTGATCGACCGCCACGTTCAGGGCATTACGATGGTCAATATCGGCGTCGACCCCTCCAACGCCAAGACGATTTGCCATCATCTCTCGGTACTGCCGCCTGCATGCCTGGCTGATGATCGGGCATTGCGGCGGGCTGCGCGAAAGTCAGACCATTGGCGACTACGTGCTGGCGCACGCCTACCTGCGCGATGATCATGTGCTGGATGCCGTGTTGCCGCCGGATATCCCGACTCCCAGTATTGCCGAAGTCCAGCGTGCGCTGTTTGACACCACCAAAACAGTCAGCGGCATGCCCGGCGAAGAGGCCAAGCTACGGCTGCGTACCCGTACCGTGGTCACCACCGATGATCGCAATTGGGAACTGCACTATTCCGCCTCGGCGCTGCGTTTCAATCTTAGCCACGCGGTGGCGGTAGATATGGAACGTGCCACGATTTCGGCACAGGGTTATCGTTTCCGCGTGCCCTACGGCACGCTGTTGTGCGTTTCCGATAAGCCGCTGCACGGGGAAATTAAATTACCCGGACAGGCCAATCGGTTTTACGAAGGCGCCATTTCTGAACATTTGCAGATAGGCATCTGCGCCATCGGCCTGCTGTGCGAAGAGTGTGACAGGCTGCATTCACGCAAGTTGTTGTTCGACCGTCTGAAGGTGCACCAGCAGGATCCCACCGCGCCGGGCGCTCTGTTGGTAATCGGCGCCGCCGACGGCGTCGGCTCCATCTTGCTGCAACTGGCCCGCGCCCTCACAGGACGAAACGCGCCGCTGGGTACGGGATCAAGGGGCGCATGCGGTCATTGATCATAGCCAACTCTGGGCGCCGCAGCTTACGCAACAGGGCATCACCCATGTCAACAATGTCATTGGTTTGAATCACACCGCAAGCTATATTCCGCAGATTATCTAGGTGCTGGCGCCGGAGGGGCAGCTGGCCCTGATTGACGATCCACAGCAGTTTGATATTGTCCCGTTCAAAAGTAAGTCCCTTAGCGTGCACTGGGAGCTGATGTTTACCCGTTCCCTGTATCACACTGCGACGCAGGAACGGCAACATACTCTGCTACGGCGGGTAGCCGAGCTGGTGGACCAGGGCGTGATACTCACCACCCTGACCCGCCGCTTTGACGGTATCAATCTGGATAACCTGCGCCAGGCGCATACGCTGCTGGAACAGGGCGCCACCCGCGGCAAGATCGTGCTGGTACGGTGAGCAGACCGCCGTCGGCCCCAGGCCAGCGCCAGCCATCGCGCTCGTCTGAGCTGACAGTGCAACGGCCAGCCGGCGACTAGCGGCTTGCGGGATAACAGCCCGGGGCGTCGCGTTGGTCGCGACCGGCGGCGGGCCGACGTACTTGCAGCGGCGGGAAAGATGTGCCGCCGCCACGCCTCAAAACACCACCGCGAACTCACTCGCTTGCGCGGCGACTTTCCCTTGGCCCCTCTCCTGGCTCTACTTCAACCTATCCGATGCTTCGTCACCTCCGTCACATTCCCTTTTGCGTCGTGGCGGAGACGCCCCGTGCCGCCGCCCGCCTTACCTTCCCGGCGTAATGTGAAAAACATCATAGATTTGAATAAAAATAATTACTTAATATTGACTTTTACGCAATAAAACGGTTACAAACGTCATGTGGACATCAAAACAGAAATAGTGTTCCTTATAGCGCGACAGTGGGGAAACGCATGAAATCGTTGCGCAATGCACTGCGTATACTCGACACCTTCAGCCTTGAGCGGCCGGTCTGGGGCGTACGCGAACTGAGTCAGTACAGCGGACTGTCCCCCTCCGTGGTGCAGCGGGCGCTGGCAACCTTTCGCAACGGCGGTTTTTGCAACAGTGTCTGCATAGCAAGCGTTACGAACCGGGGGCACGGTTTTGGGAATACGGCCAGATTTTCCGCTCACGGCTGCGCCTGGACGATATTATCGCCCGCGAACTCCGTGCGTTGGCGGACGTTAGCGGCGAAACCGACTGGTTTACCGTACTGGATAATGAACAGGCGCTGTGCGTGCAGGTGGCGGAGAGCGTGCGCGCTTGATTGAGCAGTCTACGCCGCTCGCCGCCCAACCGCGGCTGCGTGACGCCCTGGACTTTATTCGACGCGAGGGTTGGTGGCTGTCGCGCGGCGAACGCCTGGAGAACGTAACCGGTCTGAGCGTGCCGCTGTTTAACGCCGGGAGCGAGGTCTTTGCCTCGTTGACGCTCGGCGGCCCGACCGTCTGCCGGAAGGCATGACAATGTCACATCTTCCTCATCTGCTTACCGCCCGCCGCGCCATTGCCGCGAGCTGGCACACTCTCAATGGATGATATGACAGACAAGATGACGTTATCGGCCGCTTATACCCTGCGGGAAATGGGATCGTTTTATCTTGGCGCGCCGCCGCACACCGTCGCCGGCGCTGATGTCAGCGACTATGTGCTGGCGCCCGGCGGCGTACCGGTCAGTATCGACCCTAACGGTACCACAAGCGTAGGCCAGGCCTGGGGGCAGTATTTCCTGCCGGCCGCGGCGACGCATAGCCTGCCGTTAAGCTTTTGGCATGGCGGCTCGCTCACCGGCGCGATGTGGGAAACCACTCCGGACGGCCGCGAAGGCTGGCTGCATTATTTCCTGCGCCACGGCTGTCCGGTGTATAACGTCGACGCCGTCGAGCGCGGTCGGGCCGGTTGGGCGCCACGCGATCCGCATTTCTCCTCTCCGGCAATTTTGCGCACCGCCGAGGACAGTTTCTGCCAATTTAGCATCGGTTCCCGCGTACAGCGCGCGACACCCGACGCCCTCCAGGCCGCCGCCTATCCCCATTGCCAATTCCCGCTTGCCGCTTTCGAGCACTTTATGTGCCAAGTGATGCCGCGCTGGGCCACGACGGATGATCTGATCCTCGCCGCCTATTGCTGGCTGCTGGACCGGATAGATCCACAGATCATCATCGCCCATTCCCAGGGCACAGCATTCGCGCTACGCGCCGCCGCCCTCCGCCCGGACAGGGTCAAAGCCATAGTCGACATCGAACCCGCGCAGGGCGGCGGCGAGGAGGCTCTGGCGGCGCTTACCGATATTCCGCTGTTGTTGGTGTATGGCGATAACTTGCACTACGACGCCCGCTGGCCGCAAATCAGGGCACGTACCGACGCCTATTTTGCCCAACTCTCGGCCCGCGGTGTGCGGGTAGATGTTCTGGATCTTCCCCAGGCGAGTCTGCTGGGGAATTTCCATATGCTGATGATGGAGCTTAACAATCACGCTATTGCCGCGCTCATCGCGCGCTGGCTGATGGACATTCCCGGCGCAAGCCGCCCCGATGACGGAAACGATGACGATGGAAAATGTGAACAAGCTTGAAACCACTACCCTGCGAAAAGTCGCGCTGCGGCTAATGCCCTTATTGACCCTGGGTTATTTTATGGCGTCGCTGGATCGCGTGAATGTGGGCTTTGCCGCCCTGCAAATGAACGATGATGTAGGTCTGTCCGACGCGGCCTTCGGTCTTGGCGCCGGACTCTTTTTTGTTGCCTACTGCTTTTTCGCCGTGCCCTGCAACGTGATGATGGTTAAGGTAGGCGCCCGCCGCTGGTTATCGCTGGTGATGGTGGCCTGGGGCGTGGTTTCTAGCGGAATGGCGCTGGTGCAGGGGCCTTGGTCGTTCTACATTCTGCGCTTTTTACTGGGGATCGCCGAAGCGGGTTTCTTCCCCGGCGTCATTTACTTTTTTACCCTGTGGTTTCCCAAGACCGTGCGCGGACGGATGGTCGCTGTCCTGATGATGGCGCTGCCGCTGAGCAGTGTACTCGGCTCGCCCCTCTCCGCCGCCCTGCTGTTAACCGATGGCATCCTGCACCTGCGCGGCTGGCACTGGCTGTTTATTATCGAAGGGCTGCCGGCGGTGGCGCTCGGCCTGCTGGCACTGCTGATTTTGCCGCGCGATGTGCAATCCGCCCGCTGGCTGACGGCGGCGCAACGCGACTGGCTGACCCGGGAACTGACTGAGCCCGACGCGGCGGCGGTGGCGGATGTACCTCAGGTGCCTCTATGGCGTCAGCTGTTCAATAAGCACGTGTTGCTGTTGACGCTGGTGTATATGGGGGGAACCGCGGTGACCAACGGCCTGTCGCTGTGGCAGCCGCAAATGATCAAGAGCTTTCATATGTCCACCATGAAAATCGGGCTACTCAACGCCATCCCGTTCGCCATCGCAAGCGTTGCGATGTATTGGTGGGGCGCCCATTCGGATAAACATCGTGAACGGACCTGGCATACCTGCCTGCCGCTGCTGTTGGGCGCCGCCGGACTGGCGGGCACGATGTGGGTGACAACGCTTGGTCCGACCATCGCTGTGTTGTGCGTGGCGATCATCGCCGCCTCGATGATTAAAGGACCGTTTTGGGCCATGGCCACCGAGCAGTTGCCGGCCCACAGCGCGGCCGTGGCGATAGGCCAAATTAACGCATTAAATAATCTGGGGGTCTTTGCCGGCACCTGGCTTATTGGCACGATTCGCACCGCGACCGGCAGTTTTACCTACGCGCTGGCGCCGCTGGTGGCGCTGTCGCTGGCGGCCAGTCTGGCGGCCTGGCATCTGGGCCGGCAACGCCCCGTCACGCTACGGATCAACGCCAAATAACCGCTACCGGCCGCCGCTTAGGGCGGCAAGGCCTCTACACTCCCTGGGCGTACCGCACGACGGGCGGCTGGCCGGCGGGGTACAATATCGGCCCGAGGACTTCCGCCTCCAGCCCCGACAACCGGGCATTACCGCGCCGCTGCGGACGCTGGACGTCCACCACGACATCCAGCGCAATGCGCCCCTCTTCGATCAATACCACGCTACCGCCTCGCTGACATCGTGGGTCACCAGCAGGACGGTAAAACCGTGCTGGCACCATAGCGATTCGATTAACACCTACATCTCGATGCGCGTGAGCGCATCCAACGCACCTAGGGGCTCATCCAACAGCAGTAGCGACGGCCGGTGAATCAACGCCCGTGCTAACGCCACCCTCTGCTTTTGACTACCGGACAGCGCCGCCGGCCACTCGGAACCACGGCGATCCAGCCCGACCGCCGCCAGCGCCTCATCAGCCTTCCGGCGCCAGTCGCCTTTAAGCCCCAATCCCACGTTATCGCGCACCGTTTTCCAGGGCAGCAGCCGCGCATCCTGAAACATCAGACGGGTCGAGTCCCGCAGAGCGTCGAGGCTGGCATTACCGGCCAGCAGGCGCTTCGGCTCGTCGTGGCCGGCCGGCGTGTTTTTTTGCGGTGTCGAGTGGGATAATCGCCATATTGCTCCTTTACTTACCACGGTGTCCTATCGCGCCGGAGCGCGGGCATGCAAGTCATATCCGGCGTTTTTACCAGCGCCGCAGGGCCCGGATCGCAGCAGCGGCGTGGCCGCGATCACCCTGCCGCCGGCCTTGGCTTCGGGTCGCGGCGATAGTGATTCACTGGTACCATAGTGCGGGTGTTTAGGGGTGTGAAATTAAATTTTTCGCTAAAGTAAGTTAAAAATACACTTAGCGTCAGACCTGGCCAGGCTTGTGCGTTTTCCTCTGCCGCACCGTGCGAACACCGGCCGCCGCTGCGCGGGCTTGAGTGTTGAATGAAATCGAGAATTATTCCTATTAGCTATACAGTTGCGCGCAATCAGCAGGAGTACACGCCAGGCGAATAAAAGAGCGACAGGTGTCATCAGGACCATCCAGCTATAAGATTTTTGACGTGACGCTAAAAGAAAGTGTTGCGATGACCCCGTCACTGCAACATTGTGTTTTTTACAGCGAAGACGTCGCGAACATGGCCCGCCATGCGCCCGATCAACGCATCAAGGTGGTGCTGCCGCTGGCCGGTGGCGAACCGCCCTGTCTGGTGGATAACGGCGGATGGTATCCCGCCTGGCTGGCCCTGCCCGCCGAACGTCGCCCGCCGATGCGCACCTACACCCTGCGCAATGTGCGTCCCGCCCAGGGTGAGCTGGATATCGACTTTGTTCGGAACGGTGATAACGGTCCGGCTTCGCGCTGGGTCAACCACGCCCGCATCGGCGATCGCTTGCAACTCATCGCGCCCAATGCCGCCTTCGACGGCAATGGCAGCGGGTTTGAATGGTTGCCTCCTGACGGGGTGCGCCAGGTACTGCTGGTGGCGGATGAAACCGCGCTGCCCGCGGCGCTGAGCATTCTGGAATCCTTGTCGGCGCAGGCATCGCCGCCGCAGGTTCAGGCTTTTTTTGAAGTACCGCTCTGCACCGATGTCCAAGCCCTCGATCATTATACCTTCGCCAAAATCCATTGGCTGCCGCGTGAAGAGCAGCCCCATCAGCCCTATGGCCAGTCGTTGCTGGCGGCGCTACAGACCCGGCTTCAGATCCCCGACGATGCGCCGCGTACTCAGGATGAAGCGGCGCAGGGCATTCTGCGGCCGGAGCTGGAGCAAATGTGGGAAAGCGCCGCGCCGGCTCATTCGGCGTTCTACGGCTGGATTGCCTGCGAATCCTCAGGTGTAAAAGCCCTTCGCCGATATTTGATCCATAGCTGCGGCCTGCAGCGGGAAACCCTTAGCCTGATGGCCTATTGGTGCCACAGCCGTTGATCCCGCCGGCGGCACTTAGCGCGACCGCCTCCCCGTCCCGACTTGCGCGCGCGGGGTCGGCCATGTGCCAACTGCATAAACGGCGCCTCGATTTTGACGAACGTCAGGGCGCTGACGATAAAAACCGCCACAAAGGCCGCAGCCAAGGCGATAAACGGCCCCCAATGTGGATATAACCAGCGGAAACTGATGGTCAACATTAGCCCGTGTAACAGATAGCTGCTGTAGCTTATGACGCCGGCGAAGCGAAACGATGGGCAGCGCAGCAGACCGAACAGGTCATTACCGCTGGCGGTGATAAGGAAAAAGACCGCAATCAGCAATACCGACAGGCCCGTGTAAGCAAAGTCAAACAGGTAAAAACTCAGGCCGACGCTCGCCACCGCCGAGAGCCCCTGTTTCCAGACCGGCCTTTTAAGCAGCACCGTCGTCTCGGCGTTAAAGCCCGGGCAGATGTGTAATGTAGCGGTCAACATGCCGCCCATGAAGGCGAACAGAATACTGTACTGCACCGCCGTGATCTCCTGCACCCAATGCAGCAATAGCAACAGGATGACGGCGCCCCGAGCGCAACCATTCCGCGCAGGCGTTGCCGGGCGAACATCGCCAGCAGAGGGAACAGCAGATAAAACTTCACCTCGATGGCCAGCGTCCAGAATACCCCACACAAAATAAGCCAGCCGGGTTTGCCGTCAGTAAGCGTCATGCCGCTGATAAAGCCAAACGACAACCAGGACGCCAGCGATCGCAGCAGATAGCCACCGTCCATATTGGCGGTGAAACCGACAGCGGAGGATAATAAATACACCCCCGCCACCGCTATAAGGTACATCGGTAACAAGCGGTACAACCGCCGGCGGTAAAATACCGCCGTATCTCCCACGCCGTGCGCCAGGGCCTTGTGCGCCAGAACAGATAGCCGGTAATCATAAAAAACACCGTGACGCCAAACGACCCCAGCTACGTCAGAATGCGCGGTATCAGCGCATTGAAACCGGCGCGTCATGCAATCCTCAAGCGATACGCGCCGGCCAATCGGGTTCCTGGGCCATCAACTGTCTGATTTAGCGTTATAAAGATAAATTTTTCAAGTTCTGTAAAGCCGTCGTTCCCGGGTGTTACCTCCCCACCGCTCTGGTTAAAAAGCCAGGTCGATCATCACGCTATCGGTGTAAATTCCCGTCGGCGGTGTCGTTTGTGTTTTGACGATTTTTGCCACGTAGTTGAACATCAGCGTCAACCCATCGCTGGTCACGCTGACGGCGGCGGTGCTGGCCACGCGCTCTGCGCCGCTGCTGCCCCAGCGCGTGTTGCCGTTGGCCTGGTAGATTTCATAACTCAGCCGTTGGCTGCCATTGGCCATGTTGCGCACATTGCCTACCACATGAGCGCCGTTGCTAAAGCCCACCGTGTAGCTGCTACCTTTGGTACAGGTGACGCTGATGCCCTGGTGACATAGTTAAAACTGGCGACCAGCGGCGCGCTGCCGAAATTGAGGTTCGGCGCGGTAATGGCGATGCAATCGTTGGTGACGACAAGCGTTACGCTCATCGGCACCACTACCGGCCGGCCTGCATGCCGGCAGGCAAACACGTCCCCCGACGCCGATACTGGTGCAGATATTATATTGCGTCAGCACGTTCAATATCCCGCTAGATGCCCACCAGATTGATCAACTCCTGCGATCCGTAGGTAACGCCGCTGCCGCCCACGCTTAGTTCGGTTACGCAATTCGCCGAGGTACAAAGCTGTACCGGCACACCGTCGCAGCTGTTTTGCAGCACCGCTCGTCCCCCGGCGACCTGGCTGGCACCGGTCAATTGCAAGCGGATGTAGTTGGACGAGAGCAGCGAGGCGATACTGCCGGCGCCACAGTTAACGTGCACCTCGCCGGTCATGGTGCTGGCCTGATTGTTAAGCACAAACGATGTCATGCTGCCGAGATTGGCGCTGCTGGCGGGCAACGAGCAGGCAGCGTTCGCCGCGCCCCCCCCCATCATCAACGGCAAAAGTAGCCAGAATCGCAGGTCGGGTTTAGTCATGGGGCGCTCCTGATGCAGGTTCATTCAGCGGGCAGCGCACGGGCCCGTAGGTTTTCAACGCATACACCACGCCGCCGGGCAGCGTCAGCCGCGCCTGACAGCACCATCCATCCGGCGTTTGCACCGTGATGAGGTTTTCGTCGCTAAGATTATCCAGCCACGCCTGGCCATCCCAGCTGACAACCTCCGTCGGCTGGCCCTGACAGTAGTGCAGAATAACCAAGGCGGCGCGAAGCTTCTGCACGCCAAAATTAACGTTATAGCCACTCTGTCGGCGAATGGTCAAACACTGTTCTACCCGGGAGGCGGTGATTTCCGGCGGTAAATCGAGAGTGTTGATTGCATATTTAGCCGGATAATAAGCGCTAACGCCCGGCACCAGCAGATAGCCTTGGGCGTTGGTGACCCCCGCCGGCTGATTTTCATAACTCACTTCCACATTGGTAACCGGTTTTCACCAGCGCGAAGCTATTATTTAACTGATTTGCGGCGAACCATTGCCCATCCATCAGCACCAGAGCACCGCTGAGATCGTTCCAGACGGTGTTTTCTTCACCGTAGCCGTAAATACCACCATCAATTTCCATCAGCGGATTGCGCCAGCCGATCATCCCCTGCCGGTAATCCGCGGCGCGCCGTTGACGGGCGTAGGCGAGATCCCAACTGATACCGCCATCGGACGGCATGGCGCTGGACAGGGTGAGCCTCTGCGCCATGCCGCCGCAGGGGATCGCTCCCCCCCAACGCTTGCATTGGACAGCGCGCCAAACAGAACGATAAGAGCCAGCGCCCCGCTCCATCCCGCCTGTAGCGGCGCATAGCTGCCGGAGACAAACAGGCTGGCGTCACCCCATAATGATTTACTCCACGACAGATTCCACAGTTTCGTCCGCTCACCCTGGTCGCTGCGAATGGCAACATAGGCCACGCCCAGGCTGCCGTAGCGCGCCAGCGACAACGTGGCGTTGTATTGTTCACTGCGGCGGCTGAGACTCCAGCGCGTATCGCGAAGCAAAGCGTTATCGCCGTTATCATAAATCGCCAGATTGCCAAACCGGGCGCTACGTAGGATATGCTGCGTACCGATGCTAAACATGCGATTGTTATAGCGATAGCCGAAGCCGTATTGATCCCCCTGCTCCCCCTGCCACAGACTATGGCTCCAGGAGTGATTCACCACCACCAGCACGCCGGCGGAAAAAGAAAAATCCGCCAGTCCCGTTTCCAGCATAGTGCTGGAAACGTAAAACGGCAGTGTGGTCACCACCTGCCGCCCGAGCGCGTCGGTGGTGACGATTACCGCATCGCCGGCGCCGTTGACGAACGGCAGATTATTCAGCGACCAAGGTCCGGGTTGTATCGACTCGCTGTTGGTTTTAAAACCGTTAACGAACATATCGACGGTGGTCGGCACCACCGCCGACCCGCTAAATGACGGCAACGGGTAAGTGACCAGGTACGGCTGCAAGGCAAAATCCCGGGCGATCTGCACGCCGCCGACCCTGAAGCTACTGCTCCAGGAGACCGACCCGGTGATCAGATCCCCCACGGTCCAGCTCAAGGCGTCATCTTCATTTTCATTGGACCAGGCGGTGTCGTAACGGATATAGCCATTGCGGGTGCTGCTGGCGCCGCTCAGGCTGCTCTGTACGACGCCATCATGGCTGATATAGCCAAAGTCGCCAAACACGCGCCATTCATTCCAGGCGGACGTGCGCAGCGCACCGTTGTAAAAACGGGTGGTATAGAGATCGTAATTCAGCACCGTGCTGGTGCTGGCGGTATAGCGCGGTTCAAGGTGTTTGTGGGAAAACGCCTGCGCCGGCAGCCAGCCCGGCGGTACACTAAGCTGCAACTGTTGTCGTTGTGTGTCCAAGTGCGCCTGCACGTCCGGGATGGCCGAGACATCGACCCAGTCGGCAGTCAACTTCTCCGCCGGCAAACCGGCCTGGCGCAGATCCTGGGCGCGCAGCAGATAATGCCCATGCGAAAAAGTGACCGGGACGATGAGTCCGTTGTCCGCCTGATTGACAATAAGTCCTAAAGGGTATTGCTGACGCCGACTGGCCTCGGCCGCGCTGGGGGCGGCGGCAGAACGTCCAGGGGCAGCGTGTCGGCGCCCGCGGCGCCGATGCCCGACGGCAGGATCAATAGCGGGAACAGGCTGGACCGGCAGCCGCGCATCTTCACTGCGCTTGCTGCGCGCCGCTACGCCAGAGGCGATCGCGGTTGTCCAGCTGGAATTCCAACTGCTGGCCGCGGGCCAGGGTTCCCTTCAGCGGCCAACGATAGCTCGCGTGGGACAGGACATAGCCGAAGAGCCCGTCGCTTAAACGATGATGGTCAAATTGCGCCTGGCTGAGCCGCGCATGCACAGGTCCGCGGTTGGTGACCTCCAAAAACGCCTTGCCGCCCTCCTCGATCACCCGCCAGCTTAACAACGGTTCGCCGGCGTCTCAGGCGCGGCCCGCTCACCGTAAACGAACAGCAGCAATGAGAACCGCATTTCCCGCCCTCGCCGTCGGTCACTCATCACCGCCGTGCCGGCGCGCGGCGCCTTTTACCATGTCAACGTCACCGTCACCGTCAGGGTATCGGTATAGGTCCCCGACAGTGACATGCCCGACAATTGCAGCGCGCCGTAAACCGGCAGTACAATATGATTGGCATCGCTGTAGGAGAGCGACACGTCCTGCCCCACCGGTATGGCGTTGGCGGGGGTAAGACCGGCATCGGTATATAGCCGGTAGCCGATAAGCTGAGTGCCGCCGACACGCTGTAAGTTACGCTGGCTCGTATAATGGCTGCCGCCATCGATACGCATGCTTAGCGTGGTGCCCGGCGAACAGGCCAGCGAAAACGCCGTATTCTGTACCATGCTCGCGGTAAAAAGCTGTCTGTCGCTGCCAGCCTGGCTGCCGAAATCCAGTTTGCCTATGCTAGGACCGCCGTTAATCAGACAACCGGCAACCACCGTCGCCGCGACCTGAAAGCTCTGGTTGGGCAACGCCGCTATCTTGAGCGTCGTCATGCTAGCCAGCATCAGCCACAAGCTCCATCAGTCCACCGACGTCCTGTTAATGCGCTTTTGCCCCATGCCCTGACGCAAAATTTAATAGGTGGCCTGCACATTGATCACATCCGCATAGGTGCCGGCAGGAATGCTGGTGCTATTGCCTCCCCCGGTGATACGGCCATAAATCGGATAAATTTAGCCGTTAACCGGATTCGATGTCGATGCGGCGGTCAGGTTGGTGCCGTTGGCGATAGCGGAGGTAAAGCCGGCCGTTGTACAGGGTATAGGCCACCGCCTGCGTCGGATCGGTCATCAACGTCATGTAATGCGCGTTGGCGGTCACGGTACCATACGGGGTGTTGGACGGGGCGGGATTGCTGCTGCCGGTTATCTGCACAATATAGGATACGGCGCCATCCGAGCAGCGCACGCGGATACCGTCGCCGATGGCGCCGCTCATGGTCGCCTCAAGGGTGTCGAACGTCGCGGCATGGGTGCCGAAATCCAGATTGCCGAAATTGGCGTTAGTGGTGGCTGGGTCACCGTTAATTAAACAACCGTTGGTCAGGGTAAGCGTCGCGTTTATCGTACCGGTGGCTTCGGCGGCACGCGCCGAATAACAGCAGAAAACGCCCGCCAAACAGCCGACAGCCAAAAGCGTCTTACTCATAATCATCCTCGAACATGATGAAGTGAACGATACTTTTCGCCTGGTAAAAACAAAGAATACGCCGAATGGATTGTTACGCGCCGGGGGGAGTAACCGATTTGACTCGTAATTATCGGTGCGTCGTTGCCGCCGATACAGCTTTATTTAAGCAGAGTTTGTCCATTGAGCAAGACATGGAACGCTTTTTCTCTCTCTCGCTACCGCCAAACCCCATACCGCAGGCGAAGGCAAGCCAGACGGCGCGGCACCGTAAAACGTTACCGCGCCGGACACTGACGGATTAAAAACCCTGTTCGGCAATATCCAGGGTGAAATAGCTGAGAATAATATCCGCCCCGGCACGCTTGATTGCGCCCAGGGTTTCGCGCACGATTTGGCGTTCGTCAATGGCGCCGGCGGCAGCGGCAAATTTGATCATCGCGTATTCGCCGCTTACTTGATACGCCGCCAGCGGCAAATGGGCCGCCTCGCGGATATCGCGGATGGTGTCCAAAAAAGCGCCGGCCGGCTTTACCATCAGTGCATCGGCCCCCTCCTGCTCATCCAACAGCGACTCCCGTATCGCTTCGCGGCGGTTCATCGGGTTCATTTGATAGGTTTTGCGGTTACCCTTCAGGGCAGTGCCCCCGGCTTCGCGAAACGGACCATAAAAGGCCGAGGCAAACTTGGTGGAATACGCCATCACGGCGGTGTCGGTGAAGCCGGCGCCGTCCAGCGCGGCGCGTATCGCCTGCACCTGCCCGTCCATCGCCGCCGACGGGGCAATAAAATCCGCACCGGCGCGCGCTGCCGCTACCGCCTGACGCCCCAAATTCACAAGTGTGGCGTCATTGTCGACCCCGTTATCGTGCACCACGCCGCAATGACCGTGGGTGGTATATTCGCAAAAGCAGGTGTCGGACATGACAATCATTTCCGGCGCCGTGTCTTTACAAATGCGCGCCATGCGCGCGACCAAGCCATTCTCCTGCCAGGTATCGCTACCTGTATCGTCCAGGTGATGGGAAATGCCGAAGGTCATGACAGATTGAATGCCGGCTTTGGCATAGCGCTCGATTTCAAAAGCCAGGCGTGCTTCCGGTATCCTGACCACGCCCGGCATGACGGACACCGGCACATAGTCGCTGACCTCCTCCTCGACGAATATCGGCAGTACCAGATCGCTTAGCCGTACCTCGGTTTCCTGGAACAGAGCGCGCAAAGCAGGGGTACGGCGCAAACGGCGTGGACGTGAAACGGGATAAACACTGGACATTTTTTCTCCTGCGGGTAATGAGGCTACGATTGCGGCGAGATGACCGGACAGGGGAAATGCGCGTGACATTTGGCTCGGCCAGGACAAAACAGGGCAATCACACCAAAGGTGACTTTGGCATTGGGCGAAACGATTACTGATTATACCGCGCGGACAACCGGCGCGGCATCCCTCATTGTGCGGCGCTCGTGCGGGGTCAACCTCCGGCAACGCGCCAAGTTCTGTTATAATGGGAAATAATGTGACAAATAAGGCGCAAAATTAACGCCAAATACCGCCATGAAAGGCCGTATAAAATGGAACTCTATGCGCCATTATAAGTCAACATAGCGCAAGTGCAATCGCCGCCACGGGCAGCGTATTACGCCCTGAGCCGCCTCTGCCCCCGGGCATGGGAACGACCGGCGAACTGTGCCGTTAACAAAAATGACGTTATGCTGCATGTTTACCGCCACCGAGTTAATCTGTTGTCCGGGTCGCGGCGGCAACCACTGCGCCAACCTGTATCTAGCGCCGGGCTGTTATTGCCGGCGCTTCACTGAAAGAGGCTGTTGATGTCCGCTGTGAAATTAGCCTTACGCCAGATCAGCCGCCGTTTCGGCGCGCTCACCGCTCTTGCACCAACGGACCTGGAAGTGCAGCAAGGGGAATTTATTTGCCTCGTCGACCCCTCCAGCTGCGGTAAAAGTACGCTGTTTAATGTCATTTCGGGCGTATTGGCCCCCGACAGCGGCCAGGTCCTGATAGACGGTCATGACGTGACCGGCAGCAGCGGTCACGTAGGCTATATGCTGCAAAAGGATCTGCTGCTCCCCTGGAAGACGGTCATCGACAACATTGTGCTGGGTGCCACGGTCAACGGCGGCGCCAGTCTGGCATAGCGCGCGCAGGGTGTCGCTCTGGCCAGGCGTTACGGCCTGGGGGAGTTTATCAACCACTACCCCGCCGCGCTGTCCGTCGGCATGCTCCAGCGGGTGGCGTTGATGCGTACTCTGGCGATGGAGCACGATATCATGCTGCTCGATGAACCGTTCGGCGCGCTGGATGTACAAACCCGCCTCGCCATGCAGCAGTGGTTATTGCAGGTATGGTCAGAGCAGCGCCGTACGGTGGTGTTTATTACCCATGACATCGACGAAGCCATCATGCTGGCGGATCGGGTAGTAGTCATGACGCCGCGACCGGGCCGTATTGGCGCCCAATTGCCGGTGCCCTTGCCGCGACCGTGTTCCGTCGTCACGCTGACCAACCCGCGCTTTATCGCGCTGAAGGGTCAAATCCTCTCCATGATTTATCACGACGCGACCACGGAGTCTGCAACGCATGAAAAACCTGCCTAAGGGAGTAATTGCGGTAGACGGGCCGCTCCTCGCCCTGCTGCTGGTTGTCGCTATCTGGGGCACAGCGGTCCGTTTGTGGGACATCCCGCCCTAGTTTGTGGGACATTCCGCCCTATGTTCTCCCCTCGCCGGCGCTGACCTGGGCGCACATTCTGGCGGACTTGGCTCCGTCGACAAAGATAGTCTGAATCTGGTGCGCGCCATGGGCGGCAGCCGGCTCGGCGTTTTTCGCCATGTCAAACTGCCGGCCACTTATACGCCGCTGTTCTCGGCCTGAAGCTGTCAGCCACCTTCAGCGTTTTACAGGTGCGGTTATCGGTGAGTGGACAGCCTCTACCAGCGGCGGACTGGGAGCCTATTTGCTCCAGGCCAACTCGCGGTTGAACACCGCCGGGACTTTCGCCGCTATTGCCTTTCTGGCGCTGCTGGGGGTAGTGAGCTTCCTGATGGTGCTGGCGTTGGAGTACCTGGTGACCCCCTAGCGCCACAGCGCGCAGGCGCGGCCTTGGTCGCGCCGCTTCCAGCGCGATGAGCGACAGAGCCACCGGCGTGGCAACGCGCCGGTTCGCCATGGTGGCCAAAGGCTCAGGCGAACAAAACTGGCTTAAACGGTTAGCCTCTTCTAGCCTAAGGGGTGTGACACTACTACGACCGGCGCCCGCTTTGGCGCGACAGGAAACATTGACTGTTGAATAATCGCCCTGTACGCCGCCAAGGCCCGCGACCGCGACGGCTTCCAGTGGTTCGAGCAATCATTGGACGAGTCGTTACGTGCCCGTGAGGCGGTCGTGCGCGATCTCCGTGCCGCGCTACGCCTGCAAGACGCGTTGTCGCTGCATTTTCTGCCGCAGGTGGATATTACCGGGGTACAGGTAGTCGGGTTCGAGGCGCAATTACGCTGGCAGCACCCGCAGTATCGCTATTTATCATCATCGTAGTTGTTGCTGATCGCCGAGGAGAGCGGGTTAGGCATTGCCCTGGGAGAATGGATGCTGACCCAATCCTGACGCATCGCCCAGCAGTGGCCGGAACGATTTATCGCGGAGAGCATCACACCGGTGCATTTTTATAGCCCGGATTTCGTGGAACGCGTCGCGGCGATTCTTCAATCGCAGCAATGCGACCCGTCGCGCATCGAACTTGGCGTTAACGAAAGCGTATTATTTAATCAAGACACTTACTCCCTCGGCATTCTGCAATCGCTGCGGGCTAACGGGTTTAAAATTACCGTAGAGAATTTTGGCGTCCGCTACGCCAGTATTCGGCATCTCAATCAATTTCCGGTGGATAAAATCAAAATCGACCCCTCGTTTATTCAACATATGGGCCAGGACGACAATGCCGCGACCATCGTCGAATCGGTCATTCGTCTGGGCCACGCCATGGGCGTGTCGGTCACCGCCCGCGGCGTGGACAGCGAAGAAAAACGTGCCGCGCTGGCGCAGGTCGGCTGCAATGAGCTCAGGGTCCCTTATTCTCCAAAGCCTTATCGGAAGAGCGTGTGGCGACGCTTTTGGCCACCGCGGCCCGCGCATCGTCGCCCGACGGCGTCGACCGTTGACACAGAAAGACGCGGGTGCTTAGAGCGGTGCCGCCGTGTCTGTCTCCCTCCGCCACGGCTGCCCTACCGTTGCCATAAACTGACCAAACGCCGCCAGCGGCAGCGGGCGGGAGATATAAAACCCTGTGCGCCGTCAAATCCCAGCGCGGCCACTTCATCAAAGGTTGCCTGATCTTCGACGCCTTCAGCGATCACCTGATAGTGCAGATCATGCAGCATCTTGATGAGATAGGTTAATATCATCCGGTTACGCGCATCGACCATTATATTGCTTATCAGCGAGCGATCTTGATAACGTCCGCCGGCATGGTAATCAAATAGCCAAGATTACTGTAACCGGCGCCGAAATCGTCAATGGCGATACGGTACCCTTCGCGTTTAAGCGCGTCAAGGTGGATCAATGCCCGTTCGTTGTGCAAAATTTCCTGCGTTTCCAGGCATTCCAGCTCCAGTTGCGCCGCCGCCTGCGGGTAAGTTTTTTTCAGTTCACGCATCAGCCGCAGGAAACGTTCGCTGCAAAGATCCTGCACAGAGACGTTGACCGACACCGCCAGCGGCAGGCCCTGCTCGCGCCAAAGCGCCATATGTTTTAGCGCCTCAGCGCTCTCAATCATGCCTGTACGCAGATTCAGTTTCAGTTGATAATAAATGGCAAATCCTGCGGCCGACGAGATGCGCTTGGTCAAGTCCTGCACAATGGTCGTCAGCCGCTGTTGCGACAGGTCGTTGTCGGGCTGATAGCGCATGACGCCCTGCTCACGGCGTCATGTAGCGCGCTCATGCACTCGCGCAATATTTGCTGCGACTGGCGGCGGATCGCCGTATCGAAGCTGGTTAAACCCATGTTCAGCTCCTTGCGCAAACGGCGGATGTTGTTCAGAAGATCGGCGGTGTCCGCCTCGTCATAAAGAATGGCAAACCGGCCGAACGCCACGCTGTAGAGATGATAACGCGATCTCAGAGCCTCCCGCATGCGCGGCGCCACCGCCAGAATGCGCGCCTCTACCGCCGCGCTCCCGAACGCTTTCGCTGTATCATAAAGACGGACGACGTCGGTGGTTTCCACCAGCGCCAGCCCATAGCGCGGCTCGCGCTCATCCAGCTCCGCCAGTTCATCATACAGCCGCTGCCGGTTGGGTAACAGGGTCACGGGATCGATAAGCCCCAGCCGGTGAGTTTCCTGCATGAACACGGTGACCATGGCGCCGAGGGCTTCCAGCCGATCCCGCTCATGACGGCTCAAAGTGCACGGCTGATAATCGATGATGCACAGGATACCGATGGCGATATTATTTTTGGTGACAAGCGGGGTGCCCGCATAAAACCGGATGAAGGGAAAGCCCAGCACCAGCGCTGAGGGATCCCCATAAATCAGCGCTAATAAACCAACACCATATTTCGGTAGGTTTTGGCGAGGCGATTAAGAACGGTGCTTAGCACAGTTCACTTTAAAATTAGCGGGGAGTGTCGCAAGACATTTTCCGCTAACGTCAGATACGAGATAACACGCCGTGATTTAATGCTGCTGGCCTGATACCTAAATTGTAACACTTTGTTTTCAATATGATAACCAATAATCCAAAGAACTGTTGTGCTCAGCATCGCCAGCAGGCTCAACACCAGTATGCGCCCGGCTTAACGACTGTAACTGGCACGCAAGCCGAACCCGAAGCGCTCACTTTTCTCATCCCGGAAGTTCTGCTCTATCTGCATACGGCGGCTGTATAACTTCATAAGTTCACGTTGTTTGAAGTCATCTGTGCTACTGAAGATAAGTCATGGCTCTTTTGCCGCCCTGCAGGCATCTCGTACCTGTGATTTACGATAGATACTGCATCGGGAATGCTTATTTTTACGTCCGCAAGATGGCTTCTTGTGAAGATAAAAATGACCATCGCAACGAGCATATTCTGTGCATCCCAGAGTTCCAGCCCCAAGATATACCGGCCTCGCACTGGCTTTGATTGCCGGATGCCTTTCTGCCTTGATATCACTCACGTGGTACCAGCACTCGCCTGTTTTTTGCAGCCTGAATTTTACCGTACCTCTTATGCGGCCAATAAAGTCCCACCCGAGAGATTTGATATGTCTGAACCAGGAGTTCTGAAAGCCTGCGTCGGTAACAATGATGACTCTGGCCTGCTGGTTCACGGCCTCGGCAAGAGCATTGAGGAAGGCCTTTTGTAGCTGAGAGTTCTGTTGTTTTTCTGACGGGACTATCCAGCTTAACAAGGGGATTGAGCGCCCGTCGCACAGGAGACTGGCTCGAAGAACGTGATATTCCTGAGACGGGTAGCCGTTCCAGTCAACGGCAATAACACACAGAGACAACTGACTCGTCAGCATTGAGATAATACTTTTAAAAATCAGAGGAATATCCTGATGTAGTGATTTATTACCCAGCAGGCGATCAACGCGTTTTATTTTATTTTTGACCTGAACCGCACCGGGCAGATAACGACCGATGCTGGTCAGCGTCAGTGATGCGCCACTGATGAGTGCGATGGTTGCATCCAGCAAGGCATTTTGTCGGTATTTGTGAAAGGGTGCTAATACATCATGCTCGCTGCGTGCCAGCGCATCGATCATCTTGCGCCGTTCACTCTCGCTCTCCTTCCCGCCCAAATGATCCAGCATCCCGCCTCCCGAGAAAGATAATGACGTTTTGGCGCTGCATGTTTCATGCCCAACATACTTATTATATCTCGTAAGCGGTAATGCGCGTAATGTCACCGTCAACGCCCCGATCCGGCAGGCGGGCGCGATTAAGGTTATGACTGCTACCTGTTCTTGCGGTAATGTCGGGTACCCCACGGACGGGCGCGGTTAAGCCCTGAGGTCGATCTTCCCCCCTGTGCGTAAGCAAGCGCCGGTGTTACCTCTTAGAGTGACAGCGCGTGCGCTTCCGGCTCTGCGACCATCTGCGGACGGCAGCAATAGGCGTAATCCCGCAGCACATCCTGGATTTTGTCCATGATAAGACTGTGCTGATCCGCACGGCATTTCCCCGCCACCACCCGCCGGTATTGCAGCGGGAAATATTGACTTAACATGCCAAGTGGCAGACGGCAGGAACTCAGTTGACCTATCAACTAGCGCAGCGCCTCTGCAATGCGATCGGACAGGCTGTAGTGTAAATCCACCATCGCCTGGGAGTGGCGCGGATGGTAATACTGCTCCCAATACTTCGGCTCATCGAGCATGACGCTATCAATAACCGCCAGAATATGGCTTTGTCGTTCCACCGGCACCAACACTTTTTCCATCAGCGCCAAACTGAAAATCGCCTCACGCAGAGCAAACGTCATCGCCGGTCCGACTTTCAGGATGGCAAAATGGTCCTGCACCAGCTGGGCGAACGCCTGCGGGGTTTGATAATCGGTGGAGTGGGCTTCAAACACCCAAGGGGTGGTAGCAATAAAACGCGACAGCGCCTGGGCGGCGGCCGGGCGATAATGAATAATATTGCTGTGATCGAATTCCACCCCCGGCTGAACCACCAGGGCGATGATGCGATCAATCGCCTGCGCCTGCCCCAGCCGGCGGAAGGCCATTTCGTGCAGATGCAACGTTTCTGCAACGGAGGCGGGCGTCGTGACATGCACCCTGCCGATAGTGTCCGCCTCGCCGCCGGGGACCGGCACTTCCGTACCGATGACATAACACAGCGCCTGCCGCTGGGCGTCGCTGGCGCTGGCCTCGGCCGCAGCACAAAGCTTTGCCGCCCGCAGCGGTACCGGATCGTCCAGGCAAGGCATCGAGGTGAATTTTACAAAACCCCGCCCGCACATAGTCGGCAACCAGATGCGCCACTTTCGCCATCGCGACCTCTGCCGGTTCATCGCGCCAGCAATTGGGGCCAAAATGATCCCTGCCCAGGATCAGACGGGAGAGAGGGAAACCGACCCGGGCGGCAATGGTCTGGACAAAATCTCGAAAGCCCGCTGGCGTCATGCCGGTATAACCGCCGAACTGATTGACCTGATTGGACGTCGCTTCAATCAAGACGTGGCAGTCGCTGTGCAGATCAAAACGCAGCGCCGCCTCTACCACTAGCGGATGGGCGGAACAGACGGAACAAATGCCCAGGTGTTCACCCTGTTTGTGTCGAGCAATAAGAGTTTCATTGACGTTCCTGAATGCTGTGATTATCGGAAACCGGCGTCGCCGCTGCAAAAACGCCTCGATTTGCGTAAGATTGGAGGTGCCCTCCATTGGGGCCTTGACGGGTGACCACCAGTGCGCCGCAGACGTTGGCGTAAGACAGCGCCTGGCTGAAGCTGAAACCGCGCTGGCGACAGGCGATGAATGCACCGCCAAAACAGTCGCCGGCGCCGGTAGGATCCTCTTCAATAACCGAGTAGCCGGGCACGTGGAGCGTTTGTTCGGCGCTGTAATAGCTGGCGCCCTCGCGGCCTCGCTTCACGACCACTTCCCAGATGCCGTTTTGTAAAAACCAGTCTATGGCCCCCTGCGCGTCGTTGGCCGGCGACAGCAGCACGACTTCGCTGGCGCTGGGAAGGTAACAATCGGTCAACTCCAGCATGAAATGCAGAGCATCGTGCATTTCGGGTATGGCCAGCATTTCCTTGCGGATATTGGGGTCGAATGAGAGCGTGCCATCGGCGGCTTTCACTTGCTCAGCCGCTTTTTTCACCGCATCCACCATCTGGAAGGAAAACAGCGAAGAGCCCATGATATGCAGGTGACAGCATTCCGCCGGCAGCGTTTCCACCACCTGCTGGGGCGAAATGCGGCCGCAGGAGGAATGCTTGATATTGAAAATGAAATCCCGTTCGCCGCCGGATTGATAAGCGACAAAAGCGCTACCGGTGCTTTCCTGAGCCAGCATACGAATGCCGCGGGTGTCGACGCCGTCACGCGCCAGCCTGTCGACATTCAGCCGGCCGAAACCGTCATCGCCGACACAGCTGATAATGCCGCCGGTGCGCTGCTGGGATAGGGACCGTGCCAAACGACGGGATGGGTAAACCCCTGACCGATGTTCGCCGCCATCATTTCCACAAGTACTTCACCAATGGTATAGATACTGTTCATCACCCTATTTCCTTCTTTTTGCTGTAAGCCGCCCCGGTTAACCGCGTTTCTTTTTATTTCTGACGTCGACATAGACCGCCACCAGGATTCACCACGCCCTTCACCACCATTTGGTAGAAATAGGGAACGTTTCAGGTTCATCCCATTGTTGATAACCCCGATGATCAGCGCGCCAATCATGGTGCCGATAACCGTGCCATAGCCGCCGGTAAGACTGGTGCCGCCCAAAACGGCGGCGGCGATGGCGTCCAGCTCATAACTGAGCGCCGCGTTGGGTTGGCCGGAGTACAGCCGCGACGCTAGAATCAGCCCGCTGATACCCGCCACCAGGGCGGTTATCATGAACAATTTGATGCGCAAAGCGGTCACGTTGATGCTGGAATACAGCGCCGCTCCCCGGTTGCCCCCGGTCAGATAGATTTTGCGCCCGAAGGTCGTGCTGCCGAGCACCGCATGATTGACCACCAACAGCAGCACCAGGATCCAAATGGGCACCGGAATCAGTAGCCATTCGCCGTTACCCATCGCCAGGAAACCCGGATCGCTTATCATGACCGGCATCCCGTCGGTGACGATGTAGGCGACGCCGCGGAAAATCCCCATGGTGGCAACGGTGACGATAAAGGAAGGAATACCGGCCAACGCGGTCAGCGCACCGTTAACGGCACCTAACAGCAGTGCGGCGCCGACGCCATCGCGCTGATGTCCGGGAGAAAGGAGAGCTTTATCACTCATTTATGCGACTCCTGTTGCGGTGGAAATGACCTGGGCCGGGGTTAAGTGGGTTGTGGGATAAATGTCCACGATGCGCTTGGCGCGCATAACGACCAGCTGATCTCTTAGCGCCATCACCTCCGGCAGTTCGGAGGAAATAAACACAATCGCCGTGCCCTTGGCCGCCAATTGGCGTACCGTCTGATAGATTTCGTATTTGGCGCCTACGTCGACGCCCCCCACGTCGGTTCATCAAGAATTAATACCCGCGGGGTCTTTTGCAGCCATTTGGCCAGGTGGTCTGCCGCTCCCGGCGCTGGTTAATCAGCGGGCCGGCATGCTGGAAAGCAATATGTTGCAGGTTGAGATTGACATCATGACTCAGTACTAGCCCCTCTTCTTTTCGATTCTCAGTGACAAACGCGATGCCTTGAGAGATGGCCTGTGAGGGGGAGCGAATAGTCGCCGGTTTACCCGACATGAGGATATCGCCGTCGCATCGGGTCAGGCCGAAAAAGCCCAGCACTTCGCCCGGCCGGACGCTGAAGCTGATATCGGCAAACTGCCCCGGCGGTTGAGATGGCGTACCTCCAGCAGCGGTTCAGCGCCGGGGTCCGAGCCTGTGCCTAAACGAGGCGGAAAGACATTTTTCATTTCCCGGCCGACCATTTGCGCGATAAGCGCCGCGATGTGAGTGTCGGCACGCTGATGGGTCGCGATAAAAGTACCGTCGCGTAAGACCGTAATATCGTCGGAGACCCGCATGATTTCGTCCATACGGTGGGAGATGTACACCAACGCGCAATCGCGCGCCTTCAAGCGGTCTATGATGCCGAACAAAATGCTGGCCTCGCCGTCGCTTAACGATGACGTCCCCACCCGATGATGCGGGTCAGCCTCGATGCCAATTCCTCCAGTAACCGCCGACAGTCGGCCACCATTTGGCCGGCGCGCGGGCATGAGCGGGATTGCGGATCGTCACGCTACGACCGTCAACGACAATCGCGCCCCGGTCCAGGGAATACAGACCAGCAAGAATTTTCATTAACGTCGATTTGCCAGCGTCGTTCTCCCCCAAAAGCGTATGCACCCTGCCGCGGCGTAACGTCAGGCTGACGCTTTGCAACGCCACCACGGCGCCGAATGTTTTCGCGATTTCGCGATGGCCTGCGCCAAACGCCGGCCGGACCTCGTCCGTCCGGTCGGCGCTGGATAGTGCATTTTGCGTTAGGGTTTTTGGTAGACGCCCGGGGCTACGGCAATGGTTTTCGGCACCGTTTTGCCGTTGAGATAATAGACGGTTGCCGCCACGGCTTTACTGCCCATTTGGTCCGGGTATTGCTGGATGACGGCGACAAAGGTCTGTTCGTTATCCACCGCCTTGCATGCCTCCGGCATGCCGTCGAAGCCGATAATTTTGATGTGATGATTGCGCGGTGGTCAAGGCTTCAGCACGGGTGATACCCGGCTGAATCGCAACAATTTTCACTCCGTGCGTTTCGACAAACCCCTTTTTGAAACCGTCCACCCGCGCGACCACCGACTGCAGCGCCGGATAATCGATGATGGCCACGTCGCCTTTGCCGTTAAGCAGTTTCCCCATCAGCCGGCCGGCCTCTACGCCGCCCGCATAGTTGTCGGTCGCCACATGGCTTATGACAGGCACCCCTTCTGCGGCCACATCGACGCTGACCACCGGAATGCCCGCTTTCTCCGCTTTAATAATGGCTGCCTGTACGCCCCGTGAATCAACCGGCGAAATAATGATAGCGTCGACCTTTTTGGTAATAAAGTCCTCAACGTCGGATAATTGCTTATTCATATCTTGATTGGCTATTGAAATATTAAGCGTCACATTCTCGCGTTGCGATTCAGCTTTCATGGCATTCGCCAGTTCAATATAAAACGGGTGCTGTTGGGTCAGCAGCGAGGCTGCCTATTTGATATTTTTTCGCCTGGAGGTCTGAGTCAACAGCGATAAGGACGCCGCCAATAAGGCGCCGATAAGAGTGGCATGCTTCATGTTTTAGAGACCTCAATTTCGTTTGCGCCGCAGCATACGCGACGATTCAACCACAGCATGACGCCATGACTACAGAAGATAGACCGGACGGACAGACCGACGGCCTTGAGACAAAACCTTACTCAGCGCACCACCTTATCCGGGACACCGCCACGCGGCCGGCTGCCAAAGCGCATGACACATCGCGCAAGAATGAAACTCCTCGGCCGCGCCAGTGCACAGCTAACGATAGCCCATAGCCGAAGACATCAAACATTTAATTATTATTTTAATCACTGCTAATAATTGGCCAACAAGAATTAAACAGCGGCTACGGATTATAATTGAGGTATTCGCCACTTGTTAATTATGCGCCAACCCGTGCACAACATTTTCTCCACTGACGGCTTCGATGAACAGGCTTATTCCGTCCCGTCGTCTTCGTTTTATAGGGGTCACCGCGCGGAAATGTTGTTTCCACTGCTGCCGGCCGGCGAGGTGCCCAACCGCGCCGCGGAACTGGAAATGGCGCTACATTGCGCGCGCCTGGTGGCCGATCGGAATACGCTGTTTTTGGGGCACGGCACCATTACCCGCAAGGTCATTCCCTTGCTGAGCGGCCGTAAAAAGATGCAGCTTATCGTTAATGACCTCCACCAAGCCCTGCTAGCGGATGAGTTTATCGATGGCGAAGTGATCCTGGCGGGTAGTGAAATGATCCGCAACCGCCATGTTCTGGTGGGCACAACGCTGGACAGAGTCGTACAACATTACACGCTCTCCCACTGTATTTTGCAGGCCACATCGCTGGATGCTACCGGCGCGCTCGGCGGCGAGCTGCCGCAGTTGGCACCCCATTACCAACGGGTGCTCGACAAGGCGCAGCTGAAAACGCTGCTGGTCACCTGTTATCCGCCGCCCGAGGGTAATCACGCGCCGGCCGGGCAATTGACTCAGCTTGACAATTTGGTGACATGTGGAGCAGTAAACGGATTTTATCAACAGCAATTGTTCGAGTCGGATTTCATCATCCGCTACAGCAATAACGAGTGCTTTACCTGGACTAATCGGGATTCTACTGGGGATTAAGGGGACGCTATGTCTGTGAGCATCTGCACCATGGGTGAGTTACTGATGGAATTTCTCTGTAAAAACTATAACCAGGGCTTCACCCGGCCCGGGGAGTTCCTCGGCCCCTATCCCAGCGGCGCGCCCGCCATCTTCGCCGCGCAGGTCGCCCGTTTGGGCTTCAGCTCCCTGTTATTCGGCTGCGTCGGCAACGACAATTTCGGCGAACTTAATATCGAGCGGCTGCGCCAGGAGGGCGTAGCAACCGAAGGCATCACCCGGGTAGACAAAGCGCCCACCGGCACCGCCTTCGTCAGCTATCGCACTCCCCTTGAGCAGGATTTTATCTTCAATATTCCCAGCAGCGCTTGCGGTTTCCTCTCCCCAGACCATATTCAGCCCGCCCTGCTTGAGCGCTGCCAGCACTTTCATATTATGGGGTCATCGCTGTTTTCGTTACGTATCATTGACGCCATGCGCAAGGTGATTCAGATAGTCAAAGCCAATCAGGGAACCGTTTCCTTCGATCCCAACATCTGCAAGGAGATGATGAATATCCCCGAGATGCGCTAGACCTTCGACTACATTCTGAAATACACTGATATCTTTTTGCAAGCGAAAGGGAAATGACTGATTTCGCCCACGGCCGCAATCAGTCGGAGGCGGCAATCGTTGCCGACCTGCTGGCGGGAGGCGTGCAGCATGTCACCATCAAACGGGGCGGCAACGGCGCCAGCCATTACCAGTGGCGGCAGGGCGGACTGCAGGAGCAGCATGTCGCGGGTTACCAGACCCCGCTGGTAGACCCCACGGGCGCCGGTGACTGTTTCGGCGCAACTTTTGTCAGCCTGCTGCTGGCCGGCTATCCGGTCAGCGAGGCGCTGACCTATGCCAACGCCAGCGGCGCGCTGGCGGTATCCCGCAAGGGGCCGATGGAGGGCATCTCTACGCTGCAGGAGATTAAACGACTGGTGTTGGCATAAGCGGCGCGCCTGTTTCGACGCTTATCCGCCAAACCCTCGCCGCGGGTCGCCGATCGGCGCATCCTTACACCTGCAGCTCCACGCACAGAATACGAAACACCCAGCACGGGGCTTTGGGCTTTGGGCTTTGGGCTTTGGGCTTTGGGCTTTGGGCTTTGGGCTTTGGGCTTTGGGCTTTGGGCTTTGGGCTTTGGGCTTTGGGCTTTGGGCTTTGGGCTTTGGGCTTTGCGGGCGGCGTATCCCCTTTCGCATGCGTCGCAAAGCATACATTGACGCCTTTCCTTCAACACCAGGCAAAAAACGCGGCACTAAGTTCAGCACGTTGAAACCGCAAAAAAACGCGGCACAGATCACATAACAAGAGTAAACTGTTATCATGCAGCCTGGGCGTCGCAGGCCCCCGCTGCCACGACGATGCTCCACCCGGTGCTTTCCGCTAATTTCTTTTTTGTTGGCTGCCATCTCAATGCAAACGACACGTTCTTCCCGCCAATCTCGGGCCCGCCCGCCGTTTACGCCTCGTACCAGTCGCTCAAGAGCCTGGCTGCGGGTGCTATGCCTGGCGCTGGCGGCCTTTATCTTTAATACCACCGAATTTGTCCCCGTCGGGCTTCTAAGCGATATCGCCGACAGTTTTGCCATGACGCCGGCCCAGGTGGGATTGATCATCACCGTTTACGCTTGGGGGGTAGCACTGATGTCGCTTCCGCTGATGCTGTTGTCAAGCCAGATGGAGCGACGCAACCTGCTGATGGGCACGTTCGCGCTGTTCATCGCCAGCCATGTGCTCACCGCCTTCGCCTGGAATTTCTGGGTGTTGATGTGTTCACGCATCGGAGTAGCGCTGGCACATGCGGTGTTTTGGTCAATAACCGCCTCGCTGGCTATTCGCGTCGGCCCGAAAGGAAAATCAGAGCAATCACTCAGTCTTTTGACCACCGGCACCGTGCTGGCGATGGTGCTGGGGCTGCCGCTGGGGAGACTCATAGGCCAATATTTGGGCTGGCGTATGACCTTTGGCATTATCGGCATCACCGCGCTGGCGATTATGCTGCTTCTGTGGCGTCTGCTGCCGCGTTTGCCCAGTAATCATTCAAGCTCCCTGAGCAGCGTGCCGGCACTGTTTCGCCGCCCTGCGCTGGTGAGCATTTACGGTATCACTGTAGTGGTGGTAACGGCCCACTATACCGCCTACAGCTATATTGAACCTTTCATGCAGCGCGTGGCCTCCGCCGGCGAAAACTTCACCACCATGTTGCTTTTGCTGTTCGGCGCCGCCGGTATCCTCGGCAGCCTGGTATTTTCATTCCTGGGCAACCGTCACCCTACCGCGCTATTGATGGGCGTTATTTTCTGTCTGATGATTTGCCTGCTGTTACTGCTGCCGCTGGCGCCGCATAATCTCGCTATCGCGTTGTTGTGCGTTATCTGGAGCATGGCCATGACCGCCCTCGCCCTGAGTCTTCAGGTGAAAGTCCTCGGCATGGCGCAGGATGCCACTGATGTCGCTATGGCCCTGTTTTCCGGCATTTTCAATCTGGGTATCGGTGCCGGCGCATTACTGGGGAATCAGGTCAGCTTGTTCTTCACCATCGATGATATCGGCCTGGTGGGCGCGCTGATTGCCTTGCTGGGTCTGGCGCTGTGTATATGGGCATTTCGCCGCTACCGCGACGTATTCCGCCTTATCAACCTCGGGTGAGGCAGGTTACCATCGCTGCCGCCGGCGGGCGTTACCGGAGGGCTTGGCATGCTGAGTTGGCGGTTGGCGGAGCGCCATGCCGGCCACCGCGAAAGGTCGATACCTGCGCGAAGCACTTTCAAGCTGCATCGGCATACTGACGCCCTGCGTGAGGCCCCAGACAGCAGGCATGATGACGCCCGCGCGAGGCCCCGGGCAGCAGGCACCTTAGCGCTTGTGGCGCGTCAGGTGTCAGAGGAGACATGTCTCCTCTGACGCCGGCCGCTATCTTGCCCTGGCTTTTAGCCGTCGCCGGCAACGTCATACTTTTGTCATAACTCGCTCATGCCGCGGTCAGTTTCACCAGCCTACACTCTTCTATGAAATGAACACCTATACTTACCAACTAGAGGAACATGTTATGAAACTGACCCTCGGTCAATCCATTAAAATTATCGCCCTCTCCAGCGTCTGTCTGATGGCGGGCGTCAGCACCGCAGCACAGGCCGAAAACGTAAAAAAACATCGTTCTGGTGCACGGCGCCTTTGTCGGCGGCGCGGGCTGGCGTCCGGTCTATGACATTCTAACGCAAGATGGTTATAAAGTGACTCTGGTTCAGGAACCGCTGACCTCGTTCAAAGAAGATGTCGCCGCCACCCAACGCGTCCTGGCTCAGCAAGACGGCCCGGTGATTCTGATCGGCCACAGCTACGGCAGCACGATTATTAGCGAAGCGGGCAATGATTCACATGTCGCCGGTTTGGTCTATATCGCCGCCCACGCGCTCGACGTCGGCGAATCCAGCGGCGGCAATGGCAAAAAATACCCCAACAGCGCGCACCCTGTGAAAACGCCTGACGGATATATGATGCTGGCGCCGGCAAATTACCCCGGCGATTTCGCGGCTGACCTGCCCGCCAAACAGGCCATGTTTGAAGCACAGGCGCAGATGCCGATCGCAGAGGCCATTTTCTCCACCACCATCGATAATCCAGCCTGGAAAACCAAACCCAGCTGGTACATGGTTGCGAAAGCGGACAAAATCATTAATCCCGACTTTGAACGGATGTACGCTCAGCGCGCCAAGAGCCATATGGTAGAAGTTGCCGGCGACAGCCATTCGGTGTATGAATCCCATCCTAAAGAGGTTGCGGCATTGATTGAGTAGGCCGCTGCGCACCCTCTCCTGATGCGACGGAGTAAATGATGAAAATATTGGTCATTGATGATGAACCTAAAGCACGGGAGTACATGCGCAGCGGTTTAACCGAGTCTGGTTATGTCGTCGATGTGGCGGTCAACGGCCGCGAGGGGGTATTTATGGCCGAGGAGTATTATTACGATCTGATTCTGCTCGATGTCATGATGCCGGAGCTGAACGGCTGGGAAGTCATGAAAACGCTGGATAGTCTGCTGGATACCCCGGTTATTTTCCTTACCGCCAAAAGTACTGTCGACGATCGCATCAAAGGTCTGGAACTCGGCGCGGATGATTATCTGGTGAAACCCTTTTCCTTTGCCGAGCTGCTGGCCCGCATTCGAACCGCGCTGCGGCGGGGCATGAACGGAAAACGCGAGGAGCTTCTCACGGTGGCCGACCTACGGCTGGATATCGCCAAACGGCGCGTAGAGCGGTCAGGCCTGCGGATCAACCTGACCAATAAAGAATTTAACCTGCTGCAATTGTTTATATCCAACCCGGGACACAGGTAATGAGCCGCACCCTGATAGCCTCGCGGGTCTGGGACATGAATTTCGATGGCGATACTAACGTAGTGGATGTGGCCGTACGCCATTTGCGGCAAAAGGTGGATGAACCCTTCACTCACCCGCTTATTCATACGGTTCACGGTGTGTGCTATCGCTGCGAGGGCGACGAAACGCCATGAAAAGCCTGTCGCTGACCGCCCGCCTGTCGCTGTTGATTGCCACTACCGTGTTGCTGGTCATGATCCTGACGGAGATGGTGCTGTATCAATCGCTGGCGAAACAAATCAGCGTTCGTGACGACACGGCGCTCTTGAACCGGATGGATCAAATCCGCACGCTGTTGCTCAACGAGGACGTGCTGGCGCTTATTCGCACCAAACCCCGGCTGTTTGCCAATATGCTGGGCAATACCGAATCCCTGATGGTGGTGCGCTTTCCCAGCCAGCCGCCGCTGATTGAGGTGAACCCCAGCAAAACCCGCATACCGGACATACCCGCGGTGCCTACCCATCAGCCGCTGACCTTGAAAAGCGTCCGCCACCAGCTTGCGGCCAATGGCACGCCGTTTATCTCCGCCTCGGCATTGGCGAAAACGAGCAATGGCCCCGGCGAAGTGGAAATTATCACCGGCAGGCTCATGACGGAACGCACCAGTACGCTTGCGGGCTACCGTCACGAAATGCTGCTGCTGATAATCATCGCTACCGCCGTCGCCGCGCTGAGCGTTGTTTTTCTGACCCGACGCGGTTTACGCCCCTTATACCATTTAGCCCAGGAGGCAGCCGCCATCGACGTCCGCCATTTGGCCTGGCAAATTCAGTTAGCACATGTGCCGCGGGAGCTGGTGGCGCTGGTGGCGCTGGTGGCGCTGGTGGCGCTGGTGGCGGCGTTCAACCAGATGCACGTATTTTTGACCACTTTTATCGCGTCGATGCCTCTCGCCACGATTCAGCCACCGGTAGCGGTCTGGGGCCATCGTGTGCAGCATAATGCAGCTGCATCACGGGCACTGCGCGGTGGAAAGCCAGGATCGTCTGACCCGCTTTTCGCTCTTTTTCCTCATCAGCATCAGGCATAGACTCTGGCCCGGCGTGTCCTGCCGCGGTTGTATTTGGTTTCCTCCACCGGCGATAAACTCGCCGTAAGGAGAATGACTTTCTGAAGGGGAAAAGCGATAACCCTCTGCTTTACATGCCTTTTTCGTTAAAAAAAGATAGTACAATATTGATAACAATAATAGTTCGTATTATTATTCATACTAAAGGGAATAAGGCCCTATCCCGTGCTGGCGGGCGGCCTTAAGCCAGGACAGGTGCTTTGAGGCCCTCCCGCCGTTTCATCGCCCGAACAGAGATCACAATGCCTATCATGCGCTACGCCGTTTACGTCAGACCAAGGCTTCGTCGCCGCCGATCCACCCACCCGTGCAGGAACGCACTTTACCTACGCCCACGGGCCTCACGGCCTTACCCTCTGGCGGCGGTGAAAGGCCAGTGCCGGGGTCAACCGTTGCCGTACGCAGCGGCGCGGCGCCCCCTTTCTCAGGCTCTGTGCAACACGCTTGCCGGGTGTCAAACTTGACGCAGACGGCGATCGGCGATATCGCCCCCTTCGGCGCGGCGGCACCCTGCACTCGCCGCCTTAATATGGAGATCATCCTATGGTAATTAACCGGGTCCTCACTGTGCTGTCCGGCCAAACCCACCCCGCACCGCACCGTCAATCGCTACGCAGAGTTCTGGCGCGACTGGCGCGTGTTGCGACCCGTGAACGGCTGCGGGACGGTTTATCGCGCGTCGTACCGGCATTGGCCGCACGCCGCTATCTGGCCCTGGCGCTGCTTGTCGCGCCCTTTACGCTGCTGGCCGAAACGCGGGTGATTACCATCGGCGGCGATGTCACCGAAATCGCTTTTGCCCTCGGGGCCGGCGGGGAGGTGGTGGCGCGGGACAGTACCAGCCTGAAGCCTGCGGATCAGGTGCTGCGCTTGCCGGACGTCGGCTATCTGCGGCAATTGAACGCTGAGGGGATATTAGCCTTGCGTCCGTCGCTGGTGCTGGTCAGCGAACTGGCCAAACCCTCGCTGGCGCTCAAGCAAGTGGCCGATAGCGGTGTGCAGGTTATCACCGTGCCGGAAGAAACGTCGCTAAGCGCCATCGACCGCAAAATCCAAACCGTCGCCACCGCCCTGGACCGTACGTCCCAGGGCGAGCGTCTGATTGCCCGATTGCATGATGACTTGCAAGCGATCCCCGCCGGCACGCTGCCGGTAAAAGTGCTGTTTATTCTTAGCCATAGCGGCATGTCGGCGATGGCCGCCGGTAAAGATACCGCGGCGGACGCCGCAATACGCGCTGCGGGACTGCAAAACGCCATGCAGAGCTTTAGCCGTTATCAACCACTGTCCTCAGAAGGGATTATTGCCAGCGCGCCGGATCTGGTAGTGGTGACCGCCGACGGCGTCAAAACCCTGGGCGGCGAGGAAAAAGTCTGGCAATTGCCGGGACTGGCGATGACCCCGGCGGGCAAACATCACCGGCTGGTGGTGCTGGATGATATGGCGCTGCTGGGATTCGGCCTGGATACGCCCGCAGCAATCGTCAAGCTGCGCGCGGCCGCTCGGCCCTGAGGCTCTATGCGTCCTAACAAACCTTTGCTCACTCTGGGCGCCATGGCGGTATTGCTTCTGGTATTGGCCACCGCCGCGGCCGGCTTCGGCGCCATGCGGCTTATGCTTGCCGATATCTGGCGCAGCCCGAGCGACGGTATGCTTTGGCAAATATGGTTCCATATCCGGCTACCGCGGGTAGCGCTGGCGCTACTGGTGGGCACCGCGCTGGCCCTGTCCGGCGCGGTGATGCAGGGATTGTTTCGCAATCCGCTGGCGGATCCCGGTTTGCTGGGTATCAGCAGCGGCGCCGCACTGGCGGTCGGTCTGGCGGTAGTGCTGCCCTGGACGCTGACGCCGATTTTCGCGCTGTACTCATCGATGGCGGCGGCCTTTATCGGCAGCCTTGTCGTCACCCTGGTGATTTTTTCACTCAGCAGTTTCAGCGCCGGTCTGGCGCGGCTGCTGCTCGCCGGTATCGCCATCAATGCCTTATGCAGCGCCGCGACAGGCGTCCTTTCCTGGCTAAGCAACGATCAGCAATTGCGCCAGCTGTCGTTATGGGGCATGGGCAGTCTCGGACAGGCCCAATGGCCGACGGTGGCCGCCGCCGCATCGCTGATTGTGCCCGGGGCGCTGGTGGTGCAGCGTTTGTCTACCGCGCTCAATGTGCTGCAGCTCGGTGAGGAAGAAGCACATTATCTGGGCGTCAATGTCAAACGTACCCAGCGCCATCTGTTGCTGTCAAGCGCGCTGCTGGTGGCGGCGGCGGCGGCGGTCAGCGGCGTTATCGGCTTCGTGGGTCTGGTGGTGCCGCATCTGGTGCGCATGACGTTGGGCGCCGATCACCGCTGGCTTCTGCCCGGCGCGGTGTTGGCCGGCGCCATTTTGCTGCTGCTGGCGGATACGGTCGCGCGCACGGCCGTGGCGCCGGCGGAAATGCCCGTGGGGCTTTTGACCAGTCTGCTGGGCGGACCGTGGTTTTTGTGGCTTATCCTGCGCAGACGGGAGGCGGCCGGTGTCTGACGCCTTATTGCACGCCGACAATCTCCACTACCGCGCCGGCGGTCGCACGCTGATTGAAGGCGTCTCGCTGACGTTGGCGCCTGGGGAAATGGTGGCGCTGATTGGCCCCAATGGCGCCGGTAAATCGACGCTTTTGCGGCTATTGAGCGGCTATCTCGATCCTATACAGGGGCAGTGCCGGCTGCAAGGACGGGAGCTGGCCGTCTGGACTGCCGCCCAGCTCGCGCGACGGCGGGCGGTAATGGCCCAACAAGGCAGCGTGGCATTTTCGTTCCGGGTTAGCGAAGTGGTGGCGATGGCGCGCGCGCCCTGGTCTGGCACGCCGGCAACCACCGTACTTGCCGAGGTTATGACGTTAACCGGTTGCGAAATGCTGGCGTCGCGCGAGTTTCGCCGGTTGTCCGGGGGGGAGCAGCAGCGGGTCCGTCTGGCAATGGCGCTGGCGCAGCTTTGGCAGCAGGACGGCCCGGAGGGCTGGCTGTTTCTGGATGAACCCACGTCAGCGCTGGATCTATATCATCAGCAGGCGCTGCTGCGCCTGCTGTATCAACTCACCCGCGCGGGCAAGCTGGCCGTGTGCTGCATATTGCATGATGTGAATCTGGCGGCGCTGTGGGCCGATCGGATACTGCTATTGCAGCAAGGGCGGCTTGCTGCCAGCGGGACGCCGGCAGAGGTGTTAACAGAAGTGCAGTTGCGCGCCTGCTATCAAGCCGACCTCCGAGTACAGACCCAGCAAGAGGACGGCGTGCCGCAGATTTACCTGCGGCGCTGACACGCTCTTACAGCATCCAGCCTGCCACCGGTTACGCCGTCGAGGGGGAACGGCGCGGCCGCGGCGTATCACTCCTGTTGCGGATAATCGGCGCCGAGACTGACATCGCGCCAGACCTCCATTTCATCCAATCGCTCGCGTAATTTGCCGGTCACCGTCTCGAAACCCCAGGCGCCAAGCAGCAGATGGCCCGGCGGCCGCGCATTGAGGGTAATATCCAGCATGGCGTCAGCGACACGCACCGGATCGCCGGCCTGCTTACCACTGTTGGCGGCGGTGGTTTTCATCCGCGCCGCGGCGGTTGTGGCGTAATCCGCCAGGGCGTTTGGCGTAACGATCGTCCGGCCCAGTCGGTACGAAACGGCCCCAGCTCAACGCAGGTCACCTTGATACCCAACGGCGCGACTCCGCCCATAGCGCATCGGACCAGCCTTCTACGGCATATTTTCTGGCCGCGTAATAGCCTGAGCTGGGGAAACCCACCAGCCCCGCCACCGAGGTAATATTGATCACATGCCCCTGGCGCTGCGCGCGCATCAGCGGCAGCACCGCGCGGGTCAAGGCGAACAGTCCGAACACATTGGTGTCGAATTGGGCGCGTATCTCCTCCTCGACGACGCTTTGATAGCCATAACCGGCATTATTTACCAGGACATCAATAGCGCCAAATTTGTCGACCGCCGCGCCTTGACCGCGTCGGTTATAGCTGCGTCATTGGTCACGTCCAGCGCTAACGCCGTGACCTGTTGCACATCGCGAGCGGTGATAACCGCCCGCCAGCCGCGGGACAGTACGCGCTGCGCCAGCTCTAGGCCAAACCCTGTCGAGCAGCCGGTGATAAACCATACGGGGATTTTTTCTGCGGACATAATGTCCGCCATAAACGCTGGCGGACCGTGTAACCGATCGCGCCAGATCAGGAACGCAGGTCGCACGCGAGTTGTTCCACCCGACGCAGCGCCGATGCGATCTGCTCTTCGGTCACGCCGGGCAGTGCCAGCAGCCTGACGGCCTCTTCGGCAGGCGTAGTGATGCCCAGCGTGGCAAAATCATAAGGAAAACCATTGTGGCGATAAAAAGGCAACAGCCGCACGACTTCCTGTTCATCGCCGGTAGCAACCAGCTGTACCAGAATGCCGTAAGCGACTTTCATGCCGTGCAGCACCGCACCGGATGGGTTTCCGGCAGATGGCTCATGGCGTTATGGATAGCATGCGCACCGGCCATGCGGCCCGACTCCGCACAACCGCCCACCATGCCTGCTACGGCAATGATCGCCTCCGCCACGCGCTGAAACGCCGGCGACACCGCCCCCGTCGTCATACTGTCCAAGGCCGCCAGCGCATGGCGGGTGATGGCTTCCGCTTCATATCACTTCGCCAGCGTATCGCCGATGCCGCCGAGAAAATAATCACGCGGCGATGTGATTAGCAGCGTCAAATCAACCAGGGTCAGATAGGCGGAGGTGATAGTAATCCACAGAGCGGAACGCATGATCCGGCCAATACATCGCCGAGAGCGGCGTGGTGGCAGCGCAGGTGCCGAGCACCGTCGGGAGAGTGATGTATTCCACATTTAGCAATTCGGCGGCCTGACAAAGATATTGACCGGGACCGCTTCTCACTACCTGACTTAATCGCATGCCATTGCCTTACGCAGGGGCGTTAAATTGACAGTGTAGCACCGGTTAGATCAGCGGTTAAACGGTTATCCCCTGCAAGGCAGGCTTTTCTGGCGCACCGCCGAGACTTATCGGCACAACGGCACGCGGCGTTAGAAGGTGATGCCGGCTCTGGCCCATAAGGTATGGCCGGGCTCCATCAGGGGCGTATCGCGGCGTAGCCTAAACCACGGTTGCCCGCCAGATTGAGATGTTCGCTATAGCTCCGGTTCAACAGATTATCTACCCCGGCGCTCAATTTTATCGTGGCGGCGGCCTGCCAGGCCACATTGGCTGACAATACGCCAAAACCTGCGCTGCGGTGAAAGTCTTTAACCACCACATTCCCCTCGTTCAGCGCGACCCGATGCTGGGCCGCCACCAGCCGCCATAACCCCGTGGCGCTCCAGTCGCCCTGTTCCCAGCTCAGCGCCAGCCGGCCTTCAAGCGGCGGGATCTGCGGCAGCGGCCGGTGCGTGTCCCGATTTTCCCCGAACGCCCAAGCCAGACTGCTTTCTAACCGCCAACGGTCATTGAAGCGGTAGTTGAGCCCCGCCTCACCACCGTGAATGCGGGCGTCGATATTATCGGCACGGCTGATGTTTGCAGGCGGAATACCATAACGGAACAAGATAAAGTCCCGCACCTGCTTCACATAGGCCAATACCCAGGCATCCAGGGGCGCGAGTTGCAGATGCGCGCCAAGATCGATCTGGGCGGTTTTCTCACGTTTGAGCCGATAAAATGCATCCTGCCCGGCGCGGCGACCGGAGGTGAGCGTAATAAGTTCCCAGTAATCCGGAAAGCGCTCACTCAGTCCCGCGCCGACATAGGCCATCAGCGGCAGCGTCTCGGCCTGGTGCTCCAGGCGAACAAAGGCGGCGGGATACACTTCGCTGCGGCGCTCTGTTCTGCGCACACCGTTATACTGCGCCGGTTTGAATCGCCAACTGACCTCCGCGAATACCCCACTACCCTGAAATTGGGCATCCTGCTACCATTGGCCGCCACTCTTTCTCCGATGCCGATTGACTTGAATATCCGCCCCGCCCTGCAGCTGTACCTCTTGCCATTGCCAGGTGCCGATGCCCCCCCCCAGCGTCAGGCGATCGACGTTGCCGCGACAGGGGGTACAATTTCCGGGCACGGCGCTGCCCTGGCAGGCCAAGCGCTGTGCGATCCGGCGGGCGTGATTGTCCATAACGTGATCGGTATAATGGTACTAACCTTGCATCTCGACGCTTTCCAGCACCTCGCCCAGCACGTTCTGCTCGAAGCGCAGGCCAAGGCTTTCCCGTTCAAAATGGGTGCCGTTCATACTACGCCCGGCGTAACGGGCATTGCCGTCGCCGCTCCCCACCGTCAGCTCCATGACGGTATCGGGCGTCGGGGTAAAGCCGACCGCCACATCGCTATTCCATTTATGCCAGCCAGAATGAACCCGCTGACCCGCGCCATCTTGATAATCCCCGGCGCGGGAGACATTGCCCATCAGGCGCAGATAACCAAACGGGTTGCCGAAAGCGCCATCAACATTCTGGTCCAGCCGCCCGCTTGAGCCGGCAAGCGTGCTGGCATGCAGTGTCATTCCCGCCGCGTCGAAGCGCGGCCTCACCCTTTCAAACCGTAAGGTCCCGGCGGAGGCCCCCTGTCACCAGAGAACGGTTTGGGGGCCTTTCGTCAACGACACGATGTCAAAACTTTCCGGGGAAATATAGGCACTGGGAGAGTCCATGCGCGAAGAACAAGCGCCGAGCATCTCGCCGCCGTCCAACAGCATGCGCAACCGGGAACCGAACATCCCCCGAAAAACCTGATCGCCGTTAGTGCCGCCGTTACGGACCACGGCGAAGCCGGGGATGGTTTTGAGGTAATCGGCACCGTCGCTGGCGGGCACAGGCTGGCGTGGTATTTTGGGCGCCATTATCGCCATAAGCGGAGACGCCTTATTGCGCGCGGCGCCAGAATGGGGCGCGATTGCACTTGTAGGTCAACGTACATTTCTCTCTTCCCTTATGCAAAAAACCGGCTCCCTGACCATGACCTTCTGTAGCTCGCTTTAGCGAGCTACAGCCATACCCTTACGTAAACCGGGTCAGTGCGCCTCAATAAGCAACAACGGATCCCAATGTAAACAGGGTCAGTGCGCGGTTGCGCGGACGTCATTAAATGGGCTATTGCCGGGTGAATGTTGGTCCGTCCCGGCTGATGAAATTGTAACTGAATGCAACAAAGACGTGTGGCAATTTTCTTAAGGGAAGCGCACTGCCGTTATTCTATTTAGCGATGGTATACGAAATATCATTATAATTATTGGTTTTTAATTTATTTTTTTTATTTAAGCGCGTGCTAAATAATAATTAGATAATTAGCGTTATTATCTCACACTCTACATTGTCGCAATAAATGAAGCCCAATCGGCTGACAAACGGATCGAGTCGGCGGTGTCATGGTGTCGCTACACTGATACCGCGTCCCCGGCGTAATAGCAATTTAGCACCCGATATAACCAAAAAGGCATGTGATAACCCATGGCCTGTCAATTCACGCCAGCGGTGAGTGCCCTTTCTTAGCAACCTCAGCAGGACTATCGACTGAAGTTTGCCCCTCGCGGCAGTATATCGCCTCGCTGACCCGCGCATTAGGTGAGACGGCACACCCTAACGGTATAATTTACCCGCTTCGTCCCGCCATGTCGGGGCCGCACCCGCAGAGCCGGCCGGGCGCGCAGGGCCATAAGCCTTTTCTTATTGCGGACTGCCAAACAGTTGCCGCGTCGGGCCCGGCGCCATACCTCAGAACCCGCCGAGCCCCGTGCATGCCATGATGATGGCGGTAATACTAACGCCTTATAAGCTTCGGCGACGCGTTCCTGTTAACCGGGGGCATTCACTCGCCTGGGTATGCGGGTGCTCAAGTTATTTCTTTCGGGCCAGCGGAATTAGAGCAAAACGAGATAGCCCGGGGGATATAAGCATTTCTGATACCCGCATGATATCGTTTACATTGCCCAGGCAGCACGGCATCCGTTATTTACATGATTGAGTAATCTTATATCATATGAAATAATGTTTTTGTTCAATTTTTTGCACACCGTCAATTTATCTATGTACTGCTAAAATTAGGGTTAAATCGCCTCATTATTTCGCAGCCTGAAGGATTACTCTCTTTTTTTGTCGCTTGTGAGGCCCTGGCTTTGGTCAATTAAGGTGTTTTATGCTATTTTTTGTTATTTTTTTAGATTTTAAAACTTTTTTGAAATTTTTAAAACAAAAAGCCTCTTTTTAAGAGTTAACAAGGATATAATCCTGAAAATATGATAATTATCCAATTTGCTGCCTTCGTAACGCGAGAATTCTGTTCATGGTATTATGTGCAGAAAAGACAGGGTCTTCTTTTTAACAGGTACATCTATTAACAAAAAGGTCTGGTATGAATATTGACCAGCGGCTGGTCAATATGGAGTAGCCAATGAAGTATATTATCAATTCAACCGTGGCGTTTGATACCACCGAATACCTTCTTACGCTGGTGGATGATGCCGATACATCAGTGAAACTGTCCAATTCCGCTGGTAGGGTATTGGAGGAGCTTATTCAGTATCGCGGGACCGGTGAGCCGGTCACCCGGGAGCACCTTTTCGCCAGCGTCTGGAGCGCCCACGGGCTACAACCCTCTAACGGCAATTTAAATCAACAGGTTAGTTTAATACGTAAGGGATTAACCTCATTAGGCCTGGACGCTTCGGCGATAATCACCATCCCAAAGCGCGGCCTGAAATTAAATGATCAGTTGGTGATAAGCACGCTGGAAGAGGATGTCTTTCAGGCCACATGCATTCCTGCGGTTAACGAATTCCCGATGGAATTAGCACCGCCCGTCATGCTTAGCAGAGGGCGAAAAAATATCAATGGCGCACTGACCTTGTTAATGGTGATTGTCACGCTGCTGACAGTTATCATGGCGTATATTTATTATGAAGATGATGACAACCAGAAATTATACTTCTCCAGCCAGATCAACTCATGTAAAGTCTATACTTTTCATCCTATTCCCGGTCTGGAAAAAGAGGACTACCGTTTGCGGATCGTCGAAGCTATGAAAGGGAATGTGGAAAAATGTAAAAACAACTATATCGTCATTTTTTCTAAAACGCTCATTCCTGACCCGCTTATCCAGGATAATATCAATGTCCGCACTTTCATGGCCAAGTGTCGCAAAGACGAGGACGACCACATTTCCAATTGTTTAAATTTCTTTTTTTACAATTGGAGCGAAACATGAAAAGGCTCATCGTTATCGTGGTGATGTGCTTTATCGCGGGTTTTCTTTTTTATCTGCATCAGCATAAGCAGTCGCTATCGGGCTTCAACTGTTCCGGACTGATGGTGATGAGGGCTAATACCGTCCCCGGCACCTACAGCTATGTGGTGGATGTTCGCATGTATTTTACCAACACCGCAGAAGGTTTTTACATCCTCAACGGGACCTTTAGCGCCGACGATAAAACTTATGAACTGCAGCGCATCAAGCACTTCAGCTATACGCTAAAAAATGACAAAGATCTCTACGAGATCGTCATTACCAAGGAAAATATCTCGACCTTCGATAATACGACGAAAAGGCTTGCTGACCAAAGTCTGATGCCGCTTGGTTCATCTTTTATACCGCAGATGAAAAGGATTGATAAAAACGCCCTGCTCCTTAACATGCTGTATCCTCCGTATTTTATCTGCACCGCTACCTAAGACCTGTTCGCGCGCGCCGGGATAACAGACATGCTTATGCAACGCGCGGTTGCCATCATTCGTAGGTGCCGGCAGAGATAACTTTGACGAACGGCGAAAAGCCATAGATACTTGCTTGAGGGAGGGAAAGTATTTTCAATTCGCCGGGAAGCTGCGCGCGGGTCATATGTTAAAACTTACACATTTTTTTGGCCGCAGGCGTCGCAGAGTGGATCCTGATTCGCTGGACGGACCGCCTCGCTTTTCGCTCATCCTGCAGGTGGCCGCATCGGCGGTGTTTTTGGCCTTGGTGCTGGTCTCCCTAACCGGCTGGCATCTCTATCATACCTATCAGCTTGCGCTGTCGCGCTCCCAAAACAATATTCTCAATTTGACCCAGGCGCTTTCGCAACATGCCAACGATACCTTTGTGCAGGCTGAATTGCTGTTGACCGATTTAGCCCAACGTATCGCTCATGAGGGGTTGGATGCCGTACAGCAGGAGCAATTGCACCCGCTTTTCACCGCAAAAATGCGCGACCTGCCTCAGAACCGAGGTATTTTCCTCTATAACGCCGCGGGACAGATGGTCGCTACCTCCGACACTGCGCTGCCGACTAATACCGATTTTGCCGATCGCGACTATTACCGCTACCATCGCGACCACAATGACAGTAGTTTGCATATTGGCAAAGTGATCCGCAACCGGCTCTCCGGCGGGCTCATTTTGCCGGTTTCGCTCCGTATTAATCATCCCGATAGCAGCTTTGCGGGAGTGCTTTTGGAAAGCGTGGTTATCGATTATTTCCGCCACTTTTACGCCCGCTTCGTGATAGACGACGACTCCACGTTAATGATGATGCTCAACAATGGCACCGTTTTGTATCGTCACCCTTACAACGAGCGGGCAATCGGCAGTTCCATTTCAGCCTCGCCGCTCTATCAGCAACATATCGGCCAATAAACCTCAGGCGTCATGACGGGCTCCCTCAGCAGCCAGGATCCGCAGAAAATCTACAGCTTCACCCATTTGCAGCAGTTTCCGGTGGCGATCACGACCGCTATGTCGTTGAATCAGGCACTGGTGGATTGGCGTCAGGATGCGATAAGTCATGTGATCCTGGTCGTTATTTTTCTGGCGCTGCTCAGCCTGCTGGCTATCTCGTTTATCCGCCAGATACACCGCCGCCGCATGCGTGTGGAAGAAGAGTTACGCTACGCCCAGCGTGAGCTACGCAAGTTGAACCAATCACTGGAACATTGGCGCGCCGTGATGACCTCACCGGCCTGTATAATCGCCGCCATTTCGATTTGGCCCTTACCGATGAGTTCAACCGTGCGGTAGTTAGCCAGGATTCACTGGGTATAATCTTGCTGGACATCGACTTTTTCAAATAATATAACGATCTCTACGGCCACGTCGCCGGCGATGATTGCCTGAAACGCATTGGCGAAGCGCTGAAAGCCCTTCCATTGCGACACCGGATCGGGTGGCGCGCTACGGTGGCGAGGAGTTTATTATTCTGCTACCGCAAACCGATGCGGCAGGCGCGCGGGAAGTTGCACAGCGGGTATATGACGCGATACCGGCCTGGCAATTGAGCATCAGGCCAGTCCTACCGGTACCCTTACGCCAAGCATCGGCGTCTATGTGGGGCAGCCGGCGACCCGTGACGACTCTCCGTCGAGGATGGTCAGCCGGGCCGATACTGCTCTCTATCAGGCCAAGGGCGAGGGACGAAACCGCATTTGCATCGCCTGACACGGAGCGCCGAGCTTCTCTGCCAGCGCTAACCCGTCAGGATGCGTATCCACCACCAGCGCTTACGGTGGGCCCTTGATGACCGCCGCATGTGCCGCCATTAACCCGACGGGACCGGCGCCATAGTTCGCCACGCTATCGCCGGGTCGCAAACCCGCCAGTTCGGTGACATGCCAACCGGTCGGGGAGATGTCGGACAGCATAACATCGCCATCTTCTTTCTCCGTGGCGTCCCTTAGCAGCACAAGACAGTTGGAATCCTCATAGGGAACGCAAAGTCATTCCGCCTGCCCCCATCCCACGGCTCCATTTCGACAAAGCCATAGGCCGTCCCCGGCGAAGGAGAATACGTTCATGGGCTGATCATTAGTGGCAACACCCAGCCGAACGCTAAAATCAGCTGGGCGTTTTCCGTCAGTTAAGACCTGCGCTTAGCGCTGGGTATCGACAATGATACGACCCCGTATTTGATCCGCCATCAGCGCTTTTGCGGTGTCTATCGCCTCTGACAGCCCGATTTCGCGGCTTATCCGTTCCAGTAGCGGCTCATCGACGAGTTCAGCAATACGCTGCCAGGCGGCGCGACGATCCGCCTCGGGCCGCATGACGCTGTCGATACCTACCAGCGTTATGCCACGCAAAATAAACGGCGCGACGCTTGCGGGAAACTCCATGCCCTAGGCCAGACCACAGGCCGTCACGACGCCCTGATAACATAATCCGGCGCAAACATTGGCCAGCGTATGGCTCCCGACGCTGTCAACGGCCGCCGCCCATTGCCGAGTGGGCATCCAGTCCGGCAGGCAGCGGGATTAGCCAGTCGCCGTTGACGCGGGCTTTTGCGCCAGCCCGCCCCAGTGCTTTTCGCCAACGCCCCAGCCATTCAGCACAACCCGATCGCCGGCGCGAAAACCGGCATGGCGACTGTGTTCTAACGTACCGGCTAAATCGATTCCAGGTACCATCGGGAAGTGGTGCACCACCGGCCCTTCTTACCGTAATCGCCAAACCATCTTTATAATTCAAGGTGGAGTACTCAACCCGCACCAGCACATCCCCCGGCGGTAATTGCTCTTCTTCCAGGGTCGTCAGCGCGGCGCGATAGCCCGCGTCGTCTTTATCAATTACGATAGCGTTAAACATGGATGCTCCTTTGGGTGGCGAAGCCTAAGGCAGCGCATTGAAAGCTAGCGCGGTAAACCGGACAGAAACCCCTGGGCAAAGCGGTCCAGCGGCTGACGATTGCCCGCCAGCCGGGCGCGCATCACCGCCCCTTCCCAGTCAATCCAAAAAAATTCCGCCTGCGCATCACAATCCGCCTCGGCATGGGGATCTCCGCCGCCGCCTTCGCCAGCCGCAGGCAATCGGCAACCTGCCGCTGCCAACCGTGCAGAATGGCGCTCAATTGCTGACGATAGCCCGAAGGGCAAAACCGCGATTTCCTGCCCGAGGTTGCCACCAGGCAGCCACGCCGGAAATCATATTTCGCCATGCCTTTGGCCGATTGCTCGACAAACGCCTGTAGCCGTGCCAGCGGCATCAAGTCGGGCTGCGTGAGACAGCGTGCCAGCCTGGCGGCGAAATAATCACCGTAGCCGGCGACTATCGCCTGGCCGAAAGCCGCTTTACTGGAAAAATAATAGTAGAACGACCCTTTAGGAACGCCTGCCGCTTTGAGAATGCCGAGGCGGTGAAGCCCTGTTTGGTAAGCAGCGCAATGCCGGCGCGAATCAACACCTGGCGGATATCGGGGTCGGCGGCCGCCGTCTTACGTGGACGGCTGCGCCGCGGTTGAGGACGGATCGATTGCATGACGAGAATATAGACTGATCGTCTAGTTTAATCAAGCGTAGTATGGTCTGGCGCAGTGGGCGCCCCGGGTCACTGTGTCAGTGTTGGCTTCTCTTCCTTAAGCGGTACCGTGCGCCGCGGCCTTTTGCCGCGCATCAGCCAGGCGGGCACGACGGCGGCGAAAAAAACAGCGCCACCAGGTAAAAACCATCCTGATACGCCATCAGTTGCTCCCTCGGCACCAGCATGCTTTCAAGCCACGCCAGGGCGCCGGGATGAATGCCGGCGCGCAGCGGATAACCGAACAGATTGCACCAATGCGACATCAACAACCCCAGCCGGCTGATAGCTTCCATGCCGGCGGCGTTAGCGGTGGTCAGCGCCTGGGCCAGCGCATCGCCGTGGAACGTGGTGCGCCTGTCGATCACCACCGACAAGACATTGACACCAAACGACCCGCCCAGCTGACGCACGAAATTGAGACTGCCCGATCCCTACGCCAGTTTGTCCGGCGGCAGCGCACGAAGCGCACCGGCGTTCAACGCCGGCAGCATCACGCCAAGACCGATACGCCCAAGCATCACCCACCAGGCCATCGTCCAGAACGGCGTGTCCACATCCGCCCCGCCGGAGAGCCAGCATGACAGACCGAACAGCGCCAGCCCGCTCATCACCGGAATATGCGGCGGCAATTTATCGCTTAGCTGGCCGGCGATAGGAAATACCAGGCCCAGCACCAGCCCGCCGGCATCAGCAATAAGCCGGAGCGGGTGGCCGTGAAGCCTTGCACCGTTTGCACAAACAGCGTAATGATATAGGTCGAGCCGTAGATGCCGGCGCCGATAGCGAACGCTACCACGCAGCCCGCAGAAAACACGGAATTGGCGAACACTCGCAGACTTAACAGCGGATGAAGCGTCACCAGCTCCCAGAGAATAAACCCCGCCGCCGAGAGCAAAACCACCGCGAACTTTTACCGACCTACCCCAGCGATTTGGCGGCGGTCCAGTTCGACCGCGCCGGCATAACGCGCATTGGCCGCTGGGTCATCAACCACAGCTTTTTGCCGTCGGGCTGATTGGCGTAGGCGTCTCCTGCGGTGCCGGCTGGCTGCTGGCCCACGCCTACGGGCTGATGTAGCCGCAGCGTCCGGATAAGTAAAACGCTTCCAGGCCGGTTTGACCCAGATGCGCATTCTCTGAGCGATCGGCCGATTTTCCCCGTTTCTCCCTTTGACAACCCTACAGCCCCCCGCTATCATATCAACCACTTTCGCAATTCCTCTGTAGTTCAGTCGGTAGAACGGCGGACTGTTAATCCGTATGTCACTGGTTCGAGTCCAGTCAGAGGAGCCATATGTTAGAAAAGCCTGTTCAGTTCTCTGAGTCGGACTTTCTGCTTTCGGTGGTTTCTGAAAGGCAGCTAATAGAGAAAAGCAGACATGAAAGTCAGTAAATCGCTAATAGCGATTAAGTTACGGTAATGAGCAAATAGCAGAGTTCTACCTTTTGTATGCAATACACTAAAATGTAATTGCATGTTTAATTTCTCTTTTTACGATCTTTAAAATTCATTTCATTGATGAATATTGCTCACAGTGCCTATCCTCCACGCAATCATTATCAACCGGCCTTGATCCGTTAACATGCAGCTATTCCTTTCTGTTCATACGGATCACCATGTTCAACCTACATGCACGAACGCAGTCTTCGACAGCTAAAAAAACCGATCTATCGTTTCTACTCATTCTCAGCGCCCTGATGGCTTTTACCTCTTTATCAACCGACATCTATCCCGGCTATGCCCGTCATGGCAAAAGATTTACAGTGCGATGCAGAGCTGACAATCACAGGGTTTCTTATCGGCTTTTGCATTGCGTAACTGATTTGGGGACCGATTAGCGATCGTTATGGACGTCGTCTGCCGCTGTTTATTGGTTTAGGTCTATTCGTCATAGGCTCGGTGGGCTGTACGTTATCAACTGACATTGTTCAAATTGTCTTCTGGCGTGTTTTTCAGGAGTTAGGTGCCTGTACCTGTCCAATGTTGGCACGAGCAATGATCCGCGATCTGTTTAGCCGCACTCGTGCAGCACAAATGCTTTCGACTCTGATGATCATTATGGCCATCGCACCGATTGCCGGGCCCCTGATCGGCGGGCAAATGATTAAAGTCACCTCGTGGCATGCCATTTTCTGGCTGCTGGCGGTTATCGGAACATTAATGCTGATGTCTTTATTCTGGTTACCCGAGACATTACCTGCTGAAAAACGCTCGCAAGCCTCCGTAACCAGAGCCTTTCAAAACTACTATGCCTTGCTAACCAACGCCAAATACATGCGGTTTACTCTGTGCCTGACGTTCTATTACATCGCGGCCTACGCCTTTATCACGGGCTCTCCGTTTGTGTACATCACATACTTCGGCGTTGATCCGCAGCACTACGGTTGGCTGTTTGCAGTAAACATTGTGGGATTAATGGCTGTGAGCATGGTCAACAGACGCCTGGTTCACCGCTATCCACTGGAAGCGTTGCTCAAGAATGCCGTATTCATCGCCACTATTGCCGCAATAGTGCTGACTGTCACAACCGGCGTAGGTGTTGGTGGAATAACCGTGATTGTCGGGGCTGTGTTCGTGTTCTTCGCTATGAATGGCATCATCGCTGCAACATCCACGGCTTGCGCACTTGACGCCGTGCCTAATGTTGCAAGCTCCGCTTCGGCGCTAATGGGAACATTACAATACGGAAGCGGCATCACCTTTTCACTTCTTCTTGCTCTGTTCAGTGATGGCACACCATGGATGATGGGCTGGATAATTGCGTTGTTTACGGCAGCCAGCGCCTTGATGGCACTGACCGTTCAGCTAAAAAAATAAAGCTTTGTTATTGATGCCAGACGACACTTTCGTCTATAGAAACCCGCCCTTCCCTGTAACTCAGGGAGGGATGCGTTTTATCTGGGATCCCAAAAGAAATACCGTATAGCAGCCTGAAATCCTCCGGTACATTTAATATCCGACGCACCGTTTGGGCAAAATAACTCAGCACTGCCTGTGGAACGCCTGCGTAACCGCGAGCTGCCAGAGAAAGCAGGAATACCTGCGCATACATACCCGCATCCAAGGCAACGCGAACGTTGTCCCCTACAACAGGGATGAACAACAGAGCAACATGAGGCGCTCCGAAAAATTTCACGTTACGTTCTACCACTTCTGAGCGACTTAAATTGTCCCCCCGCGCAACGCCCAATGCCTGATAGTACGAGCGCACCTGCTCCAAAGCACTTTGTCTGAATGGCTCGGGATAGGCTTCTTTATCAAACGTAAAATCAAGGCTGTAGTTTCCTGCTTTCAGATCTGCCGTCAGCGCATGGCTTAATTCACGAAGCTTATCTCCCGCGACGATATGCAGGGACCAGGGTTGAGTATTGCAGTTGGATGGTGCACATTGCGCTTTAAGCAAAATGTCTTTGAGGACATCGCTGGGGATAGGAGATGGAAGAAAGGCTCTTGCCGAGTACCTTTTTTTCACTACCTGACTAAATGTTAGCTCTTGCGAACTCATTTGCTTCTCCGCCTGAAAGTAATTTGAAGTGAATGATTCACTCTTTCCAGATCCATCCTGTCACATCAGGCTCATCGTTTTCATTTCCTGATCCAGATTAGGTCTATGAATTCCATTCATAGTGCCTATTTAAGTAGCGTAATTATCTTTAACCGCAACTTCGTTAATCTTGGTATATCGCGTGAATACGCAATGTGAAATGCAGCAGAAAGTGGCTACAGCTAATGGACATACCCCAGCCTGCGCGGCTGAGGCGTCATTGGAAGCTTACTAAATATTCTTATCGGAGAAGGAGAAGACGTCTAACTTTTGCATTGCCTGGTCAACGTATTTAGGTACCCAATAAGTCTCGATATGAGTAGCGCCATCGATCAGAAAGAGTTCTTTGTCCTTCGTACCGGTGGCTTTAGCTAACGCATCTTCAGTCATATGATCCGTCACGGCTTTGTTGAATAAATCAGAACTTGTGACTACGCCCCCCTAGCAGATCGATTGTTATGCGATCCGGATGCTGTTCGGCATTCCTAACAGCGTCATTTTGTTAAACGCTTTGACCATCGCCATTGCCTCACCTACCTGCGCATCATAGTCACGCAGACTTAGATGATCGCCCATAAGCGTTTTGAACCGGAATATAGCTGTTTCAGCTACTGAGCGTCGATGATAGCCCACTTGCTTTTTCCATACATCGTTACTACCGCTTAGACGCTGATTCGCAACGGCGTAGACTAGAGGTGAGATTTCACCACGAGTCGGCGTTTTTATGCTGATCTTAACTGTCTTTGCTCGCTTGCTGATCAGCGAGTAGCTGGGCATCTTAGCGGCAGCACCATCAGTTTAAAAATGGCGTCAACGAAGCCCTGTAAAGCCCTTAACGAAAGGCCAAACACGCGTTTCATCATCAGAACAGTGGTGATAGCCATATCTGCGTAGTGAAGCGGCCGGCCACGCGCCGTTCAGGCGTTGTTTTTTCCGTCCATGCAACAATTGCCGACTCATCCAGCCATATCGTCAGAGCCCCGCGCTGCTTGAGAGCTTTATTGTAAGTGGACCAGTTGGTTATTTTAAACTTTTGCTTTGCCATGAAGTGCAGATGTTGAAATGACGGTAGTGATCTGAGCAGACGATCACCTAAAAGTTATATTTATTCAACAAAGCCCCGGCTGGAGGAAAACCTGGGGGCTGTAGACATCATTCTTTCGCAGAATGACTCACGTCAGATAACACAGGCGCTTGAAACGATTAAAATCGTCGGCGAACGTTACTCTCCTGAGCATCAGGCTCGCGCAGGCCGTTAATACCCAGACGGGTCCACAGCAAATTGCGGACCCGTTATTCCAAGTAGCGAAGTGCATCGATCATCAGCACAAATGCAGGCGGATGCTGCTTACGGCTGGAGTAGTAAAGATAATATTCGGGGAAAGAGGGACACCAGTCTTGTAGAACCTGAATAAGCTCTCCTGAATTTATATAATCCAGTACCATATCCTCAGGTATACAGGCGATGCCAAAACCAGATAAAGCAGCATTAATCCTTTCCGCCTGCAAATTAAACGTTACCTGTCCTTCAACTCTGCCCCGTAACGGTTTCCCTTCCTTTTCAAACTCCCAATAGTAAAGTCCACCGGTAGTGGGCAGGCGCATATTAATGCACCGATGATTTTGTAGCTCGTGAGGAGTTTCAGGACAGGGTTAGCAGCAAAATATGACAGTGCGCCAACCACTGCCATTCGCATATCCGGTCCAATCCTCACGGCGATCATATCCTTATCCACGCTTTCGCCCAGACGGATCCCGGCATCAAAACGTCCCTCCACGATATCGACAAAACCATTATCGACCACCAGTTCCACATTAATTTCCGGATATTCCCTGAGGAAGGGTTTTAACTTCGGCCATACCAGACTTCACGCAGCATGCTCACCGGCAGATAAACGGATATTGCCGGAGGCGTTGCCGTTCAGTTAAACAAGCGATTCTAGCTCCTGTTCAAGATCGGCAATACGGGGTTCAAGGCAGGCAATAATTCTCTCACCGGCTTCTGTAGAGGTAACGCTTCGGGTAGTGCGGGTCAGAAGGCGGATATTTAGCCTCTCCTCCAGTGCCTTCATCGCATGGCTGAGTGCAGACTGAGAAACACCAAGTTTGCCCGCTGCTTTGTAAAACTTCGCTCCCTTGCCACCACAAGAAAGATTTGCAGTTCGTTGAAGTTTTCTTTGAGCATTGGAGATTTCCTTATGGAAGCATTCCCTTCAAAGCGCACTCATAAAGGGTGTTCATAGACACAATCATTTTAGCCCCATTACTGACAATAATGATAATTGAGTTCGATGCTGGAATATGTCTTACAAGATAACTGGCAAGACGGTATCTATTGGTGGTCATTCTGGTGGTGTTGACAGAAAGTGGATTCAGGTTTAGCTTACTTATTAGCCAGTTACTGGCAAAGGCGATCCCAGTCAGAGGAGCCAAAAGACACCCGCGCAGAGACGAATATCATAAGAGGGACGCTAGCAGGCATTATCCCGCCTGCCCGCACAACTGATGCCCTCTATCCCCGATGGACTCACATTCCCATGACCGGGCTGCAAAAAGTACGAAAAGCCCTGAAGGGCTTTTCATCTTTACGCCTGTGCAAAATGTAGATCACCACATTAAATCATCGGGCACTTTAAAATCAGCGTAGGGATCGTCTTCATCCTGCTCTTCCTGACTCAGCACACTGTGCAAGACAATACAGTCTGCATCTCGCTGGGCAATTTTATCGGCGACGCTCGCGGGGATAATCGCATATAGACACTCACCCGCGTTATCAACCGCCAGCCGAGCGATGGCGAGACGACCATTTATCAACTGAGCTTGGGTTATCTTATCAACATCGAGTTTTTTGATAACATTGTTATCGGTGAAGTTAAAACCAATATCGCCTTTGGCGATGTGGATTATGTTCATTTCAATGAGCTGCTTAACCTGTGCTTTATATTCCTTCGATAACGTCACTTGTTTGTGTTGTTCGCTCAGCTGTTTATCACGCTCAAGTTGCGCTTTTTTATTTTCCTCCACGGCCGCTCTGGCCTCACGAGCCTGAACGCGTGATTTTTTAGCCGTTCTCTGCACTTTAGCCATTTTTTGGCTGGACACTAATCCTGCTTTTAGCATCTGCTCTTGCAAGGTGAGTTTTGTCATTGTCGTTTCTATACCCGTTAAGTCATTTAGGGGATTATACCTGTAATTTTTACGACTGTGCCAGGTTACAGGACCTCATCACCGCGTGGCTTAAAGTTGCAGGGGGCAGTCAGAGGCACTCATGACGGGCTTTGAAATGGGCACAGCGAACGGTTTATCGAGTCCACTTCTGGCACAATTTGCCAGCGACAGCGCCTCTGCTCAGCCATAAACCTGTAGCTAACGTGGCATCTCGCGTAGGCGCTTTCAAGATTAATGGCAGCGACCCCTTTCCACGGCGAACTGGGCATGCCTTCACCTCTGCACTCAAAACGGAACACAGTTGATTTTTTATACAGACGTGAAATTCTCTTAAGATTGTTCTTAAGGAGCCAGCGTAAATGCTTAAGACTGCTAGGATATGCCTGTTCACAGTGTGCGTCCTGCCTTTATGTTTGAGCCATAGCGCCACTGCAAAGGGGACAATGTCGGATGGAATCGATAACTGCTTACCCTGGCGTTTGCGCCTGCCCTTATAACAGCGCCAGGAACGGGAGTTCCTGTGGCGGTCGCAGCGCCTACACGCTCAACAGCGGCACGATTAAAATGGGCTTTAAGTCGGCCACGGCTTTCGGCAACGTGACATAATCGACGATGAGTTTGGTGATGTAGCCCGCCAGGAATCCGGCGATAAGCGCCCCGAGGAAACCGGAGCCGGTATGAATCGCCACCATGCCCATTTTGCCGCTTATCGACTGGCTTATTCCCAGCGATAAAATAGGCAGCATCAGCGCAAAGGCAGAACCGCCGCCGATGTCGGACAGCATTTTCGCGATCGGGCTGAAATGTGCATCGCTGGGCGTCGCCGCCGTGATACCAAAGGAAAAACTCAGCGCGATAAGAATGCCGCCGGCGATGACAAACGGGATCATTAAATTGACCCCGGTAATCAAATGCACGTAGATCTGCGCGATGGCAGAGCGCGGTGGGGCGTCATCGCTCCTGGCCTCCGTCCGTGCGCCGTCCAGGGTGGCAGGCAGCAGGTGCGACGTCAGCTCCCTGGTGATAATCGCGTTCAATAGCCCTTCTGCGTCCTTGGCCGCGCATGTCACCGAGACGTCGATAACCTGTTTATTGACAAAGCGCGACATATCGATTTTTTTGTCCGCGGCGATGAGTACGATGTCGGCCCGTTGGATATCCTACGGGGTGAAAATATAGTCACTTTCCACGGCCCCTTGTGTTTCCACTAATAGCGACAGGCTCAATTTTGACGCCGCTTTTTTCAAATTACTTTTGGCTAAATAGGTATGGGCGACACCCGTCGGACAGGTGGTAATAGCAATGATGTTCATATGCGTTCTCCAATAATAAGGAAACGATTTTATTTAGTTATATTTATCTGGTGGTACAGCGTTGGCGAACGCGCGTGCGTACGCCTCCTACTTTACCGGTAGGGATCATTGCGCGGGCTAAACCGCGACCTTTTGTTACCTGGTATTACGACGTTTCAGGTTCATAAATTATTTAGCGTCACGCGCCCGAGTGGGCGAGCAATAACACAAACATCTCCTCGCGCCGCTGGACGTTTAGCAATTTTTCCACCACCTCTTCATCCCCTAGCGCAATGGAAATCTTGGCCAGCATTCTAATATGTCCCGCATTTTTATCCGTCTCTTTCACCGCGAATAAAATCACCAGACGCACCTGGGTGCCGTCTATGGTCTCCCAGGGAATATTTTGCCGCAATCGCCCCACGGCAAATTCGGCGATATTGCACGCTGGCCCTTATGCTGGCGGGTAGCGCCATGAGCGTCGACGGGCTCATCATGCAAATGTTGACGCAAAACCGCTTCGTGGAGCCGACTATCGCCGGCACCACACAATCGGCAAGCCTGGTGCTGCTGCTGGTGACGATCGTTGCACCGGGCGCCCCGCTGAGCGTCAAAATGGGCATCTCCACCCTGTTCGCCCTCGGCGGCACAGCGCCGTTTATGATGCTGTTGGGGCGCATGCGCATGAAATCGCCGCTGATGGTGCCTCTCACCGGCATTATGCTGGGCGCGGTATTCGGCGCCGTCACTACCTTTCTGGCAATGGAGTTCGACCTGCTGCAATCCCTCGCGGGCTGGGAGTCAGGCGATTTTTCCGGCGTCATGCAGGAGCGATATGAACTGCTGTGGATCGTCGGCGTACTGACCGTGTTGGCCAGCTTCATTGCCGATCGCTTTACGGTGGCGGGGCTGGGCGTCGACGTTTCCACCAATTTCGGATTGAACTACCGCCGGGTCATGCTCACCGGTATGGCGCTCATCGCGGTAGTCAGCGGCGTGGTGGTGGTGATCGGCGTATTGCCCTTTCTCGGGCTGATTGTGCCCAACGTCGCCAGTATTGCCTTGGGGGATAATCTGCGGCGCATGCTGCCCTGGGTCAGCCTCGGCGGCGACGTGCTGGTGGTGTTGTGAGACACTCTGGGTCGCCTGATAAGCTATCCGTTTGAAATCCCCGCCAGCGTTATTCTGGGGGTGATCGGCGCCGGGGTGTTTCTTTTGTTGATCATGAGGAGCGATCGTCATGCACGCTGAGCCGTCTTGGTCGTCGCGGACCGCTGCCCCGGGCCGGTGGCGTCGTCTAAGCCTGCCGGCGCGGCGCCTGTTGCTGCCGGCCCTGCTGGCGCTGGCGTTTATCCTATTATTCATGACCGTCAATCTGCACGGCAATATCCGCTACATCCTGGTCCACCGGGCGCAAATTCTGGCTACCCTGCTACTGGTGGCCTTCGCCGGCGGGATCGCTACCCTGCTGTTTCAAACGGTCAACCATAACCGCATTTTGACGCCCTCGGTAATGGGCCTGGAAGCACTGTTTATTCTGTTGCAGACGGCCATCTTGTTTTCCGTCAACGTGCAAGGGCTTGTGTTGCTGGGCGCCGCCGGCAAATTTGCGGTGGAAACGCTGTTGCTGGTCGGCTTTTCACTGGTATTGTTCCGCTGGTTGCTCGGCAGCGTCGGTGTCAACCTGCACCGGGTGCTATTGTCGGTCTGATATGCGGCACGCTGTTTCGCAGTCTGGCGACGCTGTTGCAGCGTCTGCTGTCGCCGAGGGAATTCGCCATTTTACAAAGCCGCCTGTTCGCCACCTTCCCCGCGCGACGCCGGAGATATTGTCGGTAGCCGCCGTGATTATCCTCATCGTGGCTGTCGTGGTTTGGCGTATGCGCTTTGAGTTGGATGCCATCGCTCTCGAACGCAACACCGCTCTCAACCTCGGCATCGCCTATCGGCCGCGGGTGATGCTGCTTTTATTGCTGGTGGCGGCTTCCACCGCCCTGGTGGTGGGGCCGTTGACCTTTTTTGGTCTGCTGGTCTCCAATTTGTCCTATTCGTTGATAGAGTCCTGGCGCCACTGTTATTTGCTGCCGGTCGTGGTCCTGCTGGTGGCGGGACAGCTGATTCTCGAGCGCCTGTTGCATATGGCAGGTACGCTTTCCATGGTGATTGAATTTGTCGGCGGTGCGCTCTTTCTTTATTTTCTGATTAAAAAAGCAGCGGTGTGATAAAAATCGATAAGGTAGTGAAAAACTACCGCAATGTGTCCGTCCTCAACCAGATTACCGCCACCTTACCCCGCGGAGGGATTACCGCTATTATTGGCGCCAACGCCACCGGGAAATCCACGTTACTGTCGGTCATGGGGCGACTCCTGACGCCCGAGTGCAGCAGCGTTAGCGTTGACGGCCACGATGTGGCGAAAACCCCGGGCGCAACGCTTGCCACGCTGCTGTCCATCCTGCGTCAGGAGAATCATTTCACCAGCCGGATGACGGTATATGATCTGGTCGGTTTTGGCCGCTATCCCTACTCGCGCGGCCGCCTTACTGCGGACGACCGCCGCTATATCGATGCCGCGCTGGCGTTTTTGCAGCTTACGCCGCTGCAGGATCGCTATCTGGATGAGCTTTCGGGCGGTCAACGGCAGCGGGCCTATATCGCCATTACTGTGTCAGGATACCGACTATATTCTGTTAGATGAGCCGCTGAACAATATGGATATGAAACACAGCGTCGCGATGATGAAACAACTGCGCCAGGCCGCGGATACGCTCGGTAAAAACGTGGTTCTGGTGATCCACAATATTAATTTTGCCTCCGCCTATGCAGACCATATCATCGCGATGAAAAATGGCGCCGTTCTGCACCGCCGGCCGCCGGCGGTGATCGCCGACATCTTTGATACACAGGTCCATATCGAGCACATCCAAGTGCACTACGTCGCGGTGTATTATCGCTAACGGCCGCTTTGTGCCGGTGTGGTGAGGTATTGTTCAAGAGCGCTGCGCTAAACTCCTCCCCTTCCGCCCACGGCGGAGCAGCCAGGATCGCAGGGCCACCTCCTTTGCGACAACGTCATTCCACGGTCGCCCGCTCGGCGGGCTATAACAATAAGTCACGACTGCACCCATGAAATTTCTTCGCTTTACACTGCCGCTCCACTTCCGTTTACCCAGTTCCATCCGCCTTATGCCGTCAACAGGTGTGTCGTGGCGGATAACGGCGGTTCGCGCCAACCTCTACGTCCTGTTCGCCGTTTATGTGTTATCGGGAACCTTTGGCCGCTTTCCCTGGAAGGCGGATGAGCCTTATTCCTTTGCTATCGTTTGGAACGTAGTGAACCACGATCGCTGGCTTATTCCCTACATCGGCGACGACCCGTTCATGGAAAAGCCACCGCTGATTTTCTGGCTGGGCGCGCTGTGCGTACGGCTGTTCCCGTGGTTGGCGCCCCATGAGGCATCACGGCTGGCGGTACTCGTTTGTCTGGCGGTGACGCTGTGGGGGTTTTGCCATGCATTAAAGCGGCTGTACGCTGAAATTCCGCAGCCGCGGCTGTCGGCGCCGGCCTGGCGTTTTTGCGGCATCGCCCTGCTGGTGGCCAATCTTGGCCTGGCCGAGCACATTCACAAATTCACCGCCGACCTCGGGCAGCTCGCGGGCGCAATGGTGGCGCTGGCGGCATTGATGAGTGCGGTCTCGGCCACGCACACGCCGTCTTTCTGCCGAACGCTACGGCACGGCGCCGCGTTTGGTTCAGGCTGCGGGATAGCGCTATTGTCGAAAGGATTGCTGATGCCGGGTGTCCTGTTCGCCACCTGGGCTTGTTGCCTGCCCTGGCTGCTAACCTTGCGCGGGCGGCGTGGCGTGGCCTTTCTCCTGTGCGCTGTCCTGGCGCTACTGCCCTTTGCGGTGCCCTGGCCGCTAGCGCTGTACGCCTCGGCGCCGGACCTGTTTTATGAGTGGTTCTGGGTCAACAATGTCGGACGGTTTGTCGGCTTTTCCTCGCTGGGCGGCCATGATAACCCGCTGCTGGACAGAGTATTTGCCGTCGCGTTGGCCGGCGCGCCCGCTTCATTGCTGTTGGTAAAAGGGGGAATAAGCGGCATGGTGGCGATAGCCCGCCGTACGCTGTCACACCGCGGCTGGGAGGGCCAACCGGGGGCCGCTTTGCGGCGCTACCCGGCGCGATGGGTAGTGGCGGTCTATGTTGCGGTCGGCCTGACGACGCTGCTGTCATCAGGCGCCATGCGCGACATCTATCTGATGCCGTTCCTCCCCGCCATGGCGCTGCTGGCGCTACCGCTGCTGCAGGCCGGCAACGCGTGGCAGCGGCGCGCGGCCCGCGCGCTGGACGGGATATTCCTGTTGCTGCTGCTGGTTATCATCGTCACCGCGCTGCAGCTTATCTACACCGGCACGCCGCGGTTGCTGCACGGGATGTGGCCCGGCATCGACCATCAGCTTCCCCTCAGATTTTGGCTGCGGCCCGATGGGACAAGCGTCGGACTTGCCTGCCTGGCGCTGGCGCTGTGGGCAGGTGTCGCCTGCCACCGCCGGCCGGAACTGTTGCGTTCCTGGGCAGCCGGCATGACGGCAGTCTGGAGCGTAGCGCTGCTGTTATTGCTGCCGTGGCTGGACGCCGCGCGCAGTTATCATCAGCCTTTCGTGCAACTGCGGACGCTTCTGGCGGCGCCGAACTGTCTGGCGACCGATGGTCTGGGCGAATCGGAGCTCGGCATGCTGCACTATTTGACCGGCGTGGCGGGTCGGCGCATCTATGCCGGCCATTCGGGTGAGGGCGAACCGGGCCACATGAATGCGGCCGCGCTCGGCTGCGATTATCTGCTGGTGCAGCAGGCGCGGGAAGAACGCGACGCACCGCCGGCGCCGTCCTGGCGGCGGATTTGGTCCGGCCAGCGGCCCGCGGACGATCGCTTGTTTATTTTATATCGCGCGCGGCGCGGCGATGCCCATGCCGCTCCTACCGCGCTACCCTAGTTGCCGGCGCGGCAGCCCGCTTGAAAATGCCGGCGCGTCGCCGCTGGCGGCGTCACTATGAGCGTGTGAATCAACCATAATCCCTCACCCTGTCGTTGGCGGTCAGGCGTAACCTGACCTGCCCCGTGACCCATCAGGCTCAGGCGCTGTCCAAACTGATGATGGCGCCGCGTTGTAATAACCGCTTCCGCAATGCCGCCGCCGGGAGCTGCCGCTTCGCCGGTGGCGAAACAGGTGGAGGTGATACGCCGCGATTCGCGCACCCCTACCTGATTGCCGATTGCAACGACGTACGCGCGGGCGCAGCCCGGCACCGACTGACGAAACCAGCCGGCAATGTGCACTTCACGGGCGGAACTCTTCTGGCCGGGCGAAGCGCCGTTTTGCTCAAGATAGTCGACCAGGCGCTGAGCAAACCCTGCCACCACCTGATGCCCTTCCCGATTGTGAAAGCCGGCGCTGTGTTCCAGTAATTGCACCGCCAGCGTACCGCCGACGCTGCCCGACGCGTCCACCAGCAGCGTGCGGGCGCCTTCCTCCGCCGCAGCGACGCCGGCCGATCCCGCGCCCACTACCAACACATCGATAGCCACCGGCTGACGGGATTGAAGAGACTGTGTCATTGGTTTCTCCTTTATACCGGCAGGCACCGGCGCAGCGTGATGCCATACATCAACGCCGAAATCATCGCCATCGCTCCCGCCACCACGATCGCCGGCACAAAGCCTCCAAAGCAGTCGATAACGATACCGGTAACAATCGGGGAGCAGGCCCCGCCGAGGAAGCCGCCGAAGTTTTGAATACTGCCCACCGAGGCGACCAGGCGTTTCGAGGTAACGGCCTCGGCGGCCAGCGTTCAGTAATTACGGAAGACAGGCTGTAAGTGAACATACCGAGCGTCAACAAGGCTACCGCCAGCGCCGGCCCGGTAGAAGCGGCGGTGACAAACATCGCCAGCGCGGTCATCATCGCGGCGCCCGCGATGGTATAGCGCCGCGCCTTAAACGGATCCACGCAGCGCACCACCAGGCGGTCTGAGAAACGGCCGCCGATCATAAGCTGATATAAAACCAGAAAACATATTGCAGGCAGAAGCCTGCCAATCACCATATACCAGGTGGAGGCGAGGCATAGCGGAACAACCGGCTCCATTCGTTAAGCGACACCCTGCCTGCTGCACCGCAGGGGTGTCCTGGCGGTGCTGCTGGCCGGCGGTGATATAGCGCAATTCATCCCGGTGTAGCCACGGGGGCTGTTCGGGTTCCCGGTAGATCACCAACCAGCCCAGCAGGGCCACGAAACCAAATACCCCCATGATGATAAACATCGCCGGCCAGCCGAAGTACTCCATCAAGAGCGTAGACACGGGCGGCGCCAGCGCCAGCCCGACCTGAGTGGCGGCAATATAGGCGCTGGTGGCCGCCGCTTTTTCCTTCTCCGGGAACCATTTATCGGTGGCCTTCAATGCCGCAGGGAACAGCGGCGCCTCACTCATCCCCAGTGCGATGCGCAGACCGATAAAACCGCCGACGCTGCGGGCGAAACCGGTCAGAATAGCCACCACCTACCACAGGCCCACCGCCAGCGCCAGCTTGACGCCGAAATGGCACCGCCCAACCAGTGGGTAAATTCATGATGGCGCAAGGCCAGACAAACGCCGAGAGCACCTCCCCATCATGGCGTTGCTACAGATCCTGCATGATTTGCGGCGCCGCTACCGAAAGATTGCCCCGATCGAGATAATTGGTGATAGTCAACAGCGCGATAATGCCGATGATGACCCAGCGCAGGTTATGCCCTTTGGGCCGGGGTAGATCCAGCGGTGCCGACGGGGCATCCAGGGCATGATCATGTGCCGTGTGCGGCGGATTCGCCGCGGATGAAGTTGACGCGGCGGGCTGTTTGCGCCAGTCACACGTGAGTGTCGCGTGGTAAGATTTCATCGCCGTAGGCCTCCATCGCGCCCGGGTACAGGGGGCGCTGGGTTATTTTATTATTAATGCCTGCGTCTTAGCGGGACGCAGGCCGGAGCGGCTAACTCATCAATTGATCAAATGCCTGTTTGATTTCGCGTTTCAACGCCTCGCTAACGAGCTGCATGGGCGGACGCGGCTGAAACAGCGGCACGCCCTGGAACGATTGGATATATTTGAAGCAGGCCGGCAGATTATCGTGGGGTAAGGTGTTCCACAGCTTGGCAAGACGGAAATGTATATCCCGCGCCGGGGCGTGATCGTTTTGCTCGACGGCTGTGAACATTTTATGCACGACGGACGGCACCGCGCTGGTTAACGCCGAAATCGCCCCCTGGCAACCCAGGGCAAAACCGCGGTACAGCAGCGCATCCACCCCGCTGACGATGATCTTATCCGGACAGCTGAGTAACAAATCCGACAAGGCTTTCAGATCTCCCGAGCTTTGTTTCATGCCGACCACACCCGGCACTTCTTCCATGATACGGCTCATCAGCTCCAAGCTGAGATAGTTCCAGGGAATAACGTTATAAATCAGAATGGGAATGCCGGTGGCGTCATAAATCTCGCGGAAATGGCGCACGGTGGCGTCGGTATCAGGCTTGAACAGATAATGTACCGGCGTTACCTGAAGCGCGTCGAGCTTCATGCCTTCGAGCAATTTCACCCGGGCAATGGCCTGCCGGGTGCTGTTGACGATAAGACCCACCACAAACGGCACACGGCCATTATTGGCATCATACGCCTCGGTCATCGCCTGCTTGAATTCCTGGTCCGAGAGGGTATGGCCCTCGCCGGTACTGCCGCCGACCACGATCGCGCTGGCGCCTCTGTCGATAATAAAATCAATTTGCGGCTTTAAACCGCCTTTCACCAGTTTGCCCTTTTCATCAAACGGCATGGCGATGGGTGGTAGGACGCCGTGCAGTTTCGCCGATCATTTTCACGATACGGTGTCCGGCGGCGACTGGCTGTGTGAGCAGGACGTGGTCGATACCTTCGTACGCGACTGCCCACGGGAGATAATTCAACTGGAGCAATGAGGCTGCCCCTAGAGCCGCAGGCCGACGGCTCCGTCAACGTCCGGCGCTTCGGCGGGATGAAAATCGAGCGTACCTGGTTTGCCGCTGATAAAACCGGCTTCCACATGCTGCATACGCTGTTTCAGACCTCGCTGCAATTTCCCCAAATTCAATGCTTCGATGAGTATTTCTACTGGATATGTTGGTGGACGAGGGTCAAGCTCGCGGGCTGGTGGCTATCAACATGATGGAAGGCCAACTAGTACAATTCCGCGCCAATGCCGTGATTCTGGCGACCGGCGGCGCCGGTATGGGTATGGGGCGTTCCCCTGCGCGATATGGAATTCGTGCAATACCATCCGACCGGCCTGCCGGGTTCAGGTATCCTGATTACCGAAGGCTGCCGCGGCGAAGGCGGCATCATGGTCAACAAAGACGGCTATCGCTATTTGCAGGATTACGGCATGGGGCCGGAAACCCCGCTGGGCGAGCCAAAAAACAAATACATGGAGCTGGGCCCGCGGGACAAACTCTCGCAGGCCTTCTGGCATGAATGGCGCGCCGGCCGTACTATCGCCACCTCACGCGGCGACGTCGTACATTTGGATCTGCGTCATCTGGGCGCCAAAAAGCTGCAAGAGCGGCTGCCGTTTATCTGCGAGCTGACCAAAGCCTATGTGGGCTTCTATCCTGTCAATGAGCCGATTCCGGGTGCAGGGACTGTACGCGGTCGGGGAATGGTCGGTCTAGACGGCGCTAACCGGCTGGGCTCCAATTCGCTGGCAATGCAAAAAACCATTGATAAACTCGCCGAGTTGAAAGACCGGTTTAAACGGGTCCGGATACAGGATACCAGCAGCGTCTTTAAACCGATCTCTTGTATGCACTGGAGTTGCAACACGGCCTGGATGTGGCGGAATGCATGGCGTATTCGGCCTTTCACCGCCGGGAATCACGAGGCGCGCATCAACGTCTCGACGAAGGCTGCACTGCCCGCGACGATGTCAATTTCCTGAAACACACCTTAGCGTTCGCCACCCCTGACGGCGGCGTGCGGCTGGATTACAGCGACGTGAAGATCACTACCCTACCCCCCTCTAAGCGGGTTTACGGCAGAGAGGCGGAAGCGCCGGCCACCGTGAGTAAGGAGGCCAACCATGGCTGACAAGCACCCGTTGACGGTACAAATCCAACGCTACGATCCCGAAAAAGATCGCGCCCCGCAATGGGAGAGCTATCCGGTACCCTGGGACGAACAGACGTCTCTTCTCGATGCGTTGGGCTATATCAAAGATCACCTGGCGGCGGATTTGACATTCCGCTGGTCGTGCCGGATGGCGATATGCGGCTCCTGCGGCATGATGGTCAATGATGTGCCGCGGCTGACCTGCAAAACCTTCCTGAGCGGATTTCCAGCACGGCCTGAAGGTGCGGGCGCTGGAGAATTTCCCTATCGAGCGCGATCTGGTGGTGGATATGAGCGCCTTTATGGAAATTTTATTGGCCATCCAGCCCTGGATTATTGGCAACAACCGCACGCCGGAACAGGGCGCCAACGTGCAACCGCCCACGCAAATGGCGAAATACCATCAATTTGCCGGCTGCATTAACTGCGGACTATGCTATGCCGCCTGCCCGCAATTCGGGCTAAAGCCGGAATTCATCGGGCCGGCGGCTATCACCCTCGCCCATCGCTACAATCTGGACAGCCGCGATAAAGGCCAGCGTCAACGCATGGCGCAGCTCAACGGCGAAAATGGCGTGCGGCGCTGCACCTTCGTCGGCTACTGCTCGGAGGTTTGCCCGAAGCACGTCGATCCTGCCGCGGCCATCCAGCAGGGCAAAGTGGCCAGCAGAAAAGATTACCTGATTGCCACCCTCACCCCGCAGGGAGACTGACCAATGATCCATGCAACCAAACGCAGATCGTATACGCCGCCGATGACCGGCAGTTGGTGGTGCTACTTGGGTTTCTACCGCTTTTACATGCTGCGCGAAGCGACGGCGATACCGACAATCTGGTTTAGTCTGGAGCTGATCGGCGGCGCCGTGTGATGCTTAACGGCGGGGAAGCGGACTGGGCGCGGTTTATCGCCTTCTTGCAGCATCCGCTGGTGCTGTGTTGAATATCGTCTCGCTGATGGCGCCGCTGCTGCACACCGTAACCTGGTTTCAGTTGGAGCCGAAAGCCAGAATTATCGTCGTGGGCGATCACAAACTGCCGCCACAGCCGATCGTTATGGGTTTATGGGTCGTCACCGCCCTGTTTAGCCTGGCGCTACTCGCTTTCGCCTATTTCTACTGAGGGGAGATGCTTCGTGAAATCTAGTCCAAAACACAGTAACGAACCGATTTTCTGGGGGCTGTTTGGCGCCGGCGGCATGTGGACCGCGATTGTCACACCGGTCATGCTGCTGCTCGTGACACTGCTGCTACCACTCGGCCTCTATCCTGGCGCCGCGCTCGACTATACGCGCATAGCGGTCTTTGCTCAGAGCTGGCCCGGGAAAATCTTTCTCCTGCTGATGGTCATTTTACCGCTCTGGAGCGGCTTTCATCGGCTGCATCATTCATTGCACGATCTGAAAATCGCGCGCCGTCGGATAAGCTTATTTGTTACAGTCTGGCGGCGCTGGTGGCCATCGTGCGGATCTAGCGCACCGCGCGTAAAACGTAGCAGGCGCTCTTGCCGCCGCCACAGCGTCATTACCTCGCGCGTTGCAGACCATTACACGCCGACGTCTTCGCAATTGCCACCCCGCGTTCGTTCCCCGGCCGATACCGCGTGGGCGCGCGACCCTCCGCGCACTCTGCGGGCAAGGTGCTGCCCTCGCCCTACCTTTTCGTCGTTTCGTGACTATACTGACGTTTCGCGTCGCTCAGCGCCTTGGCGCGAATGGGGGGTTCCGCCTCAGCGGGTGTGGGGGTGTCATAGGGTGCACGGCACAAGCGCGCCGTGGCGCAATCGCCGCGCGCAGGCCGTGTAGCGGTAACTGTCAAAGCAAAAGGAGCGTTTGGTGGCTCACCGGGATGAAGACCTGTTAACGTTTTATCGCAGCGAAATACAATGGCAAAGTGGCTTACTCTCCAGAAAGCTGAATGCTTTCATCGCGTCACAATCATTTCTGGTTATCGCCTACGCCACCTCGATAAGTTCGCTGGTCGGCAAATGGAAAAACCCCTTTACCCTGTTGTTTCCACTTTTGCTCAGTGTTTTGGCGCTTGTGCTGATTTTCCAGACCTGGCCGGGCATCCGCTAGGCCTATGCGGAACTCAAGGGATGGCAGGAATGTCAAGATCGCCTGCTGTTCAACCACCAGGAACTGGGCGATTACGACCTCTATCTTGCGGAGCGACGCGCCGAAAACGCCACGGCCTACCCCGGCACCGCCTGGAAATACTTTCGCCAGGACGTACTGTTTCACCGCCACGCGCCGTGGGTTTTCCTCTGCGTATGGAGTTATCTAACGCTGCTACCGTGGGGACTGTTTCTGTTCAGCTAATATGCCTTCTTGCCCCGGCGGCTATCAGCCCGGGCACATACCAAGGCTAAGCGGCAACGTCACCGGCTGCTGCATGCCTTGACCGTCGCGCAGGATGGGGATCAGGTAATCGCATAAAAACGTTGCCGACGCCTCATCCTGGTCTGCGGAAGGCGCCAGGCGGAATCGTTCAATATCGGCGCTCTCGCGCCGGATCAATTTCATCATCGGCAAACAATGGCCGTAGACGTCCAGGATAAAATTTTGCAGTCCCGGCTTTGGCCCGCGATAAGTAAATTGAATATATTCACCTGCCTCAAGCGCAATGGGCTGCCCCTGACGCATGCCGTCGGTCAGGTATTGCGGTTCTACCGCTGTGGTATAGAACACTTCCTGACGATCTTCTCGTGCCTTGATCGCCTGTGTGGCGACAGACCGTAGAGCACCGGCGGTTTGGTTGGCATCGCGGCCAGGAACTGGCGCCAGAAATGCGATCGCAAATTGGTGCGATATTCACTCAGTTGCTCCAGAGTGCAGGTATAGCTTTGCGACGTTCCGATAAGCGTCATCACCTGCAAGGTAACGAATTCCGCCTGGGGCAAAGGCCGGCTATCGAACCGATACGGCGGGTACATGCCCAAGAAATGCCATTTACGCGAACGGCGATAAAGCGCCGGCGTTTGTATAAATTGTTTTTTAAAAGGGCGGGTGAAGGTTTGTTGCGAATCGAAACCGTATTGCAGTGCGATATCGGCTACCGATCGGCTGGTGAGCCGCAACGCCAACACGGCCCGCGAGAGCCGCCGTGCCCGGATATAAGCGCCAATCGCCTGCCCGGTCGCCAGCTTAAATTTACGCTGCAGGTGCCACTTGGAATAACCCGAGCGCTCAGCCACCCTATTCAGCGTCAACGGCGTATCGAGATGCCCTTCCAGCCAGCTCAACAAATCTTGGATAATACCGGCCTGATCCATAAAATACCCTCAAGTTCCTTGCAAGTTTTGATGTCATCCCACCGCATCCGCCTGAGATGCACTGATATCGCCGGAAGCTTTATAACACTTATGCTAATAATAACTCAATGAAACTACTGGCATAAAATGTTTGCATTCTGTAACTTTTCTGTACCTAAACATTTACTGCGTATTTTAAGTTAACCCGGAATTCGGTTAATGACAATTTGTGCCGAAAATAACTCGGAATAATTGCGACTTTCCAAATATTAATGCTGTTTCGATTACAAACGCAGGATGTGATGTCAGAGGATATATGTTTGTTTTTGAATGTGATAAATTGTTTAATATTAATACATACTTTCGTCGATTTATTGTTTGATAGTGCAAATGAATTAATTCCGAAAATATTTATTTAAGTTAATCCGTGCGGTTTTTAGAAATTAATGCGAAATCAAGCATCGAATGCGATTTTTGTTTATCCATGCGCCAGAGGGTTGCCGCGGGTGCGGCGATGCGGGCAGCGCCGACGCTCACGCCAGGGGTGTCACCAACGCGCGGATGCTGCGCCAGGCGGCGTAGGAAAGCGTTAGCGGAAGGAATTAACGGTTTCAGGATTATCGGTAAAGCGGCGGAAAATTTGTAACGTTTCGTCACTGACGTGATGCTCAATCCCCTCCGCGTCGCGGCGTGCGGTTTCGGGGCTGACGCCCAGCGCCAGCAGGAAGGATTCGACAATCTGGTGACGCATGCGGCTTTCGTGAGCCAGGGCTTCTCCCTCGGCGGTGAGAAAAATGCCGCGATAAGGCTGTTGCTCCACCAGTCCCGCCACCACCAGCCGTTTAAGCATTTTGGCTACCGTCGGTTGTGAAACGCCCAGCCGCGCCGCCAGATCCACCTGGCGCGCTTCGCCGCAGTCGCGGATCAGATCGGCTATCAGCTCAACATAGTCATCAATCAGCTCCCGCCGATGCGCTTCACGCACCTGCAAGAATCCCTGTACATACTCTTTCACGTCCACCAAGGGCGTAAGTTCGCTGGACAGTGCGGATGAATCATCCTGGGTCATGCTTGTTCCTCGTTATGTCATGGCCAACGGTCCCGCGCGGGCGGGACAGGCACATTATGGCTAAGTATTGTAAACGAAGAGCGGTCGAGTACAAAATTTTGAATTAATTTCTTTTGCTATCTAATATAGCCTATGCTATATCTGTTGATTATGCCGGCACCGCGCCGGCAAGGCACCGACGACAGGTCGCCCCCCCCCCCCCCCCGACGCGTTTGGGCCAGCAGCGTGGCATAGGGGTCTGCAAGCTTGATGCCCGCTACAGACATGATTGCCGCTTTTTCAGACGTTAACCGCAACCCGGGAAATCGCCATGACCACGACATCCTCTGCTCGCCACGTTTTCACCCGCTCGCCTTTTACGCTGCGCCTGATGCTGGCGGGAATGCTGGTCGCGCTGTTCACCGGCAGGTCGCGGGGGATGCGGCAGAGGTGCACTCGATCACCCGACCGGGCGCGGAGGTGCATGATTATCAGCCCACACCGCGGGATATCGTCAAGACGCAAAAGGCGGATTTGATCTTATGGAATGGCATGAACCTCGAACGCTTGTTTCGCCGCTTCTTCGACCAATTACACGACGTGCCGTCGGCGGTTGTGACCAAAGGCATAGAACCTATGCCAATCCGCGACGGCGGTCCAACGACCGCGTCAATCCCCACACCTGGATGTCGCCCACCAATGCGCTGGTGACGTAATATCCGTCGGGCGCTGGTGAAGCACGATCCCGCCCATGCGGCCATTTACAACCACAACGCCAAGCGTTATGCCGATGAAATCAAGGCGATCGATGCCCCGTTGCGCGCCCGCCTGGCGAAAATTCCCGACGAACAGCACTGGCTGGGTCACCAGCGAGGGCGCATTCAGTTATCTGGCGCGGGACTACCGGCTACGCGAGGTCTATCTCTGGCCGATCAATGCCGACGAGCAAGGCACTCCGCAACAGGTAAAAAATGTCATTGATACCGTCCGTCGCTACCGTATTCCGGTCGTGTTTAGCAAAAGTACCATTTCCGATAAACCGGCGCGCCAAGTCAGCCAGGAATCCGGCGCCCGCTAGCTACGGCGGCGTGCTGTATGTGGACAGCTTGTCCACCGCCGACGGGCCGGTGTCTACCTATCTCGACCTGCTGCTCACCACCGTTGACACCATCGCCAGCGGGTTTGGCCAAGCGCCCCCGCGGCGGTATACCCGCGCACCCACCTGGCGGTGAGCGGTCTGACGGTCACCTATCATAATGGACATACCGCCCTGCGCGACTCCGGCTTCACGCTTGAGGGCGGCACGCTGTGCGGGCTGCTCGGCGTTAACGGCAGCGGTAAGTCCACGCTGTTCAAAAGTATCATGGGAATGGTACGTCCCAGCACCGGCCTCATCCGCCTCAACGGGCTGCAGGTGGCGGTCGCCCTGCGGGAAAATCAGGTGACCTATATCCCGCAAAGCGAGGACGTCGACTGGCATTTTCCGGTGCTGGTGGAGGAGGTGGTCATGATGGGTCACTACGGCAATATGTCGTGGCTGTGTCGCCCGTCGCGCGAGGATCACCTGGAAGTGGATCGCGCGCTGGCCCGCGTGAGCCTGACCGCGCTGCGCCGGCGACAGATAGGCGAGCTGTCCGGCGGCCAGAGAAAGCGGGTATTCCTGGCGCGGGCGCAGCAGGCGCGGATACTGCTGTTGGATGAACCCTTTACCGGCGTGAACAGCCAGACCGAAAGCACCATCATCGCCTTGCTGCGCCAACTGCACGAGGAGGGGCATCTGGTGCTGATTTCCACCCATAATCTTGCCAGCGTGCCAACTTACTACGATCGGGTGGTACTGATTAACGGCGGCGTAGTCGCCGCCGGTCCGCTGGAGAAAACCTTTACCGCCGACAACCTGAGCCGCGCCTTCGGCGGCAGTTTGCCGCTGCAGATCCTGACGGGAGCGCCGGCGGATGCTTGAGTGGGCGCTGGAGCCACTGCATTATGCCTACATGCGTAACGCGATTTGGGTCAGCGCGCTGGTGGGGGCATCCTGCGCGTTTTTGTCGGCGTTTGTGATACTGAAAGGCTGGTTGCTGATGGGCGACTCCTTGTCCCACTCGGTTATGCCGGGCGTTGCGGCCGCCTATGCGCTGGGTCTGCCCTACGCCGCCGGCGCTTTTGTGACGGGCCTGCTGGCGACAGGAACGGTCTGAGCGGTGTTGTCGTGCTTTTTGGTCCTCAAAGGCTGGTCGCTGATGGGCGATGCCATCTCCCATGCGGTACTGCCGGGGATCGTACTGGCCTTTGCCGCCGGTGTTCCCCTGGCGGTAAGCGCCTTCGTGGCGGGGTCTGCTGTGCGCAGGGCACCGGCTATATTCGCGATCGCTGCCGGCTGAAAGAGGACACGGTGATGGGCATACTCTACACCGGTATGTTCGGTTTCGGTCTGGTGCTGTTCACCCGTATCGATACCGACCAGCATCTCAATCATATTTTGTTCGGCAACGTACTCGGCATTTCCCCGCGCGAGTTGCTGCACACCCTGTTGATTGCCGACGTAGTCACCCTAGTCGTGCTGCTTAAACGGCGAGATCTGGCGCTATTCTGCTTTGATGTGGGTCAGGCTACGGTGTTGGGACTGCGCATTCCGCTTCTGCATTATGGGCTGCTGTGCCTGCTGGGACTGACCGTGGTGGCATCGCTTCAGGACGTCGGCGTCATTTTGGTGATCACCATGTTGATTACCCCCGGCATCACAGCGTTGGCGCTGCTGACCGCCGCCGTCGCCAGCCTCAGAGGCACGTTGCTCAGTTTTCATTTCGACGCCGCCACCGGTCCCTGTATCGTGCTGGTTCAGAGTCTGCTGTTCGTACTGGCGGTAGGCTACCGCCATATCACCGGCCGGCGCCGCGCAAAACTGCTCTCCCGGGGAGACGCGTCCCATACAGACTCTTTAGAGGCAGTCCGGCACGGAGGCGTTATCCTGCCCGCTCCGCTGTAGCCCAATGAGTTAACAAAGGTGTTTCGCTTCAGCCCGCAAAAGCCCGTTCGACGGCTAAATATTTTGCGCACGTTGCCGATAGTGGAGCGTAAGTTGGGTTTTCGCGCCCGGCACCCTTTTCCGGTCGAAGTGCTGCGCACGTTTATGGGCCGCAGTAAGCAAGAGCGCGCGTCGGGTTACTCGCCGGGCTGGCGGCGTTCCGGCCTTACAGCTCAGGAGATAACCATGAACGAAAGCGTGCAAGCCCCCCGTAAAACCGGCAGCCAGCGACGTACCCGCGTACGGGGTATCGACCGCACGTTGCAAATTCTCGACTGTTTACAAAACCGGCAGTGCCCCATCACGACCTATGAAGTAGCAAAAGATCTCGCGGCCCCGTTATCCAGCATTTATTCATTGGTTGAGGTACTGGTGGCGAATCGTATACTGGAACGTGATGAAACTGGCATGATTTGGCTGGGCGCGCGGCTTTACCGCTACGGACTCGCCTATGCGCGCGTCCATGGACCGCTCGGGACGTCGGCTGTCGCCACGGCAAAAGGCACGTCGGACGCCATCGCTCTCCACGGGGACGAATACGTCAAGGCCGGCGCCGCCGGCACGCCCTGTGCTGAAACACCATCAGAGAGTTGAATCGCCAGGGCCCGCGGTGAATATCGCTTGCACCGGGGGTCCCGCCTAGGGCAAACGCGACGGCCTTCCCTGAAGGCTGACCGTACGCGGCGCTGGGATTTCCCGACCGGCGCCACCGCTTAAGGGTAGCGTTCCGGGGAGAGTTTCCTTAAGATGATGCATCGGCAGCCTGCCGCGACGGGCGATTTCACCTTTTGCTGTCATTTTCTCTTATAGGGCTCACATCAATGGAAACGATTCTCAGACATCTACCGGTCAATCAACGCGTGGGTATTGCCTTTTCCGGGGGTCTGGATACCAGTGCCGCACTGTTATAGATGCGTCAGAAAGGGGCGGTGCCTTACTCCTACACCGCGAATCTCGGCCAGCCGGACGAAGATGACTATGACGCTATTCCGCGCAAGGCCTTAGCCTACGGCGCTGAAAAAGCCCTTCTGATTGACTGTCGCAAGCAATTGGTGGCGGAAGGGTTGACCGCCCTGCAATGCGGCGCATTTCACAACACTACCGCCGGCGTGACCTATTTCAATACAACCCCGCTCGGCCGCGCCGTCACCAGCACCATGTTGGTGGCAACGATGAAAGAGGACGGCGTCGATATCTGGGGTGACGGCAGCACCTATAAAGGCAATGATATCGAGCGTTTTTATCGCTACGGCCTGCTGACCAATGCCGAACTAAAAATCTATAAACCCTGGCTGGATACCGACTTTATCAATGAACTCGGCGGCCGTCAGGAGATGTCGCAGTTCATGACCGAAGCCGGTTTCGATTACAAAATGTCGGCCGAGAAGGCTTACTCCACCGACTCCAATATTCTCGGCGCCACCCACGAAGCGAAAGAGCTTGAGTATCTCAACTCCAGCGTGAAAATCGTCAATCCCATTATGGGGGTTAAATTCTGGGATGAGCAGGTGCAGATCCCGGCTGAAGAAGTGACCCTGCGCTTAGAGCGCGGTCTGCCGGTGGCGATCAACAGCCAGAGTTTCAGCGATCAGGTGGCGCTGCTGCTGGAAGCCAACCGCATCGGCGGTCGTCATGGACTAGGCATGAGCGATCAAATTGAAAACCGTATTATCGAGGCGAAAAGCCGCGGCATCTACGAATCCCCGGGCATGGCGCTGTTGCATATCGGCTATGAGCGTCTGGTCACCGGCATTCATAACGAAGACACTATCGATCAGTATCACGCCAACGGCCGCCAGCTGGGCCGCCTGCTGTATCAGGGCCGCTGGTTCGATCCGCAGGCGCTGATGCTGCGTGACGCGACCCAGCGCTGGGTCGCCAGCGAAATAACGGGCGAGGTGACGCTGGAACTGCGCCGCGGCAACGACTACTCCATTCTGAATACCGTTTCCGACAATCTGACCTATATGGCGGAGCGCCTCACGATGGAGAAAGGGGAATCTACCTTCTCGCCGGAGGATCGTATCGGTCAGTTGACCATGCGCAATCTGGATATCACCGATACCCGCGCCAAGCTTATCAATTATATTGGCACCGGCCTGCTTTCCGCCACCGACGACAGCGGAGTACCCAAGCTTGAGGATAAGCACGGCAACTAAACCCGACCGCGCGGTCCGCCAGCTCATGCCGCCGCAGCGGTGTCTTAACCGATTTTGGGGTCATTGGCTTGACGGCACGGATGACCCCGTTTCGCTCCCACCGCAACGCATCACCGTCAGTGTCGGTGACTCGCGCCTTTCCGCCAACGGCACCCTTTAGCGACAAAACGTTTCCCGCTGGCGTCCTCTTTCTCTTAATGTTTCCTTCGCTGCGCCGCCGCCCAATAGCTGCGGGGGAATGTTTCGTTGCCATCGTTAACGTCCGGCACATGTCTTGCTGACTTGATCGACGCAGATTAAGCGTCTATTCCTAGCTTACGCTTATCCCATGAGGAACCGCAGGCATGAAGATTGGCCGCCATTCCCCCCTGTTGCCGCCTGCCTCCAGCGCCAACCCATCGGTCACGCGGCAACAGAACGAGCCGCAGGCCGTCCCGGTCGCGTTATCCCGCACGCTTTCCTTACCGTGCTTTCCCCAAGCGTAAAGGCCCCTTATTTAGCGCCAGCCGCGCCGCCGGCCGGCGTTACTCCCTTCGCCCTGCCCCGCACGCTGCTGCCGTCGGCCACAGGGTACGGCAGGTCAGTCCATCGCCAAACGACCGCGCTCCGCTTCCTGGAAAGGCGCGGGTGACGGTTTACCCCTTGCAGGACATGCTCGATGACAGCCGACGCGTGCTGGAATACTACCTCACGCATCACCTGCGCTATGCCGATCGTCCCTGCTCTGGCCACAAACGTTCCATACGCTTTTCGGCGGCAAACGCTGCGAGGCCAGCGGCCAAAACACCTTGGACATCGCGCTGGAAGTCGCCCAGGGCATTAAGCGCCGAGGGTTATTGGATGGCTTGGCCGGGCATGCCCTCGTTCGGGACATCGTACGTCGCGACCTCCACTATCGCCGCCGGACGGCGGACTCACCGGCGCAGTTGGCGCGGTTACTGCTCAATCTCGATCTGATCAACGGGGTACTCACGGTGGGCAAGGCACACACGCTCAGCGGCCGGCTTTTCACTTCGCCCTCCTCTGAGGCGTTGAACGTCATCGTGTTTGCGGACCATCTCTATTTGCTGGATGCGCCGCACCGCCACTATCAGCACCTGACGCTGCCCTGCGAGACGCAAAGCCTGACAAGTACGCTACGGGCATTTCTGCCGCAAGCGGAGCAGTCGCCGGCGCCGTATTTCCATTTGCACCATATCGGTTTCTCTAACGCCTTATCGGTGCTGCCAATAGCAGAAGTAAACGATAATTATTTGCAACATGACGCCTGCTTCTTATGATTGTCTTTTACGCAGCAAGGAGGAAACCGATCATGGGCGAGAAAACAATTACGACGCCATGCTGCATCGCCGGCGGCGGACCGGCTGGCTTGATGCTCGGCTATTTATTGGCGCGCTCGGGTATCGTGGTCATGGTGTTGGAGAAACATCGTGATTTTCTCCGCGACTTTCGCGGCGACACCATTCATACTTCTACGCTAACCATTATACATCACCTGGGATTGCTGGAGGGGCTGCTGGCGTTACCGCATCAAAAAGTGACAACGCTGCGCGGCGAGCTGCAGGGTAAAACGTTCACGATGGCCGATTTCAGCCGTCTCCCCGGCCGCTGTCAGTACATGATGCTGATGCCGCAGTGGGACTTCCTTAATTTTCTGGAGGAGCAGGCGGCGATGCTGCCGGGCTTTACGCTGCTGCGCGCGACCCGTGGCGTTTCGTTGCGCCGGCACGAGGGGCGGGTAGTCGGCGTCAACGCCGAGGACGACGCCGGCGCCCTTACCATCACCACCCCGATGGTGATAGGTACCGACGGCCGCCGCTCGATGGTGCGCGCCGCCGCCGGGTTGCAGGTTGAGAATTTCGGCGCCCCGCGCGACGTGATGTGGATAAAACGGCCTAAGGAAGCCGCCGACGCCGGCTGGGCCAGCGGCCACGGCGCACTGCGCTGTCCAGGGGAGCAATATCGCGCATCAGCGCCATCGCATGATCCGCTACCGAGGTGTCATTGGTGCCGCGGCCGTGGGTGACGCGAATGCCGCGCGCGGCGGCGGTCAGACAGACGCGCTCATAGCCTACCCCCAGGTAGCAAATCAGGCACAGCGCAGGCAGCTTCGCCATATCTTGCGCGCTTATCCCGAGCGACCCTATCGTCAAGAGGACGTCAATTGCGCCCGGATCGAACGTCTCATTCTCGGTGTTATCCCCCACCGCGCTCAATACGGGTTGCAGCGGCCCGTCGGGCCAAATCGGGCCCGTGTGATCGGTTCGCGGCGCGAGATACAGCGTGATCCCCGCGGCGGCGAATCCCTGCCGGTATGCCGGTGGAATATCAATGTGTGATAACAGGCGGACAGTCATAGCAAAACTCCATGCGGAAAACCTCATCCGACGCCTTCGGTGGCGTCATCTCTCTTAGCACGCCTTTAACGCCGGCGCCGTAGCGGGATGACCCGCATCAAACGGCGGTGCCGGGGCATATTCAAGCCCCAATTGAATGGCCTGCGCCACGCGCTCTCCCGCCACTTCTGCCACCACCGTCAGGGCAAAATTTTGAGCAATACCGCCGGGCGGACAATTTCGTCGGCATGGATATGGCGCGCAAATTCATACAAATGGGCTATACGCTCGCACACCGTTATACCAATCATCAGGGCGGCAGGAAATACGATGCTGACCGTGTCGTCAAGCCGCGTGTAAACGATCTGGTTTAAAAGCTATTGGGATCGCCTGCGCGCCGACGAGGATTATCTGCGGCGGAAAAAAGCCCATCAGCAGCATTATGGTTAATGGCGCTGAGCAGGCTTCCCCCCACCTGCGCCCTCGCCGCAACGCGGCAGAGCAGTCTATGCAGGTATCTAAAGGACAAGATTAATTGAGAGAAGCAACTGTCTTGAACGATAAAATTATAGAGAAACGTGATGGTACGATTCATCCCACTCTTTGTTCTTTCTGAGCATCGTGTTCAGGATAGTCAGAAGTTTACGCATACAGGCAACCAGCGCGACTTTTTTGGCTTTTCCCGCTGCAAGCAGCCGCGTATAAAATGCTTTTATCACCGGATTAAAGCGGGTTGCGACAAGTGCAGCCATATAAAGCGCTGTTCGGACTCCGCCCCTTCCGCCAAAGATGGTTCGCCGGCCCCGCATGGTACCCAAGTCCCGGTTTATGGAAGCAACGCCTACAAGCGCGCTGATGGCTCGTCTCGAGAGGCTACCCAGGTCGGAAACCTCCGCCAGCAACGCTGCAACCGTCATCATACCAACCCCTTTAATACTGCTCAGTCTGGCAGCCAGCTCTTTGAAGTGGTTCCTGATGTGCAAGAACCTGAAGCTCCGCATCCGGCATGGCACGGATAAAGCGTTCCCACCCTGGATGTCGATTAATGACCTCCGCCATTTGTGCAAGCACCCGTGCATCAATACGGTCCGTTTTTGCCAGATAGCCCATAGTGCGGGCAAAGTCACGAGCCTGTCTGGGATTGACCACCGCGACGTCAAAGCCTTCAGCCTGAAACAAGCAGGCCACGGCAGCTTCAAGTCCACCAGTGGCCTCTATCAGAACCAACACCACCGGATACTTTCTCAGTTCATCAGTAATAGCATCAAAACCGTCCGTCAGAGTCATTACTGACCGTAAACTGAGCAATATCACTGCTGGCAGCAATGTCCAGTGTCGCTTTAGAAACATCAATTCCCACAAAAAGTGGATTTGGCAGACTCATTATTACCCATCCTTGCAAATACGTTATGGAGTACGGACAACTGTTCGGGTTTCAGATGAGTGGCTCAGTATAGGCGTCATTAGCTTCTCTACGGGCTATAAACCCTGGGATGAATCAGACTACATACACCTTGACAAATCTATTCGCCGACTCTGGCGCTTTGTACCGCAAGCAAATCCGTGGCTTGTTGCCTGTCCGTTGCCTTCGCCAATAACAGCAGGTAGATGAGGTAATACAGTTCAGCCTCATCCCCTTTGACACCCTTGAGGCAACGTGGGCGATGAGATGCCGCCACCGCCAGCAAGACGTCCAGCTTTTTTTCGGTGATTTCCGCTACCAGCGCCGGGGCGTACACCGAGAGCAGGGTTTGGGCTTTCTCAATGGTTAACATTTCACCACCTCCGCACTACTTCAGGTCAACGCGCAGGAGGGCGTCTTTCTGCAACACCTCCAGCTCCACCACCTTGCAGTAGCACGGTACGTAGACATTGATATTGCGAGCCTGAGCGGGGAGTGCTGTAAAGGCCACGGGAACACGGTTACACAGGATATCGTTGCGGATAGTGCCGATAACGATACTGCCCTTGCCACTTTTCCCCGCGGCGTTGAGTTCATTGGCCTTCACAAACTCGATACCCGGATTCGCTTGTTTGAGCGCCACCAGTACGGTCAGGTTGGTATTAGGATTGCTTAGTGTGATGCTTATGTCGTCATACAACGCCTGCGGCAGCACAATGTGCGTCACCGGGAACACCCCACCTTTCAGGTTCCAATGCTGGTTGATGAAGCTGGTGATTTTCGCCAGCGCCGTTTTCGTCCCTACACTGTCTTCAATAGTGGTGAACGGATACGTCAACAGCCCCTGCATCGCATAATCAGCATCGCCGTAGACACCGATAGTGGCGATTTTCCTGTCCATCTCCTGACGCACATAGATGGCCTTGTCGGTGGGCAGTTCGAGACCATTCGCACGTACTTTTTCCAACTCAGGTACCGAGTAGCAGTAGCTGGCACCGAGCAAATGAGCCCGAGTGGCGTGTGCGTTTAAACCGCGGTCAATGGTCGGCAAATCATCCGCATTATCGCTGATGATTTTCGGCTCGCCTACGGTAAAACCGTCGGTCAACGCGAAGGAATCCGCCCAGTTTGCCACCTCGGCTTTAACGGGAATTAATTTCTACAACGGTGTCAACATCGGCGTGTAGTCGATAACCCGCTCACGTGTGACATACAACAACGCCGCAAGCTCTTCCAGCGTCGACTCATCGTTACGGGCAAAACCGGCCACCGCACCGCGCAGGATGTGAGTGTCATACTGAAAGATGCTGTCCTGGCGCATCATTTGGGTAATGGTCATGCTGGATCTCCTTTATCGCCTTGCGGCCCTCTATCGCCTTTCTCACCTTTGGGGCCTTGCTTGCGCCATGCTCACCGCGTCCAGCGAGGCATGGAAATCGACCTGCGCAATCCGGGTGTCGTTAGCCGATGGCACAGCATCCGTGACCAGACGTGCGTTAGCCACCGCCTTGCCGCTGGCAGCAAGCTCCCCCGTTGCCGGGTCATAACTCACCTTGGTCTCTTTTTTTACTTCCTCGCCTTCTTTCACTTTCACCCAGATACGCCCCATTTGCATCGTGCCAACACAGGTCTGTTTCGGGTAGTAGCCGAGGGCATTGGTCTGTTGGCGTACGGAAACACCGCGCAGTACACCCTCACCACCGGCCTTCACTTTTCCGTTCGCTTCGGTGACGAAGACACCAAACGGTACATTTTCAGCCGCACAGTGGGATATCACATCTTTAAACGCAGTATCCGCAATTTGGCCGGGTAGCCCTTTGTATTGTGATAATTCTGCCATCGTCTTATTCCTTTGTTTCGCCATTCATTTTTGCCACCATCGCGGCCTGTCGTGCCGCCAGTGACGCGATGTCTAGACTGTCTCCACGGCGTTGGGGGACAAACTGTTTTTGCTGGCTTTGGGCTGGCAATTGCAGGCTCATATCGAACACCGCATCGACGTACTCGACGCTGTCCGAACGAAAATCGAAGCGGTCACCGTGAATTTTCTTCACGATAGCTTTTTTGATGTCCGCATCGCTGGAATCAGCCTTCACCTCAACCCCCTGCGCCTTGGCCGTGGTTTCCAGTTCAATACGCACCTTGGCCTGTTTAAGCGCGTCAGCCCTGATTTGAGGTTGTTCCTCCTTGAGCTTGTTGTGTTCGGCGTCCAGCGCATCGAAACGCCCTTTTAACGCCTCACCGTCTTTTTTTACCGTCTCAAGCTGCTGCAAAAGCCCCGTTTTTTCGGCTTCATCCGCACGGGCTTTCGCCTCAAGCTCGCCGATCTTCTTCATCGCTTCTTCAAGCGTCATGGTGATGTCCTCGTCTTCATTGATGGCGTCTGCCCTGTCGAGATTGAGCCGTGCATTACCCGCACGTCCGCGCCCGACGATTGCCAGATGGTTAACCCGGATATTGCGCTGGATACAGTCGTAGTGCTGCCCGTTGACGTCGCCGGGTGTGTCGTCGATATCGCACAGATAGCCCAGAGATAACTCCTTTTTGCCTTTTGCTATCGCCTCCGGGTTGTGGATCACGATATCGGCAACCACGTTATCCCCGTCTCTGCGCCCCTCAGACAAAATGGCCCCCGCCACCCAGCCGCCGGCATTACTGGCGGTCACATGGCCTTTATGGTCTTCGGTGATGGGTTTGCCTTTGAGGGTGGCAAGAGACTGGGGGTGAAAAACTTCTTCGGGCGGGCGATACTCGAATCGGGTCGTGCCGTCCCGGTTGCGGTAGGGGAATATTCCCGTTCGCGTCAATACCGGGCTGTCAGCAATAAACCCCTCATCAGTTCGCCGCGCCACGATCTCCGTTCGGTCGTAGCGTTCTACTGTCATTTTTTCCTCAATGGTACGGCCTGGTATTTCGCAAAATCAACGTCAGCGCTCAGCCCGTGTTGCATCAGGTCAGCAAGTTCGGGGATGATCGGCTCGGCATAACATCGGCATTGGAAATCCCCGCCGGGGTGATTGTAGTTGGCCGCCGCGGGCGGTTTATCCTATGAGAGGGTTTGCCCGTCCAATAAGGCATGATTGTGTCGCACCCGGCTATCTTCCATCGTATGCCAGATGTAATGCGTTATGCCCGCCTGCTGCTGCCGGTATCGCTGCATTTGCCCCGTGAGTTTGCCTGTCTGGTCGCGGGCAATGAGCCGCGCCCGTTTAACTGGCGGGGCGCTCTGTGGGTCAACCATGGGAGCCAGAAGGTCGCTGATGGCTTTTCGCCCGGCCCCCTGCTCCCAGGCACGCATCACGGTTGAATGGACGTTGCCAAGGTATTCCTCAGGTATGGACGTGATGAGCGCGACGTTCTCCGCGATAAATCGTTCGACGAGGTCAGGCGGGGCACCGTCAGGGATTTTCACCTTCAGCGGTACGCCTTTCCTGCTGATACCCCGTGCCAGCGTACGCTCGGTGACACCTTTAGCGAAAGCGTTCGTCTCTGTCACCGTTTGCGGCAATATCAGCGTCGCAGCGTCCATCTCCGGTTTTACCTCATCAGCAATAGCCCGGAGTTTTACCCGTAATACGGCAAAAAAGCCGCTCACCGTGTCCGAAAGGCTGCTGAGTGTCGCATCATTTCTATCATGGTCAACGAGAGGCGGGATATCGGACTTCACGCGCTGAATAACCGCCTTTGCCAATCGTTCCAGCGCTTTTTGGTAACGTTGCTCAATCGCCAAGGGGTAGAACAGCAGTGCAGGTCTAGCCATCACCCACCTCAATCACACCAAGCCGTTTTAAGGTGGCCTGCGCCTGTTCCGGCGTCAGCATGGCGAGCTGTAGAGCCTCCGAGACTTTCGGTTGAGCTGCGCCTTCACGCCTGCACCGACACCGATCAACATTACGCTCTTTGCACTCCTCCATCTGTTGAGGCAGTGGAGAATCATGGAAATAGGGATTGTCGCTGTAGTTGGCCTTCAGGATGATGGCACCTTTGGGTGGATTAACAATGAATCGCTGATACGTATCATCAAGGATGTTTTTGGGATTAAAGGAAATCCACACTTCGGCGTTCTTGTCTCCGCGTATTGAGGGCAATAGGACGTCCCAAGAGTCCTTCGTCACCGCTTCCGCTTCTTCAACCCAGCAGATACCGACACCCTGAGCAGACTTCACTTTTGTGACGTTATTCTTGACGCCTAAAAAGATAAATGTCGTTCCGGTAGCAAGATGGATGATGGTGTTTTTCTGCACCTCAAATTCGGCATTGTAGCCAAGGCGATCAATCGTTTCGCGTAGGAGCTTATGCACCGAGTCACTAATAGATTCCTGTAATTCCCGCGCACAGAGAATGACGGTTTTGGTTCTTCTGGCGACTTCGATAGCAAGCTCAGCGAAAAAGTATGACTTACCTCTTCCTCGCCCACCATAAGCCACTTTGTAAGGGGCTGGCTTGATAAAGGGTCTAAAATGCGGATTAGCCATTTTTAAAAATCTCCGATAGCGGCCTGGTCTCTACCTGAAGTGCGCCGCCGTCTTTACCGGTCAGTTCCTGCTTATCCGAGTAGCCATGATTCGCCAGCATCAACTTCGTGATTGTAGCGTTGAAATCACCGGTCAGGCCTTTGTTTATGAGCCTGTTTTCCTGCAACGTTTTTATGGCTTCTAACGTGCCCGAAAACTCTTCATTTTCTTTGGCATATTCCTGTGCAGTTGAGCGACTGATGCCGAGATAGCAAGCCAATCCTGCAACGCTCGGGACAACATCACCCAGATTTTCATAGTCCCCTAATAAATACGCTTTAGCCTTTTCCAGACTTTGTGCAAGCTCACTCGGGCAACCGACTTTATTTTTTGTTTGTCGTCCCATGTCTTATATCCTCTATCTGCCTCAGCGCGGCTTTATCCTGATTGCATATCTCCAGCGCCAGCAGCAGCTTCTCGTTGAGTATCACGCTGTCGCCCCAGGTCATGTGCTCCGGAATAACAGGAGGTGGACAGTCATCGAGCAGCGTGGCCGGTATCGGCGCGGGCGGGATGGGCAGATATCTTGTCTGTGTGTGCCCGCAGCCCGTTAACAACACTGGCAGGCACAGGCAGACAAGCACCGCGAGCCGACGTAATGGCCTCGCGTATCTGGATAATGCGCGGCTGGAAGTCCTGCACGGCTTGCTGATGTGCATCCTGTGTTGCTCCGGCTATCTGGTTGAACAGTGCTAACACCTGTTCATAGTGGGTAAACTGTGCGCGGGCGACGTCACGCTCGGCGACCATCGATTGGTTGGTCTGTTTTAAACGGGTGATTTCGACGTACTGAACTCTCACCACGATAGCGAGAGCGATAATCGTCGAGAGCATCGCGGCGAGTGTGAGGAGTTTCCAGCGCATCACTTATCCCGCTTTGATTTGCGATTAGCCATAGCAAGCAAAACATCAAGAAGGATTTTGGCCTGCTCCACACTGGCAACGCCAAACGAAATCCGACCACAGCCCAAATCAGCGAAGCCATCATTCAGATAGCGGCATACCGTGGCTTTGTTGAATAAATCAGAACTTGTGACTACGCCCCCCTAGCAGATCGATTGTTATGCGATCCGGATGCTGTTCGGCATTCCTAACAGCGTCATTTTGTTAAGCGCTTTGACCATCGCCATTGCCTCACCTACCCGCGCATCATAGTCACGCAGACTTAGATGATCGCCCATAAGCGTTTTGAACCGGAATATCGCTGTTTCAGCCACTGAGCGTCGATGATAGCCCACTTGCTTTTTCCATACATCGTTACTGCCGCTTAGACGCTGATTCACAACGGCGTAGTTACGCTCATGGTATCGGTCTGGCCAATATTGCGCCCCACCTCGTGGAGGAATAAGAGGCCTTATTTTCTTCCTCAGCAGAGCATCATGACAGTAGCGGGTATCATAAGCGCCATCAGCCAACACTTCCCTGATTTTCCGCTGGGTCTGGTTTATCAGAGCGGGTAGGGCCTGAGCATCCGTCGTACCGCTGAGCGATAAGTCAGCACAGATAATCTCATGCGTTACACTGTCTGCGGCCATATGCAGCTTACGCCACACCCTCCGTCTGTCGGCACCATGCTGTCGGACTTTCCATTCGCCTTCGCCAAAGACCTTCAGGCCGGTTCCGTCAATGACTAGAGGTAAGATTTCACCACGGGTCGGCGTTTTTATGCTGATCTTAACTGTCTTTGCTCGCTTGCTGATCAGCGAGTAGTCTGGGTATCTTAGCGGCAGCACATCAGTTTAAAAATGGTGTCAGAAGCCCTGTAAAGCCCTTAACGAAAGGCCAAACACGCGTTTCATCATCAGACAGTGGTGATAGCCATATCTGCGTAGTGAAGCGGCCGGCCACGCCGTTCAGGCGTTGTTTTTTCCGTCCATGCAACAATTGCCGACTCATCCAGCCATATCGTCAGAGCCTCGCGCTGCTTGAGAGCTTTGTTGTAAGTGGACCAGTTGGTTATTTTAAACTTTTGCTTTGCCATGGAGTGCAGATGTTGAAATGACGGTAGTGATCTGAGCAGACGATCACCTAAAAGTTATATTTATTCAACAAAGCCTCATGGTGTTTCCAGTTGCTGCTTTTCATGTTTTGTCATTGCAACATTCCCTGCGGTGACATGTTACGAAAACACCGCACGCCAATAAGCCTTAAACTTTGAGCGAGTCAGGAAATAGTGAAATCCAAAATCTTTAGCTAATTTTTTTCGTCTTGCCTGAAACTTTCATACAAAACACGATAAATTCGTTCTTCATACAGATATAGCCCTCACAAAAAAGCCGCCTTTTCAGGCGGCTTGGCAGTCAACTGGATATTAGATTATCAGCACGGTTTGAATGAAAAATTATATGGCAATTCTATTTATACAAAATTAACATCTACAACCTGATAAAAAGCATTACCGGTATCAGCAATCTCCCATACACCCAGTATGATATGATATCCTTTTTTATTTGGCATCTTTACTTTATGTATCGTAGGATTATTAGGCATCAAATCATGCTCCCAATAGGGTTGCTTGTCATTTTGAACCATAAAAAAAGGCTCTTTCTCAAATTGAGCACGACTCAATGGTTCATTGGGTTTCCAGTTATCTTTAGTGATAAAATAATTCCAACGTCTTGTTCTATGCACAGCAGTGTATGTCCACGTGAAATCGATAATAGCACCGGATTTTATCTCATTCTTTTCCCAACGATTTTCACCATACTCATCAAGCTTTTCTGCTCCTGCCAGACCAGCACTAGCAATCTTCCCGTCTTCTGGTGGTTTTTGATTGGGGATATCTGTAGGAGCATACTTATCACTAAGGCCAGATTGGATTTCAGGAAAAAACTTACCACTTTCTAATGCGTTTGCCCACCATTGATGCGTTTTTGCCGCACGTGATTCAGGATTAGCTATTTGACCATGCAAAGTTGAAATGTCTGCTTTATTCATAATTAACTCCTTCTTTATTAAAAATAATGTAGGGTCGTGGCTCATGTTTGTGGATACCTGTAGGTTCCACATAAGTAATAACTATCTTTTGATGCTGCAATTGTCTATAAAAAATTTACAGTATTACTCAATCAGGGCAAGAGTATGAATGCTCATTAAGTGAACACATCGGTTAAAAAAACGTCTCAGCGCCCAAAAATCATCTATTAGGATGTTATTTGACCAAAATAAGCATATTTATTAACCAACATCTATTCAAAAAAACATTCACTCCCTAACCCTGATTACTCAATGGAATAAACATGTAATTTTCTTTTATTATTAACAAATCTGTGTCATGACTAGAATGTATCCTGACCATTTTATGTTTTAAGAATATTATACTCAATAAACTTCAAGATGCACGGCAAGATCACGGAAGAGACTTGCTGCCCGTGCTTTCTGCTGGATAACCGGATGCATATTAAAACACGTTAAGTATGTTTGATTATAAAAATCAATACAATGATTAAATATTTATCATTACCTTACACAACAACTCTTGCTCTATTGCCCGCCGATTGACCAGTCCCTTCGATACTTTGCCGCCAACATATTTCCAGCGCCGCATCTCATCACAGGCACCGGCCATGTCTCCGGCGTTCAGCTTTTTCAGTAGCGTAGAGCGCGCAAACGCCCCGTTCCCCACGTTGTAGACGAACGAGGCTAACGCCGCTCTTTGGCTCTCAGTCAGTGGTACGGTAACATTGGCGTCAACGACGGACATTGCGGCTTTCAGGTCGCTATCTAGCAGGGCTTGACATTCAGCAACGGTATAGCGCTTACCGGGGACAATATCGCTACCGGTATGTCCATAACAGACCGACAATACGCCGCCAGAATCCCGATAGGGAGTGTAGTGTACGCTCTCGTGCCATTGAATTAGCACGGTCGCTAATGCAATAACACCGCCTGCTGTGCCTTTTATCAATCGGTTACGCAGCTCGGGATTCATGGGTCGCGTTTCGTCCTGAAACGGTATTCCTTATGCCGGTAAATCCAGTTCAGCAAAAAGGTGGCCAAGGTGCATGCGATACCGGTAATCAATGCCCATTGATTAAGCGACAACGCGCCCAGCAAGCACGTGACAAAGCCCCAGCTGTAGGCAGAGCCGGTAGTAAATTTATCCATTGGAGTTATTGGGGTTATTGCGCCACCGCGTCCGGGATGGCTATCAGTCAGAAAAAAGGCCACGCCGGAGCGTAGCCTTGAAAAATGCGTCAAACACGAATTATGCTTAACTTGAGTTACCAGTACTTATCAGACTGCCTACCCATAACGAAAAGGACATCGCCATGAACAATAAACCGACAGCCCATCAACTTGCTTTTGAATATCTTCGCAGACTATCCGAGGAGCTAAGCCCTGCCGATTACCTGAAAAAGTTTGAACAGCTGGAATCAGAATTCAGTGCATTACTTCACTCTTTAGGTTCCAATGATAAAACCACGGAGCTGTGCGAGTTTCTATCGCGCTTCTGTCCAAAATGCAAAGCTGATAGTCAGCGCTGAAACCTTTAGAAAGCAAAAGCCCCGGCATTAGCCGAGGCCCTATCGCACATCTGCGCAAATTTGATACATATCGTATCATTCATCCCATTAACCCACCAGAAAGCCACAAGACGAGCCAGACGGTGGGGTAGCAGATTGATTACTCTGATCTACAACGAGCCTAGTGCTCTACGGAAGGCACTGAAACGTGCCGAACCTTTGCCCAGATGTTTTTAGAGTGTGGTGAATGCACAGGCTGATGTGCAAGTTGGCGAGGGGGCACAATGGGTGAAAGGCCCATTCTTTGACGGTAGGAAAAAACACGCCTCACGATAACCGTAAAGCCGGAGATCAGCACCGGCCACCACACCACCAAAACCATCTGTTGGAGGTGAACATGCAAGCAACTATCGTTTACGGTAAATCAATCCTGTCGTAAAAGATAATGCGCGTAGCCGTCGGCAAAAACGGCGCAGGGCCGAGGAAGTTGATAATGGCCTTGTAATATCACGCATTGACACGGCATTAGGACTGAAGCCAGAGAAACAGCAATATCCATCCTGATGGGAAAAACTCAGCAAACGCAAACCAGCACCACCGCTAGATTTAAGCACGCTGACCCAGTACCAAGAGCAAATCACCCATTCCGCCCAGAAGCACATACAAGCCAGATATACACATCGCGGGGCGGTTGTAGAATTTGAGGAGGGTTCGTGCTGTTTGGAGAATGTGGCGTTATTCCAAGCGGGGTTTAGAAAGCAGACGGGGATATTTTCAGCGAGGTAATCATTTAACGACCGGAGAATAGTCGATGTCCATAATTTCTATCCTTGGCGGTGACAGCATGTGTTTAACAAACATTACCGCCAACATAAAGTTCGATATTGCTGAATTAAAATACGAAAATCGTGCAACAGTAAGTTGGCCTTAGATAGGCGAAGCTAGCCCGAGAATTGCTAGAGAATTTGCGCGTAAAATTATACATGTGGCTGATGAGATAGAAAATAAGCTTGAGGAAATCAATAGACTCAATCTGTAAGCTCATAGCGTCGTCAACATTACTACGGAGACCACCATGCAAAAGCTCATTGACGAATTCGACCACCTGATAGCGCCGGGGACGATTGTTACTGAAATCATCCTGTCTGGCGCAACCTATGACAACTGGGGCTATACGCTGCAAGAGAATGATAAAGCTGATTTATTCATCGTCATTATCCAAGTTGAATACGGTTTTTTACGAAACATTGGCGAATTCTCCGACCGAGAGGACGCTATCGCTTATGCCGCGAGGATGGTTGAGAAATATCAGGCACCACTTACGGACAATACCCGGAAGTTATTAAACGATTAGGAGCATCAAATAGATTTATGGCAGATGATGTCGATTTAGCCAGCCAACACGAAGAAGCTTTCCGCCAACAACAGATTGCCCATTATCGAGAAGAGGAATTACCCTTCACAGGCCGTTGCTATTATTACGAAGCCCCAACCGAGGGTAATTTCTTCTGCAAAGAATGCGGAAAAGATTGGGAGAAGCGGAAATATTTTGATAGTCAACGGAGGGTTAAATGATGAACGAATTTGATTATGAAGAACTGCTTTTCTCACTCTTTGGTATTAACGACGAGCAACGAGAGGATGACGATTTTGATATTGATAGATGTATACTTCGATAAATTCGATATTAGTTTTGGTGACTTTGTACACGTAGCTTCACAACTGTTACCTCTGACGCCTATCGTGAAATCGCCGCTGTCGAAAACCTGCTACCATGCTTTTATCCATAATGGTACCGCTTTTGTAAAGATGGAGGCCGAGGAGGATTAATTATGATGCAACTTAACAAGCCTCGTATAACGACCTTCAACCATCCAAATTTCGGTGAGATGGTCGCCGTATCCATACGACGACCAAGAGACAATGATATATAAATCAACCATTGGCTATCTGATGGAGGAAAATAAGCGGCTTAAGAAGCAGGTGCACAAATTGAAACGGGTTACGTAATTGGTGGGTTGTGCAGGGCTCGAACCTGCGACCGATAGATTAAGAGTCCACTGCCAACTGAGCTAACAACCCCAACAGTTACATTTTAAGAATAGCAGCAATAATGCTGACACCAGCCGCCACCATTAACCCAAGTCGGATGGTCATCTGCATGCTAAGTTTATCAAACCCCGCAGCCATATCCTTACGGACATCGGCTATCTGCGCGTCGGTCTTCTCGAAGCGGGCTTGCATCTGAGCGTCGGTCTTCTCGAAGCGGGCGTCGATTTCTTTATGCACGTCCTCAAGGTCACGCTTGACGGCTGTAACTTCAGATAAAACGTCTTTTTTGGCATCGTCAAGATCACGCTTGGTAGCAACATCAACTACCTCGTGCGATTCACGAACTGCAAGCGAAATTGCCTTAGCCTGATCTTTAGGCAAGCCAGCAGTTTCTAGTGTTTCAACGAATTTCAATGTATCGAACGCAACTTGACCCATATGAGGAATCCTCCTCTTTTGAGCAAGTGTAACCCAGCAATCTTATTGACGGAAGATCAACTCATGCGCTATAGTCAATCTGCAAATTCAGGTGCCGGGTTTCGTAGCCCGCCGAGATTGTCGCGACAAAATGACACGCAGCGTGTTTTTTTACGTCACAATCCAGCTAAATCTCTATGGTGGACTGGATGGGGCAGCCGAAAGACTGGCCGGTTGGTTGTATCCGGTAACGCTAACTCCATTCATTTCACCACCAATCAGAGGTTAGCGTCTCTTGGTGGTGAGTAGTTCAAATACAACCATCGGAGGCTATCATGGCCCTTCCAGCATTAGCAGGAAACTTGCACATTGAAGAACCTCGCGTATTTATCAACAATGGTAAAGCTCTAACCACGTCTAGAGACGTTGCTGATTACTTTAGCAAGCGTCACGAAAGGGTTTTAGATAAAATCAAAAACCTTGATTGTTAAGCGATTTTTAACCAGCACAATTTTGTGCTAGTTGATTACGTCGATGCAAAAGGCGAAAAACGCCCGATGTTTGAAATGACCAAAGACGGCTTCGTCTTCATCGTCATGGGCTTCACCGGCAAAAAGGCAGCAGCGTTCAAGGAAGCTTACATAGCGGAATTTAACCGCATGGAGCCAGAGCTTTACTCGATACCGAAATACAAACCCCAAGCCACCGAACTGTTCAACGATGATGATACCCGTTGTCTGACCCATCTGGTCTGGAGCATGGCAAATGGCTTCCACTTCGACCGGGCATGGAGTAACGCCATCTGGTACGCTCTGCGCCGCGTAACGGGCGTACCCTCCCCTCAGCACTTTGAAATCCGGCAACTCCCCCTGCTGGCCGAAGAGTGCCGCCGTATCTACGGCATTACCAACCAGAAAGAGGCCATCTTCGACGCCGAGAAGCAGACCATGCGTCGCATCCTACGTCATCGTGAAGTATGAAGCTATATCGTGCTTGCTGGAATGCAGCGGATGCTCGAAGAAAGCTCTCAGCAGCATTACGGCGTCATGACCCACGCACTCGAAAAATGGCAACAGGCGAACGTTAACCAGTTCCTGCAACGCCACTAATCACTCATCCTACCCCGGTAACGTGCCGGGGTTCCATTAATCACATTGACTTGTGAGGTGTATCTATATGCAAAATTTAACCATTGCACAAACATTAACCATGTCCAGCCGCGAGATTGCGGAGCTTGTCGGTAAACGACACGACCATGTTATCCGTGACGTATGGGAGATGCTTGAGCAGCTTTATCAGATAGAAAAAGATGCCCCAAATTTTGGTAATCATAAAAATCAATATGTTACGATAATTGAAGGTGTAATCGTTGCTATTGATGGGCGCGGCTATGTTGCCTAGTTCCTTCTCGACCGCCGTCATACAGAAATCCTCATCACAGGCTACGACGTAAAACGCCGTGCTGCCGTCATTGATCGCTGGTTCGCTCTTGAGTCTGGTAAAGCACAGGCAATCACCGAAGCCCCTGCATTGCCGGAAAATTACATTTCTGCGCTGGAAACTCTGCTGGAATCGAAAAAGAGTGAAGCCAAGCTGGCATTGGTCAATAAGAAACAAGAAAGAGCGTAATTTCCTCTACGACGGACAGAAAGAGGAAAACAAACCTTATGAGTGGCGTGTAAAGGCTTATGCACGCGACAAATACTTTACTGAAAAAATTGCCACCGTTAACACCGAAAAAGGCAAGAAGAAATTTTATGAGGTCATTCTTTTAAAAGAAGGCGCTAAATGGCTTTATCGCCACTACCTCAAAGGCGAGCTTCCGATGAAGAAAAGCTGGAACGGCGAATTCACTCATGACAAATATCTTCAGGCCGCATAAGGACAAACACCATGACCAAAATCATTGCCTACAAAGGTTTTAACGCCGATCTGACTTGCCGTGGTTATCAGTTCGAGATCGGGAAAACCTACCAGCACGAGCGCGCGGTAGAAGTTTGCAGTTCAGGTTTTCACGCCTGCAAATCATCGTTTTGCCGAGGTTGAAGTATTCGGCGATATCGCCCATGAAGCGGGAGGCAACAAACTCGCCAGTAGCACAATTACCATCAAGAAGGCGCTGTCCCTCCACCAAATGGTTGGCCGCGCCGTCGAGTGCATAGCGAGTAAAATTGATAAGTCCGCAGAACAAACGATCATTGAAGGCGACGGGTCCGCCGCAGACGTTAGCGGCGTCGGATCGGTTGCCGAGTCTCTCGGCGCGCAGGGTAAGGCCAAAGCCTCTGAGCATGGCGCAATTGTACTGTGCTACCGCAATGATGAGGGCGACATTATCCACATCCGCGCCAGCAAGATTGGCGACAACGGCGTGAAACCGGATACCTGGTATGTGCTTAATGCAAACGGCGCGTTTGAAAAGGTCGATGATTGATCGCCGGGGGAGTCATGCACGACGCCTTGTAGTGCGTTCCTTTAAACCAACATTTCCTGTTAAACCTAGCGCCCATTCAATATTTATAAGAGGTCATCATGCGAATTTACATTGCCGGCCCAATGACCGGAAAACCCGATTTCAACCGGACAGCTTTTTCCCTGGCCGCTGTCCGGCTATCCGCTCAGGGCGCTATTCCGCTCAATCCCGCCATGCTACCTGATGGTCTTTCCGAGGCTGATTACATGCGCATCGGCCTGACCATGTTGCAATGCGCCGACGGGATTTACCTGCTGGACGGCTGGCAGGACAGCGCAGGTGCCTGTGCTGAAGTAGCATTGGCTAAAAAGTTGGGTCTGGCCTTCCGCTTTCAGACAGCGCCGGCGGCCATGAAGGGGCGACCCGATGTCTGATATTATCGATATTGCCAGCGAGCGGGAGGCGTTGTTCCGTGAACGCGCGATTGCTGAAGCAAGACGACGTTACCGTCCGATCCCGATCACTGGCCGCTGCTACCATTGTGAAGAGAAAACGCCTGGTAATTTTTGCTGTTTTGCTGCCCAGAATGCCGGGATGATTGGGAGAAGCACCAGTATGCCGAGCGTCAACGCGGGTATTTTTAGTCATCCTGTTTACCTCTCTCTGGGAGTTTAGTCTCTAGGATTCGCGGGGCGATATTCTCCGGGTGCGGGCGGTAAAAAGTCCGCTAGCGCCACAACGTGGCGCTCAATGGAAATGGGTCAGGCTCTGGCGATGATGTTGCGTGTTGTACGCTTATATTGTACATTTAAGGAGTACATCAAAGGAGGTTATATGCGGACCTATACCACATCTCAGGCCCGGCAAAATATTGCAGAGGTAATGGAAGCGGCTACGGCTGGTGAGCCTGTAGAAATAACCCGCCGCGATGGCTCTGCCGCCGTACTTATCAGCCGCGATGATTTCAACACGTGGCAGGAAACAAAGCTGGATGCTGAATTTGCCGAAATTATGGGGCGGCACGGTTGCACTATTAAGGCGCTGGCCGACAGATGAAATGGATCAGCGCCCAGGAGGTGATAGCGTTTCATGATCGCCTACTTGCAGCTTTGCCGGGCGTGCAGAGGATGCCAGAACCGGGAAGAGCAGAGGCGATCATTTATCGTGTTCAGAACCAGCTGTACTATGAAGGCACTGAGGATATTCACGAACTCTCTGCGATGTATCTTGTCGCTATTTCGCGTGGCCATATCTTCAATGACGGCAATAAGCGAACCGCCTTTTTCGTTGCGATGGCTTTTTTAAAGCGCAATGGCATTGATGTCCGTGATGAAGGTGACGAACTGGAAGAACTGACGGTATCTGCAGCGATGGGTTCAGTAAGCAGCGGTGATGTTGCTGCTGTTTTGCGCCGACTATCCATCAATCCCCACTGATCTGGGAAGCTGCCTTTTGAGTGCGGCTTTTCTTCATTCCATGCCTTCTTTCTCTGTTGCACAATTTTGCACGATTTTTTTACTGCGATTTTTCCCCTTTTCGCCCCGTGCGGGCGCGGGCTGGGCCGGGATCGGCCTCTGCACAAAAAACGAAGCGTTGCTTGCGCGCAGGTGACGAGGGGCAGCCCGCAAAACGGGGTGCCTGAGGCCATGCGTTGACGCGCCATTATTCGCCGTCTGGCGGCCCCCTGTGAGTCTATGAGGCTGGTGTGGGAGGTAAAAGGGTGTCGCGTTGCGCCCGTCAGCATGGCGCTCAGGCAGTGATAGCGGGTAGTGATGCACAGGTCGTCAGTGACGGGGGATGCTCTGTGATAGGCCGCGCCGGGCAGCGCGGCAAGGGAATGTATCAGCAAGTTTTTGAATGCGCCCTTTCCCCGAGAGTCCGCCAGCGTTTTTTTCACGACCGCCATACTTTCAAGGTCAACCTGGGTGGCACCCACGTAGATAATGCACCCGGCATGGGAGCCGTTGTCGTAATAGAGCTTGCGAAACCTATCCGCCGAGTGGGACAGGCTGGCGGAGAGTAACGCCCCCAGGTATTCCGGCATGCCGTAAATCTCCTGGCTGATATCGGGATTCAGCACATGGCAAACGCTGCCTGTTCTGAAAAGGTGCTCGTCCTGCCATTGCCGAACGAGCCAGTAGGTATCCAGATCGTTACCACGCCGGACATAGCGGGCGGGGGGCATGCCGTAACGTCAGGGGGCTGCCGAGTTGATTGCGTCGCAGTTCCAGGTAAACATTCCCGAAAACGAACCAGTCCAGCGCCAGTGCGGAGAAGGTTTGGCGGGACAGTAAAGGATGGGGCATAAAGCAGCCCGTCAACACGTTACGCTTGAAGTACAGCGCTGACTGATGCCATGATGTCTGCCGGGATGCCTTCGCTAGTCCGCCCCAGTCAATGGGCGTCTCGTAATACCGGCCATTGTCCGCGCAAGCCATGTTATCCAGCAGATCGTAATCTTCCGCCAGATAAGGGCCGTCAAAACTAAAAGCGCTCAATGCGGGATCCCTTTTTAGCGCGCCGGCGAGATTAGGATGTCTGCCTGTGGTCGGCGAATTTTTTTTCTGTTTTTCTTCATCAGAACTCTATGGCGAATCCACCGCCGTCGCCTTTTTCCTGGCCCAGCGGTTCGTTAATAATGGCCAGCATGGTGGCCCAGGCCAGATCGCCATGACTCACGCCGCGCGCGCGATCGGTGTCATAGGTGATAAACCCGCCCGGCGTTTTTACCTTGCGCACGGCATTAAAGGCGTTAACCAGGGCGCGCTCACTGCGATCATACTCCCAGCGCCCAGCGCGTATAATCTGCAACATCTTCAGCACCAGGGCGCACTTGGACGACAGCGACAGGGTGTAGGGCATCGCCATCGGAAAGAATGTCTTCACTAGCTGGTAAACGGCCTCGCCGTTGCCGCCCGTCACGTCACGTCACGTCACGTCACGTCAATATGCTGTACGTGATACTTGAGGGTGAAGTTTTCGATAACCTTTGCCTTCGCTTCAAACTCCAGCCCGCGCACCTGCTCCGTTTCCACCGTGCGGAACTTGCCGCCGGCCACCAGGGGCGGCACCACCACGGATACCGCACCGCTATCGCCGTTGCCACTGCTGCCATTGGCATCGTAGCCCAGCCATACCGGGCGGTTGCCCATGGGGCGTGAGGCGAACGGCTTCCAGTCTGGCCACTCGTCGTAGCCGTCCGTCCCGCTGCTTATCAACGCGTTAAAATTAAAGGCGGATTCGCCATCGCGGACGAACTCGCACAGGTAAAGATTGCGAAATTCATCCTCGCTGTTTTCCTCCTGGATGTTGGCAAGACGGGTATATTCCCAGCCGCGATCAATAACGTCCTTCAGAGTAACAATCTGGCGCCAGGTTTTGTCCGGGCAAACTAACCCGCTATTGAGCGCCTTCCACGACACATCGAAGGCCTTGCGCTGCGCCCTGGGGCGCTTCGCGTTCCAGCGTTCGCCGGTCCAGAACAGGTAAGCCTCGTGTGTTTCGGCTGACGGCGTGGAAAAATAGGTGCGCGTCAATCCTGTTAGCGTTGCCATGGCTGCCGCCACCTTGCGCAGGTTGGTAAAGTTGCTGACCCAGAAAAATTCATCAAAATAGAGGTGGCCCGTGTACGACTGCGCCGTCGCCGCCGACGTCCCCAGAACAGCTCGCGGCCCCGTTCGAGAGGATGATGCAGTCCCCCCCTTTCAGGTCAACGTCCACCGCCTGCGCCGCTTTCTGGATCGTGTTTTTGAACTGGTACGCCTGACGCCGCGAAGCTGACAAAAAAATCGGCGTTGCCAGGGGTGTGTCACCTCGGTCTCCAGTGCCCGCAGCAGGGCTTCCTGCACGAAATACCAGGTCGCGCCGATCTGGCGTGACTTCAGTATTATGCGGTTGCGACAGTCTTCTTGCCGACACACCTCAAGGGAATCAAGCTAGGTCCGCTGGTGTGGGGCGAGCGAGTCCATGATGTTGACCCGCAGCGCAGTAATATGCGCCTCGCTGAAGTGGTTTTTCAGCTTGCGCTGGCGGGGCTTTTTGGCGGCTTCAGCCTCTGCCCGTGGTCCGTCCGACAGTTTTTTCAGTTGCCGTGTCAACAGGTCAATTTCCTTGAAATCTCCGCCGGTTTTATCCTGCTTGCCCGTCAGCTGGACAAGGCGGGCGTCAATGGACTGGCGCACACGCTGGACAGGCGACGCGTTATCCCATGCGTCGCGTTTTTTCCAGGCGTAAAGGGTGTTTTGATTGATGCCCATCAGGCGCGATATTGCCGCCGGCGGATAACCCTGCCAGTAAAGTTGTTTTGCCCGCTGGCGTATAAAAGCGTCCTGTATCATCGGTCCTCCCCGTTCATGACAGGCAGATTACCGCGCACACGCGGGCGCTGGCGCCCCCTTTCAGGTCTGGCCCGTCTCCGACAACAACGCCGCATTGAGGCGGCATTCAACGCTTGCCATCATTGGCAGACAGCACATCACTTAACAGGAATACCGACATGGCCAGCGCCTCTAAATCCGCTCGCAAAAAATTCCGCGTCGCCGTCTCCGGGGGCACCGTTGACGGGCGAGAAATCAGACCTGATCACCTCCGTGACGCCGCCGCCCATTACAGCCCGGACGTCTATGGTGCCCGCGTCAACGTGGAACACTACCTTTCGCCGGTCCCCGGCAGCGATTTCGAAGCCATGGAGGATGTGACGGCGTTAAGTACCGAAGAGATAAGCGAAGGGCCGCTCGCGGGACGTACCGCCCTTTATGCTGAAATCGCCCCCTCCAAGCACATGAAACAGCTCACCGAGGAGGGCAAAAAAATCTATTCTAGCATTGAGCTGCATCCACAGTTTGCCCTTAACGGCAAGGCGGATGTGGTCGGGCTGGCGATGACGGACACCCCGGCGAGTCTGGGTACCGAGCGCCTGAATTTTGCCGCGCAGCAGCGGGCGCAGGTGATGACCTTTATAACCAGCTGGGCGACACGCCGCTGTTTACCGATGCCATCGAGGCGGAATTCATCGAACTGGCAGAACGGCGCAGTGATGAGGGCAAGCAGTGGTTTGGCCGCATTATGGCGATGATTAGCGCAGGCCGGCACAGCGACACGGCGCAGTTCAGCCAGGTGCGCGATGCCGTTGAGCAGGTTGCTCAGTCTCACGCCGATCTGGTTGACCGCGTGGCCGCGCTGGAAAAGCGCTTTGCGGTCGATCCGGCCGTCCAGCAGCGTCTGGAAAACGCCCAGATGTTGAGCAGTGATCTGCTGCAAAAAATCAACGTGATCGGGGTAAAAGAGCAGGAAGGCGAAAAAGTGCTCATCAGCACCACCGGCCCGATTGCCCGCACCAACAGCACCAATGACGGTACCCACCGCCGTAACCCGGCCACCGTGCATGATCTGGAAGCACAGTGCTACCGCTGCGACCAGGTGAACTATGACACCGCCATTGGCTATCCCCAGCTGGATGCGTGGGCGGGGCATGCCGATTTTCAGTCGCGGATCAATCAGCAGATCAGCCGCCAGAAGGCACCGCAGTGCGTGATGTCACCATTTCTACGCGCGACATGACCAACAAGGTGGTAGAAGAAGGCAAATACAGTAACCCGGAGAAAAAGCGGCAGATAGCCTTTACTCCGCTGATTAATAAAGACGACACCGCAGATATTCTGTTTGAGATGCCGATAAGCGAGCGCGTGAAGGTGACGCTGGATGACACGGCATTCCCCGTGCCGAGCATCTGCCTGAGCCGCGTCCACGCCTTCACGTCAGGCAAAGCGGCTGGGGTGACCTCTTTGAAGACGCATCGCGGGAGGCGACTGCATGAGCGACGATCGTTTGCGTACGCTGGACGGTATTTTTCGCGACATCCTGAACGCCGCCTCGCCATCCGGCCAGACGCGCACCACACGCTCCATCGGCCAGTCCTTGCGGCGCAGTCAGCAGCAGCGCATCAAAGCCCAGAAAAATCCCGATGGCTCGCCGCCGCAAGGTGCTGCGCGCCCAGCAAGGGGTGGTGTTTGTCTGGCAGGGGGAGATCCGGCGCCTGAAGAACGGGCACGGCGCGCGGGGCCAATACGGGCGCACCATTACCGGCTTTGATGAAGATCGCAACGATATCCGCACCTTTTACCGCCGCGATATTGAGCGCTACATCGCGATTAACACTCAGTCGGTACGCCGCAGTACCACAAAGAAGGCGCCCCTGTTTCAACGGTTGCGTCGTTATCGCTTTCTCAGGATGCGCGCCGATGCCGGGGGGGGCTAGCGGGGGCTTTGATGGGATGGCCGCACGTATCGCCCGTGTGCATCAGTTCGGCCAGCGTGACCAGGTTGGGCCAGGCACTTTCACGCACTATCCGGTGTGTGAACTGCTGGGCTTCACGTCAGCAGATGAACAACACATCACCGGGCAGGTGATTAACAGCCTGGGGAGGTTAGCACGGTGAACGCTGAACTGATCCGTCTGCTGGAAAACCTGCTTCGTGTCGGCGTGGTGGTGCAGTAGATGAAAAAAGCGCCCGTGTACACGTGCAAAGCGGCGATCTGCTGACCGACTGGTTACGCTGGAGCACCCTGCGCGCGGGCGCGTTCACGCTCTGGGCACCGCCTTGCATGGGTGAGCAGGTCTGGTTGGGGTGCCTGGGCGGCAATACTGAAACAGCGGTCATTATCGGCAGCCTATATAGCCGCGATCACCCGGCTCCGGGTAGCAGCCTGAAGTACATCATATTGACCGCGCCAGATGGTGCGCGTTTTAGCTATGACGCTGACGCCGGCGCGCTGCACGCGCAGGGCATGAAAACCGCACACATCGTCGCCGAGACCCGCGTAACGCTCGAAACGGCCGTGGTGGAATGCACGGCGCATCTGAAGGCGCGCACGTTTGAACTGACGGCAGGCGGCACAATGAAAGGCGACATTGTGCATTCTGACAGCGCGCTGTCCTCTCACGGGGTGACGCTGCATACGCATGTGCAGGGCGGCGCCGGCAACACCGGGGGGCCGACATGACCGTTCGCTATACCGGCATGAACCCGGACAGCACTGGGTTGCTTACCGATGCCGACCACCTGTGGCAGGCCGTTCGTGATGTGCTGACCACGCCGTTGGCCAGCCGTGTGATGCGCCGGGACTACGGCAGCCTGCTGCCTGATTTGCTCGATGAGCCGGAAAACGACATCACGCGCTGGCGCTCAGGAGTGGCCGCCATGTCAACCGTTGACCTGTCTCAGTTACCGCCGCCACACATCATTGCCATACCGGCATTTGAACGCATTCTTCATGACATCAAGGTTTTCATGATCGCGGCCTTTCCGAAGGCGCAGCAGGCGTCTGTCGCGGCGTCGCTGGCGCTGGAATCCGAGCCGCTGAACGTGAGCGCCCAGGTGGTGGCTTACCGCGTGATGCTGCTTGAGCAGCAGATCAATGACGGTGCGGCGGCCTGTATGTTAAGTCATGCGGTGGATGCCGATCTGGATAACCTGGCGGCTAACCTGAACACTCGGCGTCTGGTGGTAACGCCCGCAACGCAGACCGACCCCGCCGTGATGGAAAGCGACACCGCACTGCGCCTGCGGGCGCAAGCGACCTTTGATGGGCTGAGTGTTGCCAGGCCATCGGGTGCCTACGAATACTTTGCCAAAAGCGCCAGCGGCAAGGTGGCCGATGCGAAAGCGACCAGCCCATCCCCTGCGGTGGTGGTGCTTTCCGTACTCTCGACGGAAGGGGACGGTACCGCTGACGCGTCGCTCCTGGCGAGTGTGACGCGCGCCTTATCCGCTGAAGATAAACGCCCCCTTGGCGATCGCCTGACGGTGCAGTCGGCCAGCATCGTCACTTATCAGATTGAGGCGCGTCTGCATTGTTACCCCGGACCGGAATCTGAGCCCATTCAAGCCGCTGCGCAGGCGTCGCTTAAGGCGTGGCTGGCACAGCAGGGAAAAATTGGCCGTCATGTGGCCCGCTCCGCCATTATGGCCGCGTTACATATGCAGGGTGTACAGCGCGTGGAAGTCCTGACCCCTGCCGATGAAGAAATCGTGATTGACGATACACAGGCGGCGCGCTGCACCGCCTTCACCATCAACATAGGGGGCACGGATCAGTGATATTCCCGTTGAACTGCGTCAGTTATGGGACGCGGATACGTGTCCGGCGGCGCTACTGCCTCACCTTGCCTGGGCGCTGTCTGTTGACCGTTGGGATAAAAACTGGCCGGAGGCTATCAGGCGGCAGGTGATTAAAGCCGCCTGGCAGATCCACCGGCAAAAGGGCACCATCACCGCCCTGAAGCGCGCTAGAGCCACTGGGCTATCGCGTGATTGAATGGTGGCAAACCGGCGAGGCACCGGGCACCTTCCGACTGGATGTGGGCGTACTGGAAAACGGCATTACCGAGGCCATGTACCAGGAGCTGGAGTGCCTGATTGCGGACGCCAAGCCCGTCAGCCGCCACATGACCGAGCTGTCGGTCAATCTCGACGTTAACGGCCAACTTCCGGTCGCCGTCGGCAGCTATGATGGCGATATCCTGACCGTGAGCATCACATCATGAGCATCAAATTTTTTGGCATCCTGACCCACTAGGGTGCGGCGCGGCTGGCGAACGCCGCCGCGCGGCCCTCAATCAACTGAGCGTTGACCCGCTTAACGGCAGCCAGATCATTACCGAGCAGGTTATCCCGGAAAATGAGGGCGGATGGTGGATAAGGGAAATGGGCCTGTTTGACAAAGACGGCACCCTGATAGCGGTAGCCAACTGCCCGAAAAGCTGGCGAAAGACCAGAACAGCGCAGATATCCGTTTGGTGCCTATACCCAATCCACCATGAAAGTCTGGTCAAATAAGAATGCTGATTCAGGTTTTCGCTATGTGGCCATCGGCTATTAATGTTTCAGGTAATGATAATGAACGATGAAAGATATGTCTTTAGCGGCACGACCGGCGCATTTTATCCCCTGAATCGCAAGCAGGGCTACATCGATGCCGGCTCATGGCCTGAAGACAGCGTTGAGGTAGGAGAGGAAATTTTCATTAAATTTCAAAATCCCCCACCCGGAAAGCTGCGTGGCGGCGACGCCAACGGCTATCCGTGTTGGGTGGATGCGCCGCCGCCCACGCCGGAAGATGCCAAACGAAGCGTAGCGCTCACGAAAAAGAGCCAGCTGGATGACGCCGGACGCATCATTGAGCCATTACAAGACGCAGTAGACCTCAACATGGCAACGGAAGCAGAAAAAGCCGCGCTGCGGGCATGGAAAAAATACCGCGTGTTTCTTAACCGCGTTGATATCAGCACCGCGCCGGATATCGACTGGCCGACACCGCCGGATGAGGAAGCATAACGTGTCCTCGCCGATGATTCCCTGGGTCGGCGGTAAGCGTCGCCTGATAAAACAGATTTTGCCCCACTTCCCGGCGCACCAGTGCTATGTCGAACCTTTCTGCGGCGGTGCCTCGCTGTTCTTCAGCAAGCCGCCCTCTAAGGTGGAAGTGCTAAACGACATTAACGGCGAGCTGATGAATCTCTACCGGGTGGTGAAAGTGCATCTGGAAGAATTTATGCGCCAGTTTAAATGGGCATTCAGCGCTTCAATCTGCTGCGCCTGGAAGAGCAGCTATCACAGGCGCACCTGCGGCTCTCAGACGCCACCATTGAACATCTGGGCTGGCAGGCTTGCATTGAAAAGTACGACCGCCCCCATACGCTTTTCTACCTCGACCCGCCCTTATATCTATTGGCATACACAGGGTTACGGAGTGACATTTCCGTTTGAGGAGTATGAGAACATCGCACAAATAGCCCGAACCCTTCAGGGGAATATGCTGATTTCGGTCAATGATATTCCCGAGATGCGTGAGGTGTTCACCGGACTCCCCCAGAAAAATACCATATATCTGACCTATGCCGTTGATTAACGGCCAGGGGCGCCCGGTATAGGCTTGCGTCGCCAGTGCAGCAAGCGAGACGTCTTCCCCCGTAATTTCAGGGTAAAGCACCCCGTCAAGATTGAGCTGCGTTTCACCGGCACCAATGTATTGCCATTTTGCCGAGCGGTTAATGCGATCATTTTTGACGTGTCGCCAGTTCAGCGAGTGCCGTAACTGCTGGTAGGGCAACGTTTTCAGTTCAAAGACAAACATGCCGTATACCATCATCATGATCCTGCCTCCTCTAGTCTCTGTCTTTAAAACTGCTGCGGCTGAATTGTTCGCGCCGCGCCAGCTCGGCATTTACCGCATCGGCAGCAATCCGGCCAATGTCACGTGCATCCTGCCGATCGACACCGTGCAGATGAACATGGATTTCCCCGGAAAAGCCACTGCTCGCAACGGCCATCGGATGGAGACGACGCCTTGCCAGCGGCATTTCTGCCTGCGTGACAGGCAGTGATGCGGTAATCACCGCCGGGCGGGTGTGTAGTGTGCTGGCCAGGCGCTCCCCCTGCCATTCGCCGCGAACAGCCAGTGCGCGCGGCAGGTTTTTAAAGATGATATCGCCGGGGCCAATACGCTTTTTGATCTCCTCCAGCAGTCCCCCCGTATTATCGGCGATCTTCTGTAAGCGGCGCTGTGTGCCACTCTCGCCCCCCAGCGGTGAGGGGCCGGCAGCCCCACAAACGGCGCGGCTTTGGGTGACCAGTTCCACCCCTTGCACACCATCTTTTTTTGTTGCGGATCCCACTCCCACATCACGGGCGCTTTCTGCAGGCTCTCCGCTTTGAGGCGCGCAGCCTCAAGGCCGGCAGGGATGAGGCCGAGCTTTTCCAGTATCCAGCCGACCTCCTTCATCAGGGTCGTTAACGGCAATAGCAGTAATTGCAGGGTGCCCCTAGCACCTTGCCGAACGTTTCACCGGCACCGGCGCACTTATCCAGTGTGTCCCTGCTGGATTCCATCGGGGAGAGCAATGTCTTGAACCCGTCAAAAACCCGGCCTATCCCCACGCCTATAGCATCAAATAGCGGGCGGAATGGCGTGAAGGTGTCGCGCAAGGGAGCAAGCTTCGCCATGATGCCGTCAAGCACCCCGGCGAAAAAGACTTTGATAGGCGCCCAGTATTTCCAGATAAGTACGCCAGCTGCCACAAATGCCGCTCCAATAAGGGCAATCGGACTCAGCAGAAAGGAGAGCGCCGCGCCCAGTCCGGAGATGGCGGCGATGATGATACTCCACAGTGCTGGTAATCCCGTCAGGCGCAATGCCAGTCCACCGATGCCCCTGGTGAGCGCGCCAAGCTCCGCAGAAGGGGACATAAAGACGGCCAGCAGCAGGCTTTTCAGGGGGGCTAGCAGCGCCATCAACCTTCCTGCACCAGCGGTCAGGGAGGAAAAGACGCCTCGCCATTCGCTGACACACGCCATTGCCCCACCCGAGGCACCGCCCAGCCGCTGATGGCGGTGATCACGTTGCTGGCGCGTTGCGTCAGGCGGCGCAGGGGGCCATCAGTGGTTTCTTCAATCTGGATACGCAAACCTTCCCAGGCGCTTTCCAGGTTTTTCAGATCGCCGCCGAGGTTATTGGCCATCACCTTGGCGGCTTTATTGGCTTCTCCCTGGACATTTTTCAGTTCGCCAATCAGCTTTTGCAGGGCACCACTCCCGGCGGCCTGAACCAGCGTCTGGAGGGTGTTTGCTTCTTCTTCCCCGGCAATATCCTTGAAAAAGGCGATCTGGTCGGTCGCCCCGTATTTTTTGGTGGCGTTGTAGAGATCGGTTAATACCGCCTCTGCCGGGCGCATTTTCTGTGGCGTCGGCAATCGAGACCCCCAGCGCCTTCAGTGATCCCTTGGCGCGGCCCACCGGCGCCGCCAACCTGGAAAACGTTGCGCGCAAGCCCGTGCCCGCCATGCTGCCCCGCAAGCCCTGATTGGCGAGCACGCCAACCATCGCCGCACCTTCTTCAACACTGACCCCGAGCGTTGACATACCCACCCCGGCATAGGTCATCGCCTCGCCCATGCTGCGCAAGTCGGTGTTGGTGCGGGTAAAGGCACCGGTCAACACGTCACTGATGCGATCCATTTCGCTTGCCGACAGGCTGAACTGGGAAAACACACTAGAGCCGATATCCGCCGTTTCGCCGAGATCCATGCCTCCGGCCAACGCCATATTCAGCACGCCTGGCAAAGCCGCTTGAATGGCCTGCGGCGTAAACCCCGCCATCGCCAGAAATGCCTGACCGCTGGCCGCGTCGCGGGTCGTAAACGCCGTTTCCGCGCCCAGCTTTTTAGTCTGCGCGCGCAGGGCCGCCAGCTGCGCGTCGTCTTTATCCAGCTGGGTCAGCGCCTGAACGCGCGACATCTGGGCATCAAACCCCACTGCGGGCGCTAAAAATCGTCCCCCGGCATAGCCTGCCGCCGCTGCCCCGGCTACCGCCATCGTGCCGCCGCCGCGCAACCTGCCCGCAGTTTGTTGCAAGCGGTCATAGCGGGCGCGCGCTTGCGTAACCGCGGCCAACTGCCGCCACTCGCGCTCCAGCGTCTAGTTATACTGCGCCATGCGGCGTATGGCGCTCTCAAGGGTTCGGTTGCCGCCGAGTAGCGATACGCCGTGGCTTTTGAGTGCCTGGGAGGCGGCGCGCAGCGTCACCATTTCCTGGGTGCGTGTGGCGTTGAGACGCTCTAGTCGGGCAGCCAGTTGCGCCATATGCTCGCGCTGTTTGTCGGTAAGCCGTGTGCCTGCCTGCTGCGCCTGGCTCAGGCCGTCAAGTGTCCGACGCACGTCGTCAATATTGCGGGAGGTTTTGCGCGCTGTCGCGCAGACGGTTGAACGTCCGGGACTGGCTCTCCAGTCCCTTGATGGCGAACTGCGTTTTTTAAGGGACTCAGACAGGCCGCACGCACGCTGGCGGGCTGCATTGACCGGGCGGATCAGTTTATACTATCGCGCTGAACGCGACGCGGATATTAAGGCTTTTCACCGTCACCAGCTCCACTGGAACAGCCGCCCGCTCACGCCAGGCTATGACCTCGGCCAGTGCCATGCTGAAGATTTCAGAGGGAGGCCAGTTAAAAACAACGGCAATATCAGCGACCAGATCGTCGATCTGGTCAAACTGTAATAGCGTTACGGGTTTTCCGTCTCCGCCTCGCTCGATTCGCCATGCCCCGGCGGCGTCAAAAAAGGCATCAGCTCCTCCGAGAGGCCGACGAAATCACGGGTGTCCATTTCGGCGCTTTCTTTGGTCTTGAAATGGGGAGACGTGACGCGCTCCAGCAGTGTGGTGATGGCGTCCGTGTCGAGGTTCAACACGTTGACCAGCCTCAGCCCGCGCAGCGACCCTGCCTGTTTGATATCATCGGTGATCGTGACGGCCGTAATGGTGTCATTGCCGCGAATAATGGGGGTCGCCAGCGTCATGGCCTGGTGGTTTTTTTTGCTCATTGTCGTCTGCTCCGTGCGGCGGCCTTCGCCGCCCTGTGTGAATGGCCTCAGCTCCCCATGCCCAGGGCTGAGATGATGCGGTCCGGGTAGAGGTTTTTGCCGTCTTTCTTGTAGATGAAATTCAGAAAATCAAACTCAAAGATCGGCTTCTCATCAATGGAGAGCTTGTAATAGGTGTTTTTCATGGCGTAACTGATGGAGGTGTCTTCCCCCATCTTGCTTTCGCCACCGTCTATTTCGGTGATGCGCCCGCGTAGCTCAACCTCAACCAGCATGTCGCTGTAGTTGGTGTAATAGGCCCCGGCAAAGCGAAAGCGGGTTTCGTCGATCTTGCTGTAGTACATTAACAGGCCGTCTTTTTCCAGACCGCCCATCACCATGGTGGTGTCTAGCGCACCGCTATCAAACTCCAGATCCACGGCGACAGATCCCATCATGCCACCCGCCTGGAAATCTTCCGTTTTGCGCGTCAGCTTTGGCAGCGTTACCGATGTGACCTTGCCGATGCAGTTGTTACCGTTCACAAAGCAGGTGAGCTGATGCAGTTTATGTGGAATAGCCATGGGTTATGCTCCTCCCAGCGAAGAGAACGCCGGACCAAAATAGTCATCCGTGAACGTCTGGTATAGCGTCATGTTTTCCAGCGGCGGCACCGGCGTGTAGTTGTATCGGATACGCACCTCTCCCTGCCGTAGCGCGGTTGTCGGGTTATCCAGAATGATCAAACCCTAGCATGTGGCACCAATCAGCCGCTACTGTGTCACCAGGGCGCTCAGTTTGCCGTGAATGCCGCTGGCCACATCCTTGACGTTGGTCGGCGTTAGCGGCCCGTCAACGGCTTCAAACTGCGCCTCAGCAATCGTGTCCGCGAGAATTTGCGCCGTGCGGGTATACCCCTCGAAAATAGAGGCGTTGGTGTCGGTAGTGCGGTTTCCCCAGAAGCGGAATCCGTTACGCTTGATAAGCGTGGTAATGTCCTTGTTGTTCAGGGCATTGGCATCGCTTTCTTCCGCCTGAAGCGACCAGAACACGTCATGCAAGATCCCCAGTACATGACTGACCCCCACGTTGGACAATGATTTATGCCACCCCTGCTGATTGTCGATAAGGGCACGCAGGCCGCACGCATAGGCGGAGTGGTCGGCAATGGCCTTGAGCGTTTTGTACAGCGAGCCGGCCTTGCCCAGCACGTTATTGACCCGCGTCAGCAATACGGGGGTGTTCGCGTCGGCATCATCCACCACGGCGACCATACCAATGACACTGGATTCAATATCATTGATGGCTGTCACCAGATCGGTATTTTCCCAAACGTGTACACCATGAAAGCGAGACTCAGACATGTGTACCGCCATTACAGTTATTGGGTTAGGGGTGATCATCGCCCATGTTTGCTGCCCACTCACGTTATTCCCGGTCTGGCCGCGCGGCGACAACAAAAACAGATGTTGCCGCGTCCGCGCGCGTGGGATCTCCTTCGCCCAAAACGCGGAACATTATGGCGCTTTCAGATCTGAAAACGACACTCAACAACGTGGTGGGCGAGTATAACGACGCATTGACCGAGGCGATAAAAAGTCCCGGGTTCTCGATTACCTTGGGCGACCGGGTACTGACGCAACTGGATGAACGGATCATGTCGTTATCGCTGACGGATAACCGGGGGTTTGACGCTGACCAGTTAACGCTTTCCGTTGACGATAGCGACGGACGCCTGGTGCTGCCGCCGAGAGGGGTTGAGCTTGCCGTATCTATAGGCTGGCTGGGGGAGCCAAGGGGCGCTATACCGTTGATGAGGTGTCCCACGAAGGGCCGCCGGATACGATAGGCATTACCGCCCGCAGCGCTGATTTTCGTGATGAGCTGAACGTCAAGAGGGAAGTCTCCTGGCATGACGTGACCGTTGAACGCGTGGTCTCCGCTATCGCGCATCGCTACGGCCTGAAAGCGCAGATCAGCGACAGGCTGATGGACATTGAAATAGACCATGCCGACCAGACACAGGAAAGCGATATGTCGTTTCTGACCCGCATGGCGGACATGTTGGACGCGATAGCCACGATAAAAAACGGCTGGCTGCTGTTTATTCTGCCGGGCGGCGGCGTCAGTGCGTCCGGTAAGGCGCTGCCTTCCGCCAGCATTACGCGCATGAGTGGCGACCGACACCGTTTTCGCATCGCGGATCGGGATGCCTATACCGGCGTGCGGACCTACTGGCTGGATCTGAATTTTGGCAAAAAGAAAAAAGTCAGCGTCAACGCGCGTCGGACAGCCGCCGCCGCAAAGTGGCAGCAACTTCAACGGGGCGCAGCGGCGTTCTCCCTCACTCTGGCGCGAGGCCGGGCGGAGCTTTACCCGGAGATGCCGTGACCGTCAACGGCTTCAAGGCCGATATTGATCATCAGGACTGGATTATATCGCGGGCAGAGCACGTAATTGACAATAACGGCTTTACGATCCGCCTCGATCTGGAGGCGAAAATACCTGAATGAATAGCGAAAACGGATTAAAATGAAACGATGTTCAACTTCCAGGTGGAACGCTTATCATATTCAGATGTCCCTTTTGCAAGGCAATGGCCCGCACCCGCACCAGTCGTTCACTCAGAGACGATCCGACAATATCACCAGTGTCAGAACCTGGAATGCAGCCGTTCATTCACGACGATGAATACGTTTGAGCGGGAAATCACGAAACGCACAGCCGCAAGGCCCCTGCCCGCTGATTTTATTCCCCGTGACACCTTTCCCTCCTCCCATTACGGTAGAAAGCAACTTAATCTGTCCCTATAAAAAAAGCCCCGAAAACCGGGGCCTTTTGGTCGATATGGTCATTGATTGGACACTGGCAGAAATAAATCCTTTTATTTCAATGCATTAATATAGAAAAAACAACACCATCCCGGTCAGTGCCCAGCCCTGACGCCGGGATTGCGCCAACGCCTGATCTACCGCCATTTCCAGCTGATTTTTTACCGATCGGGACATTTTGCGCATCCACATCACCATCCAGGTCAATACGGCGACTGCGATAACCGCTACGATGCCCTCGAACAACTCTTGTTCTTTTTGCGGAAATTCACCGGTGGTGGCGTTAATCGCCAGCCCCAATGCCAGGCATAATAGCGCTGTGGTAATAGCGCCGAGCCACACCCTTTTCAGCCATTGACCGCGTCCGGTTTTTTTCAGATAACCCGTGATGAGGCTAACAATCACGAAGCCAGCATGCAGCGATTGAGAGTAAGGAGAGGATGCGCCGGGCATAACGCGCATGTTTTTCCGACGCAGGTAGGGGTTGCCCGGGCTTGCGCCCTCCCAACCCGGTGCGGATGCGACATTTCACAACATGATCCCCAAGGCCGCCCGGCGCCCCTGCCGCGCAGCCGGGTTTAGCGCATACATCAGTCTGGCGCGGCGGCGAATCAGCCGGGCCTAGCGCTCGAGTCTTCCGGCACGGCCCGCGGCTTTGCCCTTGCGCGGACGGCTGGCATACAGATACAAAAGCAGCGCAACGCTGCTGCAAATGGCCATGGACAGCACCATCGGCCAGGCGCTGTTAAACGTCGACAGCGACAATAGCGCGCCGATAATCGCGCCGACGCCGAAACGCAGCGTACCCGCCAGCGACGAGGCTGTACCCGCCATATGCGGAAAATCTTCCAGGATCACCGCCATCCCGTTCGAGGTCACCATGGCAACACATCCCACAAACAGCGCGACACCCACCACCAGCGGAATGAAGCCTAAATGCAGCGTCAGCACCACTATCATCCATAGACAGGTGGAAAATTGAATCGTCAGACCGAGCCGAAACATGCTTTGCGCCGCGAAGCGCGCGACAAAACGGCTGTTAATCAACGTCAGGATAAACAAAAATACGACATTGAGCGCAAAATAATAGCCGAAGTTCTGCGGCGATACGTCGTTGAGGTCGATATAGACAAACGGCCCGGCGCTGAGAAACGAAAACATGCCGGCAAAGGAGAAACCGCTGGCCAACATGTAGCTAAAGACGCGTTTGTGACGAAACAGCGAACCGAAATTGCCGATGGTGGTGCTAAGACGGAACTTTTGTCGCCGCTCGCGCGGCAGCGTTTCGCGAATAAACACCAGTACCAGTCCGGTCGCGACCAGCGCCGCCAGGCCGATGGTCCAGAATATGGCATGCCAGCTTAACAAAACCAGCAGGCCGCCACCGATGATCGGCGCCAGTAAGGGCGCTACGGTCATCACCAACACCACGAAAGACATCATGCGCGAGAAGTCATCTTTAGTGAACATATCGCGCATCAGCGCATTGATCACCACGCTTGCGGCGGCGGCGGCCAGACCGTGCAGCAGGCGCATATAAATCAGCATCTCCACGGATTGCGACAGCGCGCACGCGGCCGCGGCCAGCGCGAAGCAGAAGGTCCCGAACATGATAACCGGCTTGCGACCAAGACAGTCGGCCATCGGCCCGTAAAACAGCTGGCCAATGGCGAAACCCAGGACATAAGCGCTCAGCGTCATCTGCACGCTGCCGGCGCTCACACCGTATTCCGTCGCGATAATCGGTAGCGCGGGCAGGTACATATCGATAGCCAGTGGCATCAACATGGACAACAGTCCCAGTATTACCACGATACCGACATGCTTTTTACGTTCGGGATGCACTCTCCATACTCCTTTCAACAAACTGATGAGATGTATTATTGGCTTAATTTACCAGCAGACCCGCGCCGGCAACTTCCCCGGCGGTCAGCGCGCGGTATTCTCCCGGCTGGAGATGCGCATCCAGCACGATGGCGCCGATGCGCTCGCGATGCAGCGCCACCACCCGATTACCGACGGCGGCGAACATACGTTTTACCTGGTGATAGCGGCCTTCGCTGATGGTCAGACGCACCTTTAGGGGCGAAAGCGTTGCCAGGCGGGCCGGACGGGTCGGCAATTTCTCGCCGCGCAGCAGGATGCCGGCGGCGAATTGCGCGGTGATCTCCGCAGCCAACGGCTGCTCCAGCGTCACTAAATAGTCCTTTTCGCAGTGATGGCGCGGCGAGGTCAGCCGGTACGACCATTGCCCGTCATCGGTCAACAGCACCAGACCCGTGGTATCAATGTCCAACCGGCCGGCGGCATGAAGCTTGTCCGGTACCGGTTCGTCGATGAAATACAGGATCGTGGGATGATCGGGGTCGTCCGTTGAGCACACATAGCCTTGGGGCTTATTCAGCATGAAATAGCGCGCGGTCAGAATCTGGTGCAGGAGGTTGCCGTCAAAGCGCACCTGATGTTCGGGCCGCAGTTGGAACGCCCCTTGTTTGATAATCTCGCCGTCCACGGTGACACGTTTGGCGCGCAGCTCGCGCGCCACCAAGGCCCGGCTGACGCCCAGCTGTTGAGAGAGAAATTTGTCCAGTCGCATTAACGTTGTTTTGCCTGTAATCTTGGGAGCGCCTGGCAACGTCGGCGCTTCCGCAGAGGGAAACCGCCACGGCTGAAAAGGAAACGTCAGCGGATCGCGCAGGTTGAACAGCCGTTGCTGTTTATACGACGAGTATACCGGGGCTTACCCGCCGCGCCTAGCAGGCATCCACTTGAATTATTAGCATCCATCCTAATTCATTATGAAGACAGCCATTATCACGACTATTTTCCCCGATTTTTTCCCACTGGCGAGGGTGCGGCGCTGATGGCATTGACGCTGCGCCCCTATCAACGTGAAGCGGTGACGGCCACCGTCGATCATTTCCGCCGTCACAGCACGCCGGCGCTTATCGTTTTGCCAACCGGCGCCGGCAAAAGCCTTGTCATCGCCGAGCTGGCCCGCCTGGCGCGCGGCCGTGTTCTGGTGCTGGCGCACGTGAAAGAGCTGGTGGCGCAAAATGAACAGAAATACCGCGCCCTGGTACTGGAAGCGACCATCTTCGCCGCCGGCCTGAAGTTGCGCGACAGCGCCGGCAAAGTGGTGTTTGGCAGCGTACAGTCGGTAGCGCGCAATCTTTCAGCCTTTACCACCCCGTTTTCGCTGCTGATCATTGATGAGTGCCACCACCTGGGCGATGACGACGACAGCCAATATCAGCAAGTGCTCCGCCATCTGCGCGATGTCACGCCCGGGCTGCGCATTCTCGGCCTTACCGCAACACCTTACCGGCTGGGAAAGGGATGGATATATCATTTTCATTACCACGGCATGGTGCGCTGCGATGAGAGCTGCTTTTTTCGCGACTGCATTTTTGAACTGCCGCTACATTACATGGTGAAGCACCGCTATCTGGTGCCGCCTGAGAGGTTGAATATGCCGGTGCGCCATTATGATTTCAGCCGCCTTCTTCCCAACGCGCTGGGCGACTACCCGGAAAAAGCGCTTAACGGTGAATTGCAGCGCCAGCGGCGCATCACACCGCTGATTGTCGCGCAAATCCGTGATTACGGCGCCGCCAGACGGGGCGTGATGATCTTTGCCGCCACCGTTGAGCACGCTGGCGAAATTCTCGGCCTGCTGCCGTCGGATCAGGCGGCACTCGTCAGCACCGCGACCCCGGCCGTGGAGCGCGACAGGTTGATTGCCACCTTCCGCGCGCAGCGCCTGCATTACCTAGTCAACGTCGCGGTCCTTACCCACCGGTTTCGACGCGCCCCATGTTGACGTTATCGCCATCTTGCTCTCGACGGCCTCGGTGAGCCTGTACCAGCAGATCGTCGGCCGCGGGTTGCGGCTTTATCCCGGCAAAACTGCATGTCTCATCCTGGATTATGCCGGCAACGGACACGATCTCTACTCGCCGGAAGTCGGGCAGACATAAACCGGACGGGCAGAGCCAGCAGGTACAGGTTTTCTGTCCCGCCTGCGGTTTCGCCAATCTATTTTGGGGCAAAACGACGAGCGATGGCGAGGTGATTGAGCATTACGGCCGTCGTTGCCAGGGCTGGCATGAAGACGAACGGGGCGAGCGCCAGCAATGCGATTACCGCTTTTGCTTCAAACTGTGCGCCGACTGTGGCGCACAGAACGACATCGCCGCCCGTCACTGCCACCATTGCCAGCGGATTCTGCTCGACCCTGATGATATGCTCAAGGCGGCGCTACGGCTGAAGGATGCGCTAGTGCTGCGTTGTAGCGGCATGTCACTGCGCGCGGGTCAGGATGATAAGGGGGAATGGCTGCAGGTTACCTATTATGACGAGGACGGCGCCGACGTCGGCGAGCTCTACCGCCTGCACACGCCAGCGCAGCGGCGGCTGTTTGCGCTTCGGTTTCTGCCGTTGCACCTGCGCCCCCCCCCGGGGGTGGCGTTTACCTTGGGGCGGGCGAAGGACATCGAAGCGGCAGCGGACAAGTTACGGGCGCCGGATTTTGTGGTTTCCCGCTTACGCGGCTAACCGGGTTTCGTTTGCTCCGCGCCGGTAATTCCGGTAAAATCCTGCCTGCTTATTGACAAGCATGTTTATCCTGCCTGCTGCTGGGTCGCCTGTAGCAGGTTCAATTTCAGGTTTTGAGAAAAATTATGTTAACTATCAACGCTGTAATCCGTAAAGACCAGGGCAAGGGTGCGAGCCGCCGCCTGCGTCTTGCGAACAAGTTTCCGGCTATCGTTTATGGCGGCACCAAAGCGCCGGTCGCCATCGAGCTGGATCACGATATCGTTCTGAACACCCAGACCAAAGAAGGTTTTTACACCGACGTTCTGGCTCTGGTGATCGACGGTAAAGAAAGCAAAGTGAAGGTACAGGCAGTGCAACGTCATTCGTTCAAACCGAAACTGACCCATATCGATTTCGTTCGCGCCTAAGTGTGTAACGTCGAAAGAAGAAACGCCGCACCCTGCGGCGTTTTTTTACTCCGCGAACCCACCTTCCATCGCATTCTTGTCAGATAGCGTCATGTTCGCGCAAACGGCGTTTGCCGTGGGTTTCCTCCGAACGCTTCACAACCGCCGTTATCCTTCACATATCGATCTCAGCCGTTCTTAATGCCCCCTTACCCGTTTTTTCAGCTTGTTCGACAGCCCGTCCTCCACCCTTTCATTAATCTTCTCGACCACCGAGTCTATCACCGCCTCACCGGCCGTTATCCAGGTTGCATCCGTCATGGCCTCATACGACGTAGCCCTGACTGCGGATTTAACCGCTGCGCCAACCGCGTCCTGCAGCGCTTCGCTTACCGCCCCACCCACCGACTCGACAGCGCTTTCGACAAGGACTTCACCGACCTCTTTTGCCGCTTCAATAGCTGCCAGGGCGATAATCCAGGCCACCGGTCCGCCGACTATCGTCCCGGCTTCCACGGCGTCAACCTCCAAATCTTCCACCACCGCCTCCTCCACCGTTTCCAAAGCCACATCCGCTGTGGTTTCCTTTTGTTGAGGAGATAAACCGTGCCGGCCCCTAAAGCTACCGCTCCCGCCGCGCTGCCGCTGGTCGCCAATTGCATTAAGGGGGCGCCGCCCCTTTTTTCCACTGCGCTCTTCGCTTTCTCCTCGTAAGGTACGACAACCTTAGTCATAAAGTCTTGGTCAGCGTTATCGATGAGGGAGGGAAAACTGTGTTTTCCGTCTCTTCCCCCCGGTACGGAAGGCAGCGGAACGTTTTTATGCGCGAGAGCCAGCACCACAATACCAGGATGACCTTGGGAGATGATTTCCTGATAATAAGGTGCTTTATCTCACTGAGTATACTCTCTGATGGCGTCTTGAATATCATCCGAATTTTATTGAGTTTCTGTTCAGTCAAGCCGAGAACATGACTATTCTTACTTAATTCCTCCTCAACAACAGACACCGCCACCCTGTGTTTTTGATCATAGGTTTTACTGATTTTTTTGATTATCGCTTCGATTCTCTTTTTAAACTTGGCAATAGTGGAAAAAATACGAAAGAACTGATAAACATTCCACGCCTCTTTGACGACATCATTACGTAAATCTTCTGAGACGTTTTTTAGTTTCCGCAAATGTCGGGCTGAAAATTTATTCTGCTTAATATAATCCTCATGAGTAGCAAGATCCGCCTTCGCCAACCTAGCCGCCGCAAGTAAATATTCCGCCTGATGAAAAATTTTCTTGGCAACAAATAACAAGCCATAAACTTCATTGGCCATTTTTTCGTTTTTGATAACCGTAATAGATTGATATAACTCTCTAAGGGCATCGACCGTGGTGGGATAAGAATTTTCTGCGGTTTGAAATATCAACATATCATCCATTCTTTCATGCAAGCCTGCTTCAGCTGACCGTTTTGCCCGGACATTACCGCGGGGCAGCGGTGTCCGGACACTAACATCCGCAGTACTCTGCAACGGGAGATGAAACTCGATCGGCATTGGGGCCTGCGCCGAAGGAGGCAACTGACCCGACAGCGCGGTTGCAACATGGCCGACATTTGCCGGCGCAGCATTCAGGCTGCCAATCCCGTAGCCTGGCTTGATAAGCGAGAGCAGAGAAAGTAAATTGATGATATTACTTTGCCTGAGGATTGGTCACCGGGTCTCCATGACATTTGCCGCGTTGATTAATGCCAAGATCCTTTGACCAGCTGCACCGTCATCCCTGGCCGGATGCATGCGTAGCGACCGTTCTTCGCGGTCAATAGTTGTATCTTTTCTATTTTTATCATGAAGGTAGTTATAATAATTTCCGACAACACTATTTTGCCGTGCGACTGATGACATGGGCATTACACACCTCCTGGATTTATTGAATTCCATATTACGATTAAACAAGCCAAGGCGAGGAGCATTAATAAAAAAATCTGAATTGCTAATAAAAACCCTCTATAACCAAAGTTATCCAGCCAAAAAATAGGGGTGTGATAAATAATTCACAGGATCGCCTGCGCAATAGGTAAAAAAACCAGCAACATACCGGGATATTTATTTTTCACGAAGGTAGCATAGCGCGATTCGCTATTGCAACAAAAACGTAACAGCCTGGAAACGTACGGGAGTCGTTATCTATCATTCACTTTCAGGCCAATGATTGATGTATTAATTATCTGGACGCTAGCGGGCGCCGTCACCTTAAACCACCGTACTATAGTCAACGGTGATTTAAGGTATTGTGAGCGTTATTTGCCGTTCTGACGACGGGTTAATTGATCGCGCAGATTCGGCGGCGTTCCTTTAATCGTCAACGTGTCCGTCGCGGGATCCCAGAAAATGCGTTCGCCCAGCAAATGCGCATCAAAATTAAGCGTTACCCCTCCGCCGCTGCCGGCGTATTTGGTGAGCTGGAGCAGCGTGCCGCGATCGGCTGGGAACGTTTCCTCCAGCGCATAGCCCTGTTCGCTTGAGAAGGCCTGGAAAGTTTTGTCACTCACCGGCGCCAGAGTGGCGGAAAGTTCCACCAGCGCAATATCCTCGCCGGCCTGCAATTGCTCTTTGCAGTAGCTGTGTACCTGCTGGCGAACCTCTTGCCGTTGGCGATTATCCAGCGCTGCATCGGTGCAGTAATCATCCACCGCCTGCAGCAGGCCGCGGTTTTGCGCCTTGGTGTCCAACCCTTCGGCTGCTGCGAGAAAGTCCATAAAGAAATCCGAGACTTTCCGTCCTACGCGCCCTTTCAGAAACGTCAGATAACGCGTGGAAGCCGGCTGGGTTTCCCATTCGGTCAAATCGATGCACGCCACAATATCCGCGTGGTGTATATCCAGGTACTGGGTACTGCTGATATCCAGCTGTTCATTGACCAGCATACTCTGACAGGTACCGAGCACCGCGATGAGCAAATATTCTACCGCCAGGTAACGATACTGGCAAAACAGGACAGTTCCGCCTTCGGCAAACGGATATTTCGCCAGCTCATCGCGCAGTCGCCCCGTCGCGGTGCGGCTGAAGGCAAGAAAGTTTTCATTTCCCCGGCGGCAACTGCGTACCGCGTCCGCCAGTTCACTCTCGGGCGTGAAAATGCCGTAGGCCTTGCTCTTGGCACTGTATACGCGGTGCAGCTCGGCCATCATATCTTCCACCGCCGGCGAGACATCAAGAGGCGTATCACGCAGCACCAGCTCTAGCGTCTGTTCATCGAGCTTAATCATTTGATGCAGAGCAATCTGGTCGATATCCAGACTCATGTTCTATTCTCCATTCTGGTCAGGTGCGTATTCAAACACCGAATCGCCCGCCGCTGCAACTGTGTCGCCTCCGCCATGACCGAAGGCTGAAACGCTACAAAGGTTAGAAACGATAAAAGTGCGGAAAAAGGGGAGTTGATACGGTAAGATACCGGACTTTGACAGGCCACGTAGATGATATTATGCCACAAGCATCCCGTTACAGTGACGAACAGATAGAGGTCCTGCTTGCCGAACTGGCTGCAGTACTGGAAAAACATCATACGCCGACTGATCTCGTGCTAATGGTCTTGGGGAATATGGTCACCCATGTGATCAACACCCACGTCGCGCCGAGATGCGCAATACGCTGGTTAAATCGTTCACCGACGCGCTGCACGCATCGGTGCCGCTTCCCGACACGCATTAATTAAGCACAAGCCAAGACACAGCTATGGTGACAAAGAGTCAGCGCTACCGTGACAAAGTATCCCAAATGATTAGTTGGGGTCACTGGTTCGCCCTTTTTAATATACTGCTCAGCCTGGGGCTGGGCAGTCGCTATTTGTTCATCTCGGACTGGCCCGGCTCGCTGGCGGGCCGGCTGTACGCGTTCGCCAGTTGGCTTGGTCATTTCAGCTTTCTCAGCTTCACATTGTATTTGCTGGTAGTATTTCCCCTCACTTTCGTGGTGATGTCGCAACGGTTATTGCGTCTTTTATCCGCCATCATCGCCACCGCGGGGCTGACGCTGCTGCTGGTGGACAGCGAGGTCTTCACCCGTTTCCATCAACATCTTAATCCGATGGTGTGGGAACTGGTGATAAACCCGTATCAGACCGAGCTGGCCCGTGACTGGCAACTGATGTTTATCGGTATTCCGGTAATATTCCTGGTGGAAATGCTGTTTGGCACTTGGAGCTGGCAAAAATTACGCAGCCTCAATCGCTATAACATCGGCAAACCGGTGACCGCGCTGTTTATTGGCGCCTTTTGCGCCTCGCATGTGGCCTATATCTGGGCGGATGCGAATTTTTACCGCCCTATTACCATGCAACGCGCCAATCTGCCGCTATCTTATCCGATGACCGCGCGCCGTTTTCTGGAGCGCCATGGCCTGCTTGATGCTCAGGCCTTTGAGCGGCGCCTGGTCCAGCAGGGCAACCCGGAGGCGGCAGCGGTGGAATACCCCTTGAGTCCGGTGAGCTTTAGCGACAAAGGAAGCGGTCTGAACCTGCTCATTATCACCACCGGCATGCTGCGCAATGACACGCTGGACCAGCAGATGCCGGCCCTAAAGCGCTTCGCCGAACAAAACGCGCGTTTTGCGCAGCACTATAGCACCGGCAATCAGCTGGATACCGGCCTGTTCGGACTGTTCTACGGCATTTCGGCCTCCTATCTAGACGGAATCCTGGCCACGCGCAAATCCTCGGCGCTGTTGGACGCGCTGAATAAACAGGGATACCAGCTCAGCCTGTTTGCCTCCGACGGTTTTCGCGATCCGCTATATCGTCAGGCGCTATTGACCGATTTTACGTTGCCGGAGCCCGTCAGGCAGACGGACGTGCAAACCGCCAGGCAGTGGCAGCAATGGCGCGACAGCTACAGTGGCGCATCGCCCTGGTTCTCCTATGTGTCATTTAACGGCACCAACGTCAGCAGCGGTCTGGCCAACACGCCGGATTTCACCCGCCGCTATCAGCAAGGCGCGCAACGTCTGGACAATACCCTGGGGCAAATGCTGGATACTCTGCGCGCACGCGGCGATCTGGATAATACGGTGGTCGTCATCACCGCCGCCACCGGGGTGGAATTAGATGATAATGGCAGAGGACGGAGCGAGAGCGGTACCCGTTTCAACCACGCGCAGCTGCAGGTGCCGTTGGTGGTACATTGGCCCGGCACGCCGGCGCAGGTAGTAACGAAACTGACCAACCACAATGACGTCACCGTGACGCTCATGCAGCGTCTGCTGCATGCCAGCAATCGCGCCAGCGATTACTCTCAAGGGGAGGATCTGTTCGCTCCGCGTCGCCGCAATGATTGGGTGCTGAGCGCAGACAAACATCAGCTGGCTATTACCACGCCGCATGAAACCCTGCTGCTGGAAAATAACGGCAGTTACCGCACTTTCGACGTCAATGGTAAGGAGTTGTACCAGCAAAAACCGCAACTGACGCTGCTGCTGCAGGTACTGACGAATGAAAAACGCTTTATTGCCAACTAAACGCTTAAAACTAAAGCAGTCGTTCGAGTCGGCTATTGCATTCATAGCAAGAACAGGTAGTATAAGCGCCCATGAGTTCGGCATGTAGCGCAGCCTGGTAGCGCACCGTCATGGGGTGTCGGGGGTCGGAGGTTCGAATCCTCTCATGCCGACCAAATTCATCCCCAAAAAAAACCAATCGCCTGCGATTGGTTTTTTTCGTCTATCGTTAGCTCGCCGTCGATATACGGCGGCTGGTTGGCAAACCTCTCCGTTAGCCGAAGCGTTGTGCCCAAGACTCAGCCAACGCAATATCCTGCTCAACCGGCAAGCCGCTGATGCCAATTGCGCCAACGACCGCCCCCTGCATACGAATCGGCATACCGCCCGGCATCGGCAAAAGCATGGCATCATTCAATACCCCGAGAGCCATGGCGCCGCGCTGCACCTCTTCGGACACCTGACAGGTACTGCGCCGCAGCATGAGCGCCGTATAGGCTTTACGCTGGGCCAGTAACCGCGGCAGCGGCGGACAGCGGTGATGGGCGCCGAACGCCACCAGCTAGCCGTAGCAGCCCACGACCGCCACCGCCAGCCCGTGCGTACCGGGGTCGGAGGCCGTCGACTCAAGAAGATCCGCCACCATCTTAACCGCCGCGATATCGCTGAGAGTATAGCGCGCACTAAAAGCCGAGCTAGCCTTTGCCATGGGCGATAGTCTCCTGGATACGGTGATACAGCCCGTCCAATTCCTTTTTCTGCGTCGACGTCAGGGGGGTAAAGAGCTCACGCACCGGCCCAAGTTCGGTCAGATTACGCCCCGCCAGGCATTTCGCGGCTTGAAAAATCCCCCGTTCCACCATGAACGCCACGACAGTATTGATTTTCTGCTGCAACGCCTGAGCCTCGGGCATCTATACCCATCCGAAAAGCATCGCGCACCGCGATAAACAATTCGGGTTGCAAATTGACGGTGGTCGCGGTGGCGCCGGCGGCTAAGGCCTATAAGTATATTTCATCAAAACCGTTGAAAAAGATTTTTTCCGGGTACGTCGCCGCCATCCGTTCCAGAGAATATAAATTATGCGACGTGTGCTTCACCCCCAGCACCTGTTCATCGGTTAATAACGCCCCGGCCATCTCGGTACGAGCTCCACCGCAGTAAATTGCGGTATATTATAAATAATGACCGGTATCGCTATCGCCGACAGCACTTTGCGATAATAAGCGATAATCTCCGATTTGGAGAATTTGTAATAATAAGGCGGCGCCAACGTGGGAAATTACAGGCACCTTACCGTTAACCTGCTCCACCAGCGTGCGCAAGACGCGTTGTCTCTCCTCCAGGCTGAGCAAAGGACCTTCGCCGGACGATCCGCAGCAATAAAAGCCTTCCACACCCCGCTTTAATTGATGAGCAACCAACAACGCCAACGCGTCTTCGTTGATGGACTCATCATCATGTATCGGCGTCACGATGGCCGAAATAATCCCCCGGTATTTATCCCACTGGCCGTGCTTTACCATGCTGTCCATCCTTCATCGACCACCACATTGGCGCCGGTCATATAGACCGAAGCGTCGGAAAGTAGAAACACTATCGTTCCATTGTATTCATCCTCGTTGGCCATGCGGCCGATCAGCATACGGGCGGTATAATTTTTCTGAAAACGCGGATCCTGATCCGGCCGTGCCACACCGGAAATCTTCAGGGTATTAACCTGTATGCCGTCCCGTCCCCAATAAGTCGCGCAATAGCGGGTAAAGTTGTAAATACCCGACTTGGCAGCGGAATAGGCCACCGGCTTGATAAAGGGCACGCTGGTGTCCTCTTTTTTATAGCTATAAATGTCCTGTACAGGCGATACCACACCATAAATGGATCCAACATTGATGATAGACCCTTTTTTTCCCGCCGCTTTCATCCGGGCGTCCACCTGTTGAGTGACCCAAAAGGTGCCGACCAAATTGACCTCCACCACTTTGCGAAACACCGCGGCCGGGAAATGTTCAAACGGTCCGGATACCTCCGGCGGCGCGCTGGGCTGTGTATCAATCACGGCGTTATTGACCAATCCGTCAGGGGTACCCCATTTTTGCTCGATATCATCAAGCGCACGGCGGACGCTCTCCTAAAGGGTAATATCCACCTGATAGAACGCCAGATGCGGAGAATTCTCGTGCTCGCCGAGGGCTTTTTCACGTCTTTCCTGCTGGATATTCTGGGCAAACGCCGCCACCCTGGCCCCCCCACTGGCGACAAAGTAAGGTATGGCCGCAATTATCCCCACCCAGGAGAGGGCCGAACCAAAGCCCGCCACGATTTGCGGTAGAAACATAATCAAGCCAATGCCGGCGAAATTCATGCCGAAATAAACCAGGCTCATTTTAATGACGCGCGGATCGGCAAACACCTGGCCCAAGCGGTGCTGGCCAGGCGTAGCCAGATTGGCTTTCTCGTTATCGAGCGTGACGGTCAGCCAGGCTTTTTCTTCGTCGTCAAGCCAGGTGGCCTGCTCAGGTTTATCTTTTAAGCGGAAAAACAGGTAGATACCTAGGATAACTGCCGGAAGGGCTTCAATAATGAACAGCCATTGCCAACCTCCTAGTCCCCCCAATCCATGCATCATGAGCAGGGGTGCTGAGATGAGCGAACCGAATACCACGGCGAAAGGCACCGCCAGGTAGAAGACACTGAGCACTTTAGCCCGGTTTTTAGCTGGCAGTAATAGGAGAAATAATAAACGACGCCTGGAAAGAATCCGGCTTCAGCCATGCCTAACAAGAATCAGATGATGAAAAATGAATATTCGCCACTGATAAAAGCGGTCAGCCCGGAGATCAAGCCCCAGGTTATCATAATTCTGGCAATCCAAACGCGGGCGCCAAAGCGGTGCATAGCTAAATTACTGGGTACTTCAAACAGGAAATAGCCAATGAAAAATATACCGGTCCCCACGCCATAGACAGCCGAGGTAAAGCCCAAAGATTCATTCATTTGTACTGCGGCGAAGCCAATATTGACACGATCCATAAATGCAATAAAATAACCCAGCATCAAAAATGGCAATATCTTTATCATTATTTTTTTAACGACTTTGCTTTCGATATCATCAGTGCGTTTACTGGCAACAGAAGCTAATGTATTCATTATGCATTCCTTTATTATCGCTATAGTGTCATTCTTGTAACGGCCAAGAATGAGGGGCGCAACTCTTCTCTGATACTGATGCTCGCCTACGCTAAAATCACATTCCGGGAGGGTTAAAGATAATCATCAGTAAACAGCTATGCTAATGAGGGTCATTTCACGTAAGCGTATACTGCTGTCCTCATATTCAAACGCCGCGATGTCTGCGTTACTTCCCCTAAATACCAGGGGCTGGCGGCAAAGGGCGTTGCCCGGAACATCGACGTCGTGTCGCCACAACCTGTCTGTTTTATACCCCCAAACGAAAAAGCTACTCCTCATTATCGTGAATAAAGTCCATATTCAGGCGCAGCCCTAAACCCGGTGCGTCGGGCACCGCAAGATAGCCTTTGTTGGGCATAGGCGGATCGATAAAGATATTGTTGGTAATATCCTCAAACATCATAAATCTTTCAAGAAACAAGGCATTGGGTAATGCGCTGACCAGATGGCTATGCATATGTTCCATCGCATGGGGCGCAAACTTTAAATTCCATGCCTGAGTGATGGCGGCCGCTTTTAATATCTCCGTGTAGCCCCCCATGCGCGCCACATCTACTTGTACGATATCCACCGCGTCATTGATGACTAAATCCCTGACGCCAAATTTAGTATATTCATGCTCGCCGGTACCAAGGGGAATATCGGTGCCGCGTTTGAATCAGGCCAGTAATGTCATCGGCAAATACCGGCTCTTCAAAGAGATAAATATCTGGTCCGATGGCCTCACGGACTTTCCGTATCCATTCGATATCGCGCCGGGGTCGAGTGCCCCCTTCCACGCCCAGTTTGACCTTTATTTTCTGATACCCTTGCGCCAAAGTTGATCGTCGTTGAAAGACGTCCACCCTCCGCTGGCATAGACCGGTACCGAAGTTTTCGTGCCGCCGAGCAAGCGGAACAGCGCAGACCGGTCATCTTGCCTTTGAGATCCCACAGCGCCGTGTCCACCGCGCTTAAGGCGCCGAAGGTCAAGCCTTTACGGCCCACGCCACGCAGATAATGGAAAAATTGCCCACAGCACTTTAGTGGCAAAGGGGTCGCTACCGAGGAGTTTAGGGGCGAAATTTTTCAAAATGAGGGCCTTGGTGGCTTCCCCGCCCACCTCATGATACTTCAGCCCGAACCCCTCAAGGCACTGATCAGTGGTAATTCTGACCACGGTGTAACCTACTGATTCGACTTTGCGCGTGGCATCGTCCGGCTGCGGCGGGCAGAGAAACGAGATGTACCTATATTTTGCTGATTTTATGCGACATGATTCTCCCCCTTAGCTTGATATGTACTGGACAAGGCTGAGGAAATGTTTGCCTTCCCGCGCCGGTGCGTCATTCAGCTTCACGGTAAACAGCCTGCTCTGTTACATCACATGTAAAACGGGACTTGAAACACTATGGATAAACGAAGAATAATGAAATTTTGCTAACTCGAATCGGCAAAGTATTCGAGATTTTTACTACGGACAATATATCCGTGCTGGATTTGTGATAACGTTCACGATAAATAGTTTAACTATTTGAAATTAATATAAATTTATAAAGGTACGCTCACAGGCGCACCTCATTTTAGCGTTTAACAGAACGGCTGGACCGTTGAGGCTTACCCCGTGGTGCGCGTGAACGTCCTGAGTTTTACTGCTGAGGGGGCTCAATCGGGGCGCTAATTGAAAACGTTTACTTCGCCAGACTAGCGCCCAAGTATCTCTCCCTGACGGGCCACCGCAGAGGAGTTGCGGGGTCGATGGTCCCAGAAACCCCTCGCCGCACTTCGCGAAATCTGTAGCCCTACGTCGCTGTACTGACTATTCCCACGCCCTCCCACCGGTGTCCCGTTTTCAATAATTGGAATCTATTTTCTTTTTTCGGCGGGCTTCATCTATACTTAATGCTGTTGTTAGCACAAAACAGGAGACACAGTATGTGCGGACGTTTTGCCCAATATGAAGCGCGTTCGGACTATTTGGCCGCGCTGAATTCTCCGCTGGCGTGCCGGGCATCAGAGGATACCTTGCCTAACGGTCGCTACAACATCTCGCCGGGAAGCCAGGCGTTAGTAGTGAATCAGCGCGATGCAGAGCTGCACCTGGAGGCGGTTACCTGGGGTTATCATCCGCCTTGGGCGAGAAAGCATCATCAGCCCGCCATGGTGAGCGCCCGCGCGGAAACCGCGCCCTATAGCCGGCTATTCAAACCGCTATGGCACTGTGGTCGCGCGCTGATTCTGGCCGACGGTTGGTATGAATGGAGCACCGATCATCGTCATGTGGAACACAAACAGCCTTATTACATTTATCACGCCGCGCGGCGGCCGCTGTTTTTTGCCGCGCTCGGCCGTTTCAACCCGACCTCTTCTGACACGCAAGAGGACAGCGGTGTCGTTTTGTTGACCGGGCCCGGGGGAGTGTGGGCTGGTAGACTCACACAGGCGCGCGGCAATGGCTTGATCCTGCGCTTGATATCGATGCCACCAAGGCCCTGGCGGAAACCACCGCGCTGCCGTCGGAGGCCTTTGCCTGGCATCCGGTTTCCTCAGCTGTCGGCAATATTTACAATGACAGCCCGCGGTTGATTCAGCCCATTAACGATCGGGTGATCTGAGGCCGCGCGCGATATAATGTGCGCTGAGGCTGCGGCAATTTTGGCGGCGGGGATAACACTGACGTACCGGTTTTCTGGCCGCGCATTGGCCGGCGACAGGTGCGGGCGCCGTCGCTTGCCAGGTGTAACATGTGGCTTGAGTTCCCTCCCCGACGCTCTTATGCTGTTCGCCTGACCTGCCTTGCGAGAGAACGGGATGTTGATCACTTCCTCCTTGCTGTTATTTTCCGGGGCCTGTCTGAGACGTTGACGCCGGGGCCGGATATGCTGCTCATTGCCTCACGCAGCCTTAGCTAGGGGCGCGATTTTCCGTCAGGGCCTGCTGACTAACCTGCTCAATCCCAAAATGGTGCTGTTTGTTTTAGCGTTGTTTCCGCAATTTGTGCAACCACAGGCAGGATCGGTGGCACTACAGATTATGCTGATGGCGACGGTGCTCAACGCTATCGGATTGGTGGTGAACAGGATTGTGGTCCTCACCGCCAGCCATATCGGCAACGGCTTTGTTTACCCTGAGCGCCGCCCCGCAAGCTGGCCGCGCTACCTGCTGGCGTCGGTTTATGCCAGTCTGGCCTGCAAATTGGCACTCGGCGGCCGTCAATAGCCTGCTACCCCAACAGGGTCTTACCACCGCTATTACCGACGATAAACACCGCAGGCAAGCGTTTGATCCTGACGGTGGCACTCAAGCGCCAGCGTGATGAGACGGGTGATGAGATCGGTATAACCTAGGCCGCTCGCCTGCCACAGTTTTGGATACATACTGATATTGGTAAACCCCGGCAGGGTATTCACCTCATTGACCACCACCTTACCATCGGGTGTCAAGAAAACATCCACCCGCGCCATGCCGGCACAGTTAAGTGCTGTGAATGCCCGCAGCGCGGTGTGGCGGATTTTATCGCTGACAGCCTGGCTGATGGCGGCCGGCACCACTACCTGCGCTCCCGTCTCGTTAATGTATTTGGTGTGATAGGAATAGAAACTGTCGCTCAGCACGATCTCGCCGCACAGACTGGCCTCGGGTTCATCGTTACCCAGGACGGCGCACTCCAGCTCACGACCGGCGATAGTGGTTTCCACAAGCACTTTATGATCGAAACGAAACGCCAGCGCTATTGCCTGGGCAAAACTTTCCCGGTCGGTGACCTTGAATACGCCCACCGACGACCCCTGGTTGGCAGGTTTGACAAACAGAGGCAGTCCGAGAGAGGCGCTAACCTGCTCGAACCGGATGCTGTCGGCGGCCGGGCAACAAGGCTATTTCCCGCGTGCTGCCGATCAGCGCAATTCGGGAGGGATCATCGCCGTGCAACAGGTAATTTGCGGCATCATGCAGATACCAGCTCCCCTGTTTATCGATGCCCAGCAGCACAACATCGAAGCGTTTCCGATCAATGGCGTCGACAATGTTTTTCGCCGACTGAAGGGACACTTCGTGCTCCGCCGAACGACCACTGAAAATCACCCCGACGCGTATTTTCGCCATCTTCTGTTCCCCCAGAAAAGAATAACGCCGACTCGTTACCCGGCCCGACGCAGCCGGCTGGCGCAGGCACATCAAGCGCGATAGGTTCTGTCGCGCCACGGGCGGCAATAGGGTCTGAGTATACAAAGCCGCCGGGCGGGAGCAAACGCTTTTTCCATAAGAGACTCCGCGTGGGCTGACGGGAGTGTCTAGAAACGGTAGCGCAGCCAGGCAAAGAACACATTGCCGTTGTTATAAGTACCGGGAATATAGGTGGCCTGGAACGTCAATTGCTTATAGCCGACCGATGCCAACGGCAGCAGCGCCGGGACAGGGATGTATTTCCAGTTATCGCGGGCAGTCACCCCAGCGGTAAAACCGGCGCCAAAGTGGATGTCCTGATAGCGGTCGAAAGGACGCCATTGCTTTTCCCAGGCATAACCGCCGAAGGGCTCCCATTTATTGAACGAGTCCTTGAAGGCTATCAAGTAAATGGCGTGCCAGTTTCCCTTCTCGTCATAACGTGAGATACCATAACCGGCGCCCCAGGGACGTTCATTGTAACGGCGGATATGCTCGTCGTCATAAGTGAAACGGTTATGCCAGGTAATGGCCGGCACATAAAGATCCTGGTGGGGAGAGTGATGCCAGGTTTCAGCCACATTCTGCGTAAAGCGTTGCCACAGCCCCGTTGATGAAGCCGGCTGGACATCGCTCGCCCACGCCGCAGAGAAAAAACCACACAGACTGATTAACAGAGAAATACGTTGATAAAACAACCGCACAAACCACTCCTTACAGACTTTCTTGATGCATTGTCTTTTTCAGCATAGTTAAAGCAAATCACTACCAGAGAAAAAATAAATTAACGCATTATATTTATGCTAATAAAAACAGCGTTTAAACCGCGCGCCGACGGCCGTCAAGCCCACCGGGATCGGCTTCACTCGCCCCCTCTTAAACGCGCAACGCACGGGCATCGCTGCCCAAAAGCAGGTTTGCTGAAAAAAGACAGCCGTGGCGCTATACCCTATACTGCACGACTCAGTGCAATCATCGCTGCCCTGCTGGCCAAATTGATTAGTAGCCTCATTATAAGGTTGAATTTCACAAGGTACAAAGGAACAGGATTGCCATAGTGGAAATGCGAGCGTTGCGCGGGCCAGTGCCGAAGGACTCCATTACGAGGGATTTTCAGGCGCACGCCGCCGTTAGCGCCTTGAGTCAGGTGAGGATGGCTGTCAAGATGGCCTTCGCGAGCGTCGCTCATGTTCATCCAAAGAGGTGGAACGGGCCTGCGCCAAGCGCCAATACAGACAAATGCGCGACTTTTCATCAAAATGGAAAGCGCGTCACGCCAGTCGAGACCATGATATTGATAATGAAGCAAAAGTGATAGCACGGAGGTTATGTTATGCATACCAACGATATTGCTTTTTTAATTGGACTGGCACTCACCATCATCGGGTTTGTTTCGGTGATGTACGCTTAGATGCGCATGATGAGCCAGGAGGTGACAGAGAAGCGCACCGACGACCTTTGCTGTACTCCCTCTTGCGAGGAGGTGAGTTGCCGATGCGCTTTTCTGCTAGAAAAAAACCCATATCACGGGGCGTGCGACGGTTATCCTTTCCGGACTCATGAGGGACTCATGGCGTTAGCTCTGTAAAGGATGAGCAATTATAGGATTAGTCCGAGTTTGTTAACAGTGATAATTATCACAATACCATTCATCCCTGGCCGCCGCCGCGAAAAAGACGGTCCGCAAGCCGGCTTACGCTGTTGGGTTGTACGCTAGATTTGATAATCGAGCGCGGCGGCTGGGGCAGCGGTAGCAAATACGGCTTCTTCAATTTTCGTTAGCGTCAATTGCGGATTGCAGAGCTGAATGAAGCGACAGGCGTATTTACGCTGTAATTGGCCGCGTTTTACCCCCAGCCAGACGGTGTTGGCCTCGAACAAGTGTTCTGCGCTCAGACTCACCAAGCCGGCATCTCTTTCGCGGTTATAAGACATGTCCGCCAGCAGGCCCAGCCCTAGTTCGACGTAAGTCTTGATTACGTCCGAATCCTGAGCGCTTATCACGACTTCCGGCTGCAACCCTGCCGCCTGAAAGGCCACACCCAGCCGCGAACGGCCGGTAATGCCGTGTCGGAGGTAATAAGCGGGTAGCGGCTTAACGTCTCAAGTGTGAGTTCAGGGGCACGGGTCAACTCATGTTCTTCCGGAACCAGCACCGCGTGATGCCAGTGGTAATAAGGAAAGGCCGCCAGTTGCTCTTCGGTCATTAATTTCTCGCTGACTATGCCGACATCAGCATCGCCGGATTGCAGCATGGCGACGATCTCCTCAGGGCTGCCCTGATTGAGTACCAACAGCACCCACGGATACAGCTCGCGGAATTGTTTTTGATGACACCGGCAAACTGTAACGCGCCTGGGTATGCGTGGTGACGATAGAGAGCTCACCGGAATCCTTGTTGGCAAACACATTAGCAATCCGGCGAAATTGTTGGCTTCATTGAGGATACGCTCGGCAACCGACAACAGCGTCTTGCCCGGCTCCGTCATGCCAATCAAAAGTTTACCGCGGCATGAATATTTCCACCCCCAATTCATCCTAGAGTTCGCGGATATGACGGCTGACGCCCGATTGCGAAGTGAAAAGCATGCTCGCAACGTCGGTCAGATTATAGTTGCAGCGCGCTGACTCGCGGATAATACGCAGTTGCTGAAAGTTCACGCCTGTTCACTCCTGTTGTTCTCTGGAGCATACAGTTCTACAAACGTTACATATAATCGACAAATAAAAAAGATGTAAGTTATACATTTTAATGCTAAGAAAAAAATGTACTTATGCCATGCGGTGACCGCATAACATTGCCGACTTTCCGCTCCTTGATGCTCAGCGCAACAACGATGGAAGTCAGCAGTGTAAGCATCGCAGGGCCGCACGCCCGTTCAGGAGACCCTTTGGCGTTCGGCTCGTTACGGCGGCAAAACCACGGTAGCGAGTAACGGATCAGCCGCCTGCCTGGTGAAAGGCCTCTCGCGTCGGCGCGAGGGGATAAACAGCCTCTGCGGCGTACTGCCGGCGCGGTCCAGAAGACCGGCGCCGGCGGGGGTTATCACTGTCCCTGTGATAAATATTCGTTGGTGTAATAAGCGTCTACCGGCAACGTGGTTTTCACAATACCGAGCGAGGTCACCGCGTCAAGCAAATCACGCCAGGCGCGCCCAGCACCTGCATGGTTTCATGCCACTGCTGTTTAACAAAATTCGCGTCGAAGGCAGCGGTAGCTTCATCGGGATGCTCAATGGCATAGCGCACCGCTTCGCGCCGTTGAGCGCATGAACGCCTTGGCCAACTGTGGATTCTTTTCCAGCCAGCGCTGATTACCGGCGAACATGAAAATAGGCGTATCGGGCACCCCATGCAGGGTCGCAGGCATAAATTCAGGCGGCCGCGACCATCTGGATACCGTCCAACGTCATACCGGCACTTTTTAACATCAACGACAGCTGCGCTTTCGTCCAGGCATCGTTATAGATACCGATGCGCTTGCCTTTAAGCTGCGCCAGCGTGACCAGCTGACATGCCGGGGTGAAAATACCCCAGTTATTGCCAGTGCCATAGCGACCGATCGAAATCATCGGCGCGCCCTGCTCTTTGGCGAAAATAATGTCCATAACGGTGGTAAAAGCGACATCCGCCCGGCCGGTACCGAGGAATTTCATTATCGGCACGAACGGTTGGCGGCACCACCACATTGAGATCGATACCTTCCTCGCGATAGAACCCTTTACTGATACCCAACCTCCAGGGGATCCAGAAGCCATCCGCTACTGGCCACTCCTGGACGAAAGTGACCTTGACGGGCGCCGGGGCGGCAACCGCCAGAGCGCAAAGGGATCCCATCCAAACTGCGGCGGCGGCCAGGGCCACCCATTTCGACAGCCAATGGTTCGACATAGCCTATTTTCCTTGTTTGCAATAAAACTTTGCGCGCCCGGCAACCGGGTACGCAGCTTAACCCACCAACGGACACCCCCGCTGGCAGGCGCTGATAGGGGCAACTACGGCTGCCGACCGGTGGCGTCAAAAGCCGGTAACGCCTGACGAAACAGAGTAAGCCAGGTGACCAGTTTCGGATAGCGTTGACGCCAGGCGCCTTCAAAGCGCAGATCGAGGTAGCCCAGCGCCGCGGCCAGCGCAATTTCTCCCACATGCAACGTCTCGGCGACCGGGGTAAGCGTATAATGACTTTCGGCATAGTCGAGCGCGCGCCACCCATCCCGGGGAACGTTCGTCCTCCGGGCGGTAATGATCTTCATACACCACCAACAGCGCCGCATCCATCAAACCACCATCCGCCAACGCCTGCGGGCGTAGCGCCTCCCAGCGGGCATAGCCTTTTGGGATCAGCACGCCACCACTGGCTTTGGCATCCAGAAATTCAATAATCACCAGCGAATCAAACAGGGTCTGCCCCTCCGGTGTGATAAGCGTCGGGATCTTGCCTAATTGATTTTGCTGTAAAAGACTATGTGGGAATTATTGACGTCCGCCGGCTCGATTGTCAGTTGATCGGCGAGGCCGGTGACGTTCTCAATAAGTACATAGGGCATACTGTCGGCAATGGGGGGAACTTGAGCAGAATAAAGTATTGTATAACCAAAAGACAATCACAAACCGACGCGACAGAAAGTTCAGAGGCGCGCAGGCAGGCGTTGGGAAAGACGCGCTACCGCTTGCGGAATCATCCTATTACCCTGCCCTCTTTCCTTACCGATAATAGCCCCCTTTCAGGACAAAAGGAGAGCAAAGAAGATAACGAATCTGATTCTCATAGCCGTCTTGCTCGGCTTTGCCGTATTTTCGCTAATTAAAGCGGTCAAACAAATTCGCAAAAAAGCGCTGATTAATCAACGCCATCGTTAACACCGGTTTGCCCCATCACCTCCCTTACCCACGCGGCAATCCTGCACGCAGGCACCACTTTACCGCTGGCCTCTTCGCCGCATAAGGCGAAGGACTGTATCTCTTACCAAACAACGGGGCTGACTGTCACACCGTACGCCCCGTTTCTTAACACCTTATTCTCTACATCAACAGACGCATCAGAACATGTACGTCATGCCCATTGCTAAAATATTGTCAGTAGATATCTGCGTGTCACGGGTGAAGTCGTTTTTGGACAGCAGATTGATGCGATAGTCAATGAAGGCCAGCATATTCTTGTTAAAGTTATAGCTGGCGCCCACTTCGATGTATTTCTTGATGGTTTGGCTTTTGCCCTGATAATCGCCGTCAATCCGCGATTGCAGATAGCCGACCGAGGGGCGCAGGCCGAAATCAAGCGCGTATTGCGCGACCAATTCAAGATTGTGCGCCTTGTCAGCAAAACCGTGTTTCGCCTTGTTGCCCGAGAAATCGCCGTAGGGCGTCATGTTGCGAGTTTCGCTGTACAGCGCCGCCAGATAGAGGTTGTTAGCGTCATATTTCAGACCCAAAGAGTAAGCTTCAGCCCTTTTATCCTTATTATTACGCGCGCTGTTCAACATACGCTGCCCCAAGGTGCGATTACTGCTGGTATAGGCGGCACCGGCGGAAACACCGTTCCCCAAATCATAAGTTACGGACAGTCCGTAGCCATCACCGTTCGCCTCATTTAAGCCACGCCCACCTTTTAAGCCACGCCTACCTTTCTCATCCTCCTTGGTGTCGTTTTTGCCCTGATACTGCAGCGCAAAGTTCAGGCCGTCGACCATTCCGAAAAAATTGGTATTGCGATAGGTGAACACGCCATTGGCACGCCCGGTCATGAAATTGTCGGTTACGGTGGTATCAGCACCGAATTCCGGCATCATATCGGTCCAGGCGCCGACGTCATACAGCACGCCGTAGTTACGGCCATAGTCAATGCTGCCCGCATCGGCGAATTTGATACCGGCGAAACCCAGGCGGGTGAAGTTGCTTTTCGCGCCTCCGCTTTCGGCGTGGCTCAGTCCGACTTCTTGCTCCCAGGTACCGAAACCGGTAATACCTTCGCTAAGCTGGGCTTCCCCGTTGAAGCCATAATGAATGAAAGAACGATCGCCGTTTTTAGCATCATCACTAGACATATAGCGCATGCCGTTGAGTTTACCGAACAGATCCAGTTTATTGCCGTCTTTATTATAAACTTCGGCTGCCCCAGCGCTACCTGCCATTACCATAGCCGAAGCGAGCACAGACAGATACTGTAGTTTCATGTTAATACCCTCTATGTTTATTATATTTCGCCACTAATAATTTGATATCCGCAAAGGCCCAAATAAAAACGAGCATTCAACAGATCTTGATGTCACTGATAGATCGGAATATTGAACTAACGGAGGAATCATACTCGATGAATTTTGACCTTTCAAGCCATTGAATGGCAACAAGCAATATATATACATAATAATAATATAAAAAATAATAAAATCACCATATTAACTGACTAATGGATAGCATCAACCAAAAAGAAAAAGACTTTAAAAACATTACATTAATAAAATTTCTCCAGATATGCTCCGTAAGAAACGCAATATAAACCCCCGGCATACCCTATAAAAATCTCCTTTCATTTTCTCCATGCATGGTTATTTTTTAGCGAGACTGTGAGAGAGATCGAGAATAACAACGAGAATAAAAATATTTTTTAGTGATAAAATATATTTAAAAAAGTTAATAATAAATAAATTAACTATTTATTATCTTCCTTCCCATGCGTCTTATTTCAGCGCAGGGATTCATTTATTTTCCTCACACGCCGATTCATACCAGCTTATCCTGCGGTGGTACAATGAAGTGAACGGCGCAAATTGTCTCCTTTCTGTCCATCGTGTGCCAGCGCATGGCGTGTTACACTGTGCGCCCTGTGCAGATAAAGCAGGCGGCCTGCCTGGGCGAGGTACCAAAATGACCCAAGACGCGAGGGACAAAGAGCAGATATGGCAGCACCTGCAGCAATCAGCCTTTCGGCGCCGTTTCTCCCTTAACCCGCGCGATAACGACTATATGCACGCCAAAGGAATGACAGTCATCCTGGACCACGCGCGGGATTTCATCGCCAGCCGGCTGGCACCGGTGTTCCCGGCCAAAGACGGGAAACAAACCCCGTGGCTGGAACGTCGCGGCAGCGGCGGTCAAGCGTGAGCCGCCGGGATAATCCCGGCAGCATCTCGCGCCCCGTTACCTGGAAGATAGGCATCAGGACGTGCGGCCTGGCACCGGTGCAGGCAGGCCTCCCGTCGCCTATGGCGGCACCCGTTTTATGGCGGCCCCTGCCGGCGCGTGTTGCACCATAACCCCTTTGTGCGGCCCATTAGGGTCGCGTTTTACACCAGGACTCAAGCTCGCGGCCTACTATTATGACCATTGCCCTGCCCTCAGTTTTGCGCCCCACCTATCCGGTGCGTATCGCCACCCGCGTGGTGTTTTTTATCGCTGGTTTTGCGATGTCCACCCGGGCGCCGCTGGCGGCACCTTGCGCGCACCGGCTGGTCTGCAAACGGCCCATCATCGCGGCAGCCTGCGTGCTGGGAGCGACACTGCCGCTGCTGGCGTAGCTTGAGAGTGTGCCGCTGCTGACGCTGCTGCTGTTCGGCGCGGGGCTGGACTGGGCACGCTGGATATCACAATGAACATTCAGGCGGTGGCAGTGGAAAAAGCCAGCGGCCGCGCCATTATGTCCAGCTTTCACGGTTTTTTCAGCCTCGGCGGTATTGCCGGCGCCGGTCTGGTCAGCACGCTGCTGGCCTGTGCGCTGACGCCCCTGGCGAGCGTACTGGTTATCGTGGCGGTGTTGTTGGTCCTGTTGGCGCTGGCCGCCGGCCAGCTACTGACCGTGACGGACGAGGATCAGAGCGCACCGCTGTTCGTTCGTCCCCACGGACGGGTATTGGCGATCGGTTTACTGGGTTTCATTCTGTTTTTAACGGAAGGCACTATGCTGGACTGGAGCGCCCTGTTTCTTACTCATGAACAGGGCATGAACAGCTCGGCCGGCGGCCTGGGCTATACCTTGTTCTGCATCAGCATGACCCTCGGCCGGCTGTGTGGCGACAAGCTTATCAATGACTTCGGCCGCTTTCGCATGTTACTGGGCAGCAGTCTGTGCGCCGCAGCGGGCTTGCTGCTGGCTATCGCCATTGACGTTCCAACGGTGACGCTGCTCAGCTTTCTGCTGCTGGGCTTTGGCGCCACCAACCTGGTGCCGCTGCTGTTCAGCGTCGTGGGCGATCAGCGGGATATGCCGCCCCACCTGGCGTTGGCGGCCATTTCCGGGGTGGGCTATGCCGGTATCCTTACAGACCCTGCCCTGATAGGCTTCATCGTCCATTTGACAGCCTGTATGTCTCTTTTGCTGTGTAGCGGTATTATTACTGGTGGCCAGCGCCAGCGCGCGCCGCGTGACCCATTAAAGGACAATAATAGCCAGGCCCATTATGCAAATTAAAAAAATCGCGTTAACCTCCACCGCGCTGCTGCGCGGTTTTCTGGTGTTTATTCTGCTGTTGCTGCTGTCGCTGTGGGTCCTGGGTTATCAGGTTTTCAGTACCTATGTGGTGGAAAAACAGCATAGTCTGAGCACCATTGCCGGCGCCATGCAAAAACGCATCGACAAATACCGCGTCGCCGCCTATCAGCTTTACGATGCCTCCGGCAAAAACGACGCGCTGGCGCTGCAGCCAAACGGCACGCAGGAGGTGCGGCTGCGTCCGGGCGTGTATTTTGTCGACAAGCCGCATAAGAAAACCGATACGATGATTTTCGGCAGTCATGAAAGCGCAACCTACACCCACGCGCTAGCGATGTCACGCTATCTTGATGTGCTGTGGGGAGCGGAAAATAACAGCTTCACGCTGTATTATCTTAACGGCAGCGATAACAGTCTGACGCTCATCTCCACGCAGCCGCTGCGCGAAACAAATCCCCGCTTTCGCGACAGCTATATCGGCTCGCTGGTGGATTCACGCCGCAGTGAAATGCTGCAACAGGCCAATATCCTGGATGAACGCGAGAGTTTCTCTCCCCTGCGCAAATACCGGTTTCTTAACGACTACTATTTTACCCAGCGCATGATTTTCAATCAGCCCGGCCATTTGGCTACCATCATCGCCTTTGATTTGCCAATCAACGATATTATTCCGCTTAATATGGCGCGCGCCAATTTCGTGCTTAATCGCGCCGCCGACGGCAACGTGGATGACGACGACATGGACGGCGCCCAGGCGCCGCGCGTCTTCAGCCGGATGAACAGCGCCATGCTTGAAATCACGGCGCCGTTATCCAATGCGCCGCTGTCCATGACCTACCGGGTATCGCTTATCAGCCTGGCGCTGGACCTGCTGCATAATAATCTGTGTCTGGTGCTCATCGATCTGTTGCTGATTGCCTTTTCCTTGCTCGGTATTTATCTGGTGCGCAAAAATTTGCTACGGCCCAATATCGATATGGTGCAACAGCTTAAATCTCATCAAACGCTGGGACAGGAAGTGATCGCCAATCTGCCATTGGGTCTGCTGATTTATAATTTCAGCGACAACACCCTGGTGGCGAGCAATAAGATCGCCGATCACCTGCTGCCGCACCTGAGCTTACAAAAAATCGCCAATCTGGGGGAGAGGCATCAGGGCGTCATTCAGGCCACGGTGAACAATGAAATGTATGAAATTCGTATGTTCAAAAGCCAGCTCTCGCCGCAGACCTGGCTGTTCCAATTGCTGGACCAGGACAAAGAGGTGTTGGTCAATAAAAAGTTGCAGCAGGCCCAGCGGGAATTGGATAAAAATCACGAAGCGCGGCGGGCAATACTTAACAACATCCAGCAGGAATTGAACGCTCCTCTGGCCGCTATCGGCCAGCTGGTAGAGCGTATCACGGTCGTTCAGGAGGACCAGCAGGCGACGCTGTTGGCGCAATTGCGTCAGGAATCGTCACGGCTGATGGGGCTGACCGATAATTTGCAGTTGCTCACCCGCCTGGAGCTGCAAGAGTGGCAACCGGCCAGCGCACCTTTTAACCTGCACCAATTGTGCGACGATGTGTTGCGTGACCGTTTACCACTTTTAAGTCAAAAAGGGTTGGGGCTGTTTCATCACTACCTGCCGCCGTTCGAGCGCTGCTATTCGGGCGACGCAGAGGCTGTCCGCAAAGTGATCGCGCTGATTCTTGATTATGCCACCACCACCACCCACTTCGGTAAAATTACCTTGCGCGTAAGCAATGATGACGCCGGCGGCGCTATAACCTTCACCCTCAGCGATACCGGCAGCGGCATCGGCGAGCAAGAACTGGCCAATCTCAGCCAGCCGTTTGTCAGCCCGGCGCAGCAAGACCGGTATCAGCGCGGTTCGGGACTTACCTGGTTTTTGTGCGATCAGCTCTGCCGTCGAATGGGCGGGCGGCTGACGATACAAAGCCGGGTGGATATCGGCACGCGGTATAGCCTTAGTCTGCCGCTGGCCCCGCTTGAGGGCGAAGACGGCGAGGAAGCCGAAAAACTACTGCATGACACATTAGTTTTGCTTGACATTCATAACGAAGAAATACGCACCATTGTCAGCGCCATGCTGGAACAATGGGGTGCCGAGTGCGTTTATGTTGATGAACATTACCTCGGCCAAGAGCATGATTTGCTGATGACGGATGACCCGGCGCGCATGGAAGATTATGCGCTGTTGCTGGACGGAGACGCTCAGGGGGTCATGGCGCTGACTACCCGGCGTATGAAGGTAAATTACAATTTCAGCGCGCCGATGCTTGAGGCGATGTTGCCGCTGATCGAGCAGCGGCTGGCGGAGCCGGAAGATGAGCGGGATCAGGCGACCGGCGAGCCAATAAGCGACGGCGGGTACCAAAACCGGTTACAGGACAGTGACTATTATGCCCTGTTCGTTGAGACAGTACCCGATGACGTAAAGAGGTTGTATACTGAAGCGGAAAGCGGCGACCTGAATGCGCTGGCGCAAACCGCTCATCGTCTGAAAGGGGTGTTCGCGATGCTCGGCCTGGGGCCGGGTAAACGTGCTTGTGAATCTCTTGAGTTTTACATTAAACAACACGATGTATCGAAGATAGGATCCGAGATCCACCAAATTGATATTTTTGTCACTAAAATGCTGCAGCATGCAAGGTAGCCATAACTATGAACAACCTTAATGTCATCATTGCCGATGACCATCCGATCGTCCTGTTCGGCATTCGGAAATCTTTAGAACAAATTGAATGGGTCAACGTGGTCGGCGAGTTCGAGGATTCCACCGCCCTGATTAACAGTCTTGGCAAGCTGGATGCGAATGTCTTGGTGACGGATCTCTCCATGCCGGGTGAAAAATATGGCGATGGCATTACGCTTATCAAATACATTAAGCGTCATTATCCTCACCTGGCGATTATCGTCCTGACCATGAACAATAACCCGGCCATTTTAAGTGCGGTGCTGGAATTGGATATCGACGGCATCGTGTTGAAACAGGGCGCGCCCACCGACCTGCCGAAAGCGCTGGCCTTGCTGCAAAAAGGCAAGAAGTACACCCCCGAGAGCGTCGCTAAGCTTCTGGAACGCATCAGTGCCGGCGGTTACGGTGATAAACGCCTGTCGCCTAAGGAAAGCGAAGTATTGCGGCTGTTTGCCGAAGGTTTTCTGGTGACCGAAATCGCCAAAAAACTGAATCGGAGTATCAAAACCATCAGCAGCCAGAAAAAATCGGCCATGCTCAAACTGGGCGTGGAAAATGATATCGGGCTGTTGAATTATCTGTCGTCGGTTAGCATGGCGCCGGTCGACAAAGATTAAACCTGCCTTTATATCGGACGCGCGGCACAGCGCGCCGCACGTTATTGTTGGTTACCCAGGTCAGCCTCTTTTCGCGCCTGCCGTACTTTTCGACCGTAGGCCGCAAGCACCGGCTGAAGAACCTCAAGCGTCACCGGTTTTGACAAGCAATTGTCCATACCCGCATCGAGACAGCGCTGCTTTTCTTCCGCTAGCGCATTGGCGGTGACGCCGATGACGGGCGTTAACCTGCCTTGCGTTCGCAGCGCGTGGGCAAACTGATAACCATCCATATTGGGCATATTGACGTCACTCAGAATAATGTCCACCGCCTGACGGCTTATTACATTCAACGCATCCAGCCCGTCGTTGGCGGTAATAACCTGGTATCCCAGCGAGCCCAACTGATCGGCCAACAGCCGGCGATTGATCGGGTGGTCATCGACGACCAGAATCAATATATCCTCGTTGGCAACGCTTGCGGGCATCATCACCGGCGGCGCAGGCAGCGCGGACCATGTTGCCTGGTCATGGCGATAAAGGTAGTTGAGCAACAACGGCAGATCCCCCGCAAATGCCGGGCTTAGGTGCCAATAACCGGGACGGATTTCCTCCGCCGGTCCTATATGCTCGTTCGAGAAGCAAATCGTGGCGCGCGCCCTGCCTTCCGGCTGCTGTGGATCATCGCAGATAAACATGTCGTTGAAGCTCAAGGCCTCGTCGTTATAGTCCAGCACCGTCAGACCGTGATAGCGCAGCAACAATTGTAGATAGCGCCCCATGGCGCTGTTGCGCACCGCCAGCCAGCAGGTGTTACCGGCGGCATCCTGTTTTTCCATCGGCCGGGTAACCGCCTGATAAAGCGGCAGACGGATGGTGAAACGGCTGCCGAGTCCGCGTTCGGATTCCACGGCGATATCGCCGTCCATCAAATTGACCAGTTTTTCACAAATCGCCAGCCCCAGCCCGGTGCCCTGGATCGGACGCTGACCACCCTCGCCCAACTGTACAAATGGATCAAAGAGCTGCATGACTTCCCGTGTCTGCATGCCGACGCCGGTATCCCGTACGCTAAATAGCAAGTAGCCGTCGCGGCAATACACCGTCACGACGATATTGCCGCTGCGGGTAAACTTGATCGCATTATTGAGCAAATTGGAAAGCACCTGCTGCAAACGCACCGGATCGCCGCGCAGGCTGTCCGGTACATCCGGGTCGATAAAGCAATACAGCCCCAGGCGTTTTTTCACCACCAGCGACAGGTAACTGCCGACGATATAGCTCACCGTTTCGCGCGGGGAGTATTCCTTCGGTTCAATTTTTAGCTGTTCCGATTCGATTTTCGAGAAATCGAGAATGTCGCTGATGATATTCAACAACAGCGCCGAGGAGTTACTCATTGCCATGACCAGCCGATCGACGCCGTCCGGCAACGCCTTGGTTTTCAACAAATCCAGGTTGCCGATAATGCCGTAAAGCGGTGTACGCAATTCGTGGCTGACGGTCGCCAGGAACATCGACTTGGCCTGGTTCGCCTGCTCGGCGACCGCCGCCATATCCTGTAACGACTCCTCCATGCGCACCCGGGCGCTGACATCTACCAACACGCAAATGGCAACGTTCTGATTGCGATACCGGGAATGGACGAAGCTGATTTGCAGGTTGGTGTTATTACTAGTGATGACATCGACGAAATTGACCTGCTGCCCGCAGATGATATGGGTAATACGCTGACGATCTTCATGGGTGAGCATGCTCAAATAATTATGTGCGAGCTCATTACTTATCAAGTTGGTGCCATCGCTGATGCGCAGAATGGAAATTCCCACCGGCGCCGAGGCGACAATTTTGCGGTTAAACTGCTCGTTTTCTTCCAATTGGAACACGTTCTTTTCCGCCGGCGCCAGCATCCTGCGCTCAAACAGCCAGGTCAGGTACATCAGCGCCGCCGCGGAAAACAGATTCAGCAGCCCCAGTTTGAACAGCAGCATGTTGAGATTGTCTATCACCGCGCTGCGCGGCAGCGAGAACGCCATGCTGAGCGCGGTCTGGGACAGCGCTTTTTTCATGACCAGATTGGTAAAGCCGTGGTTGTAACCAAAAAAGGCCGGCTGCGAGGGAAACGTGCTGAGCGCCGCCGCGCCGCGCTCGCCGCTGGTCAAACTCAGTAACGGCAGGTTGTTCTGATCGAGCAGGGTCAGGCCAAGCGGCAAATTGCTGGCACTGGCAAAATCCTCCAGCCGTATTGTTTGCTCAATGCCAATCAGGGCCTCCAGCTTATTGCCGCTGTAAAGGGGAATAAGGACGTAGTAATTGCCGCTGTCGTGCCGGTTGCCGGGGGTAACCCAATATTGGGTGCCTTGCCGGTCGGTAAGGAGCACGTTACGGAATTTGATAACCTGGCGCACCAGACTTTTGGGCGCGGCATCGTCGCCGTTCTCTACGCTGCGCATACTGAAATCCGCCAGGCACAGGCTTTCTCCCCCGATGTAAAACACCCGGTTAAGATCGTAAGCGTCGGAAAAATTATCTTTCCAATAGCTGAGAAAATAGGTCAATGCGTTGACCGCGGCATGAAAGCTCGGCGTTTCTTTGGCACAATCGCCGTTGGGAATCAGTGTGCTGTAGCGCGGTTGGGTCAATTTGGCGCCGGAGGCGTTGCCGTCCAGCCTATACAGCCCGCTCAAGCTGCCGGTTAACCGGTTTTCCGCCATGTATTTCAGCTGACGCGTGATGTCCGCCGAGTGACGGATATAATTTTGCGCCTGTTCGTAGCTATTGTCGTACTCCTGACGCAGCACGGCTTCCCGCTGGTGCAGCAGACTGAAGAAACATAGAAAGGATAACAGCGCGCCGAGCGCCCACAGCATGAGTGCCAACGTCCTGAACAGGTAGCGGGATATTTTGACCGTGGTGCGAAACGAAGTGAAATATTTCAAACCCGTACCGTTCGATAAGAGAAAATCAGCCGAAATTAAAAAGAGCCAGCGCAACCGCGCTGGCTCTTTTTGGTTACCGTTGTTACTCGCCGGCGCGACGCCAACCGTGGCGATTATTCACGTTCACCGTCGACATCATCGTCACCCTCGACGCCATTATCCGCCTCATCGGCGTCATCAGCATCCACAAGGCTGTCATCCGCGAGCGCGTCAGGGCTCACCACCGAATCCAGATCGTCGTCATCGACCTGTTCGGCGACACACTGCAGACCCACCACGTGTTCGTCCTGAGCGGTGCGAATGAGCGTCACGCCCTGGGTGTTGCGGCCCACGATGCTTACCTCGGAGACCCGCGTACGCACCAGCGTACCAGCGTCCGTTATCATCATGATCTGATCGCAATCATCCACCTGTACCGCGCCGACCACTTCACCATTGCGTTCGCTCACCTTGATGGAGATAACGCCCTGGGTGGCGCGGGACTTGGTCGGATATTCCGCCTGCGCGGTACGCTTGCCGTAGCCATGCTGCGTCACCGTCAATATCGGCCCCTCGCCGCGCGGCACGATGAGAGACACCACCCGGTCGCCTTCGGCCAGATTGATACCGCGCACGCCGGTCGCGGTCCGCCCCATGCTGCGCACCTGGTTTTCCGGGAAGCGCACCACCTTACCGTAGGCGGAGAACAACATGACTTCGTTGCTTCCGTCGGTCAGATCCACGCCAATCAGCTCATCGCCATCGTTAAGATTGACGGCAATGATACCGGCGCTGCGCGGACGGCTGAACTCGATGAGGGAGGTCTTCTTCACGGTGCCGCTGGCAGTCGCCATGAAGACGTGTCGTCCTTCTTCATACTCACGCACCGGCAAGATAGCGGTGATACGTTCGTTGGACTCCAGCGGCAACAGATTGACTATCGGCCGCCCACGGGCGCCGCGGCTGGCTTCCGGCAGTTGATAAACCTTCATCCAGTACATCCGTCCCCGGCTGGAGAACAGCAAAATAGTGTCGTGGGTATTCGCCACCAGCAGCCGGTCGATAAAGTCCTCTTCCTTGATGCTGGCCGCCGACTTCCCTTTACCGCCGCGGCGCTGCGCCTCATAGTCCGTCAACGGCTGATACTTCACGTAACCCTGATGGGACAGTGTGACGACAACATCTTCCTGATTGATCAGGTCTTCGATATTGATATCCGACGTATTGGCGGTAATCTCGGTGCGGCGCGGGTCGTTATACTGCTCTTTGATGGCCACCAGCTCTTCGCGGATCACCTCCATCAAGCAGTCAGGGTTCTGCAGGATACGGATAAGTTCAGCTATCTGGGTCAGCAGCTCCTTATATTCATCCAGCAGTTTTTCATGCTCCAGGCCGGTCAGTTTTTGCAGGCGCAAATCCAGAATCGCCTGGGCCTGCTGCTCGGTCAGGTAATATTGCCCGTCGCGAATGCCGTATTCCGGCTCCAGCCATTCCGGACGTGCAGCGTCGTCGCCGGCGCGGTCCAACATAGCGGAGACGGTGCCCAGCGCCCATGAGCGCGCAACCAGGGCGGCCTTCGCTTCCGCCGGCGTCGGCTCCTGGCGAATCAGCTCAATGATCGGGTCGATATTCGCCAGCGCCACCGCAAGCGCTTCCAGAATATGCGCGCGCTCGCGGGCTTTGCGTAATTCAAAAATCGTGCGGCGGGTCACCACTTCACGGCGGTGGCGCACGAAAGCGGATAAAATATCCTTCAGCGGCAGGATCTTCGGCTGCCCCTGATGCAGCGCCACCATATTGATACCAAACGACACCTGCAGCTGGGTCAGGGAGTAGAGGTTGTTGAGCACCACCTCTCCCACCGCGTCGCGTTTGATTTCAATGACGATCCGCATGCCGTCCTTGTCGGACTCATCGCGCAGACCGCTGATACCTTCGACGCGCTTTTCCTTTACCAGCTCGGCGATTTTCTCAATCAGACGCGCTTTATTCACCTGATAGGGAATTTCATGCACGATGATGGTTTCCCGGCCGGACTTGCCGTCCGTTTCCACCTCGGCGCGCGCACGGATGTAGATTTTGCCGCGCCCGGTGCGGTAGGCCTCTTCTATGCCGCGCCGGCCATTAATGATGGCGGCGGTCGGGAAATCGGGCCCGGGGATGTGTTCCATTAAGCCTTCGACGCTGATGTTCTCATCGTCGATATAGGCCAAACAGCCGTCAATGATTTCTGCGAGGTTGTGGGGCGGTATATTGGTGGCCATTCCCACCGCGATGCCGGAAGAGCCGTTGACCAACAGATTCGGGATCCTGGTGGGCATGACATCGGGGATTTGCTCGGTGCCGTCATAGTTGGGCACGTAATCGACGGTCTCTTTTTCCAGATCCGCTAGTAATTCGTGGGCGATTTTGGCCATGCGCACTTCGGTATAACGCATCGCCGCGGCGGAGTCGCCGTCAACCGAACCGAAGTTGCCCTGGCCATCCACCAGCATGTAACGCAGCGAGAACGGCTGTGCCATACGCACGATGGTGTCGTAGACGGCGGTATCCCCGTGGGGGTGATACTTACCGATGACGTCGCCGACAACGCGCGCCGATTTTTTATAAGGTTTATTCCAGTCATTACCGAGCACGCTCATTGCGAACAGCACACGACGGTGCACGGGCTTGAGCCCGTCACGCACATCCGGCAACGCACGTCCGACGATGACGGACATGGCGTAATCCAGATAAGAACGTTTCAGCTCTTCTTCGATATTGACCGGTGTAATTTCTCTGGCAAGGTCGCTCATGGAGCCGCTATCCCTCTACTAATGAAGCTTCTACCCGGATTTAAAGGTGTCAAAGTATACCATCTTTTTTCTGTAAAAGGGCACCGTCACCGTTGAAAGGCGTAGCGGAACCATCTCATGTCGCGGCAAGCGCGCCCCAACCGCGACGGCACGCCGAAAATGCCCGCTTTTCCGGGCAAACAGGCTGCCGGACGGTCCGGTTGCGCGTATACTTAGCCGATAAATGGATAAGGAGCTGTTACATGATCCCTGAAGTGAGCAATGAAGCGAGCCAGCCGGCTGCGCATCGTCAGGAAAACGTCGATCCGAACGAAATCGCCAAATTTGACGCCGTCGCCGCCCGCTGGTGGGATCTCGAAGGAGAGTTCAAACCGCTGCACCACATCAATCCGCTGCGCCTGGATTATATTCTCGAACGCTCCGGCGGGCTGTTTGGCAAAAACGTGCTGGACGTGGGCTGCGGAGGCGGCATTTTGGCGGAAAGCATGGCACGGGAAGGGGCCAAGGTCACCGGGTTAGATATGGGCGCCGAGCCGCTGGCGGTCGCTCGCCTGCACGCACTTGAGAGCGGCGTGATGCTGGCGTATCACCAGCAGACGGTTGAAGAACACGCCGAGGCGCATCCTGGCGCCTATGATGTCGTGACCTGTATGGAAATGCTGGAGCATGTGCCAGATCCGGCGTCGATTGTCCGGGCCTGCGCCCGCTTGGTGAAACCCGGTGGGGAGGTGTTTTTCTCAACGTTAAACCGCAATCCCAAGGCCTGGCTGATGGCTATCGTCGGTGCTGAATATGTGCTGCGTATGGTGCCGCGGGGGACCCACGATATTACCAAATTCATTAAGCCCGCCGAACTGCTGGGTTGGGTGGATGATACCCCCCTGCGCGAGCAGCACATTATCGGACTGCATTACAATCCGTTGCGGGATCGTTTCTATCTCGGCGGCAACGTTGATGTCAATTATATGCTGCACACGCGGCGCCAGGCGTAAGGCGCCCCGCCGCCTGAGACAATTAACGGCAAGGGCTACCGGCGCGATCGCCGTTTTGGCTGCCCTTGCCGCCGCCGGCGCATGATTATCCTCTCTCCCGCTTGCTACGGCGGCCGCTATCCCCTCCTGCCAAAGAACGACCGTCTTCTCGCCCTGCCTTTCTCCTGCCTGCCGGTCCAGTAATGTCACCCCGCCTTTTCCCCTGCTAGTGCGTCCAGCGATTCCGTCCCCTTCTGGCAGCCATCGCGGTTAGCGTTCAATTAAGCAACGACCACATTATTCTAGAAATTTTTATCCCCCGCAATTGACAAGCGCGAAGCACAGGCACAATAGCGGCTTACCCACTTGATGACCGTTTCTCCCCAACGTTATCCACAAAATAAGCAAGTTACTCACTTGCATTGCGCAAGCTTTATCACTATCTTGTTACCAAACTAACAAAAAGACCCCATATATAGTGATTTGTCCTCTGGCAAGGCACTATTTGCCTGCGCGCCAGCGAGGGCGGTTGCGGGTCATTCAGACAGGTATACTGCCGCATGAACCAGAGTCTGCTCGTCACAAAGCGCGATGGACGTAAAGAAACCATTAACCTTGATAAAATCCACCGGGTCATCGACTGGGCGGCCGAAGGGTTGGAAAACGTTTCCGTTTCCCAAGTGGAATTACGCTCCCATATTCAGTTCTACGACGGCATCAAAACTGCCGACATTCATGAAACCATTATCAAAGCCGCGGCGGATTTGATTTCACGCGAGGCGCCCGACTACCAGTATCTCGCCGCCCGGCTGGCGGTGTTTCATTTGCGCAAAAAAGCCTATGGCCAGTTTGAGCCGCCAAAACTCTACGATCATGTGTCGCGGCTGGTCACCATGGGCAAATACGATAAACATTTGCTGACCGACTACAGCGCCGAAGAATTCGAGCAGATGGACAGCTTTATCGATCATTGGCGCGATATGAATTTCTCCTACGCCGCCGTCAAACAGCTGGAAGGCAAGTATCTGGCGCAAAACCGGGTGACCGGAGAAATCTATGAGAGCGCCCAGTTTCTGTATATGCTGGTCGCGGCCTGCCTGTTCTCCGGCTATCCGCGCACGACCCGTCTGGATTACGTCAAGCGGTTCTATAACGCCGTTTCGACGTTCAAGATATCACTGCCGACGCCGATTATGTCCGGCGTACGCACCCCGACCCGTCAGTTTAGCTCCTGCGTGCTCATCGAATGCGGCGACAGCCTCGACTCCATTAACGCCACCTCCAGCGCGATTGTGAAATATGTGTCCCAGCGCGCCGGGATAGGCATCAATGCCGGCCGCATCCGCGCGTTGGGGAGCCCGATTCGCGGCGGCGAAGCTTTCCATACCGGCTGTATTCCGTTTTATAAACATTTCCAGACCGCGGTCAAATCCTGCTCCCAGGGCGGCGTGCGCGGCGGCGCGGCCACGCTGTTCTATCCCATGTGGCATCTGGAGGTCGAAAGCCTGCTGGTGCTGAAAAACAACCGCGGCGTGGAAGCCAACCGGGTGCGGCATATGGATTACGGCGTGCAGCTTAACAAACTGATGTATCAGCGTCTGGTCAAAGGCGAGTACATCACGCTGCTCAGCCCCTCCGACGTGCCGGGGCTGTATGACGCCTTCTTTGCCGATCAGGATGAATTCGAGCGGCTGTACACCCTGTATGAGCAGGACAGCAGCATACGCCAGCGCCGCATCAAGGCGGTGGCGCTGTTCTCGCTGATGATGCAGGAGCGCGCTTCCACCGGCCGCATCTATGTGCAAAACGTCGATCATTGCAACACTCACAGCCCGTTCGACGCCGCGGTGGCGCCGATTCGCCAGTCCAACCTGTGCCTGGAAATCGCCCTGCCCACCAAGCCGTTGGAGGATGTCAACGACGACAGCGGTGAAATCGCCCTGTGTACCCTGTCGGCCTTTAACCTTGGGGCTATCGACAGCCTTGACGATCTGGGCGAGCTGGCGACGCTTGCGGTGCGCGCGCTTGATGCGTTGCTCGACTACCAGGACTATCCGATCCCGGCCGCCAAACGCGGCGCCATGGGCCGCCGCACGCTCGGCGTCGGCGTGATCAACTTCGCGTACTATCTGGCCAAACATGGCGTACGCTACTCCGACGGCAGCGCCAACAATCTGACCCACCGCACGTTTGAAGCCATTCAATATTATCTATTGAAGGCGTCCAACGATTTGGCCCGTGAGCGCGGTGCCTGCCCGTGGTTTAATGAGACCACCTATGCACAGGGTATTTTGCCCGTCGATACCTATAAAAAGGATCTCGACGGCATCGTTAGCGAACCCCTGCATTACGATTGGGAAGCGCTGCGCGCGGATATCAAGCAGCACGGCTTGCGTAACTCTACCCTGTCGGCGCTGATGCCTTCGGAAACGTCTTCGCAGATTTCCAACGCCACCAACGGCCTTGAACCGCCGCGCGGCCTGGTGAGTATCAAAGCGTCCAAAGACGGTATTTTGCGCCAGGTAGTGCCGGAATCTATCCCGTTACAGAAAGCCTATGAGCTGCTGTGGGAAATGCCGAGCAACGACGGCTATCTGCATTTGGTGGGTGTGATGCAGAAGTTCGTCGATCAGGCCATTTCCGCCAACACCAATTACGATCCGTCCCGTTTCCCAGCCGGTAAAGTACCGATGAAGCAGCTGTTAAAAGATTTGCTGACCGCGTACAAATTCGGGGTGAAAACCCTGTATTACCAGAACACCCGCGACGGCGCGGAAGATGCGCAGGAAGACATGCAGTCGACGCAGCAGGACGATTGCGAAAGCGGCGCCTGCAAGATTTGAACATGGACGCGGGCGGTAGCGATGCCGTCCGCGTGTAACGGGAGCACCCATGGCCTATACCACCTTTTCACAAGTTAAAAACGACCAACTGCTGGAGCCGATGTTCTTCGGCCAGTCAGTCAACGTTGCGCGTTTTGATCAGCAGAAATACGACATATTTGAAAAGCTGATTGAAAAACAATTGTCGTTTTTCTGGCGTCCGGAAGAGGTTGATGTGTCGCGCGATCGCATCGACTATCAGGCGCTGCCTGAGCACGAAAAACATATCTTTATCAGTAATCTCAAATATCAGACGCTGCTGGATTCCATCCAGGGCCGCAGCCCCAATGTCGCGCTATTGCCGCTGATCTCGATACCGGAGCTGGAAACCTGGGTGGAAACCTGGGCGTTTTCCGAAACCATCCACTCGCGCTCCTATACCCATATCATCCGCAATATCGTCAACGATCCGTCGCTGGTGTTCGACGACATCGTCACCAATGAGGAAATCCTGAAACGCGCCAAGGATATCTCCGGCTATTACGACGGACTTATCGAGCTGACCAGCTATTACCATCTGCTGGGCGAAGGCACTCATCAGGTCAACGGTAAAACGGTGGTGGTGAACCTGCACGAGCTGAAGAAAAAGCTTTATCTTTGCCTGATGAGCGTCAACGCTCTGGAGGCGATCCGCTTCTACGTCAGCTTTGCCTGCTCTTTCGCCTTCGCCGAGCGCGAGCTAATGGAAGGTAACGCCAAAATCATCCGCCTTATCGCCCGTGACGAAGCCCTGCATCTGACCAGCACCCAGCATATGCTGAACCTGATGCGCTCCGGCGAAGATGATCCCGAAATGGCCGAGATCGCCCGCGAATGTCAGCAGGAAAGCTATGATTTGTTCTTGCTGGCGGCGCAGCAGGAGAAAGAATGGGCCAGCTATCTGTTCCGCGACGGCTCCATGATCGGCCTGAACAAAGATATCCTGTGCCAATATGTGGAATACATCACCAATATCCGCATGCAGTCGGTCGGCCTTGATCTGCCTTTCGCCACCCGCTCCAATCCTATTCCGTGGATTAACTCATGGCTGGTGTCGGATAACGTTCAGGTGGCGCCGCAGGAGGTGGAGGTCAGTTCCTATCTGGTAGGTCAGATTGACGCCGAAGTTAACAGCGACGACCTTAGCGACTTCCAGCTGTAACATGGCGCGGCCCCTCATTCACCTGCGGCCGTGCGGTGCCGCGCTTTCCTGCAGCGAAGCACATCGCTCGTTGCTGGACGCGCTGGAGGCGCACCAGGTACCGGTAGAATTCCAGTGCCGCTCCGGCTACTGCGGCGCCTGTCGCCTGCGTCTGCTAGCAGGTGAGGTGAAATACCACCAGGAGCCGCTGGCCTTTGTCGGCCGTGGGGAAATCTTGCCCTGCTGCTGCCTGCCGGTCGACGATATCGAGCTCAAGTTGTAATCCCCTACACGTAAATTGTGACCCTCGACACTCAGAGTAGACTGTAGCCTGCGTCGTCCGGCAATAGGAAGTGACCGGCACGCCGGGCATTCTCATACACGCTGGATGGCGGCAACGGCAGCCCTCCACAACAGGCATGCCCCGTCATCCCAGACGGCGGCAGCGGCGACCTGAAGCGATAACTGTGTGCTTCACATCGAAAATAGACTACGACATACTTGCCTGCATAAGCCCCTGACCCAGGGGCTTCTTAAAAACATTAGCGCCATAGTCAGAAAATCATTCATCCACCCAGGGGGCTTTATTATTGGGACGAACACATAAAATACCGGATTAACATAGCAACGAAAGTGAGTAAATATGGCGATAAGGAATAATGTCATTAGACTTTAATTTTGCACAGGAGTGGACAATGTCTTTCGTCATCGGCAATAAATTTTTTTCAAACACACTCAGCACAGATCGCATACGAGAGTATGCGGCAAACAAGCACAAATCACCATTGGTCATGACGCTGTGGGAAAGAGTGAAGGATTTTTTCTTCGGGGGAGAAACTAAAAACTGTATCCGGTTATTAAATGATACTTGCCATCCTCCTATCGCTAGTACAATATTGTAAATCAGCCAAAATTTTTATGCATTAAAAAACATGGCCAAAGGAAATTATAAAGACCATTTTATAAATAGCGCAGATGGCCAGTTTACCATAACCGATAATCAAAATAATACTATCATATCAATAGCCATTTATCATAAGTTTTATACTCTGGAGGTGGGCGGCGATAAGATTTCTCACCATAATTTATTTTTAGCTCCTTTTCCTCCTACGGCCGAAAGCTTCAAGGAGCCGATGACCCTCTGTGGAGCCAGCGAGGTTTATGAAAAGCGTTTACAGATATGGTGTGACGAAACAGAAGATTGTCAAAATGAAAAAAGAGCGCAAGCGCGTGATGATATTATCTCTGCACGGGTAAAAAAAACGATATGCTCACTTTGGAAGACTGTAATCTTGTCGCCTTATCTCCCCTATGCGCACCACTTAGAAGGCTTATCTCAAGGGGTAATCCACTAAGCCGATTTGATGCGTCTCTTCCAGCGACGTTGTAAGAATTTGCAGCGGAGGGTATCAAATGCCTCCCAAAAACCTTTCATCCTGAATTCAGAACGCTTAAGGTAGTTTCTTCGACGGCGTTGAAAGAAGACGACCTTGACTACCTGGCGGTTCGGGCTAAAAATCTGGAATCCCTGACCGTTATCGGCTGTAACAGGAAACGTTTGCCCTGTAACTTACCTACCACTCTCAAGTTTCTCCATTTTGCTAACAACAGCCATCTTTCAGATGACGCCCTGGATGATCTTGCAGATAAATTACCCAAATTGGAAAAACTGGTGATTGTGGGGAATGCACTTAAACAGCTACCGAAAAACCTGCCGTCTTCCCTCAAAAAATTAATAGTGAATAATAACCAGATTGAAGAACTATCTGATAAAGTCATTGATCAATTTCCCAAATTGACTCTTTTAGATATGAGAAATAAAAAGCTAAAAAAGCCACCTATGACGGGGGACCCTTTATCAGGATCTCTAAGAGTTGAAACCACAGGCAACTCGATACCAAATAGCGCGCCGATGTCTGTCAACCTCAACGCTCAGATTAAAAAAGAACTAGCATACCTGAAAAAATAATCTGCTGTATTGGCTAATGCCAGAAGGGAGGATGAAATAAAGTTTGACGCAAAGTTAAGCGAGTTTAAGGAAAAGGTTAAAGCAGAGCAGGACGAATTCATCAAAATCTCTAATAGAGATAAAGAGCAATACATGAAACAATACGACGCCAAGACAAACACGATTATAAAAGAAGCGCCAGCTATAATGGCCAGGGCAAATGAAATTATTGAACAAGCCTCAAAACCGGCTTCCCTATCGCGCAATAGACGATCGAATCAAACGTCAATAAAAAGACAACAGACGGCCGCAACGCCTAACAAGATGAAGAAAAATCCTACACAGCCGCAGACCAACGGATAAAATAATAGTATTAAAATAAATCAACCGTTAACAGGTAGGTAATCGCTCAGACGATAACGGACTCGGCAGGAAAACACATCGGCGCCTGTATCTTATTGATCCTTTGGCAAGTACAGGCCAGCTTTTTTACCTGCTATGGTGCCAGGCGGCATTGATTGTCTCGTGACGTGCACGGATGAATGTCGTGATCATCGCTTGCCAGCGTTTTGGGCGCCGGACCCTGCGGATATGCCGCCTGTTTTGCGGGAGAAATCCATGGACAGGCGGTATTCCTGCAATCCCCTCTTACCGCGGCGCAGAGGGCCGGCCCTCGTCGTATTATGCCTTTAGTTGTAACTTATTCCGTAACGGAATTGGTTTTCGCTGCTCCAATCGGTATGCTTGGCTACCGTAAAATTTTTACCTAAGCCTCGACGTCTATGTCTCTACTTTTCAGTAAGGCGCATGTCGCCACGTTGGCCGATGGCCATAGCGCCACCGGCGAGCGGCATGTCATACGCAGCACCAGCGATGTTTCCGCCCTGGTCAATCATCACACCGATAATTGTTTCCATGCCTCGATTATTATTGCCATTGCGCTAGGCGGGGTGTTTCTCGATGCCTATGATCTCGGCGCGCTGGCGTTTGGCATCAAGGGTGTCACGCGGGAGTTCAACCTGACCCCGGCCGCGACCGGTATGGTGGCGTCCGCCATCACCTTTGGCGCTATCGTCGGCGCATTTTTCGGCGGTTACCTGACCGATAAAATCGGCCGCTATCGGGCATTTATGGCGGACATGCTGTTTTTCGTGCTGGCGGCGCTGGCCTGCGCCTTTGCCCCCAACGAATACGTGCTCACCACAGCGCGTTTTGTGATGGGCTGGGCGTGGGCATCGATTTGCCGGTGGCAATGGCGTTTCTGGCGGAGTTCTCCCGCCTGCGCGGACGGGGTAACAAAACCGCCAGCATTGCTATGTGGTGTCCCACCTGATATGCCGCGATCAGCGTTTCCTATCTACTGGTCTTGTTGCTGTACGGCGTGTTGCCAAAGGACATACCGCGTAGCTATGGCGATTGATCCTCGGTTCCGGCGCCGTACTGGCGCTGGTGATTATTGCCATCCACAGCCGCTACATGAGTGAATCGCCCGTCTGGGCCGCCAACCAGGGCGATCTGGCCGGTGCGGCGAAAATCTTGCGCCATTCCTACGGTATTAATGCCGAGGTCGCGCCCGATTCACCATCGGCGCCTCTTCGTTCGCCTATAATGCGGTCGCCTTTGGTCTGCCGTTTATCCTCAGCAGCTTTCTGGAGCAGTGCATGCTGAGCACCATACTGTTCTCGCTGGCGCTGAACCTCCTGTTCGCGTTTGTTGGCGGTGCGTTTTGTGCCCCGCTTTGGCGCCTGGCCCATGACCGTGCTGGGCTATGCCCTGCAATTAGTGTCGCTCATCGGGCTGGCGCTTATCGGCCGCCCCCACGATAGTATGCAGGCCGGTCTGGCTATCGCCATGCTGGCGCTATTCCTGTTCGGACAAGGGATCTGCCCTGGCTCGCACAGCATGCCCTTCGCTTCTCTGAGCTACCCCACCTCGCTGCGCGGCGTAGGCGTGGGCTTTAACCAGACGCTGATGCGCTCCAGTTCGACGCTGTCGCTGTTTCTGTTCCCGGTGCTGACGGCGCTGCTCGGCACCGGCGTGTTCTGGATGATTGCGCTGGCGCCGCTGCTGGGCCTGCTGGCGCTTTTAACGCTGCGCTGGGAGCCTTCAGGTTACAATGTGGATGCGGAAGATTTTGCGCCGTCATCGGCTACGGCGGTAGGCTAAGCCACCGTGGTAAGCGGAGCCGCTCTGGCGGGATAAGCCGCCGCGGTAAAACAAGCCGCCGTGGCAAGATGACAAAGGGGCCGTCGCTTGGCGACGGCCCCCTGTTTATTTGTGGCCAGCAGCGAAAACGACGGCGGCGTCGCCACGCGCGGTTTAGAGCGTGGCCACGAGATGCACCCAGCCATATTCAGCATAAACCGCTCTCCCCTGCAGCCAGCGCTGCAGCATCGTCAATGCCATCAGCGCAACCACTTCCTGACGGGCGCGCAGCGGGTGCCGCACCAAATTGTTGCGCAATACGATGGTTTGCGCAAAATCCTGCGCCGGCGTATGCAGCGCCACGCTGAAATGATCTTGCGTTAACTCGCCTACCACCAGCCCCAGCGAGGCGCCGTGACGCTGCGCCAGCTGCGCGGCCTGCTGCGCCAGCGCCGATAAATCGGCAAGCGGCGCGGCACCCACTTTATCGGCAGGCCACCATTCGCCCCCCGTCACCGGCACGCCGGCGCTCCGGCACTGCCAGGTGACCATACCGGCAGTGTACTGCTCCGCCAGCGCCAGGGTCAGCCCCCGCTGCGGCAGCAGCTGCGCCAGGCAGGCCGGTATATCGTCGGTCCCTTCGTAAAGCTGGCTGTCGCCGGCCACCGCACGGATCTGTTGCCACACCTGCTCCATCGCCTCGCGTTCATGCGCCGGGCCGGTCAGTTTAAGTTCGATAATCGGCATCGAGGAGCGGTAGCCAAGCACGACGTCTTCCGGCAGCGGCAGACCGTCCAGCTCATTGGCCAAATCGCTTTCACCACGGCCAAAGGTCGTCATCCTCAGACACAGCGGCGGATCCGGTAAGTCAAACCGCTCGCGCAGGCGCGGCACGATTTCACGCTCCACCATCACCTTGAATTCCGACGGCACGCCAGGGGTGAAAAACAGCAAGCAGCGGTTAAGCTGCAGCGCAAACCCGCAAGCGGTACCCACCGGATTATCAATCAGCTCGGCGCTAGCGGGAATGAGGGCCTGCTTCCGGTTGCTGGGCGCCATCTCGCGGCCGCGTTCGGCGAAATAAGCCGTCATCTTCTCCAGCCACTCCGCATGCTCCACCAGTTCATCGCCAGCGGCGGTGACGGCAGCCAGCACGCTGAGATCGTCGCTGGTCGGTCCCAGGCCGCCATTGACAATCAACACATCCGCCCGCAGGCTGAGCTCGGTCATCGCCGCCACAAGCGCGGACAGATTGTCGCCGACGGTCATGCGCGATGACATCGGCATCCCCTGCTCGAACAGATAGTTCGCCAGCCAGACGGCGTTGGTGTCGACAATCTGACCGTGCAGGACTTCATCGCCCGTGCACAGCATTTCTACCCTAAGCATGCTCTTCTCCTGTGATCCTGTAGTGCCACTTTAAAAAGCGGCATCGACAAACACAACACCTGTTCGAGGGATTTTCACGAAATGCGATAATTGCCAGAAGGAGACAGGGGCGTAGCCGTGCTCAGGCTCCTCGGTTCTGCGCCAGCCAGGCGTGGATAGCCCCGCGCGGAATTTTTATGCCGCCCTGGTTGAGCGCCGGTGGCAGGTCATACCATGCCACAGGGCGCTGCCAAGAGGACAATTGGGGTTCGAGCCAGGCACGCAGCGCCGCCAGCGTAACGTCGGCGTCCACCACCGCCACCGGCCGGTGGCCGTATTCCGGGTCAGCCACCGGCGCAATGAATGCCTGGCAGACGCCGTCGTGGCCGGAAAGCAAGCGTTCGATGTCCTCGGGCTGTACTCCTTCGCCGCCGCAGAAAAAAGATTATCTAGCCGCCCGGCGACGGTCAATTGGCCGGCGAGCATCATGCCGCGGTCGCGGGTATAAAACCAGCCATCGCCCTCATCAAGCGGCAGCAATTGTCCCTGTTGCCAGTAATCTGCGGCCGTGCTGGCCCCGCGCAGCCAGATCTCGCCTTGTACCAACCCCAGACTGCGCCCGGCCAGCGGCAATCCGACCCCTGCCGAGCCGTCCGCACGCCCGGCGCAGACGGTTGAGGCAAATTCGGTCAGTCCGTAGCCACACCAACAACGGAGCCACCGAGCAGCCGCCATAACTGCGTCGACACCAATGACGCATGACTGTACCCCATTAGCACCTGCTCCAGCAGCCTGCCTTCCCGCACAGCCAGCGCCAGACGCTGGGCATCCCAGAGCGTTACCGGGGACGCTAAAGCGTCAACGTCAACCGGCGCCCGCGCCGGCGACAGCAATGACAGATCAACGTCGAGCGGCATGATGCCCGACGGCCAGGCCGTTTTTTCACAGCTATAACCAAACGCCAGATCGAGCGTCGGCAGCCAGCGCGCCAACAATTCGGCCGGCAAACGGGGATTCAGCGGCGCCAGCACACCGCCTGCCGCTGCACGGCCACCTGCCACCAGCTCACATCGCCCTGAGGCCCGTGCAGAGCCACCGCATCAGGACTCTGTTGTGCCCACTGACACCAGGGCCAATCAGCTCAGGCATTGCCTCCTCCCTCAAGACCTTGGCTCATGGCATCGTCTCGACAAATTCCAACTCCGACCAAGGACCACAGAGGTAAATCACAGCCGGGCCAGGGCCGCACCAATTGCGCCTGCATTAGCGACAAGGTATCCAGCCCCAGCGTCACCGCGGGCGTTAGCCAATGCGCCAAACGGGAAAGCTGGGTCAGCGCCAGACTCGATTCAACCCCGGAGCTTATCACCGTCGTCAAGCCAAGTTGCCTGGCGTGATCCAACGTCTGCCGGCAGTTCGCCAGCGCGCCAGCCAATCTCGCGCCGCCGCGCCGTCCCGACGCTTCCAGCACGACCACCCACCCCCCGCGCCGGGCAAGGCGCTGATTTCCCAGCACCACGCCGGGCTGCATTGGCAGACGGTAGCAGTAAAGCGATGCCCGGCACATCAGGGATTACGCTTAAATTGGCTGAAATCGGGCTGGCGCTTTTCGATAAAGGCGTTGCGGCCTTCTTGCCCCTCGTCCGTCATGTAAAACAGCATAGTCGCATTCCCCGCCAGCTCCTGCAAACTGGCCTGTCCGTCGCAATCCGCGTTGAGCGCCGCCTTCAAGCAACGCAATGTGATGGGACTGTTGGCCAGCATCTCCCGGCACCAGCCGCACGGTTTCGCTTTCCAGACGCGCCAGCGGTACCACGGCATTTACCAGCCCTATCTCCAGCGCCTGCTGCACATTGTACTGACGGCACAAAAACCAGATTTCCCGCGCTTTCTTCTGGCCGACGATACGCGCCATATAAGACGCCCCCCAGCCGCCGTCAAACGAGCCGACTTTCGGGCCGGTCTGCCCGAATACCGCATTACCGGCCGCCAGGGTCAAATCGCACATCAGATGCAGCACATGGCCGCCACCGATGGCATAGCCGGCCACCATCGCCACGACCGGCTTGGGACAGGTGCGGATCTGGCGTTGAAAATCGAGTACATTCAGGTGATGCACGCCACCGCCGTTCTGATAACCGCCGTAATCGCCGCGGACTTTTTGATCGCCGCCGGAGCAGAAGGCTTTTTCCCCCTTGCCGGTGAGGATAATCACGCCGATACCCTCATCATAGCGGGCGTCGCTCAACGCCAGTATCATTTCTTTGACCGTCAGCTAACGGAACGCATTACGCACCTGCGGACGGTTAAGGATAATTTTGGCGATACCGTCCGCGGACTTGTGATAGCGAATATCGGTAAACTCGCCGCTGCAATCACTCCAGTCGATGGGGGCATACCAAGAGTCTTCATTAGGTTCAAGCATCATGAGTTCCTTTATTCAAACGGAGCCAGCAAAAAAAGAAGTCGTGTGGCAAACGCCTGCGGGTTGCCGCGATGGGTGTTATGCCCCGTCGCCGGTATCAGCCACCAGTGCAGCCGCGCCTGCTCGGCCAGCGCGGAAAATTTGACGTCCTGCGCGCCACACAGATAACCGAATGGTAATGGCAAACGGCGCCAGAAGATCCGGCTGACGGCCCAGCGAACCGACCATCAGCATCGCCGCAATCCCCCCCCCCGCGCCGCGGTTATCGGCACGCAGTCGCATCAGGTCCGCGCGCTGCGTCGGCGTTAAATCGCTAAACACCGGCTGGGCGGTACCAGTCGGCCAACACCGCCGCCAGACCGTGAAGCCACACCAGACAGGGCCGCCGACCGCTGCCAGGTTGCCGGTACCGCACCGCCCACCCCGTCATCGCGCCATCTCCGCCACCAGTTCGCGCAAAAGAGAATCCCCCTGCTCCGCCGGCACCACCAGCTCAACCAGCGTTGCCGTCTCCGGCGTCGGCAGCAACGAGAAAATTTGGCCGCCGTTATTGTTCACCACTAAAATTACCACCGGCGCCGAGCAATGGCGAAACAGAGCAGGGAATTGATGTCGTACAGCGCCGATACGTCTCCCAGAAGCGCGAGCAGCGGCCGGCAGTTGTGCCAGCACATCCGCCAGGCGGACTGTCAGGCTATTGCCAAGAAAGACGCCCCCAACTGCGGGCAATAGCGCCGGCAGCAGCGTCTGACCTACCCGCCTCGCGGCGACGGCAAACAGGTCGGCCAAAACCGAGGCCCAAGGGGGATTGGCGACGGCCGGATGCAACGTCAGCCACGGTTCGGCTGCGGCGAAAATACGCCACCCGCGGTGATTGCCCAGATCCCGCCGGCCGGGCATTCGGCCTGCCAGGCCAGCAGACGCTTGCCGGTCAGACTGCTGCCGAACTGCACCACCAATTCCGCGTGGGCAAGTTCCACCTGCGCCGCCGGCGCGTTAAGCCAAAGGTCGGCATGGAGCAGCGGCTGCCCGGTATAGGACAGTACATCGCCAAGCAACGGCCAGCCCAAAGTGCGCGCCCACTGCTCAATCGCGTCTCCCTGCGCGGCGTTGGTCCGGCCGGCTATCACTACGCCGCGGCCTTGAGCCAGGGTTGATCGCTCTGCCACCAATCGCCGAGCGCCCGTGACTAGTCATCCTCTTCATCCTGGTCCACGCCATACAAGGGCTCCGCAAACGGGCAATTAATATGCACACCGCCGTGGGGGACATCAGCCAGCGAGCCGGAATCGCCGGCGTCGGCCGCAGTAAATCCAGCGTGCGGGCGGCGAAACCGGCAAACATGCCGGACTGGCGGATCTCCTGATTGGCGCCGCAGTCGATAAGCTCCGCCGGCCTGTCCGCGGTAAGCAGCACCAGCCGCTCGCCGGTCAGGCTGGCTTCAATCAAGGCCGGATACAGATTGGCGGCGGCGGTACCCGAGGTGACAATGACCGCCACCGGCTGGCCGCTGGCTTTCGCCAGGCCCAGCGACGGTTAAACATAATTTCGGACATGATGGGCCTGGCGCTCAGGGGGTGAGGTGACACCCTATTGTAAGAGCGGATATTGATATAAACACCGATCTAGGTCGTTTGCTGCTCGCGCGTCTCGCTGGTGAAGAGTGATTGGAGACCGGCGGCTTTATTTTCCACTTCCTGCCATTCTTGATCGGCATCGGATCCCTTCACAATACCGGCGACGGCATAAAGCCAGATATGATGATCCGACACCCGGGCGCAGTGCCACGCAAAACTCGGTCTCGCCGGCGGTGAGATAGCCCGCTGACCCGGCGTACCACTGGCGCGCGAAAGGTTCATGACGCCGGATAAACGACGACTCCTGCCGGCTCGCCTGCTGCGGATCCGGGTCGCAGGCGACAGTCCCTGCCAGGGCTTCGGTATCCAAGCAGCGACCGTGCCGGTGATACAACCGCTCCGGGCTGGATCCGAGAAAAGCGTCATGCGGCGACCACGCCAGAAGATAATGGAAACAGCGGTGATTAACCTGTCGGCTCGCCGCCATCAGCGACAGCGGTAACGGAGGCATGTCGACGCTCAGCGCGGAGCGGCGGGCCAGCACCACTTTATCCAGCCCGCCTGGCCAAATTGCGCGAGCGCCTGCTGCACCAGGCGGCGCCACGCCGGCAAATCGGGCAGAGGCGCCGGCGCAGCGGGGCTACGTCTCCAGCCAGGCGAGAAAATCGGTGGCGTCCGCCTCAAGCGATGTTGCACTGCCAAGCGTCAGGATCACCTGATAACGTTCCCCCTGACGCCGCCAGCTCAGGCGCGGCAAGGAAACGCTGCGCCGCGTCGAGGACGGCGAAATGGCGCACCGCAGCGCCGTACGGCCAGGGCAGAACCAGCTGCCGAACACCGGGCGCCGCCGGCAGCAAATGGGCATTGAGGTGTTGCCGCAGGGTGGAGATAAGCAGTGACAGCATAACGGACCGTTTATTTCAAAACCGGAATAATGAGAGGGATTATACGTATGGTGGGGAGTAAAACAAAACGCACCGTACACAGCAGCAGGGATAAAAAATGCGCAGGCCACGGCACCGTGACGCTGCGCATATTCGGCGGGCTGCACGCGGGAGGACAGCGGCGGCGCCGCGGCGTCATTCCGTCCGGCGCCCTTAACGACGAGCCAGCAGCAACCCTACAATCAACCCAACAGACGCGCCGATACCGACGCCGTGCCAGGGATTTTCCTGCACGTAATCATCCGCGGCGCTCACCGCCCTGCCGGGCTTTCAGATAATAGGTGTCGGACGCCTGACTCACCCGCGTTTTAACATCATCCAGCACCTGCTGCGCGCGGGGGTCTTCAGCTCGACATATTTTTGATCGGTTTTATCGCCGGAATAAGCCAGCACTTCTTCCAGCGTTTCGGACAAGAGCTGCATTCATCGTCGACATGTGTTTTGTGCGGCTGAAGGGATCGTTAGGTGTAGTCATCATTGTTCTCCGTGTTCTGATGGAGGGCGTCAGACTAACTATAGGCAAAAAATGCCCGTACCGGAGGACTATTCTCGCCGGAGCAATCCGAAAAAACGGGCTTTGGCTGATGATCATCGCCGTAAGGCGCATCGACGCCGCGGGGACACTACCCGCAGCGCTCAGTTAGAGAATGGGGTACGCCAATTGCACCAGGGTAATGAGCGGCTGCGGATACAGACCCAGCAACAACACCAGCAGCGAGGAGATAAGCACCACCACCCCGCCGGCGGTCAGCGCCCAGTTGGAGGGCATATCGCGGCGCAGATTTTCCGGCGGCGACAGGTACAGACTGACCATGATGCGCAGGTAGTAGAACAGCCCGATGGCGCTCCCGGCGACGACCGCGCCGGTCAACCAGCCCAGGTGGCTGTTCACGCCCAGAGCAATGACGTAGAACTTGCCGATAAAGCCAAGGGTCATGGGGATCCCCGCCAGCGACAACATCATCACCGTCAGTACAGATGACAACAGCGGCTTATGCCAAAACAGACCCCGGTAAGAATACAGCGAATCCGCATCCTCGCCGGTGTAGGTGCTGGACATCAGACTGACGACGCCGAACGCCCCCAGACTGGCAAACAGATATCCCGCTAAATAAACGCCGACGGTTTCCAGCGCCAGCGTATGGGCCTGCACCACAATTAATCCCACCAGCAAATAGCCCAGATGGGCGATGGAGGAATAGCCCAGCACCCGTTTGATGTTGCTCTGGCTTAGTGCCATCAGGTTGCCGAACAGCATAGAGGCGAAGGCGATAATCGCCAACACCAGCCGCACCGTATCGCTGTGCGTCACCGGCGCATATAAAAACAGGCGCATAACGACCGCGAAAATCGCGATTTTACTGGCGGTGGCCAGGAAGGTCGACACCGGCACGGGCGCGCCCTGATAGACATCCGGCGTCCACAAATGGAACGGCACCAGCGACAACTTGAAGCCAAGACCGACCACCATCATCCCCAGGCCCGCCAGTAGCACCGGCTGCGTCAGCATGGTGTCATTAAGCGTCTGACCGAGGGCGGTGAAAGACAACTGGCCGGTTTGGGCATACACCAGCGCCATACCAAACAGCAAGAAAGACGCCGCCGCCGCCGACAGCAGCGTGTATTTGATGCTAGCTTCCAGCGAGCGCTTTTGGCGAAACGCATAGCCCACCATGCCAAACAGCGGCAGCGAAATCAGCTCAATACCCAGGAACAGCGCCGCCAGATGGTTGGCGCTGGCCAGCAGAATACCGCCCATAGTGGCAATCAGCACCAGCAGATAGAACTCGTCGCGGTTGCCCGGATAACCCGCCAGCCAAGCGTAGGCCAGCGTGCTGGTCGCCAGACTGGCCACCAGCACCAACCCGGTATAGAACATGGAAAACCCGTCGACGCGCATCAGCGGCGTCACATCCATCGGGCCGTTTTGCGTCACAAACCACAGCGACAGCAGCGCCAGGTTAATCCCGATAACCGTCAGGGTGGAGTTAATAAAATGGTTGCGTCGCCACGCAATGCACAGCATCACAACCACCACCGTCAATCCGACGATCAACAGCGGTAATAATGCGATCAGTTGTTGAGGAGTTATTGTCATGGCGAATTACGGCCTTGTCGTTGAAATAGTGGAACCGGCGTCGGCGGCGAACCAGTGCTGAATGTTGCTCATGGCGGCGGCTGAAGTATCCATAATCGGCTGCGGGAAGAACCCGAGCAGCAGCACCAGCACCACCAGCAACAAAATAATCAACCGTTCGCGCAGCGTCATGCCCGGCAGCGGCTCAGTAGATTTGGCCGGGCCGTAATACGCGCGCTGCATCATGATAAGCGAGTAGACCGACGCGAACACCAGACCAAACGTGGAAATCACCGTAATCACAGGTACCACCGGGAAACTGCCGAACAAAATGGTAATCTCGCCAACAAAGTTGCCGGTGCCCGGCATCCCGAGCGTTGCAACGGCGAAGAACAGCGACAACGCCGGAATAAAGCTCAGCCGGCCCCACAGACCGCCCATCTGCCGCATATCGCGGGCGTGCAAACGCTCATACAGCTGGCCGCAAATGATGAACATGCCGGCGGCCGACAAACCGTGGGCGATCATCTGTACCACCGCGCCCTGATAGGCCAGCTGGCTGCCGCTGTAGATGGCGATCAGCACAAAGCCCATATGGGACACGCTGGTATAGGCGATAAGGCGCTTGATATCGGTTTGCGAAAACGCCATCCAGGCGCCGTAGAAAATGCCTACCACGCCCAGCCACATGGCGATGTGCGCGAACTGATGCGACGCATGGGGGAACAGCGGCAGGCTAAAACGCAACATCCCGTAAGCCGCGGTTTTCAGCAAAATCCCCGCAAGGTCCACCGAACCGGCGGTAGGCGCCTGGCTATGGGCATCCGGCAGCCAGCCGTGCAGCGGCACCACCGGCATTTTAACCGCGAAGGCCAAGAAGAAGCCCAGCATCAGCAGGTATTCCATCCGTTCCGACATCGGCGTGCGCAGCAAGTCTTCATAATTGAAGGTCCAGACGCCGGTGGCGTTATAGTGCACCAGCACCAAACCTAGGATGGCCACCAGCATTACCAGACCGCTCGCCTGGGTATAGATGAAGAATTTAGTTGCGGCGGTGATACGCGTCTTACCGTCGGACGCCTTATGCCCCCACAGCGCGATGAGGAAATACATCGGCACCAGCATCATTTCCCAGAAGAAAAAGAAGAGAAACATGTCGATAGCCAGGAACACACCGATAACGCCGCCGAGGATCCACAGCAGATTGAGGTGGAAGAACCCCTGGTAGCGCTGGATTTCACGCCAGGAACAGAGGATAGCCAGCACCCCGAGCAGCCCGGCCAGCACTACCATCAGCAGCGACAGGCCGTCCAGCGCCAGATAGATGCTAATACCGAAGCGCGGGATCCAGGGGAGCAGATACTCCACCTGCCATTGCGGCAGCCCCTGCGCCATCGCCAGGGTGTATCCTCCCTGCTGCCACAGCAGCAATGAAAGCGCCAGTGTCAGCCCCATGGCAATCAAGGCTATCCAGCGCGGTACACGGGTACCGAAACGCTCACATTGCCAACACAGCAGACCGCCGATAAAGGGGATAAGAATTAGCCAAGGTAGTAGCATGGCGTTTTGCGTCCCTAATTGTAAAATCAATAAACTGGCGTGTCAGCGGAGCAGTACGTTACCCGCCGCTCCGCCCTAAGCCGGAAACGAAGCTCGGGGTATTCAGACGAATACCAGCAGCGCCACCACGATAACCGCACCCAGACCCATCGACGCCGCATACCAACGCAACTGCCCGTTTTCGCTCACCGTCAGGCCACGTCCGGCCCAGCGCGCCAGCAGCGCGGGAAGATTCATCACTGCATTGAGCGGATCGCGTGCTAGCAGCCGCGCAATGACCAGGTAAGGTTTGACGAAGATCTTGTCGTAAAGCCAGTCGAATCCCCAGGCGTGGAACCACCAAACCGTCAGGAAACGCCCCGGCGCGCTGGCGGCCACGGCGTTCACCAGACGACGCTGGCCCAGCCACAGGACCGCCGCCAGACAAATACCAATGATGGCGACCGCGCCCGAGGTGATTTCCAACGCCAGCTTACCGTCATGACCGAACACGCTGGCCGGCAGAACCCCCGCCAGCGGCGGCGTGATCCAGGCGCCGATAAAGGTAGAGAGCACCAAAAGCACTACCAGCGGCAGATGATGGCTGATCCCGCGGCAGACGTGGGCTTTAATCTTCGCCTCGCCATGGAACACGATAAAGATCATGCGGAAGGTATAGACCGACGTGAGGAACGCCCCCACCAGGCCGGCCATCATCAGGGCGCTATGGCCGTTGGCCAGCGCCCCCCAGAGAATTTCATCCTTGGAATAGAAGCCGGCGGTGACCAGCGGCAACGCCGACAACGCCGCGCCGCCCACCAGAAAGCAGATATAGACCAGCGGAATCGATTTGCGCAGGCCGCCCATTTTGAAGATGTTCTGCTCGTGATGGCAGGCCAGGATCACCGAACCAGAGGACAAGAACAGCAGCGCCTTAAAAAACGCGTGGGTCATCAGGTGAAAAATAGCCGCGTCCCACGCCTGAACGCCCAGCGCCAGAAACATGTAGCCTATCTGGCTCATGGTGGAATAGGCGAGCACCCGCTTGATATCGGTCTGCACCAACGCGGCGAAGCCGGCCAATACCAGCGTTACCACGCCGACAATCCCCACCAGATGCAACACGTCCGGCGCCATCAGGAACAGACCGTGGGTACGGGCGATAAGATACACGCCGGCGGTCACCATGGTCGCGGCATGGATCAGCGCCGAGACCGGGGTCGGGCCGGCCATGGCATCCGCCAGCCAGGTTTGCAGCGGCAGCTGCGCCGACTTCCCGACCGCGCCGCCCAGCAGCATCAGCGTCGCCCAGATGATGGCCGGAGAGCCTTCCGCCAGTTTTTGCGGCGCCAGCACCATCAGATTGTGGAAGTTCAACGTTCCGAGCTGGTCGTAGAGGATAAACAGCGCGAACGCCAGCAACACATCCCCGACGCGGGTGACGACAAATGCCTTCATGGCCGCTGCGCCATTTTTCGACTCGGTATAATAGAAGCCGATAAGCAGATAGCTGCAAAGCCCTACCCCTTCCCAGCCGAGATACATAAGCAACAGGTTATCCGCCAGCACCAGCACCAACATGCTGGCGATAAACAGATTGGTATAGGCGAAGAAACGCGAATAGCCCTCTTCCCCGCACATATACCAGGAGGCATAAAGATGGATGAAGAAGCCGACGCCGGTGACCACCGACAGCATCGTCAGCGACAGGCCGTCGAGGCTGAGCGTAATGGGTATCTGGAAATCACCCACCGCCATCCAGTGCCACAGCGTCTGGGCATACACCGCCGCACCGTCGCCGCGGGCGTCGAGAAAATCCAGCGCCACCCAGAGGGTGGTCAATGCCGCCAGCCCGACGCTGCCGACGCCGACCGTCGCGGCAAGGTTTTCCGACCAGCGGCCGCGGGAAAACGCCAGCAGCAGGAACCCCGCCAAGGGGAAAACTAGGGTTAAATAGAGTAGGTTCATCCGTGCATCTCGCTGACTGAATCGATATCCAGGGTCCGGCGGCGGCGATGCAGCTGCAGCAGCAGTGCCAGGCCGATACTGGCCTCGGCGGCGGCCAGCGTGACTGCCAGGATATACATCACCTGCCCGTCCGCGTGGCCCCAATAGCTGCCGGCCACCACGAACGCCAGCGCCGACGCGTTAATCATGATTTCCAGCCCCAGCAGCATGAAGAGCAGATTGCGGCGGATAATCATCCCCGTCAGGCCCAGCACAAACAGGATAGCGGCCAGGATGAGACCGTGTGATAACGGGATCATGCTTGCTCCTCCCCTCTTCTCTTGATGGCGTCGGTGATTTTCGGCCCCTTGTAGAGCGCATCAACGTTATCGCGTTCGTCGCGGCCCAGATGGAAGGCGACCACCAGCCCCGCCAGCAACAGCATGGAGGCCAGCTCCACCGCCAGCACATAAGGACCAAACAGCGCGATACCCACGGTTTTCGCCGCAATCAGGTCGCCCGCGATGCCGTGATCCCCCGCGCCGACCAGGGCGCGCACCAATATCGCCAATAGCACCAGCGACATCAGCGCGGGCCCGATCCAGGCCCGCGGGCGCAGCCAGGCACATTCTTGCTTATCGCGACCGACGCTCATGTTGAGCATCATCACCACGAACACAAACAGCACCATGATGGCACCGGCGTAAACGATAATTTCCAGCGCACCGGCGAAGTAGGCGCCCAGCGAGAAAAACACGCAGGCGATGGCCAGCAGCGAAATAATCAGGTACAGCAGCGCATGTACCGGCTGGGTATGGGTGATGACGCGCAACGTCGCCAGCACCGCCACCAGACCGGAAAGATAAAACGCCAGTTCCATGCCAGTCTCCTTAGGGCAGCAAACCTTTCACGTCGATAGGTTTGGCTTCGTTTTCCGCCTCGCCCTTGTCCTTGCCAGCAATCGCCATACCGGCCATGCGGTAGAAGTTATATTCCGGGTATTTACCCGGCCCTGAAATCAGTAAATCGTCTTTCTCATACACCAGATCCTGCCGTTTGAACTCGCCCATCTCGAAATCCGGCGTGAGCTGGATGGCGGTGGTGGGACAGGCTTCTTCGCACAGGCCGCAGAAGATACAGCGGGAAAAATTGATACGAAAGAATTCCGGGTACCAGCGCCCGTCTTTGGTCTCCGCCTTTTGCAGCGAAATACAGTCGACCGGGCAGGCGACCGCGCACAGGTTACAGGCCACGCAGCGCTCATCGCCGTCGGGATCGCGCGTCAGCACGATCCGCCCGCGGAAACGGGGTGGCGGATTAACAGGCACGTCCGGGTACATGCGGGTTTCACGCTTGTTGAACGCCTGCATGCCAATCATCCAGATGCTGCGCAGCGTGGTCCCGCAGCCGATCGCTAACTCTTTTAACGTCATGATTCATCCACCCCTTAATGCGCGTTGTACAAGATGACCGCTGCGGTCGCCAACAAATTGAGCAGCGTCAGCGGCAGGCAGATTTTCCAGCCCAGCGCCATCACCTGGTCATAGCGCGGACGGGGCAGCGCCGCGCGGATCAGGATGAACATCATCATAAAGAAAGCGGTTTTAATGGAGAACCAGATAAACGGCGGCAACCACGGCCCCTGCCAGCCGCCGAAGAACAGCGTCACCATCAGAGCCGAGATGGTCACAATGCCAACATATTCACCGACGAAGAACAGGCCAAATTTCATCCCCGAGTATTCGATATGGTAGCCGTCAGCCAGTTCCTGCTCCGCTTCCGGCTGATCGAAGGGATGGCGGTGACACACCGCGACGCCCGCCAGCGCAAAGGTGACAAAGCCGAAGAATTGCGGCACCACGTTCCACAGATGCGCTTGCGACTCAACGATCGCGCCGAGGTTGAACGAACCGGCCTGAGCCACCACTCCCATTAACGACAAACCGAGAAACACTTCATAGCTCAAGGTCTGCGCCGAGGCGCGCATAGCACCCAGGAGCGAGTATTTATTGTTGCTCGACCAGCCGGCGAACAGCACGGCGTACACCGCCAGCCCGGCCATCATCAGGAAGAACAGCACGCCGATGTTGAAATCGGCCACCACCCAGGTCGGACTTACCGGAACGATGGCGAACGTAATCAGCAGCGACGTGAAGGCAATGACCGGCGCCAGGGTGAAAATGCCCCGATCGGCGAACGGCGGGATCCAGTCCTCTTTAAACATCATCTTCAAAACGTCGGCCAAGAGCTGCAGCGAACCGCCCCAACCTACGCGGTTGGGTCCGTAGCGGTTTTGGAACAGCCCTAGCAGGCGCCGCTCGGCAAAGCTCATGTAGGCGCCGCAGGTGACCACCACCAGCAGGATAACAACCGCTTTCACCACCGTCAGGAGGATATCAATGACCTCCGGTGTCAACCAACTCATAGCGCGGCCTCCCGCAGATTTTCAACGCGCTGTCCCGCCAGCATCGGTGGAATGCCCGGCAGCCCCAGCGGCAGCCCGACCTGTCCGGCGCTCAGGTCATGGCTGAACCGCACCGGCAGACGCAGTTCCACCCCCGCGCAGCTAAAGGAGAGCAGGGTACCGCTGTTGACGCCCAGCCGGGCGGCATCAGCCTGGCTCACCGCCACATAGGGCGCCGGCATCCGCTCCTGGATAACCGGAGAACGCTGCGAGGTCTCCTCGCTGCCGAACAAGTGCCAATATGGCGCGATACGCCAACTGCCATCCTGGGCCGGCGCAAACGCGGGCGGAATGGCGCTGAAGTAGTCCAGCCGGTCCTCACCCGCTTCCAGCAGCCGCACGCCGGGATCGCCGTGGCGCAAATGGCCGCCCACTTCGTCCTGGAATTTGCTCCAGGCCTGGGGGGAGTTCCAGCCCGGTGCCCAGGCGAACGCCACCTGTTGGCGCGGCGCCTGTGGGGCATTGTTGCCTTCCATGGAGAAGGCGAACATGGTGTCCTGGTCCTGCGGCACGCGCGGTTCGTGCACGCTGATATTGGCGCGCATCGCGGTACGGCCGCTGTAGCGGTGCGGCTCGCGCGCCAGTTTCTGGCCGTGAATCCGGAAGCAGGCGTCTGGTGCGGCGTCCTTAATCCCCGAGAGCTGCGGCAGCGCCTCGGCTGCGGTATCAATAATATGATCGAGCTGCGTCCAGTCCACCTGGCGGTTCAGGTAGGTTGAGTGCAGCGAATGCAGCCAGCGCCAGCTTTCCAGCATGACGACCTGATCATCGTAGTACGCCGGATCATAGACCTGGAAGAAACGCTGCGCGCGGCCCTCCTGGTTGATGAGCGTACCGTCGCTTTCAGCAAAGCTCGCCGCCGACAGGATAAGGTTGGCCTTGTCCTGTAGGGGGGTGCGCTGGTGGTCCAGCACAATAAGGTTATTGACCTTGGCCAGCGCGGCATCGATGCGCGCGGCCGGTGCATGGCGATAAAGGTCGTTTTCCAGCACGATTACGCTATCCGCAGCGCCCTGCTCCAGCGCTTCGAGCGCATCGTCCAGGCTGCCGCCGCCCATCATCGCCAGGCCCATACTGTTGGCGCCGGCGGCGATAAAGCTAATCCCGACATCGCTGCCCCTGCCCTTCAAGGCGCGTGCGACGTTGGCGGCGGCGGCAATCACCGCTTCGCTCCCGGCGTTGCTGCCGGAGATAATAAGCGGCTTGCGGGCGCAGGCCAGCGCCTGCACCACCACGTCGATTTTACCCTTAAGCGCATCATCCAGGCCGGTCACCACCGGCGCCGTCTCATCCAGCGCGTGGGCGATGGCGAAGCCCAGACGCGCCTGATCATCCACCGGGGCGCAATAGCTCCAGGCGGCGATATCATCCAGACGGGTCCGGTCAACGTTGGTGACGAACAACGGGTGTTTGGCGTGCTGGCCAATGTTCATAATGGCGGCTATCTGCCAGTCGGTCACTTTCTGCGCTGCAGCCATTTCACGCGCCTTGCCCTTCACGGCCTGGCGCACCGCCAGCGCGATGCGCGCGCCGGTTTGGGTCAAATCCTCCCCCAGCACCAGCACGGCGTCATAGCTTTCCATTTCGCGCAGCGACGGCGTGCGAATGCCGCCGTTGCGCAAGACATTGAGCATCAGCGCCAGCCGATCTTGCTCACCGCCGGCGATACCAGTGTAGAAATTCTCGGCGCCCACCAGTTCGCGCAGAGCGAAGTTGCTTTCGACGCTGGCGCGCGGCGAGCCGATGCCGATCATTTTACGCGCATGGCGCAGCGCATCGGCGGCGCCCTGCATCGCCTGGTCGGCGTTAAGCGCAATCCAGTCGTCGCCGCGGCGCTGCAGCGGCTGGCGTGGACGGTCTTTAAGATTGACGTAGCCGTAGCCGAAACGGCCGCGGTCGCACAAGAAGTAATGGTTGACACTGCCGTTGTAGCGGTTTTCAATGCGGCGCAGCTCGCCATAGCGCTCACCGGGGCTGGTATTGCAGCCGATGCTACACTGCTGGCAGACGCTGGGCGCGAACTGCATATCCCATTTACGGTTATAGCGCTCGGAGTGGGTTTTGTCGGTGAACACGCCGGTCGGGCAGATTTCCACCAGGTTGCCGGAAAACTCACTCTCCAGCACCCCGTCCTCAGGACGGCCGAAATAGACGTTATCATGAGCGCTATACACGCCGAGATCGCCGCCGTTGGCATAATCTTTGTAATAGCGGACGCAGCGGTAGCAGGCGATGCAGCGGTTCATCTCATGGGAAATAAACGGCCCCAGATACTGATTGCGGTGGGTGCGCTTGGTGAAGCGGTAACGGCGGAAATTCTGGCCGGTCATGACCGTCATATCCTGCAGGTGGCAGTTGCCGCCCTCTTCGCAGACCGGACAATCGTGGGGGTGGTTGGTCATCAGCCACTCCACCACACTTTGGCGGAACTGTTTTGCTTCATCGTCGGCGATAGAGATGAAGGTACCGTCAGCGGCCGGCGTCATACAGGACATTACCAGCCGGCCGCGGGTATCCTCGGCGTTTTGGTATTGCTTGACCGCGCACTGGCGGCAAGCGCCGACGCTGCCCAGCGCCGGATGCCAGCAAAAGTACGGAATATCGAGGCCGAGGGACAGACAAGCTTCCAGCAGGTTGTCAGACCCGTTAACCTCGTACTCTTTGCCGTCTACATGAATGGTAGCCATAGTCAGCATGCTCAGGTGAGGCCCGCCAACGGCGGGCGTTAATCAAAAATGCGTTCAGGGTGCAAAGCGCGTGCGCCCGCCTGACCCGCTCATGTCGCATGGACGATTACCAGCGCGCTTTTAATAGGTTGGGCTGCACGCCGGCGATGGCGCGCGTATTGCCCAAATGTTCAACGCTGATACCCGCCTCGAACTCGGAGCGGAAATATTTAATCGCGCTTTGCAACGGCTCCACCGCCCCGGGTGCATGGGCGCAGAAGGTTTTGCCGGGGCCAAGAAAGCGGCACAGCTGCTCCAGGGTTTCAATATCCCCGGGCTGGCCTTTGCCGCTCTCCAGCGCACGCAGCAGCTTGACGCTCCACGGCAGGCCGTCGCGGCACGGCGTACACCAGCCGCAGGATTCCCGGGCAAAAAACTCTTCCAGATTGCGCGTTAACGACACCATGTTAATTTCGTTGTCCACCGCCATCGCCAGAGCGGTGCCGAGCCGGCTGCCCGCTTTGCCAATATTCTCAAAATCCATCGGCAGATCCAGGTGATCCTGGATCAAAAAGTCGGTGCCGGCGCCGCCGGGCTGCCAGGCTTTCAATGTCAGGCCATCGCGCATGCCGCCGGCGTAATCCTCGAGGATCTCGCGCGCGGTGATGCCGAACGGCAGTTCCCAGACGCCGGGGTTCTTCACCCGACCGGAGAAGCCCATCAGCTTGGTGCCGGCGTCGTTGCTGTTGCTCTTGCCGGCGGTGATGCCTTGATACCAGTCTACCCCGTGCTCCAGGATGGCCGGCACATTGCATAATGTTTCGACGTTGTTGACACAGGTGGGTTTACCCCAGGCGCCAGCGCTGGCGGGAAACGGCGGTTTCGAGCGCGGGTTAGCGCGGCGCCCCTCCAGGGAATTGATCAGCGCGGTTTCTTCGCCGCAGATATAGCGCCCGGCGCCGGTGTGGACGATAAGCTCGAAGTCAAACCCGCTGCCCAGAATATTTTTGCCCAACCAACCGGCCTCGGTGGCCTCGGCTATCGCGCGGCGCAGGTTCGCCGCCGCCTCGATATACTCGCCGCGCAGGAAAATATAGCCGCGATAGGCTTTCAGAGCGAAGGCGGCGATCAGCATCCCTTCCACCAGCAGGTGCGGCAGTTGCTCCATCAGCAAACGGTCTTTATAGGTGCCCGGCTCCATCTCATCAGCATTGCACAGCAAATAGCGAATGTTCATGGCGGGATCTTTCGGCATCAGGCTCCACTTCAGGCCGGTCGAAAAGCCGGCGCCGCCGCGTCCTTTCAGGCCCGAGTCTTTCACAAGCGTAACGATATCGTCCTGCGCCATGCCGCTCAACGCCTTGCGTGCGCCGACATAGCCGTTTTTGCTCTGATATTCGTCCAGCCACACCGGCTGATGGTCATCGCGCAGCCGCCAGGTCAGCGGGTGCGTTTCCGCCAAGCGGACAATGGTTTTGGTCATCGATATTGCTCCAGCAGCGGACCAATACCTTCCGGTGTCAGATGCAAGTGGGTATCGTCATCCACCATCATGGTCGGTCCCTTGTCGCAATTGCCCAGACAGCAGGTGGGCAGCAGGGTGAAGCGCCCGTCGGGCGTAGTCTGGCCCGGCTTAATGTTCAGCGATTGCTCAAGCGCGGCCTGAATGCCCTGATAACCGGTAATATGGCAGACCACGCTGTCGCAATAGCGGATAACATGGCGGCCCACCGGCTGACGGAAAATCTGGCTGTAGAACGTGGCCACCCCTTCGACATCGCTGCCGGGAATACCCAGCACCTGCGCGATAGCCGCGATGGCCCCGTCCGGCACCCAACCGCGATTCTTCTGCACGATTTTCAGCGCTTCGATCGAGGCGGCGCGCGCATCCTCGTAATGGTGCTTCTCATGCTTGATGGCTTCGCGCTCTTCGCGACTCAGCTCGAACGTTTCGGTGGCGGCGTCCAGCCCCGCCGCCGCCGCATACTTGGGGGTATCTTGCTGTTGCTGCATAATTAGCGGTCCACATCTGACATAACGAAATCAATACTGCCCAGGTATACGATCAAATCCGATACCAGGCTGCCGCGAATAACCGAGGGGATTTGCTGCAAATGAGGGAAACTGGGCGTGCGGATACGCGTCCGGTAACTCATTGTGCTGCCATCGCTGGTCAGGTAATAGCTGTTGATGCCTTTGGTCGCCTCGATCATCTGGAATGATTCGTTAGCCGGCATCACCGGTCCCCACGAGACCTGCAGGAAGTGCGTGATAAGCGTCTCGATATGCTGCAAGGTGCGCTCTTTCGGCGGCGGCGTGGTCAGCGGATGATCGGCTTTGAAAGGGCCTGCCGGCATGTTGTTCAGGCACTGCTCAAGGATGCGCAGACTTTGGCGCATCTCCTCCACCTTCAACATCACGCGGCTATAGCAGTCGCTCACGCCATCGCCCACCGGCACTTCAAAGTTGAAGTTTTCATAGCCGGAATAAGGACGCCATTTACGCACGTCAAAATCGATGCCGGTGGCGCGCAGCGCAGCGCCGGTCACGCCCCAGTCCAGCGCCTCTTTCGCGCCATAGGCGGCGACGCCCTCGGCGCGGGCGCGCAGTACGCTGTTGCGGAGCGCCACTTTGACATAGCTGTCCAGACGCTTCGGCAGCCAGTCGAGGAACTCGCGCAGCAACCCTTCCCAACCGCGCGGCAAATCGTGCGCCACGCCGCCGATGCGGAACCAGGCCGGATGCATACGAAAACCGGTGATCGCCTCGACCACATCATAAATCTTCTGACGGTCAGTAAACGCCAGGAATACCGGCGTCATCCCGCCCACGTCCTGAATATAGGTACTGATGTACAGCAGGTGGCTGTTGATGCGGAACAGCTCCGACAGCATCACCCGGATCACATTAACGCGATCGGGCACCACGATGCCGGCCAGCTTTTCTACCGCCAGCACGTAAGGCATTTCGTTGACGCAGCCGCCGAGGTACTCGACACGGTCGGTATAAGGGATATAGCTATGCCAGGACTGGCGCTCGCCCATCTTTTCGGCGCCGCGGTGGTGATAACCGATATCGGGCACGCAATCGACGATCTCTTCGCCGTCGAGCTGCAAAATGATGCGGAACGCGCCGTGTGCGGAAGGATGGTTCGGCCCCAGGTTGAGGAACATGAAGTCCTCATTGTCTTTGCCACGCTTCATTCCCCACTCTTCCGGCTTGAAGGTCAGCCCTTCCATCTCCAGATCTTCTTTTTGTTTGGTGAGGACGAAAGGATCGAATTCGGTGGCGCGCGCCGGATAATCCTTGCGCAGCGGGTGTCCTTCCCAGCTTTTCGGCATCATGATACGGGTCAGGTGCGTGTGGCCATCAAAGGTCATGCCGAACATTTCCCAGGTTTCACGCTCATACCAGTTGGCGTTGGGGAAAATGCGGGTGCAGGTAGGCAGATGCAGGTCGTTTTCCGACAGCGCCACCTTCAGCATGATGTCGCGATTGCGATCGATGGAAATCAGATGATAGAAAACGGTAAAATCCGCTGCTGGCAAGCCCTGGCGGTGGGTACGCAGGCGCTCGTCCACCCCGTGCAGGTCATAAAGCATCACGTACGGTTTTGGCAGCTTCTTCAGAAAGGTCAGCACCTTGAGAATTTGCTCGCGCTTCACCCAAACGACCGGAATACCGGTACGGGTCGGCTGCACGCTGAAAGCGTCCGGCCCGAAATGGTTACGCAACTCGGCAATCACAGGATCATCTTGATGATCCTGTGATTGCCAGACCGGCAGGGCGGAATTCTGCGTCATCAACTCTGTCATAGTTATCTTCACCACATTTGGCTGTGACGGCACATGCCGCCCCACTTATTCAGCCGCGACCAGCATGCGTATCCGCGCGTTAAATTTCGTCGGAGGTGCGCAGATGGGTGACCGCGATACGCTCACCGTGCTTACGTTGACGTTCCGACTCCATGTTGGCGCGATAGACGCCCTGATCGCCCACCACCCAGGAGAGCGGGCGGCGTTCTTTGCCGATAGACTCCTTCAGCAACAGCAGCGCCTGGATGTACGCTTCAGGGCGCGGCGGACAGCCGGGAATGTAGACGTCCACCGGCAGGAATTTATCAACGCCCTGCACAACAGAATAAATATCGTACATTCCGCCGGAATTGGCACACGCGCCCATGGAGATAACCCATTTCGGCTCCAGCATTTGGTCGTAAAGACGCTGGATGACGGGCGCCATCTTGGTGAAAGGCGTCCCCGCCACCACCATGAAATCCGCCTGGCGCGGTGAGGCGCGGATAACTTCCGAACCGAAGCGCGCCACGTCGTGCACAGCGGTAAAGGAGGTGGTCATTTCGACATAGCAGCAGGAGAGGCCGAAGTTGTAAGGCCAAAGCGAATTGCCGCGTCCCCAGTTCACCGCATTGTGCAGCGCTCTCTCAAGCTTGCCGAGGTATACGCTGCGATGGACGTGCTGCTCCAGCGGATCCGCCACGATTTCCTGTTTTTGCAGGGGATACCGCTCGTTATCTCCGTCCGGCTCCGCGCGGGTGAGGGTGTAATCCATTTTGCTGCCTCGCTGTTACTCTTGATGACGGGGGGTTTCGCCAATGGGGCCTGCCCGGCGCAAACGTCGGGAGCGCTCCGGCGTCCAGTCAAGGGCACCGATACGCACCAGGTAAACCAAACCCGCCAACAGGATAAGAATGAAAATGGTTGCCTCGATGAAGCCCACCCAGCCCGCTTCGCGAATAGCGGTAGCCCAGGCATAAAGATAGAGGGTTTCAACGTCGAAAATGACGAAAAACATCGCCACAAGGTAAAATTTAGCTGAAAGGCGCAATCTTGCGGTGCCCACCGGGTCGATCCCAGATTCAAACGGCACGTTTTTCGAGCGCGCCCGGGCGCGGGCGCCCAGCAGGAAACCGCCGGTAAGCATGAAGACGCACAGACCCAGCGCACTCAGGAGGAATACGGCGAAAGCCCAATAATGAGCGGTAATTTCAGTAGTTATCGACATTCTCTTTGCTACTCATCAAAAGTGGCGATTTGCAGGCTGCTCTATGAATTCGGCAGTTTTACGCATCACATCGATTTACGGGAAGGAAGTAAGAAACCATAAAATCCGTGTGGTAATAAGATACACAGCCATTGTGTGGGGTTTTTTACTCCTTTTTATAACCTTTTGTCAACTTAGACATCATGAACCCCATGTTAATTTACACCTGCAAAGGTCAGTTAACAGGGATTGTGCAGGAAATTAGCTAAATCGTGTCAGTCATCGAAACGTTATTCCGGCTTGCGGACCGGTCATCAGGGATCAGGGAAAGCTGCGCTCAATTATACCATTTTCGCGAAAAATCCTATGGATCGGCGTAAGCGGTAAACCTTTTTTATGATCCAGGACACATTTCAACAGATTTTTCAGGGTTTTATTGTGCAAATAACCACCTTTTTGGCAGTGTATTTTTTAAAATGCTATTTCTAATTTATTGATATGCCCATCAAATAGCCGAGCCAATGACGTGGGGGCGGTGGGGAAATACGCCACAGGTCGATAAGGAGATAACTGTGAGTTTTAATCTTTTGAGCACACTAACGCACAAAGAAGGGGATTAATAAAGTATTACCAAAAATAAGCTACATTATCAGTAGCTTATTCTAGATAAAAAGAATCATTCATCTTCAAGCGAAGGACTTTCCCCTTCCAACGACGGGAGCGGTTTTGGCGTGTTAGGTATCGCTACCCGACTGAAGGGCGTTGAAAATTGCCATCGCCAATTCGTTTTCGCCCTGCGGGTTTTTACATAGCGCATAGCGCGTAGCGGGCAACTCCGGCAGACCGTCGCTCACCCCCAGTACCCGCAGTTCGGGACTCATCATCTCCACCGGCCGCAGGGTGATGCCCATGCTCGCCTTGACGGCCGCGCGCACGGCAGATAAGGTCGACGTAATGTAGGCGATACGCCACGGCACTCCCGCTGCATCGAGGCTTTCCACGGCCAGAGTGCGAAACGGACTTGACTCGTCGAGCACCACCAGCGGGACGACTTCGCCGGGCGTGAAGCGGTAATCCGCCGCACAGTACCATAATATCGGTGAGGTAAGCAGTGTCACGGAAGGATGCGTGAAGGCATAACATCTCTCTGGGTGCTAATGGCTAAATCCACCTCGCCATTTTTCAGCATCTCCACCTTTTGCGGACCGCGTTTCACACAGACATCGACGGACAGTTTGGGGTAAATTCGAGTTACGCGGTTTAGCAGGTAGGGCAGGATGGTATCGTCCGACGCGCCTATGGTCAGCACGCCCTGGATATTGCTGAACATCAGGGAAGTACAGGCCTCATCATTGTACAGCAAAATCTTGCGGGCATAGCCAAGCAGTTGAATTCCGTGTTCAGTTAAAAGCTTATTACGACCATGACGGGCGAAAAGCTCTTTCCCCACAAGCTGTTCTAATCACTGCATCTGCTGGCTGACCGCAGATTGCGTGCGGCAGACTGAGGCCGCTGCCGCAGCGAAAGTGTTAAGATCGGCGACGGCAACAAACGTTCTCAACAGATCGAGATTGAGTACGGGACGATTTGCATTGATCATATATTGTCTTCACTGTTTGAATTCTAATTACAAACTACTGTCCTGGCGTTGCAAAAGGTGGTAACTCCGCCGTATTGTCAAAAGCCGACCCTTGGCATATCGTGTCGTCCGTAAGGCCAGGCGCCTCGAACGATATGCAGTATTTGTGCCGGAGGGTTCATTCTTCAACAATCGCATTCCCACTTAAAAAAGACTGCCGTTAAACTGAAACTACGCACCAATGCGGTCAATACATTTGCTTTGATAAGGATAACATTCGTTCCCCTTGATGTATAAAACAAAATAAGCTGGCGGCTTGGCACAAACGTTAATTTAACTAATTGAATGCTCAAACAACAATGGCAATAAATGTTAGATATTAATGATTAAGCGTTATTTTTATCTTGCGGCCCCGCCTATTAACATAAATTTCTCTTAACTGTTGTTTAAACGAAAAAATAGTCCTTCTTTTCTAAATCTGACCGCTTGTAAGTTATACCATAAATAACCCCGCGACGGTCAAGAAGTTAAATTTCGCCGCGTGCGCTAGACGACGAACAAAATGAAACGCTTCGTCAACAAAACGACAAATTCGTCATTTACCTAGGCCAGGCACGGGCGTGATCCCTGGCCGTCCTGGACTCAGCACGCAAAGACAAAAACCTCCCCTTGTCCGGCTGAACGTCCCCTTGCCCCTCCATCACCTCACACCTTACCCTATTCAACCAAGATATTGTATAAAAAGCGACCACCCAACCTCTATTAATTTCCCTGCCGAACCCCGCTATGATAATTATCACGCATGTTTTTAGGGTTATTTTTAAATAAGAATACTCCTTCTTTCACTTTTGCCGCCGGCGCACCACACAATCCCCGTCTGCGCAGTTTCCTCCTTCAAAAGCGCGCGGGACAAGAGTACATTATGCAGATCATGCGTATCCATGGTGGGAATACGCTATCTGGCAGAAGGGTTAATATCGTGGTCGCACCCGTAGAAAAATCTAGCAAACTGGAAAACGTCTGTTACGACATTCGTGGCCCCGTGCTGAAAGAGGCAAAACACCTGGAAGAAGAAGGCAATAAAGTCATCAAGTTAAATATCGGCAACCCAGCTCCGTTCGGTTTTGACGCGCCGGATGAAATCCTGGTGGATGTGATCCGCAATCTGCCGACGGCGCAAGGCTATAGCGACTCCAAAGGGCTGTATTCCGCACGCAAGGCCATTATGCAACATTACCAGGAGCGCGAAATGCTGGATCTCACCGTGGAGGATGTCTATATCGGCAACGGCGTCTCGGAATTGATCCAGCAATCCATGCAGGCGTTGCTCAACAGCGGCGATGAAATGCTGATCCCGGCGCCAGATTATCCGCTGTGGACGGCATCGGTTTCGCTGTCGGGCGGCAATGCGGTGCATTATCTGTGCGATGAAGAAGCCGGCTGGTTTCCCGATCTGGACGATATCCGTTGCAAAATCACCCCCCGCACGCGTGGGCTGGTGATTATCAACCCGAATAACCCGACCGGCGCGGTGTACAGTAAAGATATGTTGCTGTCGCTGGTTGAGATCGCCCGCCAGCATAATTTGATTATTTTCTCCGACGAGATTTACGACAAAATACTTTACGACGCCGCGGAGCATCATTCTATTGCGGCGCTGGCGCCCGATCTCCTTACCGTCACCTTTAACGGCCTGTCGAAAACCTACCGCGTCGCCGGCTTCCGCCAGGGCTGGATGGTGCTCAACGGTCCTAAGAAACACGCTAAAGGCTATATCGAAGGGCTGGAGATGCTGGCCTCAATGCGCCTTTGCGCCAACGTACCGATGCAGCATGCGATCCAAACCGCCCTGGGCGGCTATCAGAGCATCAGCGAGTTTATCCAACCCGGCGGGCGCCTGTATGAACAGCGTAACCGGGCCTGGGAGCTTATCAACGACATCCCCGGGGTGTCCTGCGTCAAGCCGAGCGGCGCACTCTATATGTTCCCGCGCTACGATGCCAAACGTTTTAATATTCATGATGATCAGAAGTTGGTGCTCGATTTGCTGTTGCAGAAGAAAGTGCTGCTGGTTCAGGGCAGCGCGTTCAACTGGCCCTGGCCGGATCATTTGCGGATCGTGACGCTGCCGCGGGTCGATGAACTGGAAACCGCCATCGGCAAATTTGGCCGGTTTATGCAGCACTATCATCAATAAGAACAGACGGGCGGCGTGGCGCAGGCGAAGCGGTTTGACCGCAAGCGTCGCGCACCGCACCACCGCCGTCAGAGCTGCCGGCGTAGGGGTGGCGTAGCCGATTGCATGCATGTCCACCGCGCGGCATCACTACCGTCGTAATAGACATAGCGCCACTGGCCGAATCGCCAAAGCCGACATCGGGAGATTTGCATAACCGCCGCCGGGTGCGCACAATAGCGTTTCCGTTGTCGCGTCTTTCTGGAAACATTTATGACTCAAAGCCACTTTTTCGCCCATCTGTCACGCCTGAAACTTATCAACCGCTGGCCGCTGATGCGCAATGTGCGTACCGAAAATGTCTCGGAGCACAGTTTGCAAGTGGCGTTTGTCGCCCACGTTCTGGCGCTCATTAATAATCGTCTGTTCGGCGCTAACCTGAATGCCGAACGTATCGCACTACTGGCGATGTATCACGACGCCAGCGAAGTACTGACCGGCGATATGCCGACGCCCATCAAGTATTACAATGCGCAGATCGCCCATGAGTACAAAAATATCGAAAAAATTGCACAGCAAAAACTGATCGATATGGTGCCGGAAGCGCTGCGGGAGGATTTCCGTCTACTTATCGACGAGCAATATTACCTGCCCGCGGAGAAAGCCGTCGTCAAGCAGGCCGACTCCCTGTGCGCCTACCTGAAATGCCTGGAGGAGATTTCCGCCGGTAATACCGAATTTACCCTGGCGATGGCGCGCCTGGAAAAAACGCTTAACGAACGGCGCAGCCCCGCGATGGACTATTTCCAGCAGGTGTTTATTCCAAGCTTCAGCCTGTCGCTGGACGAAATCAGCCAGGATTCACCACTGTAGCACCGCCGAACTGAGACACGTCTCCGCCTGACGCCACCACCCGCCGCGGCTCGTCAGCACCACCGCCTGCCGCTGGCTTGTCAGAAAGGATAGAGCAGCGGTACCACCAGCACGCTGGCCGCCATCACCAGCAGGGTGAACGGCACGCCGCCGATACGTACAAAATCGCTAAATTTATAGCCCCCGGACCCGAGCACCAAGGTATTGACCGGGGAGGAGACCGGAGACCGGCGTCATGAACGCCGCCGAGGCGGCGATGGCAACAATCATGGCGAACGGATACGGCGAGACGCCCATTGATGCGCCGCACCCAGCGCGATAGGCGCCATCAATACCACAGTGGCCGTATTGGAGAAACAGCCCGGTCACCGCGCACAGGATAAACATGCTTAGCAGCATCACGTGGGCCCCCGCCCCGCCGGACAAACGTATTAATAAATGGACCACAACATCGACGACGCCGGTTTTCTCCAGCGCCAGTAGCGCATGCGGCGCCTGACTGGCCGCCGGCGCGATCTGGTCCACTTCGGCCGGTAAATTGAGCAGAATAAAATCGCGCGTCCAGGCCTGCAGTTGCCGAATACGTTTCCAGTCGCCTATCACCAGCAGAATATCCCCCAGCTGTAAAGGCTCGTCGATCAGTACGCCCGGCAATGCCTCGCCGCCTCAGCGGATGCCCGCCACATTCAGCCCGTAACGGCTGCGAAATGCGACCTCCCTGAGAGTATAGCCAGGAGAGAGGAATCCGGGATCAGGCTGACCTCCGCCATTCCCACCTCGCGCGCCTGACTGGAAAAGTATTCGCCGCGCAGGACCATCGGCTCCAGTTGCTGTTCGCTGCAAAACTGGCGCAAATCCGTCTCGGCGGCGGACATATCGATTAGCAGTACATCCCGCGGCCGCAGCTCGGTATTGCCGCCGGCGCTGACCATCACCCGGCGGAATTTGCGCCAGCGCTCAATACCGACCACATTGGCGCCGTAGCGGTCGCGCAGGCGTAAATCATCCAGACGGCGGCCGATAAGCGGCGAACCGGCGCACAGCGCGAGACGCCTGGCGCGTCCCGATAGCCGGTAATCGCGGAATCAGATCGCGAAAGGTGCGGCGCTGCCAGGTGTCGCCGGCACGGCCGTCATCGGGCACCGTCAGCCAGAAACTCGCCACCGTCATATAGCCCATGCCGAGAACCAGCACTAAACAGCCTATCGGCGTCGCCACCAGCGTCAAGTAGCATGCGCAGCTCGCTGTTGCCGGCCATTCGCACCAGCCCGTCGCCGATGACGAACAAGGCCGCGATAAGCAACACGTTAGGTTCGCTGAAACCGGCGGTGGCTTCGGCCAACGTCAATGTACCGCTCAACACGAAGGCGACAATGACCAACAATGCCACCACATCCATGCGCACCTTCCCGGTGATGAACAGCACCACCGTCACCAGCAGCAGGCCAAGCACCCAGAGGAGTTCGTCGTTCATGCCAACATCCCGATCCTGAAAAAGCCATTACAGCCACAGCATGCCAATCGGGATAGGGGGCGGCCAGTAACTGGCCAGTCCCCTCCCACACCACCCGGATACGGGTCCGCATCGGGCGGTTCGAGCAGTTGAGGTTACGTGAGGCTAGGCATGCCAAGGGAATCCAAGTAAGCAATCGTCAACACGTTATGTACCGCCGACAGGCTGTTGTGCCAACACCGACGGCTTAGCGCTGCCACCGAACTTGAGGTTTAGCCCCAAGCTTCAACAGCTCCCGGTAAATCGTACTACCACGTCGCCACATTTTGAGCTGAAGAGCGCGCATCCTGCGACGCAACCATTCGTCAAGCTGTCGCCAGCGTCGTGCCGATTGCACTAATTGGAAATACGCTTTCCAGCCCAGTACATAGCCGGCGTAGTGCTTTGATTACCTGGCTTATGCTGCGTCCACCCGATCGACCAGTCAATTGCCTGATCCTTTGCTTGAACGTCTCCAGCGCCTTTCTCGACACCAAGCGTCTAATCTCGCCGTTCGGGGCTTCCCAGAGGGTATAACCCCGAAACTTGCGGCCAAAGCCGCTTGCAACCGCACTTTTCGATGTATTGATCCTCAGGTACAGCTTGTCGTAGCAGCGCTTGAGCAGTTTCATCACTCGCTCGCCAGCCTTCTCACTGCACACATAGACATTGCAGTCATCGGCATAGCGGGCAAAGCAGTGTCCCCGCAGTTCAAGCTCGATCCACTTCGTCGAGAAGCACGTTGGTCAGCAGAGGCGAGAGGGGGCAGCCTTGCGGCGTCCCTTCCGCACGCTCGACCACCACACCGCCCTTCATGATTCCTGCGTTCAGGTAAGCACGCACCAGCCGGATCACTCCAGCGTCGTTAACGTGCAGACGGCCGATGACGGTGGGTATCCCCAGTTCACGTTCGCTTCCATCCGGTTTTGGGATGCCTACGCGTCGTACCGGTTGTGGCCGGTACGTGCCGACCATCTTGTTGCCGGATGGTCGGCACGCGTACTTCAGGTGTTGTCCGGTCTGCGCAATACTCAGACCATCGACCCCCGCAGCTCCTTTGTTTGCCTTCAGGCGTTTCCACGCGCGTTGCATGTTTTCCCTCGCGAGTGCTTGCATGAGCAAGTCTCGCCCTGCGTCTTCCGGTTCTTGCCGCGGGAGTCGGGTTTCATCGCTGAGCGCTTTGGACGAGGTTTCACCTCACCCTTAAACGATCCGCTCCGCTGGCGCGGACATCTGATGCAATACACGATTCATCGGCAAGGCGTTTGACGCTCCTTCTCGTTCGGCCCTTCGCCTAGATTGCGGCTACTACGACCTCTGCTGACTTCTCGCTCCGGCTTGCACCGTCGCCCTTTCAGGCCTCAGGCGACCTCGTGACGACTCACCAGGGCGTAATCCCCTTCCCGGGTCACCCTGAGCTGCCACAGCGAAGCGACAATTATTCCCACCGCGTCTTTCTGCGGCGTTTCCGGCGTCGGATTCACGGCAATCACCGGACACCCCGCCGCAAGCCCTGACTGGATGCCGGCGATAGCATCTTCCACGACAATGCAGTCCGCAGGCCGGAAACCCAGCTTTTCGGCGCCGAGCAAATACGGATCCGGCTGCGGTTTGCCGCGCGGCACCTGTTCCGCGGTAATGAGCACCGGCGGCGCCGGGAGCTGTCCTGCACGCACGCGGGCAGAGGCGACCGGCAGCGAGCCGGAAGTGACAATCGCCCACGGCAGTTGCAGGCGGTTGAGCTCGGTAAGCAGCTCGCGCGCGCCGGGCAGCGCACTTACGCCCTCAATCGTTTCAGCTTCAAAGCGTTCTAAAAGACGATATTCGTGTTGAATGGTCTTTTCGCTTTGCAGCGGCATAAAATGGCGCAGCGAGGTAATAGCTTGTTTGCCGTGTATAAAATTCAATACCTCCGCTTCCGGCACGCCATGGCGACGCGCCCAATTTCCCCAGGCCAATTCCACCACCGGCAGCGAATCAATCAATGTTCCATCAAGGTCAAACAAAAAGCCTAAACCGCGCACAAGCCGCTCCTCTACTCCGTCTTCAGGCATTGATAATTTGCGAAATTTCTACCGCACTCAAATGATATTGACGCGGACAGGCTTGCCAAACCGCCAGCATCCGCAGATATCTATCCCACATTTTGGTTTGGGCGTTAAAGCCATGGGTACCGGAGTCGAAATGGGTGTAGCGCCCTTCGGTGAAGACCATGAAACGCACATAACCCAGATAGCGGGCTTCAGTGGCGACATCGAAGCCGAGAAACTCCAGGCGGCGTTCATCAATGTCCTGGCGATCCTTTAAATTGGACCAGAACACCTGCATGGCGTGATGCATTTCCATAATATCGATAATTGTGCGGCAAACGTCTTCACTGAGCGCGCCGAAATCACGTTCCAGTTCGCGCATCTGCAGGCCGTAGCCACGCTCGACGATAATCTGCAGCCGGCGTAACGTTCGCTATTGTCAGGGTCGAGCAGGGTCATCATTTTATACTGATTTGACAGGATAAGCCGTTTGGCGTTGGTCATCTCCATAATCTACTCCTGGTGTTAAAAGCCTGGCCGCGCCAGGAAAGTCTGCATGGCATAGCGCCACGCGCCTGGTACTGCAAACCCTGCTTTGTTTGATGTAAACCATGACCGGATGAAATATTTATGACGGCGGGGCCGGCACCGGGCGTGCCGACAGGGCCTTTAGACGTTACAAATCATCCAGAAACGCTTTATCAAGCAGTTTGAAGGCCCGTTTCAACACCTCGACCAGCATCTGATAGGTCGGCACGCCTTCCACCGGCGCCAGCGACTGGCCCGCCTCATTGAGCTTTTGCCGTACCTCATGAAAACAGGTCAGCAGCGAGGGGGGCAGCGGCGTTATCGAACGCTTGCCGAGCCACCACAGCCCCTGCATCGGCAGGCTACAGGCGAAAATGGCGGTCGCCACCGCCGGGCCGAGCTGTCCTCCCAAAGCGATTTGCCAGGTCAGGGTAAAGACCGCTACCGCCGGCATGAAGCGCACGCCGAAGCGGGTGGCGCGCACGACGCGATGCTCCGGGAACATCGGCGCCAGGCTTTTTTCGGCGGGCCAGGCCTTCATATAGTTTTGTCCGCGCTGGAATATCTTGTACCAACTTACCGAACCGGAAGGGAGTGTCGACATAGCGGACCTCAACTTTATGAACAATTATTAAAAAATTAGAGTAACTTCACTATGGATTTTATAACAATTAAATATATTTTGTCTTTACCGCGCTCTGTCGTTATCCTATTCCTCGCTGCGGGGCTGTGCATGCACCGCCGCCAGCGTTCCTGTCGACCGCGACAGCCAAGGTGGTAGGAGCCGCCTTAAGCTAACGTTTCAGGGCCGCGTGAGCGCATTGCCGACATCATGACCGCGAAATCACCGCATCCATGATGTTAATCATATAATGTCAGCGGCGGAATGCGCTACGATTAAAGTCTGATTAACGAATTATTAACCACGTATAACAAGTAGGTACTTCCATGTCGAGTAAGCTAGTACTGGTTCTTAACTGTGGCAGTTCATCTTTGAAATTCGCCATTATCGATGCCGCCAACGGTGAAGAACATATCTCCGGTCTCGCCGAGTGCTTCAATCTGCCGGAAGCGCGTATCAAATGGAAGATGGACGGTGCCAAGCAAGAAGCGGCGTTAGGTGCCGGCAGTGCGCACAGTGAAGCGCTGCACTTTATCGTTAATACCATTTTGGCACAAAAACCGGAACTGTCGGCACAATTAACCGCCATCGGGCACCGCATCGTGCACGGCGGCGAGCGCTTTATCCAGTCCGCCATTATCGATGACGACGTGGTAAAAGGCATTGAGAATTCCATTCCGTTCGCGCCGCTGCACAATCCTGCTCATCTTATCGGCATCCGCGAAGCCCTGAAAGAATTTCCACAGCTGACGCAAAAGAACGTAGCGGTTTTTGATACTGCTTTCCATCAGACAATGCCGGAAGAGTCGTATCTTTATGCCCTGCCCTATTCTTTATATCAGGATCATGCTATTCGCCGCTACGGCGCACACGGCACCAGTCACTATTATGTCAGCCGCGAAGCGGCCAAACTGCTCGATAAGCCGGTTGATCAGCTAAACGTCATCACCTGCCATTTGGGCAACGGCGGCTCCGTTTCCGCTATCCGCAATGGCCAATGCGTGGATACCTCCATGGGGCTGACGCCGCTGGAAGGCCTGGTTATGGGCACCCGCAGCGGCGATATCGATCCGGCCATCGTTTTCCATTTGCATGATGCGTTAGGCATGTCCGTCGCCCAAATTAATACGTTGTTGACCAAAGAGTCCGGCCTGCTGGGTCTGACCGGCGTGACCAGCGACTGCCGCTATGTCGAGGACAATTACCGCGAAAAAGCCGACTCCCGCCGCGCCATGGATGTGTACTGCCACCGGCTGGCCAAATACATCGGATCCTATAGCGCGCTTATGGAGGGCCGACTGGACGCGGTGATTTTCACCGGCGGTATCGGTGAAAATGCCGCGATGGTGCGCGAGCTGTCGTTGAAAAAACTGGCGCTGCTGGGCTTTGAAGTGGATCATGAACGCAATCTGGCCGCCCGTTTCGGCCATGGCGGGGTGATAACCACCGACACCAGCCGCCCAGCCATCGTCATCCCGACCAACGAGGAATTGGTTATCGCCCAGGACGCTGCGCGTCTGACAGCGTAATTCTAATCTCCCCCGCAGGCTTTGTCCGGCGGGGCTGTTTTTGACTAACGAGCAACCGTTGAAAGAGGTTTAGCCGTGTCCCGTACAATCATGTTGATCCCTACCGGCACCAGCGTCGGTCTGACCAGCGTCAGCCTCGGCGTTATCCGCGCCATGGAGCGAAAGGGCGTGAGCCTGAGCGTGTTCAAACCCATCGCGCAGCCCCGTTCCGGCGAGGACACCCTCGACGCCACCACCCGTATTATCCGCGCCAACTCCACCATTCCTTCCGCCGAACCGCTGGCCATGAGCTATGTTGAATCGCTGCTCGGCTCCAACCAGCAAGACGTGCTGATGGAAGAGATCATCGCCCGCTATCATGCCAACACCCAAGAGGCGGAAGTGGTGCTGGTGGAAGGCCTGGTCCCCACCCGTAAACATCAGTTCGCCACAGCGCTGAACTACGAAATCGCCCGGACGCTCAACGCCGAGATCGTCTTTGTGCTGTCGTTGGGCAACGATTCGCCGGACCAGCTGAAAGAACGCATCGAGCTGGTACGTTCGAGCTTCGGTGGGAGCAAAAATAAAAACATCACCGGCGTCATCGTCAACAAATTGAATGCGCCAGTGGATGAACAAGGTCGCACCCGCCCGGATTTGTCGGAGATTTTCGACGATTCCAGCAAGGCCAGCGTCGCCAATGTCGATCCGAGCCTGCTGTTTGAAAACAGCCCGCTGCCGGTGCTGGGCTGCATTCCCTGGAATTTCGACCTTATCGCTACGCGCGCCATCGACATGGCGCGCCACCTGGGCGCGACGATTATCCACGAAGGGGAAATTCAGACCCGTCGCGTGAAATCCGTCACGTTCTGCGCGCGCAGCCTGCCGAATATGCTGGAGCATTTCCGCCCCGGGTCGCTGCTGGTCACCTCCGCTGACCGTCCCGACGTACTGGTCGCCGCCTGCCTCGCCGCTATGAACGGCGTGGAAATCGGTGCGGTACTGCTGACCGGCGGCTATGACATCGATCCGCGCATTCAGAAACTGTGTGAACGCGCCTTCCAGACCGGCCTGCCGATGTTTACCGTGCAGACCAACACCTGGCAGACCTCGCTCAGCCTGCAAAGCTTCAGCCTGGAAGTGCCGGCCGATGACCACAGCCGGGTGGAAAAACTGCAAAACTATGTCGCGGGCCATATCGATAATGCCTGGATCGAATCGCTGTCCGCCAGCTCCGAACGTCCGCGCCGCCTATCGCCGCCGGCGTTCCGTTATCAGTTGACCGAACTGGCGCGCCAGGCGGGTAAACGCATCGTCCTGCCGGAAGGCGACGAGCCGCGCACCGTGAAGGCGGCATCCATTTGCGCCGAGCGCTGCATTGCCCATTGCGTCTTGCTGGGCAACCCCGATGAGATTCAGCGCGTCGCCGCGGTACAAGGCGTGACACTCGGCGACGGCATCGAAATCATCGATCCGGAAGTGGCGCGCGAGAAGTATGTCGCCCGTCTAGTCGAACTGCGCAAAAGCAAAGGCATGACCGAAGTGGTGGCCCACGAACAGCTGGAAGACAACGTGGTGCTGGGCACGCTGATGCTGGAGCAAGGCGAAGTAGACGGGCTGGTGTCAGGTGCGGTACATACCACCGCCAACACCATCCGCCCGCCGCTGCAACTTATCAAGACCGCGCCGGGCAGTTCACTGGTGTCGTCGGTGTTCTTTATGCTGCTGCCTGAACAGGTATTGGTGTACGGCGACTGCGCCATCAACCCGGATCCGACCTCGGAGCAATTGGCGGAGATCGCTATCCAGTCGGCTGATTCCGCTGCCGCCTTCGGTATTGAACCACGCGTGGCGATGATTTCCTACTCCACGGGCAACTCCGGCGCCGGCAGCGACGTCGAGAAGGTGCGCGAAGCCACCCGTCTGGCGCAGGAAAAACGCCAGGACCTGGTCATTGACGGCCCGCTACAGTATGACGCCGCCATTATGGCCGACGTCGCGCTGTCGAAAGCGCCCAACTCGCCGGTGGCCGGTCAGGCGACAGTGTTCATCTTCCCGGATTTGAACACCGGTAATACGACCTATAAAGCGGTGCAGCGTTCAGCGGATCTGATCTCCATCGGCCCGATGCTGCAGGGGATGCGCAAGCCGGTCAACGACCTCTCGCGCGGTGCGCTGGTAGATGATATCGTCTATACCGTCGCCCTGACCGCTATTCAGTCGAAGCAGGCGGAAGGCTGATTTAGCGTTAAAGCGTCAGAAACGACCACGCCGGCCCTGGCGGGAGCGAGGGTTTTCCCGAGCGAGGCCCCCGGGTCACACCGCACAGGCGTAATGCAACTTTCCTGAAATGAAAACCGGTTTTCCCGTGCAGCCCCACTGCGCCCTGCCTCACGCGTACGCCGGCTAAGCGCCCGTGTTAATGTCATGTGCTCTTTCCTACGCCTACGCCGGTAAAGCTCGTGCAAATGTGCTGCGCCCGGCCTCATACCTACGCCGGCTTGCCCGTGCAAATAGACTAGGGTCTGCCTCACGCGACGCTGGCGCCCGCTACTGGGCCGCGCCATCGTCCGACGTTTGCGAGGCCAGCGGCTTGCCAAAGCTTTGGGCGTTATTGCGGCTCAGCCACAGCGACAGCGCTTTCAGCGAGTCCGGGGTGAATTCGTCGCAGCGGCCGGTAATTTCCTCCGGCGTCAGCCAGTTGACGGCCTCGACCTCGCTTTCCTGGAGCGCAAACGGGCCATGGGTGACACAGCTGAACAGCGAGCCCCACACGCAGCAGGCCTCATTCTCGAAATAAAATTGCCCGTGTTCAGCGAAGGGGACATCCGCAATGCCCAGCTCTTCTTCCGCCTCGCGACGGGCGGAATCGAGCATTCCCTCGCCGCTTTGTACCACGCCGCCGGCGGTCGCATCCAGATAGCCCGGATAGAAGTCTTTGCAGGCGGTACGACGCTGAACCAGAATATTGCCCGCACCATCATGCACCACAATATAGCTGGCGCGGTGACGCAGACGTTCCGCGCGCATCTGCTGGCGGCTGGCCTGGGAGATGACTTCATTGTTTTCATTGACAATGTCGACCCATTCCTCACCGGCAGACTGACTCTGTTTCTCCATCCTATGACACCCTTATGCAATGGCGCGGACTGCCCGCGCGGTATGGTTGAACGTAAGAAACGCGACTGACGTATTTTGTCATAACTTAGAAGGTTATTGCGACTTGCGCAATAGTTTCCCCACCATCTAATGCCACAACGTGTAACCGGCCATAAGCCAGCAGCCCATAGCTGGCCGGGTAGCCGCCTTTTGGCAGGCTGACCGAGCCCGGATTGAACAGAATATGCTCCCCCACACGCTCCGCCTGGGGAAGATGGGTATGGCCGTACAACAGCGCGTCGCCGGGCGCCAGCGGCGGCGACCTCCGCCGGTCGATAGTCTTCAGGCAGGGGGTTGCGCGGACCATGGTTCAGAAAGTCCCCCAAAAGCAGCAGCCAGCGGGCGCCGCTTAAATCAAACGCTGCCAGAAGCCGGCGCGTGGCGGCTAGAGAGCCATGAATATCGGACGCTATCATCAATTATCATTATCGTCTCCTGTTCGCATGCCGAGACGCCGCACGCACAGACGGTGCGGCACGCCAAGCTTAACAAACTTCAGCCTCCATGCGTCAGCGCTGTCCCGTTATAGTCAGCCGACTAACGCCTTTTTGCGCCAAAAACCCCGCTCACACCCCGCTGCTTATTCGCTTTTATCCCCTGCGCTTTTGCACTACAGTTAAGCCACACGCTTCATCCTGATGGAGGCTTTATGATCGACGTTTATTATGCGCCCACGCCCAACGGCCATAAAATTACGCTGTTTTTAGAAGAGACCGGCTTGCAGTATCAGCTTCACCGCCTGGATATCAGCGCTGGCGCTCAATTCAAGCCGGCCTTTCTGGCCATAATGCCAAATAACAAAATCCCGGCCATTGTCGACAATCAACCGGCCGACGGCGGCGCGCCGTTCAGCCTGTTTGAGTCTGGCGCCATTTTGCTTTATCTGGCGGATAAAACCGGACAGCTGCTGTCCCACGACCTGCGCGAACGCCATACCACCCTGCAATGGCTATTCTGGCAAATGACGGGCTTCGGGCCTATGCTCGGCCAGAACACCACTTCAGCCAATATGCGCCCGAAAAAGTCCCCTACGCCATTAACCGCTACCGCACCGAAACCGCGCGGCTCTACGGCGTGCTGGATAAGCAACTACAGGAGCACCGCTACATCGCAGGCGAGCAGTATAGCATCGCCGATATCGCTACCTACCCCTGGGAGGTATCCCATGAGAAGCAGAATATCTCTCTGGCGGACTATCCCACTGTGCAACGTTGGTTCAACGAGATCCGGACCCGTCCGGCGGTGGAACGCGCCTGGCGGCGGGCTAACGGCTAAACCTTGCTGGCCCGGCGGCGGCGCAGATCCCGGCACTGTGTCCGCCACGGGCATTTCCCGCCGCCGTGGCCTATGCTTTAGGCAGAATGGAGTTTTGCTATCGTTGCGCGCGGCCCCTGCGGTCCGACGCATCGATTAATGTCGGGCGGAGAAGACCACCATGAAAATTTTATTGACCGGCGGGACCGGGCTTATTGGCCGGCACCTGGTTATGAGACTGCAGACCTTATCGCATCACGTTACCGTATTGACCCGCGACACCCAGCGCGCGCAGCAAACGCTGGGGCCGGAGATTGCCACCATGACCACGCTGGCGCCGCTGTCGCACCTCAACGAATTTGATGCGGTGATTAACCTGGCCGGCGAGCCTATCGCCGAGCGCCGTTGGACCGACGAGCAAAAAAACAAGCTGTGTCAGAGCCGCTGGGACGTCACCGGTCAACTGAGCCTGTTGATACGCCAGAGCGAGAATCCGCCCTCGGTGTTCATCTCCAGCTCCGCTACCGGCTATTATGGAGACCAGGATGATGCCCTAGTGGACGAAGATGAACCGCCGATTATTGATTTTGCCCACACTCTGTGCGCACGCTGGGAAGATTTGGCGCTCAGGGCGCGCAGCGAAAAAACCCGCGTCTGCCTGTCGCGTACCGGCGTGGTGCTGGCCGCCGACGGCGGTCTGCTCGGCAGATTGCTGCCGCTGTACAAAGTCGGGCTGGGCGGTCCCATCGGCGATGGCACCCAATTCATGTCATGGATCCATATCGACGATATCGTCAACGCCCTGCTGTTTATGCTAACCACCGACGGACTGGCTGGCCCGTTCAATGTTTGCTCGCCTTATCCGGTGCGCAATGAACATTTCAGCAGCGTGCTGGCGGGCGTCCTGCACCGGCCAGTTTTCACCCGCGTGCCGGCACGGGCGGTGCAATTATTTCTGGGCGAAGGGGCATCGCTGATACTCGGTGGCCAACGGGCAATGCCGCGGCGGCTGACCGAGGCCGGCTTTACCTTTTGCTATAGCGAGCTGGAAGCGGCGCTAACGGAAATCGTCAACGCCGTCTAACCGACGAGGCGGTTACTTGAGGGCCCCAGAGGAACTGCTGCAACCGCGGGCTTTTCGGGCTGCCAAACACCTCTGACGGCGGCCCCTGCACCTCGATGACACCTTGATGCAGGAAAATGACGTGGTTCGAGACATAGCGCGCAAATTCCATATCGTGCGTCCACCACCACCATGGTTTTGCCCTCTTCAGCCAGCTTTTGCATGATGCGCAGCACCTCACCCACTAGCCCGGATCCAGCGCCGAGGTCGTTTCATCGAACAACAGCACCTCCGGCTCCATTGCCAGCGCGCGGGCAATGGACACGCGCTGCTGTTGCCCGCCGGAAAGATTGATAGAGTATTTGGCGCGTGTGCGCTCATCAATACCCATTTTGTCCAAATAGCGTACCGCGCGTTCACGCGCTTCGCTTTTGCTGAGGCCCAGCACCTGTACTGGCGATTCCATGACGTTTTCCAGCACGGTCATATGGTTCCATAAATTAAAATGCTGGAATACCATCGTCAGACGGGTGCGTAGCAGTTGCAGCTGTTTTTTATCAAACACCTTAAGCTGGCCGTCATGGTCGCGCACCATATGAATATTTTCATTATTAACGGCGATCGATCCTTCGCTAGGTTTTTCCAGAAAGTTAATGCAGCGCAAAAAGGTGCTCTTACCGGAGCCTGAGGATCCGATAATACTTATCACATCGCCGGCGCGCGCCTCAAGTGACACGCCTTTTAGCACTTCATGGTCACCGTAGCGTTTGTGCAGCTCCTGGATCGACAATTTGATTTCTGGCATATACGTATCCTGCACGTGGGTTATTGCGGTTTGACATGGCTCAGCCAGCGCTTTTCCGCCTGTTTAAACAGTTTAATCAACACAAAAGAGATCATTAGATACAATACCGCGGCAATGCCGAAGGCATAAAATGGCTGATAGGTCGCTGAGTTGATATCCCAGGCGATTTTAAGAATATCCGGCACTGTCGCGGTAAACGCCAGCGCGGTGGAGTGCAGCATTAATATGACTTCATTGCTATAGGCCGGCAACGCCGTGCGGAGGGCAGTATAATGGCGCGGTAGAGCTTAAACGGCGAGAAGCCATAGGCACGCGCCGCCTCAATTTCGCCGTGCGGCACAGCCGGATGGCGCCGGCGAAAATTTAGGTGGTATAAGCGCAGGTGTTAAGGGTCAACGCCAGCAGCGTACAGTTCATGCCGCTGCGAAAGAACGCGTTTAACACATCGGTACCGCGCACGATTTCCAGGCTGTACATTGCAGAATAAAACACCAGCAACTGAACGTACAACGGCGTGCCGCGAAAAATATAGGTAAACAGCCAGACCGGTAAACGTACCCAGCGGCGGGACGACACGCGCGCCACCGCCAGCATCCCCCCCCCAGCACCACCGAGATAATCAGCAGCCACAGGGTCACCGCCAGTCCGGTGAAACGGTAGCCATCGCTCCACAGCAGCACGCCGTTGGACAGGGTGGTGAACAGCAGATACACCACGCCGGCGACGATGGCGAAATAAAACGGTTGATAGGTGCCCTTGCCCGCCAATTGTGTGGCTTTCACCACATCATTTAATCCGAGCAGCGAAACCAGCGCGGTTGCCTTTAAAATGACCTGCCAGTTATTGCCGATGCCGGGCAGCGCAAAACATATCATGGCGGGAAAGAGAATGCGGCGGAAGGTCTGCGAAGCGCTGAGGCCAAATGCGGTGGCCGCCTCGATTTGCCCGCGGGGTACCGCCAAAAACGCCCCGCGAAAGGTTTCCGTGAAATAGGCGCCGTAGATAAAGCCCAGGGTAATAATCCCCGAGGCCATCGGATCGATATTGATCTGATCCAAACCGACGGCTTCCGTCAGGCTGTTCAGTGCAATTTGCAACCCGTAAAAGATCAGCAGCATGAGCACCATGTCAGGTACGCCAGCCTTCAAAGCAACCCGCCAGCGCGCGGCTACGGGAGAGTTTGGCGCCGATAAGACCGATGACTACCGACAATAAAACGGAACTGAGCGCCAGCTCCAGGATCACCAGCGCGCCGTTGATAATTAATTGCGAATAACCAAAAAGCATCGATCTTACCTGTCCTGGCGAAGAAGAAATACCGGCGTAGCCCGTGACGCCACGGGCTTATGCCCTATGACAGGATTAACCGCCGTACACGTCAAAATCAAAGTATTGTTTAGCGTATTTATCGTAACTTCCGTCTTTGCGCATCTCGGCAAAAGCCTTATTCAGCGCATCTTTCAAATCGGTTTCGTCTTTACGTAATCTCATACCGGACAGACACCGAAGAATTTGTCGTCTTTCAACGCCGGGCCAGCAAAAATATACCCTTTACCCACAGCCTGCTTCAGGAAGCCTTCGCTGCCGGCGACTTCATCCTGGAAAGCGGCGTCGATGCGACTCGAGGTCAAATCGGCGTAGATGAGATCTTGGTTTTGATAGGCGACCACGTCCACCCCTTTCGGCCGCCACATAGCATTAGCGTAAGCTTCCTGGGTTGACCCCTGCAACACGCCCACACGTTTGCCGCGCAGTGAATCCAGCGGCGGGGTAATCGGGCTACCGGCTTTGGCAATCAAACGCGCGTTGGCGGCGTAGAGCTTGTCGGTAAGCGCATCAAAATCGCTTTCCACGAAGGTACACTTGGCCTCGATACGCTTACACAGATCTTTGGCCAGATCGATATCTAAGCCCACCAGCTCGCAGCTGGCGTTTTTCGATTAAAAAGGGGCATAGGTCGGATCGGTGCCAATGCGGATATTTTTGGGTACTGCGGCAAACGCGCTGCCCGCGCCGCCACCAAAGGAAGAACTTTTAACAGCTGTTTTATAAATTACCCTCAGTATAATTATTTAATGCCCGGCAGATCGTGTGTCCTTTTCCGCCGGAACCATTGCACTTTTCATGCCATATATCGCGCCGCGCCCGCGATGCATGTTCAGGGCGCCAGAGGCCGTTGTGGCCTCTGACATCTGGCGCAAATCGGTAGTGCGACTGGCGCGCTGGACCGTGCGTGCGCCAATCGCTCCCGGCGCTGCACCATCCATTTACCCAGCATGTTCATTATTTGTGTAATTTTATTTTAAATAATTATCAGAATAATAATTTTACATAAATTTAAATAATAACGGCGGCACTCAGCCGCCCTGCCAGCGCGGAAACAGGTCTTGGGGCAGCACCAGATCGAATTGATCCAGCGTCCGATTGACCGTTTGGTCGATGATATCGCTTATCTGGGCAGGACGGTGATAGAACGCCGGCACCGGCGGCATAATGATCGCGCCCAGCTCGGCCACCAACGTCATCAGGCGCAGATGGCCCAGATGCAGCGGCGTTTCACGCACTCCCAGCACCAGCCGGCGCCGCTCTTTCAACACCACGTCCGCCGCGCGCGTCAACAGCCCGTCACTGTAGCTATTGACGATGCCGGAGAGGGTTTTCATCGAACAGGGCAAGATAATCATTCCCAGGGTTTGGAATGAACCGGAGCTGATGCTGGCGGCGATATCGCGGGAATCATGCACGACATCCGCCAGCGCCTGCACCTCGTGCAGACTGTACGCGGTTTCCAGCGTCAGCGTCTGCCACGCGGCCGGGCTGATGACCAGGTGGGTTTCAATCTCCGGCAGCGTGCCCAGTACCTGCAGCAAGCGGACGCCATAAATGGCGCCGCTGGCGCCGCTGATACCGACTATCAGACGTTTCATACCTCAACTCCTGCCAGTGGCAAAGACGAAAAAAACCGGCGCGGTTGACCGCCCGGATTGAGATGACCTGCCGCCATAAAGCGCGGGTCAGGAACATAACCTACTGCACCCGCGCGGTACCGATCAACCTTCGTTATACATTTCCAGGTTTTCGACCTCGGTCTGGGCGCGCATCACTTTGGAATCATCGTTGCGCAACGACTCCAGATAATCCAGATAGCGCTGATCCACGTCGCGGGTCACGTAGATGCCGTTGAATACCGAAGATTCAAATTGCTCAACGTCAGGATTATCCTCCCGCACCGCCCGTTCCAGATCGGCCAAATCCTGGAATATCAGCGCATCTGCGCCGATGAGCTGCCGTATTTCATCCACCTCGCGGCCGTGGGCAATCAGTTCCGAGGCACTCGGCATATCTATGCCGTAAACGTTTGGAAAGCGGATTTCCGGCGCGGCGGAGGCCAGGTATACGTGACGGGCGCCCGCCTCGCGTGCCATCTCGACGATTTGCTCGGAGGTGGTACCACGCGCGATGGAGTCGTCTACCAGCAGCACATTCTTATCGCGGAACTCGGCGCGGTTGGCGTTAAGCTTACGGCGCACCGACTGCCGGCGAACCTGCTGACCGGGCATGATGAAGGTCCGGCCGACGTAACGGTTTTTTACAAATCCCTGACGATAGGGCTTGTTCAGTATCCGAGCTATTTCCAGCGCGATATCGCAGGAGGTTTCCGGAATCGGGATCACCACATCGATATCCAAATCTTCCCACTCGCGGGCGATTTTTTCGCCCAGCATTTGGCCCATGCGCACGCGGGCGCTGTAGACCGAGATTTTGTCGATGAACGAGTCCGGCCGGGCTAAATAGACATACTCGAACAGACAAGGATGATGCCTGGGGTTCTCAGCGCACTGCCGGGTGAACAGCTGCCCTTTTTCCGTGACGTATACCGCCTCGCCCGGCGCGATATCGCGCAGGAAATCAAAACCCAGCGTATCCAGCGCCACGCTTTCGGAGGCCACAATATATTCATTGCGCCCGTCCGCCAGCGTGCGCTTGCCGATGACCAGTGGGCGGATGCCGTTGGGATCGCGAAAGGCAAACAGACCATGACCGATAATCATGCCGACACACGCGTAGGCGCCGCGGATTTGCTGATGAGTCGCCGCCACCGCCGCGAAAATGTTGTCCGCCTCCAGCGGATAATCCGGGAAGCGATCCAGCTCGGCGGCAAAAACGTTCAGCAGGATTTCCGAATCGGAGGTGGTATTGATATGACGCCGCCCGTTTTCAAACAGCTTTTTACGCAGTTCGTGGGCGTTGGTCAGGTTACCGTTGTGCGCCAGAGTGATGCCGAACGGGGAATTAACATAAAACGGCTGCGCCTCGGAGGCGCTAGAGCTGCCGGCGGTCGGGTAGCGGACGTGGCCCACCCCCATATTGCCCTGCAGGCGCTGCATATGCCGGGCCTCGAAAACATCCTTAACCAGTCCATTGGCTTTACGCAGGCGAAAACAATTCAAGGCATCGATGGTGACGATGCCTGCCGCATCCTGCCCACGGTGCTGAAGCACCGTTAATGCATCATAAATAGACTGGTTTACCGGCATGAAACCGGCGATTCCGACAATACCGCACATGTTGTCATTTCCTCATCAGCGTTACCGGGACAACTACTGCCTCGGTAAGAAACTCGACGTGCTTTGCAGATAGTCAAAAAACCATCTGATGATACCGCTGAATTGCGGTATCAGTTGGGACTGCTGCCAGTCCTGACTGTGGGAGAAACCGGTGAAGGTGTCGAGAAAGAACAACGCCGCCGACACAATCAAAACACCGCGCAGTGCGCCGAAACAGACGCCTAATACCCGGTCGGTGCCGGACAAACCGGTCCGCTCGACTAGCGAACTAATGACGTAATTGACGATTGCCCCGACGATCAGGGTTGCCACGAACAGCAGGGCAATCGCAATACCGCTGCGAACCATCTGCTCTTCAAAGCGGGTAAAGTATATCGCAAGATAAATATAGTAATGGCTGGCGACAAAAAATGCACAGGCCCAGGTCACTAAAGATAATGCCTCACGCACAAACCCGCGAATTAGACTCACCAAAGCGGAAAAAACAATGATGCCGATAATGACGTAATCAACCCAGATCATGCATGCATCCCTTGATCATTCGCCCGGTCAGCTGGTTCGCGGCGAATTCTAACAGAAAAAGAAAACGTTTGCGTAGGGGATTTATTCCCCCGGTTTAAATAAATCACGGTGAGTGAAAAAGGCCCATCGCCACAACAAGATAGCGCAACCTGGTGCGCCGACCGCCTGCAAGGCACCGAGGTCCCTGCGGTCAAAACGCCGCACCTGCGTGAGCAGCCGGGCTCGGCTAGCCTGTCCTGTCCTGTCCTGTCCTGTCCTGTCCTGTCCTGTCCTGTCCAGGCAAAAGTCTACCGTACGCTGTAGGCCCGCAATTGGCCGTTAAGACCGCTCAACTGGTTAAGTTCGCCAAGCGCGCTTTGCAGTTTATCCCGGGAGGCGTCCGGACCAACAAAAATCCGGGTAATCTGCCCCTGCACCGGCGCCGACGGCGAAGTATAAACGCGATAGCCCGACAACCGCAGCTTGGCGACGATTTCCGACACCTTATCGGCGTTCTTCAACGCCCCAAGCTGCACCACCCACGCCTCCCCTTTTGGCGCCTGCTCGGCGGCAGGCGCTGTGTCGGGTTTCGGCGCCAGCGGTTTGGACGCTTCAACTTTCGGCGTCTGCGGTTTGGGCACCGGCTTGCTCTCAGGCCACACGGTCGGCTTGACCTCCGGTTTGGTAGCCGCGGGCGGACTGGCTTTCATATCCGGCGGCGCCAGCGTTTTCGGCTGACGGGTACCGCTGCCGGCCGCCCGGCTGGATTGTTCTACCGCTTCGCCCGCCCCTTCCGGCGGCTTGCTCGGCAATTGCTGGCTGGCCGGCGGCGTCGCGTCGAGCTCGTCACTGTCGCCGGGCTTCGGTACCAGCGGGATAGCGGCAAACTCGTCCTGATAGTGCTTCTTTTTACCGTCCAGCAGACCGGGCAAAATGATGACGCCGAGGGCGACCAGGATAATGGTCCCGACCAGGCGGTTTTGAAATTTACTTGCCACAATACGTCTCCCTTTCAGCCAGCGCCAGGACCGGTGCCACGGTATGGAAAGAGCCGAATACCAGCACGCAATCCTCGGGCGCGGCGTCCGCTATTGCCTGATGCCAGGCGCTTGGCACATCCTCAAACCGTTGCGCGTCGCTGTCAAGATGCGCCGCCAGTTGCGCGGCGTTGGCAGCACGCGGCCCGTCAAGCGATGCGCAATACCAAACATCTACCTGCCCGCGCAGGCAGGCAAGCGTGCCGGGAATATCTTTATCCGCCAGCATCCCGACCACCGCCCGGACTTTGCCGGTGCGGGGCAACGCCGCCAGACGACGGGCCAGATAGCCGGCGGCATGGGGATTGTGCGCTACGTCCAGAATGATCAGCGGCGCCCGGCCGATACATTGAAAACGTCCCGGGAGCGAAGCCTCGCGCAGCCCCTGACGCACCGCCGCTTCCGGTACCGCGAACGGCAGGCGGGCAACGGCGGCCAGCGCCGTGGCCGCGTTTTCCAGCGGAATGGCCGGCAGCGGCAGTGCGGTAAGCTCGTGCACATTGTCCCACCAGCGCCAGTGCTGGCCGTCGTCCTGCCACCACCAATCGCGATCGCGGGCGTATAGCGCTGCGCCGCAGTCGGCAGCGTCGAGCGTCGCCGGCCGGTTGGGCTCACCCACGACCGCCGGTTTGCCGCGACGGAAGATACCGGCCTTTTCCCGCGCGATACTAGCACGGTCCAGTCCCAGCCAATCGGTATGATCGAGGGCGATGGAGGTCGTTACGGCGACGTCGGCATCGACGATATTGGTCGCGTCCAACCGCCCCCCCAGCCCGACCTCAAGGATCACCACATCCAGCGCCGCTTGCCGAAAAAGCTGCAGCGCTGCCAGCGTACCGAACTCGAAATAGCTCAACGACGTCGCGCCACGGCCGGCTTCGATAACCGCCATCGCTTCACTATGGGCGGCTTCCGACAATTCGCCACCCTGAATGCGCACCCGTTCGGTATAGCGCAGCAAATGCGGGGAGCTATAGACGCCGACACGCATCCCGCTTGCCAGCAAAATGGCTTCCAGCAGCCGGCAGGTGGTACCCTTGCCGTTGGTGCCGCCAACGGTAATGACCCAGGTGGCCGGGCACAGCAGATTCAGGCCGGTCGCCACATGGCATACCCGCTCCAGGCCCAAATCGATGGGTTTGGCGTGCAGACGTTCAAGATAATAAAGCCACGCGGCCAGTGGCGACGTGGCTTGGGGGATAGGCAGATTTTCCATACGTCCGTTCATTGGCTTATGCTGGGTTTTCACTAAGCGTGCCCCCGGCTGATGGCTGCGGGCAGGCTTACGCCGCCCTTTATACCTCGTCCTGATGATCCTCTGGGACCGCATCAGGGCGCGGCTCGTGCGGCAATGGGTCCTGCGGCTGGGGCCGGTTGGTCAGTTTTGCCAGCAGACTGGCCAGACGCAGACGCATTTCTGGACGGCGCACGATGAGATCGATAGCGCCCTTTTCCAGCAGGAATTCACTGCGCTGGAAACCGGCCGGCAGTTTTTCGCGTACCGTCTGTTCTATCACCCGCGGACCGGCGAAGCCAATCAGCGCTTTCGGCTCGGCAACGTTCAGATCGCCCAGCATCGCCAGACTGGCCGAAACGCCGCCCATGGTGGGGTCAGTCAAAACCGAAATATAGGGCAATCGCCGTTCGCGCAGCCGCGCCAGCGCGGCGCTGGTCTTGGCCATCTGCATCAACGACATCAGCGCTTCCTGCATGCGGGCGCCACCGCTGGCGGAAAAGCACACCAGAGGACAGTCGTCCGCAAGCGCCTGCTCGACCGCGCGCACGAAACGCGCGCCGACCACCGAGGACATCGAACCGCCGATAAAGGCGAACTCGAATGACGCCACCACCACCGGCATGCCGTACAACTCGCCTTTCATCACCACCAGCGCATCTTTCTCGTCAGTGGCTTTCTGGGCCGCCGCCAGGCGATCCTTGTACTTTTTCGAGTCCCTGAATTTCAGGATATCTTTCGGCTCCAGCTCGCTACCGAGCTCAGACTCGCTTCCTTTATCCAGGAAAGCGTGCAGGCGCGCGCGCGCGGTCATCCGCATGTGGTGATCGCACTTCGGGCAGACCTCCAGATTGCGTTCCAGCTCCGCGCGATACAGCACCTGGCCACAGCTATCACACTTGGTCCATACGCCTTCGGGAATGTTCGCCCTGCGCGCCGAGGTGATAGTGCTCTTATTGAGAATTCGTTCAATCCAGCTCATCGATAACCTTTCTGTTTGAACCTGGCATCCGCCAGTCCGCTATATCTAATTGACCTTTAACCGCGGCGGGAGGGCCGCCGTCTCGCACGCTCCCCGCCGGTGACGGCGTGCCAAAGGTTGCCCATTAAACCATAATGGCCAGCGACTTGGCACAGAAAACTCTATGCTTTGTTCACATTCTGCACGCAGGCTTCGGGAAATTACTTACTTTTACCGTTGGCAGCCATCCGGCGCTGACGCCACACTTCAATGACGCCCGGCAGCACCGACAGCAGGATAATCGCCACGATAAGCCACTTCAGATTTTGCTGCACCATCGGCATATTGCCAAAGAAATAGCCAGCGTAGCTGAATAACAATACCCACATCAGTCCACCCGTGACATTGTAGAGCGCAAAATGGCGGTAACGCATATTACCCATGCCGGCCACGAACGGCGCGAAGGTCCGCACGATGGGTACAAAGCGCGCCAGAATGATGGTTTTACCCCCGTGCCGGGCATAAAACTCATGGGTTTTGTCCAGATAGCGGCGGCGAAAGATTTTGGAGTCCGGATTGCTAAACAGCTTTTCACCGAACAGACGGCCAATCGTATAATTCACCGCATCACCGGCGATTGCCGCCAGCACCATCAACAGCACCATCACATGAATATCGAGCCCGTTACTCGGCAGCGCCGCCAGCGCGCCGGCGACAAACAGCAGTGAGTCTCCCGGCAGGAAGGGCGTTACTACCAGGCCGGTTTCGCAAAACAGAATCAGAAACAAAAACGCATACACCCAGACACCGTACTGCGCCACCAGCTCTGCCAGATGTACATCAATGTGCAAAATAAAATCGATAATAAATTTAATATATTCCATTCAGTTTTCCCGGTAACGCAAGTCGATAAAAAGTAAGCGGTTAATCCGCAAGAAATAACGGCCCCGGCGACGACGACGCGGGCAGGGAAAAACGCGACGGATAATCCACCGCCACCAGGTAAAGCCCCTCCGCGCGGGCGGTAGCGCCGGCCTGTGTCCGGTCGCGGCACGCCAGCAGGTCGGCGATCCAGCTTTCCGGCCGGTTGCCGCACCCCACTTCTAGCAGACTGCCTACAATATTACGAACCATATGATGAACAAAAGCATTGGCTTTGATATCAACCACGACATAGCGTCCCTGTCGCGTGACGTACAGATGGTGCACGTTGCGCCAGGGGCTGCGCGACTGGCACTGCAGAGCGCGAAAAGACGTGAAATCGTTTTCGCCCAATAAACACTGGCCGGCGCGCGCCATCGACGGCGCATCGAGCGGATGATAATAATGGGTTAACCCGCGGCCAAGCAGTGCCGGGCGCAGGGGATGATTATAAATAATATAGCGGTAGCGCCGGGCGGTCGCGCTGAAACGCGCATGAAAATCGTCCGTCACCGGCGCTACCCAGCGCACGGCAATATCGGCCGGCAAATTGGCGTTGACGCCAAGCGTCCAGGCGGTATCCGGTCGCCGCGATCGGGTGTCGAAATGAACGACCTGCCCGGTGGCATGCACGCCGGCGTCGGTACGGCCGGCGCAATAAACCGTGACAGTTTCATCGGCGACCGTCGACAGCGCGCGTTCGAGGCACGCTTGCACGCTCGCCACTTCCTGCTGACGCTGCCAGCCGTAATAGGCGCTGCCGTCATATTCAATCCCGAGCGCCAGCTTCATCGTGCCGTCATTGGCCACCGCCGGCAATGCCTCGTCCGCGCCGGGCAGGGGCACCGTTTGTAGTGTCACCACGCGCTGGCCTCGGTCATCAGTTTCTCCGCGGTCAACACCGCCATCAGGGCGCCGCCGAAGCGGACATTATCCGCCACCGACCAGAACTGAAGCAGATCGGGCATGCCGTAATCGTTGCGCAGACAACCGATATTCAGCGCGACGTTTCCCGAGGCGTCCTCTACCGGCGTCGGATAGTCCAGCTCTTCACTCAGCGTCAGCCCCTCACCGGCCGCCAGCGCCACGCGCGCTTCTTCCGCGGCCATCGGCCACAGCGTTTCCAGATGGACCAGCTGTGCATGACCGTAAAATATCGGCGCCTGCACGCTGTTGACCGAGATAGGCAGCCCCTCATCACGCAGGATTTTACGCACTTCGTCCACCAGACGGCGTTCGCTGCGCACCGAGCCGGCATCAGCGGGCAGCAGCGGCAACAGATTGAACGCCAGCTGACGCGGGAAAAAGCCCGGCTCGGCGGGCAAACCATTCAACAGGCGGGCGCTCTGACCCGCCAAATCATCCACCGCCGCTTTGCCGTGGGCGGAGGCAGACAGCAAATTGCTGACGTGCAGATGTCCCAGGCCCGCCAGATCGGTAAGCGGCTTTACCACCAACAATAGTTGACTGGTCAGCGCATCCGCTACCGCGACCATATTGCGGTTACGGTAATCGGCCAGTACGTCATCATTGACGCCCGGCACCACTAGCGGCACGTCCGGCTCCAGGGCAAACAGGCCGCTGACATCGACCACCAGGCAGCCGGCGGCGGCGGCTTCAGCCGCATACAGCGCCGAGGCCTGCGCGCCGGCGACAAAGAAGGCCAGTTGCGCCTGCGTCCAATCGAATTGCGCCGCTTCGCTCACCTGCAAACTTTGTCCGTTAACCCTCACCGTTTCGCCGGCGCTGCGCTCGCTGGACAGTAAAAACAGCTCCCCGAACGGGAATTGGCGTTCCTGCATAATTTCCAGCAGCGCCGTACCGACTGCGCCTGTTGCTCCCAAAAGAACGATACTCCAGCCGTCAGACATCATGTTATCTCCCGTTTTGCGATGCCGCGACGCACTGCACCTGCGGCATCCGTCAATCAAAATAGCGAAAAAGGTCCCGGGCGCATCCTGCGGCCAAGAGAGCAACTACAGTCAGGCACGACAGGCTGAGGCCTCGTGCAGCCTCAGCCGGCGAACGGCCGAGCTTGGAACCCCAGCTGCCTCAGCGCATCCGCGCCAATGCTATTGTCGGTTTCCACGCACAGCGACGACCACTCCCGGCGCTGATAGTAATTTTTGCGCAAGCGATCGAATTCCCCCGGCAGTCCGGCCACGCGACGTAACTGCATATCATCTCGCCGCACATCATAGACCAGATGCGACAACAGACGCAGCGCCTCTTCATCAATCGCGCCCCGCAGACGGATACGCTCCACCGCCGGCGGCGGCAACAGCGCCGCCAGGCTCGCGCGCTCATCACTGCCGACATAAGCGCTGTAGGCATCGAAAACCTGCGTGGTGCCGCGCGCCTTGCCTTCCAGGGTATAACCGGCGATATGGGCGGTGCCGATATCGACGCGGGCCAGCAGCGGCAACGACAGCGCGGGCTCCGGCTCCCAGACGTCCAGCACAACGCTCAGCGGCTTGCCGCCCTCCAGCGCCTGCAGCAGCGCGGCGTTATCCACCACCGCTCCGCGGCAGGCATTGATGATAATGCGGCCGGCGGGCAGCGCCGCCAACAACGCCTCGTCCACCTGATGCCAGGTGGCATGCCGGCCGGCGAGCGTAAGGGGCGTATGGAACGTCAGCACATCCGCTTCAGCCACCAGCGTTTCCAACGGCTGCCAGTCGCCGGGAGCGCCGGCCTCCGCCAGCGGCGGATCGCACAGCAGGGTACGCACGCCAAAGGCGTTGAGCCGCCGTTGCAGACGGCCGCCGACATTCCCGACGCCAACAATGCCGACGGTCTTGTCGCGCAGCGCGAAACCGTCCCGCTGCGCCAGCCACAGCAACGCGGAAAAGACATACTCCACTACCGCAATCGCGTTGCAGCCCGGTGCCACGGAAAAACCGATCCCCGCCTGCGCCAACCAGTCTTCATCCACATGATCGGTGCCGGCGGTAGCGGTACCGACGAATTTCACCCGGCTGCCGTCGAGCAGAGCTCCGTCGACGCGGGTCACCGAACGCACCATCAGCGCGTCGGCCAGCGCCAGCGCCGGCGCGGGAATCGCCCTGCCCGCCACAGTCTGCACATCGCCAAGACGCCCAAACAGCGCCTCGGCATAAGGCATATTCTCATCCACCAGGATTTTCACATCAGGCTCCGGCAGCACAGTGCCATCAAACGTTAAAGGGGGGGGGGAATATTCTGCCACCGAATGCGTAAGAATCCCAACCCTATCACGCTTCATTTTGCCATTGTCGCCGATGAGAGAGGCTAAGCTTGCAGCGGCAGGGTTCACTCATCTCGTCCGGCAGAAAATGCCATCCCGACGCCGGATGCTACAGCTGCCGACGCGGACTTGTTATTATCAGCCCCCAACATCGCGCCGTTAGCGGGGCCGCGCCTGACTTTCACCGTCTGCCCTCCCGAGAGGATATGCATTATGCAACCAGTTACCGGTCCCGGTACGCCGCCACGGGGTCAGACGCCACCGCCGCCCGGCCCGGATCAACCCCTGACCACCGCTCAGCGCATGACGCTTGAGCGGTTGATTACCCGTATTATGGCTCTAAGCCCCAGTAAACCGGCGGAAATCTGGGCCGCGCTGTTTCATCATCTACAAATCGCCGGCGGCGGTGAGTTACGGGTGCGCCACTTTCTTCCCACCGAACAGCTGCTGCAGGGACGGCTGGTGACGGCACAGGAAACATTGGCCGGCCGACAATTATTGCAGCAGTTAACCGATCTGCTGCCGCAGGGTAATAACCGCCAGGCGGTGAGTGATTTTATTCGCAGCCAGTTTGGTCACACCGTTCTTAGCCAATTGGACGCCGGCCAACTGCGTCAGGTACTGCATTTACTGCAAAATGGGCAGTTGGACATTCCGGCGCCGCAGCAGGCCGCCATGACCGATCGCACCCTGCTGCCGGCGGAACACCAGGCCCTCAGCCAGCTTATCACCCGACTGGCGGCGCTTACCGGCGAGACGCCCACCGAACTGTGGGAAAGTCTGCACCGTATGATGGGGCTGAAATCCGGCGATCCTATTCCCGCCCGCCATTTCCCGTTATTAAGTCAGTTCTTGCAAAGCCATTTGACTCTGTCGCAGCAAGGGCATCCCACGCTGGCCACGCTCACGGCGGTGCTCAAGCATCCTGTCCACGGCGAGGAGCAGCAGGCCGTGGAACAGTACTGCCGGCAACATTTCGCCGCCGACAGCCAGACGCCGGATGTCCGGCTGCTCCAGCCGTTAACCCACACGCTTATCGCCATCGAACACGATCCACGGCCGGTCCGCTCGGCGCGATCGCCGCTGGTGATAGGGGTCTTTGTCGCCGTGGTGCTGGTAGTTATATGGCTGCTGGCCCGCTGATGGCCGAAAGGGGCGGACGCGCCGCAGGAGCCTGACCTTGATGATGCCGTGTGCGTCCCTGCGTGCGGTGCCAAGCCTCCTGCCGGCCCGTCGCGGCAGGGAGGGCAGAAAAGCATAGTGATGTTACTGCGACCGCCGTCCGTTGCGCGCGGAAGTGCCCCGCCCGTCAGGCGTCGGTGTCGCCGCTCTCGAGACGCCGCTGCCGGGTAAACAGCAGCGTCACGGCGATGCCTGCCAGCGCGCGACTGCCCCAACAAACCGAACCCCCAGCTCAAAGTACCGGTAAGCAGTTGACTCTCGCCGAAACCCAGCATGACGCGCCCTATCAACAGCAGCCCGTAGCGGGAATACACCGGCCAACCCGCATGCCGCCATCCCCTGCAGCGCCGAACTGATCGGCAAGTCTACTCGCATAACTGCGGGTCAATACCGTGGCCAGGAATTGAATGCCTATCGCGACGCCGACCAGCGTATTGCTGAGTCCCAACTCGTCATGAACATAAAGAGGGATGACCGGTAACGGCAGCGCCACGGTCAAATAACAAAGAAACACCGCACTGCACAGCGAAAACAACGTCTTATTCGCCGGAATGTTGCCTAATGTATAGTGGGTTCAGCATGATGATGCGAGCTTGCTCATGGCAAATTAACGGCAAAGAGAGCATAAAAAAACCAACGCCCTTCCCTTCCATAGCCGTCACGGTAGAAAGGGACGCGTTGGTTAGCGTGAACGCTGACGCCGGCGCACGACAACGGGGCTCCGGCGCCACGGCCCGGCCACACCCGACACGGCTTAGCCGTATTTACGCATCACGAGCGTTGCGTTCGTGCCGCCGAAACCAAAGCTGTTACTCATGACGGTGGTCAATGCACGTCGGGTCGGCTCGGTAATGACGTTCATGCCTTCCGCCTGCGGATCAAGCTGTTCGATATTGATGCTCGGAGCAATAAACCCGTGCTCCAGCATCAGCAGCGTGAAGATGGTTTCATGCACCCCGGCGGCACCCAGCGAATGACCGGTCATCGCCTTAGTGGAGGAGAACGCCGGATGCTGGCTGCCGAAGGTTTCCCGGATAGCCCACAACTCTTTGACGTCGCCAACCGGCGTAGAGGTCCCGTGGACGTTCAGGTAATCTACCGGGGTATCGACATCTTTCAACGCCATCTGCATGCAACGGATGGCGCCTTCGCCGGACGGGGCGACCATGTCCGCGCCGTCGGAAGTCGCGCCATAACCGATAATTTCAGCATAAATATGGGCGCCGCGGGCCAGAGCATGCTCCAGCTCTTCCACCACCACGATACCGCCGCCGCCGGCGATAACGAACCCGTCGCGATTGACGTCATAGGTGCACGATGCTTTGGTCGGCGTTTCGTTGTAGCGGGTAGATAGCGCGCCCATGGCATCGAATTCACAGGCCATTTCCCAACACAGCTCTTCACCGCCGCCGGCGAACACCACATCCTGTTTGCCGAGCTGGATCATTT